>JAGQRV010000053.1:5616-13338 GCA_020425125.1 Paracoccaceae bacterium | reverse complement strand
GCGTGATGAAGCCGATCTTCTGCCCGGTCTCCCCCAGGCGGACATAGCGCGCGGGGCCGCCAGTGCGTTCGGTCAGATCGGTCAGCGTGAAACGTCCGGCCAGCTGCGCGCGCAGATCGGTGAGCGGCCAGTACTGCGCCAGCCGATCCTCCTCTCCGAGGTCGCCCATCGGCATGACCTCGATGAAGGTCAGATCGAGGTCGCGGGCCGCGCACCAGTCCACGAGCGTGAAAAGCTCGTCCTCGTTCACGCCCCTCAGCGCGACCGTGTTGATCTTGACCCGCAGGCCGGCGGCGTGTGCCGCGTCGATCCCGCGCAGGACCTGATCGAGCCGGCCCCACCGCGTGATCGCAGCGAATTTCTCCGGGTCGAGCGTGTCGAGCGAGACATTCACCCGCCGTACGCCGGCGCTTGCCAACTCCCCCGCGAACCGTTCGAGTTGCGAGCCATTGGTGGTAAGCGTGAGTTCGTCCAGCGCGCCTGAGTCCAGATGCCGGGACATCGCCCGAAAGAAAGTCAGGATGTCCCGTCGGACCAGCGGCTCGCCGCCGGTCACGCGGAGCTTGCGCACGCCGAGGCCGATGAAGGTGCTGCACATCCGGTCCAGTTCTTCCAGCGTCAGCAATTCGCGCTTGGGCAGGAACGTCATGTGCTCGGACATGCAGTAGACACAGCGGAAGTCGCACCGGTCGGTGACCGAGATCCTGAGATAGCGGATCGCGCGCTGGAATGGATCGATCAGGGGTGCCGTCATCGGTGCCGTTCATGCCAGTGAGGTGCTAACGTTATCCGCAGATTCTCCGGAAGTCCAAGCCGGCCTTCGGCAAAGCGCCTCTTCTCACAAGTCCTTGAGCGGTCTAGGCTAACGTCATCATCAGGGAGGGATGATCTGGATGGACAGTTTCATGCGCCCGGCAAGCGTCCTGCGCTCTGGGGTCACCGCCGTCGCGGTTCTCGCCGCAGGCATCGCGGTGGCCCAGACCGACGCGCCCGATCCGGGAGATTCCGCAGCGCCGCCGCCGGACGCGGCGGCCGATCAGGCCGCAAGCGGGGACGAGGCAGGGGATGCCCTTCTGACCCAGGCCGAACTCGAACGGCTGGTGGCACCGGTCGCACTCTATCCGGATACGCTTCTCATCCAGATCCTGGTCGGTGCGACCCAGCCGCTCGACGTCGTGAAGGCGGAAAGGTTTCTCGAAGACAATGTCGGGCGCGACGCTTCCGAACTGAAACCCGAGATCGAGGCGCAGGACTGGGATCCGTCCGTTGCGGTCCTGGCGACCGCCTTTCCCGAAGTCGTGTCGAACATGGCGACCCATATCGAATGGACCGAGACCATGGGCGACGCCATGCTGGCGCAAAGCGACGACGTGCTGAACGCGGTGCAGGTCATGCGCCAGGAGGCGATCAATTCCGGCGCCTTGCTGAGCGGGCCGGAACAGACTGTCGAGACCGAACCGGCTGCGGATGGCAGCGACGTGGTGGTGATCACGCCGACCAATCCCCAGACCGTCTATGTCCCGCAATACTCCGCGCAGCAGGTCTATCCGCAGACCTACGGGCTCGATGTGGCGGATGTTCTGGTCGGCGGTGCGGTCGCCTTCGGGACAGTGGCGCTGATCGACGCGATCTTCGACGATGACGACGATTGGGATCGTTACTGGGGCTGCCGCAATTGCGGCGGCTGGGACGGCGGGCCGATCGTCCGCAACCCGGACATCGATATCGACGTGGACGGGGACATCAATTTCGGTGACCGGGATCTGAGCATCGACCGCGACAAGATCGCCTGGAAGCCGGATGCCAGAGACCGTGCGGAAGCGCGCGACAAGATTACGGCGCGGCGCGATGCCGGCGGCGCGGGGCTGCATTTCGATCAGGCCACAGGGCGCAGCGACGCGCTCCGCGACAAGCTTGCGCGCCAGACCGGCACGGCCGATATCAGCCGCGGCGATGCCGTTGCCGGGCTGGCGGCGGGGGCCGGTGCTGCCGCAATCGGGGCAGGCCGGATCGACAGACCGAAGATCGATCGCGGGGACGGCGCGGCTCAGGCCCGTGCGGCGGCGATCCGCGACACCCGGGCGCCTTCGGGCGGCACATTGCGCGACAAGGCCGGAGCCGGTGCGGGTGGCGGCGACTTGCGCGACAAGGCGGCAGCCAAGGGCGGGGGTGATTTGCGCGACAAGGCGGCTGCCAAAGGAGGCGGCGGCGATTTGCGCGCCAAAGCGGCTGCCAAGGGGGGCGGAAACGGCGATCTTCGCGCCAAGGCGGCGGCAAAGAAGCCTTCCGTTGCCAAGAAGCCGGGCGCGGCGACCAAGCCGGCCGCGCTCAAGGCCGACAGTGCCAAGATCAAGAAGCCCAAGGGACAGGCGCTCTCGAAAAATGCCTCGGCGAGCCGGACCAAAGCCGCCACGAACCGGGGCAAGAAGGTCTCGGGCAAGCACAAAGCGAAGCGGAGGTGACCGCGATGTTCCGGATCCAGGCCCTCGCTCTGGTTGTGACCGTCGCCGGGGCGGCAGCCTCGGCCGAGCCGGCCGACTACGCCTCTCCGCAGGACGCGCTCGACGCGATGGTCGCGGCGCTCGAGGCGCGGGACCACGAAGCCCTGCTGACCGTCTTCGGCCCGGAGGCCGAGGATCTTCTCTTCACCGGAGAGCCGGAACTCGACAGCGAGCATCGGGCGCGTCTGCTCGACGCCTACGGAGCGGGGTACCGCTTCGGCCCACGAGACGAAGGCGGCGTCGACATCCTTCTTGGCGCCGATGGCTGGCCGTTTCCGATCCCGCTGGTGAGCGATGACGGCAGCTGGCATTTCGACATCGAAGCAGGGCGCGAGGAGTTGCAGGACCGCGAGATCGGCCTGAACGAACTCGACGTGATCGCGCTGCTGCAGGCCTATGTGGATCTGCAGGCGGAATATCGGCTCGTCGATCATGACGGTGACGGCGTGATGGAATTCGCTGCGTCGGTGATCTCGTCGGACGGTGCGCATGACGGGCTCTACTGGGACGGCGAGGACAGTCCGGTGGGCATCCGCATGGCGCGGGCGTCCGCGGACGGTTTCAACGATGGCGAAGCTGATCATGCGCCGGATCCATATGCGGGCTACTTCTACCGCATCCTCGACGGGCAGGGGCCGGATGCGCCGGGCGGGGAAATGTCCTATCTGGTGAACGGCCACATGTTGGCGGGTCATGCGCTGATCGCCTTTCCCGCGGTCTATGGCGAGACCGGGATCAACACGTTCCTCGTCAGCGAGAACGGAGAAGTGCTGGAGGCAGACCTGGGCGAGGATACTCTCGCGGTGGCCGACGCGATCAGGCTGTACGATCCGGGGCCGGACTGGGGGCCGGTCGACTGACCGGCACGCGCGCCGGCAGGCTTGGCTCGGGCGGCGGTTCGGGCTAAGGCGTCGCCGTGCCTGGTGCGGGAGCGGACGATGGCGACGGTGGTATTCGATCTCGACGGGACCCTTGCGGACACGTCTGCCGACCTGATCGCCGCCGCCAACCGGGTGTTCCGGGACCGTGGGCTCGGCGATCTGCTGGATCCCGCGACGGACCGCTCGACGGCGTTCCGGGGCGGGCGCGCCATGCTGAGGCTCGGGTATTCGCGGGCCGGGAGCAGCTTCGGCGAGGCCGATGTCGAGGCCGGCTACCGGCCTTTCCTTGCAGCTTATGGCGACGCGCTCGACATCCAGACCCGGCTCTATCCCGGCGCGGCGGAGGCGGTGGCACGGTTGCGGGCGGCGGGCTATCGCACGGCGGTCTGTACCAACAAGCCCGAGGCGCTGGCCGAGGCATTGCTTGTCCGGCTGGGGCTGCGCGATGCGTTCGGCGCGCTGGTCGGGGCGGACACGCTCCCTGTACGCAAGCCCGACCCGGCGCCCTTCACCGAGGCGGTGCGGCGGGCCGGCGGCGATCCCGCGCGCGCAGTTCTTGTCGGCGATACCGAGACCGACCGCGATACCGCGCGCGCCGCAGGGATCCCCTGCATCCTCGTCACGTTCGGCCCCGACGGGCGGAACGTCGCAAGCTGGTCCCCCGACGCGCTGCTCGACGATTTCGACAGTCTGGAGGCGGTCGTTGCGCCGCTTCTGCCGCTGGGCTGACCCCGACCGGACGGGTGCTGCCCACAGTAAGCCAGACATTGCCAGCGCGAGCGCGGACCGCGCATCCTTGACCCGTCCAGGCGGATCGGCGAGCCTTCGGCCATGCAGGAGACGTTCGGCGGCAGTTTCACGCAGCAGCTTCCCGTTCCGCCCGAAGCCGAGGCGGCGGCATTGGCCGTGCTGCGGTCGGGGCGGCTCCACCGCTATAACCTTTCGGCGGGAGAGGAAGGCGAGACCGGCGCTCTGGAGCGGGAGTTCGCCGCCGCAACTGGCGCACGCTACTGCCTTGCGGTCGCGTCGGGGGGGCAGGCGCTGGCGATCACGCTCAGGGCTGTAGGGGTCCGTCCGGGAGAGTCGGTCCTGACCAATGCCTTCACGCTGGCGCCGGTTCCCGGTGCCGTTGCGGGCGCGGGCGCGCAGCCCGTCTTCGTCGAGACGACCGAGCGTCTGACCATCAACCTTGATGACCTGGAGGGCAAGCTCGGCCGCGCGCGCTTTCTGCTGTTGTCGCATATGCGCGGGCACATTGCCGACATGGATCGGCTGATGGCGCTCTGCGACCGCGCCGGAGTGCAGGTGATCGAGGATTGCGCCCACACCATGGGCGCCCGCTGGAACGGCGTGCCGTCCGGGCGCCACGGCATCGCCGGCTGCTATTCGACGCAGACCTACAAGCACATGAACTCGGGCGAGGGCGGATTGCTCGTCACCGATGATGCCGCCCTGATGGCGCGGGCGACGATGCTGTCGGGCTCGTACATGCTGTACGACCGACACACGGCGGCGCCGGGGCCGGACGCTTTCGAGGAGCCGATCTGGGAGTGTCCGAACCTCTCGGCCCGAATGGACAATCTGCGTGCGGCGATCCTGCGTCCTCAGCTGCGCGGCCTCGCTCGGAACTGTGCCGCCTGGGCGGAGCGCTACCGGGCGGTGGAAGCGGGTTTGGCGGGGGCGCCCGGACTGCACCTGATCCCGCGCCCCGCGGCCGAGGCCTTCGTCGGGTCGTCGATCCAGGCTCTTCTGCCCGGCTGGGACGCCGCCGCCATCGCGGCGCTTGTCGCCAACTGTGCCGCCCGCGGCGTGGAACTGAAATGGTTCGGCGCTGCCCGCCCGCAAGGGTTCACGTCGCGCTACGATCACTGGCGCTACGCGTCGCCCGACCCCCTGCCACGCACGGATCGCATCCTCGCGGAGCTTATCGACATGCGCCTGCCCCTGACCTTCAGCCTCGACGATTGCGCCCTGATCGCCCGGATAATCCGCGACGAACTGGAACGGGCTCCCGGCAATCCGGCACTGCGGCAGGCGGCAACAGGAACGGCGGCAGAATGAAGCTGGCAGCTCTGATCCTTGCGTCGCTCTGCGTGGCCGTGTCCGCCGGTCCGGCGCCCGCCACCGACTCGGCGGATGCACCGGCGACCGACGGAGTCGCGGTGCTCAAGTCCTGTCTTGAGGGGAAGTCGAACCGGAAGGAGGAGGCGACATGCATCCACGCCGTTTCCGATCCGTGCCAGGCGGCGAGTGACCAGACGACTCTGTCCCTGTCCCGATGCCAGCTGGACGAGATTGCGGCATGGGACTCGCTGCTCAACGAGTTCTGGCCCGAGGTCCTGGCGTTGGCCAGGCAGCTCGACGAGACGTACAAGATGGACGGCATCACCTACAGTGAAGACGGCGCCAGCGTGAAGATCGCTCGTGAGGCCCAGCGTGCCTGGATCGCGTTCCGTGATGCCGATTGCGCCTGGACGTACCAACGCTGGCTCGACGGCTCTATCCGGGTCCTCATGGCGGGAGAATGCCAGCTGGACCGGACGGCGAACCGCGTGCTTGATTTCCGCGACTGGGTGATCCGGGGCGAATGACGCGGCCTCCGGACCGGGCCGGTGCCGGGGACAAGGTCACCCGTTTGCCATCTCCAGTGCAGCCGAGCCGATCTCCTGGGTCCGGCGGGTCCAGCCCTTCCCGAATGTCTCGAAGGTAGAGAGTGAGCGATAGAAATCCATTCGCTCACTGTCGAACGCGTTGATAATGTGCGCCGGATCAATTGAATCTGCTGCTCCGGTGGTGATTTTGCCGACTTGCCCGTCCTGATCCACGTGCACGACCTTCTGAAGCATCTTTGCCGACCGGACGGGGCCTGCATTCACGCCGAAATCGAACACGACGAGATCCACACCGGCCGGCAGGTTGTCGCAGTTCAGGGCGTTCCAGTAATTGGCGCGGTAGATGTCGATGGCTTCGTCGCGGTCCAGATTGCGTACGTCGTCGACCGTCACGGAAACGGCCACACCGGGCTCAGCCATCTTTTTCCGCCAGGCTGTCAGCGTCGCCATGGTGATACCCATGTTCGTTGCCCCACCGGGATCCGCGGGATGATCTGAGAAGCCGCCCTCGAATCCGAGAACCAGATCCACGCACCGGCGAAACTGGCGCGCGTCCTTCGTGCCTTTGCCCGCCTGAGGTGGGGCCGCCGCGGTAATCTGCCTCGGCGGAGCGGAAGCAATCTGTCCGATCAGTTGCGCGGTTTGTCTGCTCTGCTCGGTGGCGACCGCGCTGGCCGCCTGTTGGCTGCGGATGTTCAACCGGTCCTTGTCGCGAGAGCCCTGCGACGATCCGAGCCAGAAGCTGACGACGGTGGCAAATCCGGCCGTCAGCGCGCCGACAGCGATGTTGACGATCTGGATGACGGCGTCGTTGTTGGTGCCGCCGGCCGCAGGATGGCGTAGCAGATAGATTAGGTAGAAGAGGGTGCCGAAGAAACCCACCACCACGACGAGTGAAACCGCAGCCGGCGCCCATTTCAGATCGCTTCCGGATTCGGCGAGTTGGACCAACGTGCTGCGTGCGTTCTGTGTATCGGCGAGTTCCGACTTGAACCGGTTCAGCTCCGCCTGTCTCTTCGCCGCCTCGCGGTCTGCCTCGACCTTGTCGGCCTCGACTTCGATCTCGGCGAGCCGCACGCGTAATTCGGCAGCGACCTTGGGATCCTGCAGCTTTTCCTCGGCGACCGCGATGTCATCGGTCCCGAGTACTTCCTTCACGGTATTTGTCAGTTTCGTTTCGACGCCCGGCAGAACATTGTCTGCCACCCGCTTGGCGAGGTTGGGGAGCACCGATACGGCGAGCGACACGAGGGGCGGAAGGAAGAATGGCATGGCGCTCCTCCCGGTTGCAACCATGCGTTAACCTTACGTCCGGCAAGGCACTCAATCAAGCCGCTCGCCACGGCTAAGGGTTGCCGAGCGGTCGTCCGGGCTCCCGCCGCGATGGGCCTCGATTCTCACGCGTTCCTGCGTCATTACGGCGCTTGATCTGGCCGGGAACATTCAAGCACATGAAAACAGGACGGATTTTCAGGCGCCGCCGCTGCAGGCTTGGTTGACCGCCTTCGGGCATGGGGTTAGACCGGAGTCGATTGCGCCATCGCGCCCAAGACAGGAGGCCGAAAGCCGTGGAAATGCTCCTGCGAGAGTACCTGCCGATCCTGATCTTTCTTGCGGTGGCGATCGGTCTTGGGCTGGTTCTGATCCTCGCCGCCGTGATCCTGGCGGTGCGCAACCCGGATCCCGAGAAGGTCAGCGCCTACGAATGCGGCTTCAACGCCTTCGACG
>JAGQRV010000053.1:5116-5570 GCA_020425125.1 Paracoccaceae bacterium | reverse complement strand
TTCATCATCTTCGACCTCGAGGTGGCGTTCCTGTTTCCCTGGGCGGTGGCCTTCAAGGACATGAGCGACATGGGCTTCTGGTCGATGATGGTCTTCCTCGCCGTGCTGACGGTGGGCTTCGCCTATGAATGGAAGAAGGGGGCGATGGAATGGGAGTGAGCACGTCCGCCAACGCGGCCGGCGCCGATCGTGAGGTCGCCACGCAGACACTCAACCGCGAGCTTCAGGACAAGGGATTCCTCCTGACCTCGGCCGAGGACATCATCAACTGGGCGCGGACCGGCAGCCTGCACTGGATGACGTTCGGCCTCGCCTGCTGTGCGGTCGAGATGATGCATACCTCGATGCCGCGCTACGATGCCGAGCGCTTCGGGATCGCCCCGCGGGCCAGCCCGCGCCAGTCCGACGTGATGATCGTCGCCGGGACGCTCACCAACAAGATGGCGCCGGCGCT
>JAGQRV010000053.1:0-5065 GCA_020425125.1 Paracoccaceae bacterium | reverse complement strand
GCGCCAATGGCGGCGGCTACTACCATTACAGCTATTCGGTTGTCCGCGGCTGCGACCGGGTGGTGCCGGTCGACATCTATGTTCCCGGCTGTCCGCCGACCGCCGAGGCGCTGCTCTATGGACTTCTGCAATTGCAGCGCAAGATCCGCCGCACCGGCACGCTGGTGCGCTGAGGGGCAAGGTTCGAGGGGAACGCCATGACCGAACAGCTTCGCGAACTTGCCGCCCATCTGGAGCAGGCCCGACCCGATTCCGTGCTGGCGACGGAGATCGCTTACGGCGAACTCAACGTCACCGTGACGCTCGCCTCTCTGGTGGGGTTCTGCGATTTCCTGAAGGCCGACCAGACCTGCCGCTTCTCGACGCTGGTCGACATCACCGGCATCGACTGGCCCCAGCGCGAAAAGCGCTTCGACGTGGTCTACCAGTTCCTGTCGATGTACCAGAACCAGCGCATCCGCGTCCGCGTCGAGGTTCGCGAGGACGAGATGGTGCCGTCCCTGACCGGCATCTTCCCGGCGGCAAACTGGTTCGAGCGCGAGGTCTTCGACATGTTCGGGGTCCTGTTCTCGGGCCATCCCGACCTGCGGCGCATCCTGACCGATTACGGCTTCCGCGGCTATCCGCTGCGCAAGGATTTCCCGACCACCGGCTATGTCGAGGTCCGCTACGACGAGGAGCAGAAGCGCGTCGTCTACGAACCGGTGAAGCTTGTGCAGGAATACCGGCTGTTCGATTTCATGTCGCCCTGGGAAGGGGCGAAGTACATCCTGCCGGGAGACGAGAAGACCGCGGCAAAGGGGTCCTGAGTGAAGCCGGGCCTCGCCATAGGCGACACGGCCACCTTTTCGCGGGTGGTACGGGAGGACGAGACCGTTTCGCGGCTGTTCGACGATGCCGCCCTGCTGGCCCGGATGCCCGATGTGTTCGCCACGGCCTACATGGTCGGGCTGATGGAATGGGCCTGCTGCGAACAGATCGCCCCGTATTACGAGGACGGCGAATGCTCGCTTGGGGTCCGCGTGGATATCAGCCACGTCGCGGCGACGCCGCCGGGGATGACGGTGACGGTGACCAGCCGGGTGGCAGAGCTGGACGGACGATTCATCCGCTTCGACGTGTCGCTGAGTGACGGCATGGACCTGATCGGCGAGGGACGACACCAGCGGGCTCTGGTCCAGACGGCGCGGTTCCAGGCCAAGGCCGATGCAAAGGCGCGGGCGGCGGGGGTGGCCGGATGATGGGGGCGCTCATCTATCTGGCGGTCGCGGTCCTGACCGTGATTCCGCTGATGAAACTGCTGCCCGCCCATGGATTCAATCCATGGTGGTCGCTGGCGGCGCTTCTGCCCTTCGGGGTGCTGGCGCTGCTCTGGCTCATGGCCGCGCGGGTGCGTAACTGATCTAGGGGGCGAAGGCATGGACGGTACGAAATTCGACGACGCCCTGACCGGCGAACAAAAGATCCGCAATTTCAACATCAATTTCGGGCCGCAGCACCCGGCGGCACACGGGGTGCTGCGTCTGGTGCTGGAGCTGGACGGCGAACTGGTCGAGCGCTGCGACCCGCATATCGGTTTGCTCCATCGCGGCACCGAGAAGCTGATGGAGAGCCGCACGTACCTGCAGAACCTGCCCTATCTGGACCGGCTCGACTACGTGGCGCCGATGAACCAGGAACACGCCTGGTGCCTGGCCATCGAGAAGCTGACCGGCACGAAGATCCCGCGCCGCGCCAGCCTGATCCGGGTGCTCTATTCCGAGATCGGCCGTGTCCTGAACCATCTGCTGAACGTCACCACACAGGCGATGGACGTCGGGGCGCTCACGCCGCCGCTCTGGGGCTTCGAAGAGCGCGAGAAACTGATGGTGTTCTACGAGCGCGCCTGCGGGGCGCGGCTCCACGCCGCCTATTTCCGCCCCGGCGGCGTGCATCAGGATCTGCCCCCGGAACTGATCGACGACATCGACACCTGGGCGGACGCGTTCCCGCGGGTCCTTGACGACCTCGACGGGCTGTTGACGGAAAACCGCATCTTCAAGCAGCGCAACGTCAATATCGGCGTGGTGAGCGAGCAGGAGATCCTCGACTGGGGATTCTCGGGCGTGATGGTGCGCGGCTCCGGCCTCGGCTGGGACCTGCGCCGGTCGCAGCCTTACGAATGCTACGACGAGTTCGACTTCAAGATCCCGGTCGGCAAGCACGGCGACTGCTTCGACCGCTACCTCGTCCGGATGGCCGAGATGCGCGAGTCGACCAAGATCATCAAGCAGGCCTGCGAAAAGCTCCGGCAGCCGGAAAACCAGGGCGAGGTTCTTGCCCGCGGCAAGATCACCCCGCCCCGCCGCCGCGACATGAAGACGTCGATGGAATCGCTGATCCATCACTTCAAGCTCTACACGGAAGGCTTCCACGTCCCAGCGGGCGAGGTCTATGCCGCTGTCGAAGCGCCGAAGGGTGAGTTCGGCGTCTACCTGGTGGCCGATGGCACCAACCGTCCGTACCGCGCCAAGCTGCGCGCACCGGGCTTCCTGCATCTGCAGGCGATGGACCACATCTCGAAGGGCCACATGCTGGCCGACGTGGCGGCGATCATCGGCACGCTCGACATCGTGTTCGGAGAGGTCGACCGGTAAGGCATGGGCGTACCCGTGGTCATAACCCTCGCCCTGATCGGCGCGATGATCCCGGCCTATATCGGGCT
This sequence comes from Paracoccaceae bacterium, assembly GCA_020425125.1. Lineage (GTDB taxonomy): Bacteria > Pseudomonadota > Alphaproteobacteria > Rhodobacterales > Rhodobacteraceae > Meridianimarinicoccus. The sequence continues at coordinate 2,361 of JAGQRV010000053.1, read as the reverse complement.
GCTTTTCGCGCTGTCCCCGGCGAAGGCGCTGCCGCAGGCGACGCATAGGCTGGAGCTTCTGCCTCTGGTCATGGCCGACCGGTATGCGGCCTTGGCGCTATTCGCGCTGACGGCGGCGCTGTCGGGGAACATGACGGTCGTTGCGGTAACCTTCGCGATCCTCGCCGTTCCCGGCCTGGGGGATGCCGTCATCTATGCCCGCGCCGGGCATTCGTACCGCAAACACCTGGCCGCCGGGCTGGGGGCGCTGCTGGTCAGCGTGCTCGCCCTTGCCGCCTCAATGAACGGAGCCGCCTGATGCTGCGCCGCCTGCACCACGAACAGCCCGAAAGCTTCGCCTTCACGCCGGCCAACCAGGCTTGGGCGGAGGCGCAGATCACCAAGTATCCGGCCGGCCGGCAAGCGAGCGCGATCATACCGCTTCTGTGGCGAGCGCAGGAGCAGGAGGGCTGGCTGACCCGCCCCGCCATCGAATATGTCGCCGACATGCTCGGTCTGGCGCATATCCGGGCGCTCGAAGTGGCGACCTTCTACTTCATGTTCCAGCTCGCGCCTGTCGGAAGCGTCGCGCATGTGCAGATCTGCGGCACCACGTCGTGCATGATCTGCGGTGCCGAGGATCTGGTCGCGGTGTGCAAGGAAAAGATCGCGCAGAAGGCCCATACGCTGAGTGGGGACGGCAAGTTCAGCTGGGAAGAAGTGGAGTGCCTCGGCTCCTGTGCCAATGCGCCGATGGCGCAGATCGGCAAGGACTATTACGAGGATCTGACGCCGGAGATCCTGGCCGACCTGCTGGACCGGATGGCGGCGGGCGAGGTGCCGGCGCCGGGTCCGCAGAACGGCCGCTATGCGTCAGAGCCGAAGGGCGAGCTGACCTCGCTGACCGAACATGCCGAGAACCGCGCACCGCAGAACGCCTCGGTCGCGCTGGCGACCGGGATCGGCGACACGCTGAAGCGGATCGACGGGACGGAAGTGCCGCTCAGAACGCCCTGGATCGCCGAGGGCGCGTCCGAGTGACGTCCCGCGTCCTGCCAAGGCGGGCAGCGAACTGACCAAGTGACGGATGTCTGCGGCCCGCTGCCGAGACGACCGGGTGGAGAGAGATCGAATGACCGTGGAAAGACCGCCAAGCGCCGTGTTGTCCGAAGCCGCCATGTTCGGCGCCTTCGTCGGCGTGGTCGCGATGATGGCCGTCATGGTCGCGGGCGGCAGCGGCTTTCTGGTTGCCGGTCTCTGGGGCGTTCTGTTCGGACTTGCCGCCTTCGCCGCCCTGCTGATCCTGCTGCCGAAAACGGCGGCGGCCGAGGTCGTGGAGGATCTGGTCGCGCCGGTGACGCCTCTGGCCGAGAGCGAAACCGGGGACGTCGTGGGTGGGGCGGGTGATGCTGGCGCCGCGACTGACTCGGATACGGCGGCAGTACGGTCGGAAGAACCGCCCGAGATCGGCTCGCCGGCCGGGGCGGCGCCCGATGGCGCCACGTCGGGGGGCGCGCCCGGGACCGACGGCGGTTCACCGCGTCCCGCCACGCTGGCCGGGCCGCGGCAGGGGCAGGCGGACGACCTGAAGATGATCAAGGGCGTGGGCCCGAAATTGGAAGCGGCGCTCAACGATGCCGGGTTCTGGCATTTCGACCAGATCGCGGGCTGGGGCGAGGCGGATCTCGACTGGGTGGACGAGAACCTGACCGGCATCCGGGGGCGCGCCGTCAGGGACGATTGGGTCGGGCAGGCGAAGCTGCTGGCCGCGGGCGGATCAACGGAATTTTCCAAGCGGGTAGAAGACGGTGAGGTCTACTAGGGCGACAAGCGGAAGCCGGCAGGAGACGGCCACGGAACCTGCGCTGCGTGCCGCGCGCAAGGCGCGTCTGGCGGCGCTGGTCATTGCCGGGACGATGGTCCTCTGGATGGGGGCGCAGGTTCTGGGCGGGACGTTCGGCTGGCCGGCACGGTTCGCCTTCCTGTTCGATTTCGCCGCACTTGCGGGGCTGTTCTGGGCGCTCGTGGTGACCTATCAGGTTTGGCAGGATCGGCGGTCCGACGGAAACGGCGGGCGGCAGTCAAGGAGACGGCAATGCTGAAGGACGAAGACCGCATCTTCACCAACCTCTACGGCATGCACGACCGCACGCTGGATGGCGCGCGGAAGCGCGGCCACTGGGACGGCACCGCCGACATCATCGCCAAGGGGCGGGACTGGATCGTCGACCAGATGAAGGCGTCGGGGCTCAGGGGCCGCGGCGGCGCGGGCTTCCCGACCGGACTGAAATGGTCGTTCATGCCGAAGGAGAGCGACGGGCGTCCTGCCTATCTGGTCGTCAACGCGGACGAATCCGAGCCGGGCACCTGCAAGGACCGCGA
>JAGQRV010000052.1 GCA_020425125.1 Paracoccaceae bacterium | reverse complement strand
GCAAGGGCGAGATGATGTTCCAGATTCTCCGCGAACGCGCGGATGAGGGCTGGGAGATCTCCGGCGATGGCGTTCTCGAGGTCGTGCAGGACGGTTTCGGCTTCCTGCGGTCGCCCGAGGCGAACTACCTGCCGGGTCCCGACGACATCTACGTCTCGCCCGACATGATCCGGCAATATTCCATGCGCACGGGTGACACGGTCGACGGCGTGATCCAGGCGCCGAGGGACAACGAACGCTATTTCGCGCTGACGAAGGTGTCCAAGATCAACTTCGAGGATCCGGAGCGCGCCCGGCACAAGATCAACTTCGATAACCTGACGCCGCTCTATCCGAACGAGCGGCTGAAGATGGAGATCGAGGATCCGACGATCAAGGACAAGACCGCACGGGTCATCGATATCGTGGCACCGATCGGCAAGGGACAGCGCTCGCTGATCGTGGCACCGCCGCGGACCGGCAAGACGGTGATCCTGCAGAACATCGCCACCGCGATCGAGAAGAACCACCCCGAGTGCTACCTGATCGTCCTGCTGATCGACGAGCGCCCGGAAGAGGTGACCGACATGCAGCGGTCGGTGAAGGGGGAGGTGATCTCTTCGACCTTCGACGAACCGGCTTCCCGCCATGTGGCTGTGGCCGAGATGGTGATCGAGAAGGCCAAGCGCCTTGTGGAGCATAAGCGTGACGTCGTCATCCTGCTCGACTCCATCACACGTCTCGGACGGGCCTACAACACGGTGGTGCCGTCCTCGGGCAAGGTTCTGACCGGCGGTGTCGACGCCAACGCGCTGCAGCGGCCCAAGCGCTTCTTCGGTGCGGCGCGTAACATCGAGGAGGGCGGCTCGCTGACCATCATCGCGACTGCGCTTATCGATACCGGCAGCCGGATGGACGAGGTGATCTTCGAGGAATTCAAGGGCACCGGGAACTCGGAACTGGTGCTCGACCGGAAGATCGCCGACAAGCGCGTGTTCCCGGCCATCGACATCCTGAAGTCCGGGACGCGGAAGGAAGATCTTCTGATCGACAAGGCGAACCTTCAGAAGACCTTCGTTCTCCGCCGCATTCTGAACCCGATGGGGACCACGGACGCCGTCGAGTTCCTGCTGTCGAAGCTCAAGCAGACCAAGACCAATTCCGAGTTCTTCGAATCCATGAACTCATGATCTAGGTGTTTCTTGGGCTATGGACACAATATATGCCCTTGCTTCGGCGCAGGGCAAATCCGGGGTCGCGGTCATCCGCATCTCGGGTCCACGCGCCCATAATGCCGTTCGGGCGCTGGCCGGTGACCTGCCGGAAGTGCGCCGGACCAGCCTGAGAAACTTGCGCGACGGGGACGGGGGTCTGATCGATTCCGGCCTCGTTGTTGTGTTTTCCGAAGGAGCGAGCTTCACCGGCGAAGCTGCGGCGGAACTTCATGTCCATGGCAGCCGGGCGACCATCGCCGCCGTGTTGCGCGCGTTGTCGATGCGTCCAGGCCTTCGGCCGGCGGAGCCGGGGGAATTCAGTCGGCGCGCCTTCGAGAACGGACGGCTGGATCTGACCGAGGTCGAAGGTCTGGCCGATCTGATCGATGCGGAAACAGAAGCGCAACGGCGACAGGCCTTGCGCGTCCTGTCCGGGGCGTTACGTGAACGTACCGAGAACTGGCGCGAACGGATGATCCAGGCGATGTCGCTGCTTGAGGCAAGCATCGACTTTGCCGAGGAGGATGTCCCTGAGGATGTTCTGCCGGAAGTGCGTTCGTTGCTGCTGGCGCTGCGGAGCGATCTGCACGCCGAACTCGCCGGTTCCGCCGCGGCTGAGCGAATCCGGGACGGATTCGAGGTTGCGATCATCGGGCCGCCGAATATCGGTAAATCGACGCTGCTGAACCGGCTTGCCGGCCGCGACGCGGCGATCACGTCAGAGATTGCCGGAACCACGCGCGACGTGATCGAAGTGCGGATGGACCTCGGCGGTCTTCCGGTGACCATCCTCGATACCGCAGGCCTACGCGAGACTGGCGACGTCGTCGAGGCGCTGGGGATCGAGCGCGCGCTGCAACGCGCCCGGATGGCGGATATTCGCGTGGTGCTGTCAGATGGAACCAGGCTGCCGGGCGTCGAGATCGGTCCGGAAGACATCGTGGTTCGGGCGAAGGGAGACCTCCACGAAGGGTCGGGTGCAGCGGTGTCAGGGTTGACCGGGGCAGGGGTGACGGAGCTGTTGGCCCGGCTCGCCGATACGCTTTCATCCCGCGTCGCCAATGCCGGACTGGCTGTTCAGGAACGTCACAGGCTTGCGATCGGGGTGGCGGTAGCGGCACTGAATTCGGCGCTGGCCCGGCTGAACGATGAGGCGGAGCATCCGGAAATTCCGGCGGAAGATCTGCGTCGCGCTGTGTACGCGCTTGACGCACTGGTTGGACGGGTGGATGTGGAGCAGGTTCTGGACCGGATCTTTTCCAGTTTCTGCATCGGGAAGTAAGGAGTGTTTCACGTGAAACATGAGGCGTTCGACGTGATCGTGATCGGTGGTGGCCATGCGGGCTGCGAGGCCGCGCATGCAGCGGCTCGTATGGGCACGCAGGTAGCGCTGATCACACTCGATGCTACAAAGATCGGGGTCATGTCGTGCAATCCAGCCATTGGAGGGCTCGGGAAAGGCCACCTCGTCCGGGAAATCGATGCGCTGGACGGGTTGATGGGACGGGCTGCAGATCGCGCGGGTATCCAGTTTCGTTTACTCAACCGTCGGAAGGGACCGGCGGTTCAAGGTCCCAGAACCCAGGCAGACCGCACGCTCTATCGTCTCGCGGTTCAGGAAATCCTTGCCGAGCGGCCGGACATCACCGTGGTCGCTGGCGAGGTTGCGGACCTCCTGATGGAGGGAGACCGCGTCCGCGGTGTGGTTCTTGCCGATGGGAGTGAAATCGCAGCAGCGTCAGTGATCGTGACCACCGGAACCTTCCTGCGCGGGGTCATCCATATTGGCGACGTCTCATATCCCGCCGGCCGGATGGGCGAACAGCCGTCAAATCGGTTGGCCGACCGCTTCTCTGCGCTGAACTTGCCGCTTGGCCGGCTCAAGACCGGCACGCCGCCGCGTCTGGACGGACGCACCATCAACTGGGAGGGACTGAAGTCGCAGCCGGGCGATCCGGATCCGGTGTTCCTGTCCTTTCTCACGGCGGAAGTGACGGCGCCGCAGGTCAGCTGCGGCATCACGCACACGAACGAGCGAACGCACGAGATCATCACCCGAAATCTCGGCCGGTCGGCCATGTACGGCGGCCGGATCGAAGGGGTTGGGCCGCGATATTGTCCGTCGATCGAGGACAAGGTCGTCCGCTTTGCCGACAAGACGAGCCACCAGGTCTTTCTGGAGCCTGAAGGCGTCGATGATCCGACAGTCTATCCGAACGGCATTTCGACATCGCTTCCGGCCGACGTACAGGCCGAATACGTTCACTCAATGCGCGGTCTGGAGCGTTCAGTTATCCTCCAGCCCGGTTATGCAATCGAGTACGATTATGTCGACCCACGCGCGCTGTCACTGGATCTGGGGGTCAAGGCGATTCGCGGCCTCTTCTTAGCCGGACAGATCAACGGTACAACGGGATACGAAGAGGCTGCGGCGCAGGGTCTGGTGGCAGGTCTTAACGCTGCGCAATTCGTGCGCGGCCGGGAGGCGGTGCATTTCAGCCGAACAGACAGCTACATCGGTGTGATGATCGACGACCTGACCAGTCGGGGCGCGGCGGAGCCCTACCGGATGTTTACGTCGCGTGCCGAGTTCCGGCTGGCCCTTCGGGCGGACAATGCGGACCAGCGCCTGACCCCGCTTGGACGCGCCATTGGGTGTGTTGGGGAATCGCGCGCGCGCCAGTTCGAGACGAAGTTGGCGGCGTTGGACGCGGGCAGGGCGCATTTGGCGGGGGAGTCCTGGACACCGCGGGAGTTGGCGGCGGCCGGGTTCAAGATCAGTCAGGACGGGGGGCGGCGCTCAAGCCTGGATGTGCTGGCATTTCCTGATGTCCGCTTTGCCGATCTCGTGCGCCTCAATCCGCAGCATGGAGAGACGGCGGGCGAGATTGGCGAACAGCTTTGGCGGGATGCGCTGTATGCGAAGTATCTCGATCGCCAGACTCGGGATGTGGAGACCTTGAGGCGGGAAGAGTCCACGCGAATTCCAGCGGATTTCCTGTACGAGGGCGTTTCGGGCCTGTCGGCGGAGCTTCAGCAGAAGTTGAGCCGTGTACGGCCCGCCACCATGGCACAGGCCGCGCGGATTGAGGGGATGACCCCGGCAGCTTTGCTCTTGTTGCTGTCCCGGTTGCGCGCGCCGCGAAAGTTGCGGGATGCCGGCTGAGGGCGCGGGCCTTAGGGCGCGTGTTTCACCTGAAACAGCCGTACGGTTGGAGATTTACGCCGATCTCCTGAGGAAATGGAACCCGAAGATCAATCTGGTCGCGCGAAGCACCTTGGGCGAGGTGTGGGAAAGGCACTTTGCCGACTCGGCACAGGTTCTTGATGTTGCGGCGCCCGCTTCCGGTGGTCTTTGGGTGGATCTCGGCTCTGGTGGCGGATTTCCGGGGGCTGTCGTGGCAATCTTGGCCGCGGAAGAGGTGCCGGATCTCGATGTGGTCTGCGTAGAAAGCGATCAGCGCAAGGCGGCATTCCTGAGGACCGTTTCACGTGAAACATCGGTGCCCTTCGAGGTGATTTCGGAGCGGATCGAGGTGCTGGACCCTTTCGGGGCGGATTTCTTGAGCGCGCGGGCTCTCGCACCGCTGACGGATCTGCTGCCTCACGCAGAGCGGCACCTGAAGACGGTGGGTCTTGCGCTGTTCCCGAAAGGGGAAAGACACGCGGAAGAGCTTGCCGAGGCACAAAATCACTGGCGGTTTTCCGTCGAAACCGCTACTTCTAGTACTGATCCCAAGGCCGTCATTTTCAAGTTCGGAGCCGTACGCCGTGCCTCAGTCGCCGATTCCCCGGATCATCGCCGTCGCCAACCAGAAGGGCGGGGTCGGTAAGACCACTACCACGATCAACCTGGCTTCGGCCTTCCAGAAACGCGGGTTCCGCAGTCTTGTGGTGGATGTCGATCCGCAGGGCAACGCATCCACCGGACTGGGCATGGAACTCGGTGACCGGGGGCGCACCACCTACGACCTTATCGTGGACGGCGCTCCGGCGATGGAAGTGATCCGCGACACCAATTTCGACGGGATCCTGATCGCGCCGGCGACGACGGATCTGGCTTCGGCCGACATCGAATTGATGGCGAACGAACGCCGGAGCTTCGTCTTGCGCGAGATCCTTCGTGCGCCGGACCTGGAGATGCTGGGACTCGATTACATCCTGATCGACTGCCCACCTTCTCTGAACCTGCTTACGGTGAACGCGATGGTCGCGGCGCATTCGGTTCTCGTGCCGCTGCAAAGCGAGTTCTTTGCACTCGAAGGATTGTCGCAACTCATGCTGACGATCCGGGAGATCCGCCAGAGCGCCAATCCCGACCTGCGGATCGAGGGCGTGCTGCTGACCATGCATGATCAGCGCAACCGCCTGGCCCAGCAGGTCGAGTCGGACGCGCGGGAAACGCTGGGTGAACTGGTGTTCCAGACCATCGTACCGAGAAACGTGCGGGTCAGCGAGGCACCGTCGCATGCGGTGCCAGTTCTGGAATACGATCCGGCTTCCAAGGGCGCGATCGCCTATCAGGCCTTGGCAGACGAGATTGTTGCGCGGTATCACAGTGTAACGGCATAGAAACGGGCAGGGCAGAGCATGATCACGGAAAGACGCGGACTTGGCCGCGGGCTGTCGGCATTGATGGCCGATGTAAGCCCGATTGAAACGGTTGGAAATTCGGCGCGCGGCCGAGGCGAAGAGAGCGTTCCGATCGAGGAGATCTCTCCGAACCCGGATCAGCCGCGGCGGCGGTTCAATGAAGACGATCTGGCGGATCTGGCGAATTCGATCCGCGAGAAGGGCGTTCTTCAGCCCCTGATTGTACGCCGGACGCCGGACGGCGCCACGCCCTATCAGATTGTCGCGGGCGAGCGGCGCTGGCGGGCATCCCAGATCGCACAACTCCACGAGCTTCCGGTGCTGGTGCGCGAGTTTACGGATGCGGAGGTTCTGGAAGTCGCGATCATCGAGAATATCCAGCGCGCCGATCTCAATCCGCTGGAAGAGGCGGCAGGATATCGGCAGCTAATGGACAGGTTCGGCCACACGCAGGAGAAGCTGGCCGAGGCCCTGGGCAAGAGCCGCAGCCATATCGCCAACCTGTTGCGTCTGCTGCAACTGCCAGAGGAAGTGCGGACCTATCTGGCCGACGGGCGTCTGAGCGCTGGACATGCGCGGGCGCTGATCACCACCGAAAATCCGGCCGAATTGGCGCGCCGCGTGATCGGCAAGGGGCTGTCGGTTCGGGAGACCGAGCGGCTGGCCAAGGCGGCGGCGGAGCCGCGTGCGCCACGTCCGCCGCGGAGTGGCGAGGACCGCGGCGAAAAGGATGCGGACACCCGTGTGCTGGAGCAGGATCTCTCGGCCAATCTGGGAATGAAGGTCACGGTAGACCACGCGCGGAGCGGGGAGGGCGGCACCGTGACGATTGCCTATCGCACGCTCGACCAGCTCGACGAGCTGTGCCGGCTTCTGAGCCTCACTCCGACGGCCGGGACCATATGAAGGCCAGTGCCGCTGTCAGGGCGATCCCCTGGATCGCAAGCGCCGGCGGCGGCACGCGCAGCAGCAGGGACAGAAGGATCGACGCGAGGATGGAGGCCGTCGCCAGGCGCTTCGCCCCGAGCCGGATTGCGCCACGTTCGCGCCAGTCGCGGATGTGAGGTCCGTAGACGGGATGCGAGAGCAGCCACGCATGCAGCCTTGGTGAGGACTCACTGAAGCAGAAGGCGGCAAGGATCATGAATGGCACGGTCGGAAGGATCGGCAGGAAAATCCCGATCACGCCGATGGCCACCGACAGAAGACCGGCTGCGAGCCAGAAGATGCGCATTGTCTAGACGGCCAGCAGGCGGCGCAGCAACCCGTTCAGAACCCGGCGGCCCGATGGCGTTGCGCTGATGCGGGCGGCGCTCACGGTCAAGAGGTCGAGATCGGCGAGGTCTGCCAGCGCAGATGGGTCGAGGGTCAGGCCCAGACGGGCGAGGCGATTGAGATCCGTTCCTTCGGCCAATCGCAGGCTCATCATCAGATACTCCGTCGCCTGATCTGCCATTGCCAGCGGTTCGATGCGCGACTCACCCGTTCCCTGGCGCTCCACGGCGTCGAGCCAGATTGCGGGAGAGAGGAGGGTTTCGGTCGCGACCCGGCGATCGGGTAGTGTCAGGCGTCCGTGGGCGCCGGGGCCGATTCCAAGAAAATCGCCCGCGCGCCAGTAGATCAGGTTGTGGCGGCTTTCTGCACCGTCGCGGGCATGGTTCGAGATCTCGTAGGCCGGCATGCCGTGAGCCTCGCAAATCTCCTGCGTGACGTCGTAGAGATCCGCGGCAAGATCCTCGTCGGGCAGGTCGCTGAGACCGCCGGCCGCGTGGCGAGTCCCGAAGGCCGTGCCGGGCTCGATGGTGAGTTGGTAGAGCGACAGGTGATCGATGGCCATGCTCAGGGCTTCGGCGAGCTCGGTGCGCCACGCGGCCGCGCTCTGTGCCTGGCGCGCATAAATCAGGTCGAAGCTGACGCGAGGAAATGTTTCACGTGCAACAGAGAACGCCCGGCGGGCTTCTGACGCGGTGTGCAGACGCCCGAGACGTCGCAGAGACTCATCGTCAAGAGATTGAATTCCCATGGAAATCCGGTTGACGCCGGCGGCGCGGTAGGCCGCAAACCGTCCCGCTTCGACCGAGGTTGGATTGGCCTCGAGTGTCACTTCCAGATCGTTGGCCACGGGCCAGTGCCGGCGGATCTCGGAAAGGACCGCGTCCACGGTTTCGGGCGCCATCAGGCTCGGGGTGCCGCCGCCGAAGAAGACGCTGGTGAGAACGCGGCCTTGCGTAAATGCTGCGCCGCGGCGAAGTTCGGAGAGATAGGCACGGCGCCAGCGGTCGTGGTCGATCGTGGCGGCGACATGCGAATTGAAGTCGCAATAGGGGCACTTGGCGGCGCAGAACGGCCAGTGAAGGTAGATCCCGAACCCGGCCTGTTCCCAGTCCGCCGGTTCAGTCAAGGAGGCCCGCCTTGAGCTTTGCGAAGGCGTCCGCACGATGGCTGATCGCATGTTTGCGGGCCGGATCCATCTCGCCGAAGGTCTGCGTCTCGCCGTCGGGCAGGAAGATCGGATCGAAGCCGAAGCCCAGATCGCCCCGCATCGGCCAGACCAGCCGGCCGGACGCACGCCCTTCGAACAGCATGTCCGCTCCGTCGGGCCAGGCGACGCACAGGGTGCAGCAGAAATGCGCGGTGCGGGGCTCCTTCGCGTTTTTCTCGTCGAGCAGAGTCCAGACCTTCGTCATCGCCATCGGAAAGTCGCGGCCGTTCGGCGTTTCGGCCCAGTCGGCGGTATAGACCCCAGGCGCCCCGTGCAGCGCATCGACCATGATGCCGCTGTCGTCACTCAACGCCGGAAGACCGGTGGCCGCGGCGGCGGCGTGTGCCTTGATCCGCGCGTTGCCGCCGAAGCTGTCTTCGGTCTCGGCAGGTTCATCCAGGCCAAGCTCTGCGGCCGAGACGACCGAGATGCCGTAGGGCGCCATCAGCGCGCCGATCTCGCGGACCTTTCCGGCATTGTGCGACGCGATGACCAGCCTGTCGCCGATCCTCCGCTGCGGCGCCTGACGCCCGGCGTCCGTCATGCAACGGCCGCCAGCTGTGCATCGACGAGTTGGGCAACCCCGGTCTGGGCGAGATTGAGGAGCGAATCCATCTGGGCGCGGTCAAAGGTGCGGCCCTCGGCGGACATCTGCACTTCGACCAGCCGTCCCGACGCAGTGAGGATGAAGTTGCCGTCCACGCCGGCCTCGCTGTCTTCCGCGTAGTCGAGGTCGAGAAGTTCCTGGCCGGCATAGATGCCGCAGCTGACCGCGGCGACCGGATCGGTCAGCGGATCGGACAGCACGTCGCCTGCTTTCCGAAGCTTGTTGACGGCAAGTTTCAGCGCCACCCAGCCGCCGGTGATGGCAGCGCAGCGTGTGCCGCCGTCGGCCTGGATGACGTCGCAGTCGATGGTGACCTGGCGTTCGCCAAGTGCCACCCGGTCGAGCCCGGCCCGCAGCGACCGTCCGATCAGCCGCTGGATTTCCTGGGTGCGGCCGGACTGGCCGCGCTTGGCCTCGCGCTGCATCCGGGTGTGGGTCGCGCGCGGCAACATTCCGTATTCCGCCGTGACCCAGCCGAGACCGCTGTTCTTGAGGAAGGGCGGGACCCGTTCGTCGAGCGTCGCGGTGCAGATGACATGCGTGCCGCCGATCTTGATCAGACAGGACCCCTCCGCATGGCGGGTGATGCCGGTCTCGATCGTGACCGGGCGGAGTTCGTTGAGCTGACGGCCGGAAGGTCGCATGAGATGTCCTTGCGTTGCGATGCCGGACCCTTATCTTCGCAACGCGGCGCAGTGCAACCCCGGTGGCCCGCGCCGACAGGTCGGGTCGGAGGGTCCGAGATGAAAGGGCAGGCGACAAGCCTGGATGACCTGAACGAGCGGTCGCGCGAAGTGTTCCGGCGCGTGGTCGAAGGTTATCTGTCCAGCGGCGATCCGGTGGGATCGCGCACGCTGACCCGTACCATGAGCGAGAAGGTGAGCGCGGCGACGATCCGCAACGTGATGCAGGATCTGGAGTACATGGGTCTCCTTGACAGCCCGCATGTATCGGCCGGACGGGTTCCGACCGAGCGGGGTCTGCGGATGTTCGTCGACGGCTTCCTCGAGATCGACGCGCCGACGCTGCAGGACCGCGAAAAGATCGACGCAACCCTCGGGGACAACGCCTCGGATGTAGGGATGCTTCTCGACAAGGTCGGGGCCGCGCTTTCGGGCGTCACCCAAAGCGCGAGTCTGGTTCTGGCCCCGAAGCACGAGGCCCCCATCCGCCATATCGAGTTCGTCAGCCTCGCCGCCGACCGGGCACTCGTCGTGCTGGTATTCAGCGACGGTCATGTGGAGAACCGGATCTTCACCCCGCCGCCGGGGCAGACGCCGTCGTCGATGCGGGAGGCGGCGAACTTCCTCAACGCGCTGGCCGAAGGCAAGACGCTCAGCGAACTGCGCCGCGGCGTTGACGGCGAGATCAAGCGGCGGCGCCAGGAGATCGACGGACTGGCCCGCGACCTGGTGGAAAGCGGCCTCGCCGTCTGGGACAATGCCACCGACGGGACCGGGCGGCTGATCGTGCGCGGCCGCGCCAATCTGATCGACAGCCAGACCGAAGAGGATCTGGGCCGGATCCGCGTGCTGTTCGACGATCTCGAGCGCAAGCGCGACATTGCCGCATTTCTCGACCTTGCCGAGGGCGGGGAGGGGGTGCGCATTTTCATCGGCTCCGAGAACAAGCTTTTCTCACTTTCCGGTTCCGCTCTGGTGGTCAGTCCATATATGAACGCGGACCGTAAGATCGTCGGTGCGGTCGGCGTGATCGGTCCGACCCGGCTGAATTATGGCCGGATCGTTCCGATCGTCGATTACACCGCCCAACTGGTCGGACGCTTGATTTCCGACCGGAGTTAGAAGGAGTGACCATGGCGGATCCGAAGAAGAAGGATTTTGGCGGGCTGGACGACATTCCGACCACGGTCGGGGATGAGCCCCCTGTCGATCTGGATGCGCTGGCCGAGGAAGCGGCTGAGCTGGACCAGGCCGCCGCGGATGCCGGCACCGAAGGCGTTCTGCTGGCCGAGCTGGAAACCGCCCGGGCCGAGCGGGACGACATGCGCGACCGGTTCATGCGCGCGCTGGCCGATGCCGAGAATTCGCGCAAGCGGGGCGAACGCGACCGGCGCGAGGCCGAACAATACGGCGGCTCGAAGCTCGCGCGCGATCTTCTTCCGGTCTACGACCATCTCTCCCGGGCTCTCGCTTCGGCAAGTGCAGAGCAGCGCGAGACCAGCAAGGCGCTGATCGAGGGGGTGGAGCTGACGCTGCGCGAGCTTCTGAACATTTTCAACAAGCACGGCATCAAGCGGATCGCGCCCGAACGCGGCGAGAGGTTCGACCCGCAGCTTCATCAGGCGATGTTCGAGGCTCCGGTGCCGGGAACCCGCGCGGGCGACATCATCGAGGTCATGGCCGAGGGCTTCGTCCTGCACGAGCGGCTGCTGCGTCCGGCACAGGTGGGCGTGTCGTCGATGCCGGCGGCCTGATTGCGTTTGCTGGCGCAGTCCGCACGGGAACAAGGACGTGGGCCGGCGGTGACGCCGGCGCACTAGTCCTCTGCGGTCATTTCCTTCAGTTCATAGATCAGCTGCAGCGCCTCCAGCGGCGAGAGTCGGTCGGGATGCACCTCGTCGAGGCGCTCTGCGAGGGGATCTCGCGGGGCAGGAGACGGTAAGGATTGCGGCACCGCCCGGGCGAAGAGCGGAAGATCGTCGATCATCGGTCGGCGGCCCGCACCTTCGCGGTCCGACTTCTCCAGCGTTTCAAGCACGGATCTGGCCCGGGCGACGACGCTTTCGGGAAGACCGGCAAGGCGGGCAACCTGGACGCCGTAGCTGCGGTCCGCCGCGCCGGAATGCACCTCATGCAGGAAGACCACGTCGCCCTGCCATTCCTTCACCGCGACGGTGGCATTGGCCGCGTAGGGCAGCCGTTCGGCGAGCGCCGTCAACTCGTGATAGTGGGTCGCGAAGAGCGCACGGCAGCGGTTGACGTCGTGAAGATGCTCCAGCGTCGCCCAGGCGATCGACAAACCGTCATAGGTTGCGGTGCCGCGTCCGATCTCGTCGAGGATCACCAGGGCGCGGTCGTCGGCCTGATTCAGGATCGCCGCGGTCTCGACCATCTCGACCATGAAGGTGGACCGCCCGCGCGCCAGGTCGTCCGCCGCGCCGACGCGGCTGAAGAGCTGGCTGACAAGGCCGAGATGCGCCGACTGCGCGGGAACATACCCGCCTGCCTGGGCGATCAGCGCGATCAGCGCGTTCTGCCGCAGCCAGGTGGATTTTCCGGCCATGTTCGGCCCGGTCAGCAGACAGATGGCGGCGCCATCCGTTGCGCTCAGATCGCAATCGTTGGCGATGAACGGCGCTCCGTCCGTCCGGGCGCGCGCGGCCTCCACCACGGGGTGGCGTCCGGCGGTGACCTCGAATGTGCGGCTGTCGTCGACCTTCGGGCGGCACCAGTCTGCCGCGGCGGCCAGTTCCGCGAAGCCCGCCGCGACGTCGATCTCGGACAGCGCCCGCGCGGCTGTTCCGATCGCCCCGGCGCGGTCGAGACACGCGGTGGCGAGCTCTGCGAAGATGCGCTTTTCGATCTCGATGGCGCGCGCACCCGCATTGAGGATCTTCCGCTCCAGTTCGGACAGCTCCAGCGTGGTGAAGCGCACGGCGTTGGCAGTTGTCTGGCGATGGATGAAGGTCTCGCTGAGCGGCGGCGCCAGCATCCGTTCGGCATGGGTCGCGGTGGTTTCGACGAAATAGCCGAGGACGTTGTTGTGCCGGATCTTCAGGGTGGCAATGGCGGCATCCTTCGCATAGGCCGCCTGCAACCCTGCGATCACACCGCGGCCCTCGTCGCGCAGGTGGCGCGCCTCGTCAAGTTCGGTGTCGTGGCCGGCCGCGACGAACCCGCCGTCGCGCGCCAGCAGCGGCGGTTCGGCGACCAGGGCCCGGTCGAGGATTTCGCGAAGCGCGTCGTGTCCGGCGAGGTCGCGCGCCGCGGCCGCGAACTTGCCGGGCAGGTCGGATCCCGACAATCGCTCTGCGATACGTTGACCCTGGGCGAGTCCATCGCGGATCGCTGCCAGATCCCGCGGCCCGCCGCGATCCAGCCCGATCCGGCCAAGGGCGCGGTCAAGATCCGGAACCCGGCGCAGCGCATCGCGCAAGTCGTCGCGGAGGCGCCCGTTATCGAGCAGCGCTTCGACCGCGTCGAGCCGGCTGCGGATTTCGGCAAGATCGCAGGACGGTGCGGCCAGACGCCGGTCGAGAAGCCGGGCCCCTGCGGCGGTCACCGTCCGGTCGATCGACGCAATGAGCGACCCCTCGCGCCCGCCCGAAAGGCTGTGGGCGATCTCGAGGTTCCGCCGCGTCGCGGCATCGATCTGCATCGCGCCTCGGGCGGGCTCGCGCACGGGCGGGCGGAGAAGCGGCAGGTTGCCCTTCTGGGTGATCGCCAGATAGTCGACGATCGCACCGAGCGCGGACAGCTCCGGCCGGGCGAAACTGCCGAACGAGTCTGTCGTCGCCACCTTGTAGAGCACGGCCAGCCGTCCGGTCGCGGCGGCGCTGTTGAAACTCGCGGCACCTAGCGGTGTGAGAACTGGCCCGGCGTCGCCGAGCAGCTCGCGGATCTCGGTCTCTGCGGCCTGCGCGCACAGCAACTCGCGCGGGGCGATCCGGGCCAAGAGCGGCCCCAGCGCAACCCGCGGGCAGGACGCGACCGCGAATTCCCCGGTGGAGATATCGGCCCAGGACAGTGCACCTTCGCCGCGGATCTCCGACCAGGCTGCAAGGTAATTGTGCCGGCGGGCGTCCAGCAGACTGTCCTCGGTCAGCGTTCCGGAAGTCACGAGCCGCACGATGCCGCGCTTGACCACGGATTTCGCGCCTCGTTTCCTTGCCTCTGCCGGGTCCTCAAGCTGTTCGCAGATCGCGACGCGGAATCCCTTGCGGGTCAGGGTCTGAAGGTAGCCCTCGGCGGCATGGACCGGGACGCCGCACATGGGAATGTCCGCGCCTTCATGCTGTCCGCGCTTGGTCAGCGCGATGTCGAGCGCGGCGGCGGCGGCGGCCGCGTCGTCGAAGAACATCTCGTAGAAATCGCCCATGCGGTAGAACAGCAGGGCATCGGGATGCTCCCGCTTGATCTCGTGATACTGCGCCATCATCGGCGTCATCGCGCGTCGGTCCTCTCGTCTGCGTCATCGGAGGTCTAGAGGAGCGCGCCGGAGCGAAAAACCGGAAAATCCCGGCCCGACCCGGCGCGCAATGGGATGTTGAGGCGGCGGGATCCGTCGCATATCACAGCGCGACGCCGACCGGGGAGGAGAACCATGGCCAAGAACAAGATCACGCGCGAGGAAGCGCTCGCCTTTCACCTGTTGCCGCTTCCAGGGAAGCTCGAGATTCAGGCGACGGTGCCGATGGCGACGCAACGCGACCTCAGCCTCGCCTATTCGCCGGGCGTCGCGGTGCCGTGCGAGGTCATCGCCGAAGATCCGCAGCGCGCCTACGATTACACTGCCAAGGGAAACACGGTCGCGGTGATCTCGAACGGGACTGCTGTGCTGGGGCTCGGCAATCTGGGTGCGCTTGCCTCGAAACCGGTGATGGAGGGCAAGGCGGTGCTGTTCAAGCGCTTCGCTGACGTCAATTCCATCGATATCGAGCTCGACACCGAGGACCCGGACGAGTTCTGCCGGGCGGTGAAGCTGATGGAGCCGAGCTTCGGCGGAATCAACCTGGAAGACATCAAGGCGCCGGAATGCTTCATCATCGAGCAGCGGCTCAAGGAAGAGATGGACATTCCGGTCTTCCACGACGACCAGCACGGCACTGCGGTGATCTGTGCCGCCGGGCTGCTGAACGCGCTCCATCTGTCGGACAAGAAGCTGCAGGATTGCCGGATCGTCCTGAACGGTGCCGGGGCGGCGGGCATCGCCTGTCTCGAGCTGATCAAGTCGATGGGAGCGGATCCGGCGAAATGCATCGTCTGCGATACCAAGGGCGTGATCTATCAGGGCCGCACCGAGGGCATGAACCAGTGGAAGTCGGCCCACGCCGCGAAGACCGAGTTGCGCACGCTGGAAGAGGCGATTGTCGGCGCCGACGTGTTCCTGGGCGTGTCGGTCAAGGGAGCGCTGACCCGCGAGATGGTCGCGTCGATGGCGGACAATCCGGTGATCTTCGCGATGGCGAACCCCGATCCCGAGATCACGCCCGAGGAAGCCCACGAGGTGCGGCTCGACGCGATCATCGCCACCGGCCGGTCCGACTATCCGAACCAGGTCAACAACGTGCTTGGCTTTCCCTATCTCTTCCGCGGCGCGCTCGACATCAACGCCCGTGCCATCAATGACGAGATGAAGATCGCCTGCGCCCGTGCGCTGGCGGAACTGGCACGCGAGGACGTGCCCGACCAGGTCGAGATCGCCTATGGCCGCAAGCTGAAGTTCGGGCGCGATTACATCATTCCGACGCCCTTCGATCCCCGGCTGATCTGGCGGATCCCGCCGGCCGTCGCGAAGGCGGGCATGTCGACCGGTGTGGCGCGGCGGCCGATCATCGACATGGACGGCTACGAGCTGACCCTGCGGGCGCGCATGAACCCGATCGCGTCGATCCTCGAAGGTCTGAACGCGCGGGCGCGCCAGGCGCAAGCGACGATGATCTTCGCCGAAGGCGACGACATCCGTGCCCTGCGGGCCGCGGTGGCGTATCAGCGGAACGGCTTCGGCAAGGCGATCGTCGTCGGA
Source organism: Paracoccaceae bacterium (assembly GCA_020425125.1). Taxonomy (GTDB): domain Bacteria; phylum Pseudomonadota; class Alphaproteobacteria; order Rhodobacterales; family Rhodobacteraceae; genus Meridianimarinicoccus. Next base: position 3,107 of record JAGQRV010000052.1, on the reverse strand, counting down.
CGCGAGGCCGATGTGAAGTCCAAGCTCGAAGCGGCGGGTCTTGCGGATGCGGTGCGCGAGCTGCGCGTGATCAACGCCGCCAACACCCAGAACCTGGAGACATACAAGGCATTTCTCTACAACCGCTTGCAGCGCAAGGGGTTCGACGGCGCCGACATTCACCGGCTTGCGGCGCGGGACCGCAACGTGTTCTCGGCGCTGATGCTGGCGCATGGGCACGGCGATGCGATGGTCACCGGGGCGACGCGAAAGTCGGCGCATGTGATGGAACAGGTCAGCCATGTCTTCGATGCCGATGCCGCGCACGGCGCCTTCGGGGTCACCGCACTTCTCCACAAGGGACGGGTAGTGATGATCGCCGATACGCTGGTCCATGAATGGCCGGACGAGACCGACCTTGCCAACATCGCCTGCGGAGCAGCCGAAGTCGCCCGGTCATTGGGACTGGAGCCCCGTGTTGCCTTCGTCAGCTTCTCGACCTTCGGCTATCCGGTGTCGGAACGGGCCGAAAAGATGCACCGCGCGCCGAAAATCCTCGACGCGCGCGGCGTGGACTTCGAGTACGAAGGCGAAATGACCGTGGATGTGGCGCTCAACATGGATACGATGCGGGCCTATCCGTTCTCGAGGCTGACAGGGCCGGCGAATATCCTTGTGGTTCCGGCGCGGCATTCGGCGTCGATCTCGGTCAAGCTGATGCAGGAAATGGCGGGCGCAAAGGTCATCGGCCCGATCCTGGGTGGTGTCGACAAGCCGATCCAGCTGTGCAGCGTCTCCTCGACCGAGAACGACATCCTCAACATGGCGGTGCTGGCGGCATCGAAGATCGCCTGATCGGGACCGGCGCGGGAAGCCGAGACCGCACCTAGCCGGATGGGCCGCAGGACCGGATGATCGCCCTTTTCCGGATTGCCGGGGGAGCATTCCGGCGGGACAAACTCCCGTCGGCTCGGTGGCTTTCGTGCTGCCGCCCTGCAGGGATCGGCGGGAAGCCGCCGTCCGTATGGCTGCCCGCCGGTCCGAACAGCGGCGGCGCACGCCCTCCGGACCGAAGGGCTTTCCGCGCCGGGCGCGATGTGCTGCACTGGAGGGGAGCCGCTGACGGCTCTCCAACAGCAGAGGAAACAATGGGAAAACGTGATGACCTAATCGCCCAGTACGCCGCTGATCTCTCGGGCAAATGCGGGGTGACGCCAGACATGGACCTGCTGACCAAGGTGACGATCGGATGCGGACCCGCGATCTATCGCGACGACAGCGCGCTGGTCGCGGGCAGCGATCCGAAGGAGCTGGAAACCATCCGCAAGAACTTTCTGATCAAAAAGCTCGGCCTGCCGGACGGACCCGACCTTGGCGCGGGGATCGACAGCGTGCTGGCGGTTTACGGCTCTGGCGAACGCCGCAAGCTTCGTCCGGTCGTCTATTACCTGCTCGTCAAGCATTTCGGCAAGGAAGCGGTCTACGCCTGATACGGCGCCGGATTTGAGCTATTTTTTAGGCACTTCGCCTTTGCGGATGCCGGCTGCCTCGTGATAGGTCTTGGCTGTCCGGTCAGGAAGGCACGGACCCGAATTCGAACACGTGTGGAGCGTAAGCACGTGGGGTGAAGGGGGGTTCTGGCCTGCGCCGGAATCCCCCTTGGGTTTTCTGAACATGGTGAGCCGCGACATCATCCGGGCAGGCGAATCCGTGTCGTCTGGCGATGTCCATTCCGTGACGCCGGGGATGCGAGGGCGGGCGACGACCGGATCAGGGACGGGTCGCCGTACCCCTCTTGTCGGTTCCGGCGTCCGAGGCCTCGATCAGCGACAGCGCCTCGCGGGCGGTTTCCACGTACTTGAAGAGGCGCAAATCCTCGTCCGAGATGGTTCCGGCGTCGGCGAGCGCGTCCCAGTTGATGACCGTCTGCCAGAAATCCCGGCCGAACAGAAGGATCGGTACCGGAGACATTCGCCCGGTCTGGATCAGTGTCAGGGCCTCGAACAGCTCGTCCAGCGTGCCGAACCCGCCCGGAAAAACGGTGATCGCGTTCGCCCGGGTCAGGAAATGCATCTTCCGGATCGCGAAATAATGGAAGTTGAAGGACAGGTCCGGCGTGACATGCCGGTTCGGCGCCTGCTCGTGGGGCAGCACGATGTTGAGCCCGATCGATATGCCGCCCGCCTCTTCGGCCCCGCGATTGCCGGCTTCCATGACGCCGGGACCGCCGCCGGTGACGATGACGTTCTCGGTATTGCCGCTGGCGCGGCTCTGCAGTGTCACCAGGCGCGCGAATTCCCGCGCTTCGTCGTAGAACCGGCTCAACTCGGCAAGCACCGGCGTGCGGGCGAGATGGGCGTTCTCGGGTGCGGGAATGCGCGCGCCGCCGAACATCACCACGGTTGACCGGATGCCGCGCTCGTCCAGCGCCATCTGCGCCTTGAGAAGCTCGAGCTGGAGCCGGACCGGGCGCAGTTCCTCGCGGCACAGGAAATCCGTGTCCACGAAGGCCAACCGGTGCGTGGGCGAACGGGTCTGCGGCGTGTCGGGGATCCCGCGGACACGCTCGATGTCGTCACGCGCGCGTGGCAGCGGATGGGCGTCGTCCTGGGTCATCGGTCGGTTCCGGGTCTCTCGGGCACACGTTCGGTCGGGTTGCGCCGTGTGTTTCCCCGGACTATAGCCTCGCCGCACCTGAAACCAGAGCAAAGAGCCGCGAAAGGGTTGCCGATGTCACACGCCGCGCTGGAAGCCGCGATTGAAGCCGCCTGGGAGGCGCGGGACACGATCACGCCGGAAACCGGCGGCAAGACCCGCGAGGCGATCGAAAGCACCCTTGATGCGCTCGATTCCGGATCGCTGCGCGTGGCCGAGCGGCAGGAATCCGGCGAATGGCGGGTGAACCAGTGGGCCAAGAAGGCCGTGCTTCTGGGCTTCCGCCTGACAGACATGGAACGCCAGGAAGGCGGCCCGCAGGGCGGCGGATGGTGGGACAAGGTCGACAGCAAGTTCGCCGGGTGGAAGAAGAAGGACTGGAAAGCGGCGGGCTTCCGCGCCGTGCCGAACTGCGTGGTGCGGAAATCGGCCTATATCGCGCCGGGCGTGGTGCTGATGCCGTCCTTCGTCAA
>JAGQRV010000051.1:39264-56555 GCA_020425125.1 Paracoccaceae bacterium | reverse complement strand
CGACGTCTTCATCTGCAAGCTCCGCAAGAAGCTCAGCCAGGCGACCGGCGGCGAGAACTATATCGAGACGGTCTGGGGCCGCGGCTACGTCCTGCGCGATCCCGAATCCGACGGCGGCCGCTCGGCCATCGCAATGCAGGCCTGACCGCCTGCTGACCGGCCGCCCGCTCTGGACCTGGTCGCGTCCCGCCCCTATCACTCCGGGGGGCAGGACGGGGGGCAGCGGTGGCAGAACGGCCGGATACACCCATCGAGACATTGGACGAGGCCGCGGCCCGCGCGGAACTCGTCGAACTCGCGGAGCGGATTCGCGCTGCCGACCTGGCCTATCACCGCGATGACGCCCCCGAGATCAGCGACGCGGACTACGACCGGCTGAAGCGTCGCAACCGCGCCATCGAAGCGCGCTTTCCCCATCTCCGTCTGGCCGATAGCCCGTCCGACACGGTCGGTGCCGCGCCGGCCGAAGGCTTCGCCAAGGTGGTCCATGCGCGCCGGATGCTGTCGCTGGGCAATGCCTTTTCCGAGGATGACGTCCGCGAATTCGTCGCCGGTATCCGCAAGTTCCTCGGGTTGAACGAGTCCGACGCGCTTGCCTTTACCGCCGAGCCGAAGATCGACGGGCTGTCGCTGTCGCTCCGCTACGAAGGGGGCGAACTGAAGACGGCGGCGACACGGGGTGATGGCAGTGTCGGCGAGAACGTCACCGCGAATGCCCGCACGATCGATGAGATACCGGTGCGGATTGATGGCGCTCCGGAGATCCTGGAGGTCCGCGGCGAAGTCTACATGAGCCACGCCGATTTCGGGGCGCTGAACGACCGCCAGGTCGAAAGCGGCGGCAAGACCTTCGCCAATCCGCGCAACGCCGCCGCCGGGTCGCTGCGCCAGCTCGACGCCGCGATCACCGCGGCCCGTCCGTTGCGCTTCTTCGCCTACGCCTGGGGCGAAACCAGCGAACCGCTGGCAGAAACTCAGCTAGCTGCACTCGACCGCTTGAAGGGGTTCGGCTTCGCTGTCAACGACCGCACCAGCCTGTGTCGGTCGGCGGGCGCGATGCTGGAGCAGTACCGCGAAATCGAGCAGAACCGCGCCGAACTCGGCTACGACATCGACGGCGTTGTCTACAAGGTCGACGATCTGGGCCTGCAGGCCCGCCTCGGCTTCCGCTCCACCACGCCCCGCTGGGCGATTGCCCACAAGTTCCCGGCAGAGCTGGCGTGGACCCGGCTTGAAGCCATCGACATCCAGGTCGGCCGGACCGGCGCGCTGTCCCCTGTCGCGCGCTTGAAGCCGGTGACGGTCGGCGGAGTCGTCGTCTCCAACGCGACATTGCACAACGAGGATTACATCGCCGGCCGCGATTCCTCGGGCGCGCAGATCCGGGGCGGACGCGACATTCGGGAGGGCGACTGGGTACAAGTCTACCGTGCCGGCGACGTGATCCCGAAGGTGGCGGATGTCGACCTGGCCCGAAGACCCGAAACCGCCACGCCCTATGTCTTCCCCGAGATCTGCCCGCGCTGCGGCTCGGATGCGATCCGCGAACCCGGCGATTCGGTGCGCCGCTGCACCGGCGGCCTGATCTGCCCGGCGCAGGCGGTGGAACGGTTGAAGCATTTTGTCTCGCGCGCCGCCTTCGACATCGAGGGGCTGGGCGCGAAACAGGTTGAGCGGTTCTATTTCCTGGGCTGGATTCGCGAGCCCGCCGACATCTTCAGTCTTGAGTCGCGCGATCGAGAGGGCGCGAAGAGGCTCCGTCCGGCCGAGGATCTGCTGGCCTCTGCTCGCCGCGAGGGAGAGGAAGGCGAGACGGCGCGTGAAGCCTTCGCCGACATCCTGGGGCTCGACTCCTTCGACCATGAGGCTGCGATCCGGCAATTGGACGACCTGGGCCGCCACCCGCTGGCCGGACAACTGGGATGGGGCGAGAAATCCGCCGCCAACCTCTTCGCGGCCATTCGCGACAAGCAGAGGATCCCGCTCGACCGGTTGGTCTTCTCGCTGGGCATCCGGCATATCGGTGAGGCGGCGGCAAAGCTGCTCGCCCGCGCCTTCGGCACCTGGGACGCACTGATCGAAGCGGTCGACGCGGCGGCGCAGGACCCCGCCGCCTACGGCGATTTCCTCGCCATCGGCGGCGTCGGCCAGGTCATGGCGACTTCGCTCGTCACAACATTGACGCAGGTGGAGGAACGCGCCTCGATCGACCGTCTCGTTGCGCATCTGGACATACAGGCGGTTGCGGCGCCATCGGGGGCGTCGACGGCGCTGACGGGCAAGACCGTGGTCTTCACCGGCAATCTCGAGACGATGACCCGCGCCGAGGCCAAGGCCCGGGCCGAGGCGATGGGCGCCAAGGTGGCGGGGTCCGTGTCGAAACGCACGGATCTGGTGGTCGCGGGGCCGGGGGCCGGGTCGAAGGCCGCCAAGGCCCGGGATCTCGGCATCGAGACCATCGACGAAGACGGCTGGCGCGCACTGATCGGTCAGGCATGACCGGCCGGCCCGAAACGCTGTATCCGCTCTTTGCCGACCTCGAAACCCTGCCGGGGATCGGCCCACGCACGGCCCGCCATCTCGCACAGATTGATGTGACCCGACCGCGCGACCTGATCTTCACGCTGCCACAGGGCGGTGCCGACCGACGGCTTCGTCCGAGCGTTCTCGGCGCGCCGCCGGGAACCACGCTGACGGTGCGCGTCACCGTCCGCCGGCACCTGCCGCCGGCGCAGAAGGGCCGGCCGTATCGGGTTCAGGTCGAGGACGACAGGACAGCCTTCACCCTGGTCTGGTTCCATCCCAACCCGCGCTACCTCGAACGTCTGCTGCCGGTCGGGGCGGTGCGGCTCGTCTCGGGAAAGGTGGAGCATTTCGACGGCATGGCCCAGATCGCCCACCCCGATCATGTCGTGCCCGAGGCCGAGGCAATGACGATCCCGCCGTTCGAGCCGGTCTATCCGTTGACCCAGGGGGTCACTCAGAAGGTCATGGCAAAGGCAGTGGCGGGGGCAATCGCGCGTGCGCCTGCGCTGGAGGAATGGATCGACCCGGCGCTGCGCACCGCGCGCGGCTGGCCGGACTGGCAGGCGGCGCTGCGCGCAGCGCATGCCCCGGACAGCGCCGCCGACCTGGCACCGAAGGCGCCACCCCGGGAGCGCCTCGCCTATGACGAACTGTTCGTTCACCAGATGACGCTCGCGCTTGCCCGCGCCCGGGTCCGCGTGCCGAAAGGACGCCAGACCTCGGGCGACGGACGGCTGCGCGACCGGGTGCTTGCAGGGCTCGGCTATGCCCCGACCGGCGCCCAGAGCCGCGCCATCGCCGAGATCACCGCGGACATGGCGGGATCGAAGCGGATGTACCGGTTGCTGCAGGGAGACGTGGGGTCGGGCAAGACGCTCGTTGCGTTCGTTGCGCTTCTGACCGCGGTCGAGGCTGGCGGACAGGGCGCGATGATGGCGCCCACAGAACTGCTTGCCCGGCAGCATCTGGAAAGCCTGCGTCCTCTGGCCGAAGTGGCTGGGGTGCGGCTGGAGATCCTGACCGGACGGGATGCCGGCGCCGCCCGCGCCGCCAAGATTTCGGCGCTTGCGGCGGGCGAGATCGGGATTCTCGTCGGCACCCATGCGATCTTCCAGCCGGATGTGGTCTTCGCCGATCTGCGTCTCGCCATCGTGGACGAGCAGCACCGCTTCGGTGTCCGCCAGCGCCTGGAACTCGGCGCCAAGGGCGACCGCACCGACGTGCTGGTGATGACCGCGACGCCGATTCCGCGTTCGCTTGCGCTGGCGCAATACGGCGACATGGATCTGTCGGTGCTCGACGAGAAGCCACCGGGGCGGACGCCGGTCAGGACCGCGCTGCTCGCCGCAGATCGGCTGGGAGAGGTGGTCGAGCATCTCAGAAGCGCGGTCGCCGAGGGCCGGCAGGCCTACTGGGTCTGCCCACTGGTCGAGGAAAGCGAGACCCGGCCGATGGTCGCCGCCGAGGAACGGTTCCAAAGCCTGCGCGCCGCGCTCGGACCGGAGGTGGTCGGGCTGGTTCACGGCCAGATGCCGGCCGACCGCCGCGAGGCCGAAATGGCGCGCTTCGTGACGGGCGAAACCCGCGTGCTCGTCGCGACCACGGTGATCGAGGTCGGGGTCAATGTTCCCAACGCCTCGATCATGGTTGTGGAGCAGGCCGAAGCGTTCGGCCTCGCCCAGCTTCACCAGCTGCGCGGACGGGTCGGGCGCGGCGCGGCGGCGTCGACCTGCCTGCTGCTCTATCATCCGCCCCTGGGAGAGACCGCCCTGCGCCGGCTGACGCTTCTGCGAGACACCGAAGACGGATTTCGGATCGCCGAGGAGGACCTGGCGATGCGTGGCGCCGGTGATGTGATCGGGACAGCGCAGTCCGGCCTGCCGCGGTTCCGCATCGCCGATCTGGAAACCCAGGCGCCGCTGATGGAGATCGCCCGCGACGATGCCCGCGCCCTGCTGACCCTCGATCCCGATCTTGCCTCGCCGCGCGGCCGGGCGCTGCGCACCGCGATGTGGCTTCACGAACAGGACAAGGCACTGGCGCTGCTCAGGGTCGGCTGAGCCGGGCGCTCGGAGGAAGAGAGGCCTGATCACCGCGCGATTCGCGTCGCCTAAGGCATGCGCGGACCCTTTGGCCAACACGGCAATTCGGGCTCCGCCGGTTCGGGCTTGCGTGCGACGGGAGGCGACCGGTTCGGACCGTCGCCAAGGCGACAGATCAGGTCGCGGCGCCTCATGCGTGGCCGGCGCTTGCTGCGGGATGCCTGAAGAAAAGTTATTTATAACAGTCGACTATGCCGGAATTGGCGTGTCGGAAGGGGGGGCGCCTTCACCTCAGTTCGTTAAATGTTCCTGAAAATGCTTTACACGACTCGCTTTGGAACATACCAAGAACATATCAGAGGGATCGGAGGTGGAACCATGATCAGGGACATCGATCAGGCCATTCGGCACACCGGGGCTTCGCTGTGGCGCGACCTTGTGGGTATGGCCGCACTGGCGCTGACATTCTTCACCCTGCTCGAGGTTGCAAGCCTCCTCTGTGCCGCCTGAACTGCCCCGCGAAACTCCGGCGCCACGTTGCCCCGTGGCTCCGTCGTCGGTTGCCTGCCTGCGATCTGCCGGTTTCGCTTCGACTGCGCCGCCTCCCCGCGCCCCGGGGAGCGCGGCGCTTTCTTTTCTTGCAGGTTTCTGGCCGGGTGCCGGCGACGGTGCCGGTATCGGGGCGTCCGATCCGGCAATGGCTGAAGTCAGGCGCGGGCGGTCACGTCGGCCGGAATGGCATCCATGGCAGCAAGCGTCGCGTCGAGAGACAGAAGGATGGAAGCGTGACGATTGGTGAAATCCCGCGCGGCGCGCAGCACGCCGAGCCCGTCGAAGGGCGGCGCGGGATCGGCGCCGTTCGATTTCAGCATCGCGGCGAGTTGCGCCCGTGCCGCGGCGATTTCGACCCGGCTGCGACCGAGGACATTCTCGCCGACGACTGCGGCGGCGGCCTGCCCCAGGGCGCAGGCCTTCACGTCCTGCGCAAAACGGGAGATCCGGCCGCCATCGATGTCGAGATCGACCGTCACCACCGACCCGCAAAGCGGCGCGCGTACCCTCGCCGTGCCCATCGGCGCCTCGAGCCGGCCGATATGGGGAATATCCGCGGCCAGCGCCAAAATGCGCTTCGAATAGAGGTTGATGAGGTCGCTTTCGGCCATCCCGGCTTTCCCCCGCTGCGGCTTCCCGATACTTAGCGCCCCGACGCGTCGCCGAAAAGGATATCCGCGATGGAATTCGATCCTGCCAGCCTGTGCTTTGACGCCAACGGCCTCGTGCCGGTGATCGCGCAGGATCTGGAGACGAGGGAAGTGCTGATGCTGGCCTGGATGAATGCCGAGGCGGTGGCGCGGACGCTGGCGACGGGGCGGGTGACGTACTGGTCGCGGTCGCGGGCGGCGTTCTGGGTCAAGGGCGAGACCTCGGGGCATGTGCAGGAACTGGCGGAGATGCGCGTCGATTGCGACCGCGACTGCCTTCTGGTGCTGGTGCGGCAGACCGGTCCGGCCTGCCATACGAACAGAAGATCGTGCTTTTACAGTGCTGTAAGAGGTGGAGCTGAGGTAGAGATCATGGCGCCGGTGGCAGGCTGACCATGCGCCGGATCTCGGCCGGGCTGCGGCCTTCGGCGCGGTAGAGGCGGATGGCGCGCGCGTCGTCGCGCTTGGCGAGGCGCTTGCCGGTCCCGTCCCGGATCAGCCGGTGATGGTGATAGACCGGCGCGGGAAGGCCCAGAAGATCCTGCAATATCCGATGGATGAACGTCGCCTCGGCGAGATCGGCGCCGCGCACGACATGGCTGATCCGCTGTGCGGCGTCGTCCACGGTGACGCTGAGATGATAGGACGTGCCCATCCCTGTCCGGCTGAGCACGATGTCGCCAACATTTCTCAACAAATGTGCAATCGCATGGAATGCACAGAGTCGTTCCCGTTCCGGTCCGGTCTCGACATAGCCGATGCCGTCGCCGCCGATCCGGTCGAGCGCGCGGGCAAGATCAAGCCGCAGCACGCCGTCGGGGCGCGGACCCGCGGGCATCCAGTCCGGACCCGGGCGGCAGGTGCCGGGATAGACCGGGCCGTCGGGGCCGTGGGCGACGACTCCCTCCTGCGGCGCCGACAGGGCCTGGGCGATGTCGCGCCGGGTGCAGCGGCAGGGATAGAGAAGTCCCGCCGCCCAGAGCCGGTCGAGCGCGGCGGCGTAGTCCGGCATCCGTTCGGACTGGCGCATCACCGGGTCGGGCCAGCGCAGCCCGAGCCAGTGCAGATCCTCGTAGATCAGGCTTTCCCATTCGCGGCGCGCCCGGCTCTGGTCGATATCCTCGATCCGGAGCAGGAACTCTCCGCCGGCCGCGCGGGCCATGTCCTGCGCGAGCATCGCCGAATAGGCGTGGCCGAGATGCAGCGGCCCGGTCGGCGACGGGGCGAAGCGGGTGCGGAAGCGGGACGCCATGGCTCCAGATACTCCCGCCTGCCGCCACCGAAAAGGGCCGCCGGTCCGGCCCGGACCCGCAGCGCAACCGGATGAGCCGGACGCGGCGCCACCGACAGGGGCGCGGGGTTCCGGTTTGCGCTCTGCCGCCCGAAAGGTCAGCGGCGCCCGAAAAGCGGGTGCTGCGGGGCGGCATTTTGCCGGTCCCGGCGGTTCGCCGGCCACGATGCCTTTCCACCGCGTGCCCGCGCTGTTAGCGGTGGTCCGGCTTCAACCTTGTGGCATCTCGCTGGAAGGCACAGTTGATGAACCGGTCTCAGAAGGCTGCCCTGGCAAGCGTCGGCATCGGCGTGCTCGTCTTCGCGCTGAAGCTTGCCGCGTGGTATGTGACCGGCTCGGTCGCGCTGTTCTCGGACGCGCTCGAGAGCACGATCAACGTGGTGGCGGCCGCCACCGCCTATGTCGCGCTGCGGGTGGCGAACCTGCCGGCCGATGCCAATCACCCCTACGGACATCACAAGGCCGAATACTTCTCGGCGGTGTTCGAAGGGGTGCTGGTGGTGGTCGCGGCGCTGGCGATCGCGCGGGAGGCCTATCACGGCTTCATCGACCCGACCCCGATCGACGCCCCGGCCCTGGGCCTGGCGATCAATGCCGTGGCGACGGTGATCAACGCCGCCTGGGGCTACGTCCTTGTGAAATGGGGCCGGAACTGGCGGTCTCCCGCGCTGATCGCGGACGGCCGCCACGTGCTGACCGATGTGTGGACCTCGGCCGGGGTCATCGTGGGCGTGGTGGTCGTCGCCATGACCGGCATGGCGCGGCTCGATCCGGCGATAGCGGCGCTGGTGGCGGTCAACGTCCTGTGGTCCGGCTGGCAGATGGTTCGCGAGGCCTCGGGCGGGCTGATGGATGCGGCGCCGGCGGAATCGGTGGTCGAGGATCTGAAGAAGGTGATCAGCCAGAATGCCCACGGCGCGATCGAAGCGCATGACGTGCGCATCCGCCATGCCGGCAAGGTGACCTTCGTCGAGTTTCACCTGATCGTCGATGGCGAGATGACGGTCTGGGCGTCGCACGAGATCTGCGACCGGATCGAAGCGGCGCTGCGCCAGCGGTTGGGCGGCGACGGATTCATCTCGATTCATGTCGAGCCGGAGAACAAGGCGAAGCACGAAGGCATCGTCGTGCTCTAGGCCTGTGCGCGCGACCGGCGGGGACCGGAACGGGGCCGCGCGGCGATGCGGGCGCCCGGTTTGCGGTCAGGACGGCGCGCCGGCCGGGTCCGGGGCATCGCCGCAGACCACCCGGCCGTCGTCGGAGCGGGCGGCGACCATCCGGCCGGTCAGGCGGTAGACGGCAGTGCCGATCCATTCCTTCACGCCGATGTTGAGTTCCTGCAGGTTGACCGCCGCGCCCCAGCTCCAGCGTTCGCCGATCCCGACCGCGCGCTGGTCGTCGGGCCAGGCGACGAGGCCGGTCCAGCCGGCGGCGCAGAACACGCCCGCGGCGCGGGGCATGTGAAAGGCGCTGGTGACCAGCACGATCGGACCCGGCGGCAGGTGCGCCGCAAGCGGCAGCGTCATCGTCGCGTTCTGCCAGGTGTTGCGCGACCGGCCCTCGAGGATCAGCCGGTCGGGCGCGATGCCCGATTCGGTGAAGATGCGCCGCGCGACCTCGGCGCCGGACATCCGGCCCTCGACGAACCAGCCGGTGCCGCCGGTGAAAATCACCCTGGCGTCGGGGAAGCGGTGCGCGAGTTCGATCGCCGAGAGGAACCGGTCGCCGGATTCGCCGATCGCGGTCAGCCCGGTCGCGGCCGAGCGGATCGATTCCTCGCCGCCGCCGAGCACCAGGATGGCGGCGGGGTCGCGCAGCGGCGGAGCAATGGGGAAGCGGGATTCGAGCGGGCGCAGGACCAGATCGCCCAGAGGGAGGATGCCGATGGCGAGATAGGCGGCGGCAGTGAGGGCGAGGAGGCCGATGGCGAGGCCGCGGCGGCCGAGGATCACCGCGGCGAGGGCGAGCAGGATGAGCAGGAGGAACCAGGTCTCGGGCTTGAGAAAGGTCCAGAGGATCTTGGAGGCGAACAGGAACGGGCTGGCCATGGCGGATACCGGCGTTCGGGGAACTCGGACGGACTGGGTCCGGGGTATCCGATGCACCGGGGCGCCGCAATCTGCGGTGTAATGTGGTGCGTGGTTCGTGCGGGGCGCGGCGGTCAGGCGGCCTGGCAGGCGCGCACGGCGTCGCGTGCGGCGGCGAGCGCCGCATCGGCGTCCAGGCCGCCGTCGATGCGCAGGACCGGCGCGGCCTGGCGTGCCAGCCAGTCCTCGTGCGCGGCGCGGCTGCGGCCGCGGAAGTCGGGATCGTCGTAGCGTTCGGCCCAGGCCAGGAAGGTTTCGTGCCGGCCGTGCATGTCGCCGCCGGGGGCGATCCGCCCGCGATAGCGCTGCGCCTCGCGTGCCCTGAGCCGGTCCATCCGGACCGGGGTGGGCGCGGTCAGGAACAGGATCGCGCTGGCTTCGGCCACCAGAGACTCGCCCCAGCCCATCAGCGAGCCCGACAGCACCCAGTCGCCGGTGCCCTGCGCCTCGGCGATGCGCAGGATGCATTCCTCGGGGTCGCGGCGTTCGCCGAGCGGCACGTCGCCCGGCAGCCAGTAGAAGTCGTCGATGTCGAGATGGGTCAGCCGGAGCGCGCGAGCGAGTCCGGCGCCCAGCGTCGTCACGCCGGACCCTGCCGCGCCGGTGATGTGGATCCGTAAGCCCGGCGCCTTTTGCTGCACTGCGGCATAGTTCATGTGCGCCACATAGGGGATTGTATCGGTTTGTGCAATCCTCTCATGGCGCCCCCCGCGCTGGCCAGCGCGGAATCGGCGTCTGGACCAGGGCGGCGCTGCGGTGCGGGGTCAGCCGCCGCGCAGCGTGTCGAGCATCAGCGTGACATTGCCGGGATCGGCGTCCGGGGTGATGCCGTGGCCGAGATTGAAGATGTGCGGGCCTCGGGCGAAGGCGGCGCGGATGCGCCGGGTTTCCGCGATGAGGTGCGCGCCGCCGGTGACCAGCAGACCGGGCGCCAGGTTGCCCTGGACGCAGCCGTCTGTCTGCACGTTGCGCGCCGCCCAGTCGGCATCGACGGAATTGTCGAGCGCGACGCAGTCGGCCCCGGTGGCGCGGGCGAAGCCGGCATAGCGGTCGCCGGCCTCGCGCGGGAAGGCGATCACCGGCACGCCGGGATGGCGGGCCTTCAGCGCGGCGATGATGGCGCGGGCGGGTTCCATCGCGAAGGCGTCGAAATCCGCGCCCTTGAGCGAGCCCGCCCAGCTGTCGAAGAGCTTGACCACCTCGGCGCCGGCGTCGATCTGGGCCGAGAGGTATTCGATGGTGGCGTTGGTGAGGCGCCCGATCAGCGCGTGGAAGAGCGCCGGGTTCTCGGCCTTCAGCCGGTGCGCGGGGGCCTGGTCGGGGGTGCCTTGGCCCGCGATCATGTAGGTGGCGACCGTCCAGGGCGCGCCGGCGAAGCCGATCAGCGTGGTCTCGCGCGGCAAGGCGGAGGTGAGGATCCGCAGCGTCTCGTAGACCGGGGCGAGCCGGGTATGGATGTCGGCGGCATGGGCGAGGCGGGCGAAGTCGGTCTCGGTGGTGGTGGTCGAGAGCCGCGGGCCTTCGCCCTCGACGAACCGCAGATCGGCGCCGAGCGCCTGCGGCACCAGCAGGATGTCGGCGAACAGGATCGCCGCGTCGAAGCCGTAGCGCCGGATCGGCTGGAGCGTCACCTCGGCGGCGAGGTCGGGCGTGTAGCAGAGGCTGAGGAAATCGCCCGCCTTCTCGCGCGTGGCGCGGTATTCCGGCAGGTAGCGCCCGGCCTGGCGCATCATCCAGACCGGCGGCACCGGCAGCACCGCGCCCGAGAGGCTTTGCAGGATTTTCTTTGCCTCGGCCATTCCGCCCTCCCGATTGCTGGGAGGGTGGTGGGCGATGCGCCGGGCAGAGTCAACGGGGCCGGACGGCGGGCGCAGGGCGCGCGCCTTGGCCGTTGTCACGCCGCCGCGAGGCGGCTAGGAAGCGCCATGAAAATCCGCGTTCCCACTCCTGACGAGCCGCTCAAGATCGGCACCCGCGGATCGCCGCTGGCGCTGGCGCAGGCACACGAGACGCGGGACCGGATCGCCGCGGCCTTCGACCTGGAGGCGTCGGCGTTCGAGATCGTGGTGATCAAGACCACCGGCGACATGGTGCAGGACCGCCCCCTGAAGGAGCTGGGCGGCAAGGGGCTCTTCACGCGCGAGATCGAGGAGGCGCTGAGCCGGGGCCAGATCGACATCGCGGTGCATTCGATGAAGGACATGCCGGTGGCGCAGCCCGAGGGTCTGTGCCTGGACTGTTTCCTGCCGCGCGAGGACGTGCGCGACGCCTTCGTCTCGCCGCTGGCGGCCGGGATCGCCGCGCTGCCCGACGGCGCGGTGGTCGGCACGTCGAGCCTGCGCCGCAGGGCGCAGCTGGCGCATCGCCGGCCGGACCTGAAGATCGTCGAGTTCCGCGGCAACGTGCAGACGCGGATGAGGAAGCTGTCGGACGGCGTTGCGGCGGCGACCTTCCTGGCGATGGCGGGGCTGAACCGGCTGGGCATGGCGCATGTGGTGCGGGGCGCGATCGAGCCCGACGAGATGCTGCCCGCGGTGGCGCAGGGCGCCATCGGGGTCGAACGGCGGGAGCGCGACACCCGCGCCGGAGCGCTTCTCGAGGCGATCCACGATGCCCCGACCGGGCGGCGGCTGGCGGCGGAGCGGGCCTATCTGGCGGTGCTGGACGGATCGTGCCAGACGCCGATCGCGGGGCTGGCCGAGATCGAAGGCGGCACGCTGCGGCTCAGGGGCGAGATCCTGCGCCCGGACGGGTCGGAAGCGCTGGCCGATGCCGGGTCGGCCCCGATCGAGGATGGCGCCGCGCTGGGCCGCGAGATCGGCGGCCGGCTGCGGGCGCGGGCGGGCCCGGATTTCTTCGCCCTGCCAGCCGGCTGACCTCGCGGCGGCTGACGCAAAACCGTCATCTCGGGACGGTAATCGGAAGGCTGGAATCCGTTCGGCAGGACAGGAGAGACGCATGGCGATGGACGATATCCCCCCGAAGGACGAAGACGGCGGCCGCGACTGGCTGGAGGCGGAGCTGGCCGACACGCTGGACGAGGATTTCGAGCTGGAACTGTCCGAGCCCGCGCTGTCGATGGAGATCCGCAAGATCTATCGCAAGGCGCATCCGGCCTCGCTGGAGCGGCACGACTACTTCCAGAAGCTGCTGTCGCTGCAGGCCGAGCTGATCAGGCTGCAGGACTGGGTGCAGTACCACAAGGAAAAGATCGTGGTGATCTTCGAGGGCCGCGACTCGGCGGGCAAGGGCGGCGTGATCAAGCGCATCACCCAGCGGCTCAACCCGCGGGTCGCGCGGGTGGTCGCGCTGCCGGCGCCCAGCGAGCGCGAGAGAAGCCAGTGGTATTTCCAGCGCTACGTGCCGCACCTGCCGGCGGGCGGCGAGATCGTGCTGTTCGACCGCTCCTGGTACAACCGGTCGGGCGTCGAGCGGGTGATGGGCTTCGCCTCGGAGGACCAGGTGGAGCAGTTCTTCAACGACGTGCCGGAATTCGAACGGATGCTGGTGCGCTCGGGGATCCGGCTGGTGAAATACTGGTTCTCGATCACCGACGAGGAACAGCAGATGCGGTTCCTCATGCGCATCCACGACCCCCTGAAGCAGTGGAAGCTGAGCCCGATGGACCTGCAGAGCCGGGTGCGCTGGGAGCAGTACACCAAGGCCAAGGAAGAAACCTTCGCGCGCACCAACATCCCCGAAGCGCCGTGGTACATCGTGCCCGGCAACGACAAGAAGCGGGCGCGGCTGAACTGCATCGACCATCTGCTGACGCTGATCCCCTACGGGCCGGTGCCGCACGAGGACATCAAGCTGCCCGAACGGGTGTTCAACCCCAACTACGAGCGCGTCGTGCTGCCGCCGGAGCTCTACGTCCCGTCGAAGTACTAGGGCTGCCGGGCCGTTGCGGTGGCTTCTAATTTTCAGCGGGTTTTTATGCGATGGGTCGAAATCCTTGCGCTAACGTGAGCCAAATGAATGGCTCTTTAGATTTTGGAAGCTAACTTGAACTCCATTGTGGCACTAATTTCGTATATCTGGAGCATGCTCAAGGACCCTGACAGCCGAGGGGCCATTATGGCTATCTTTGCGGTAATTAGTGCAATAATAGCCGGAATTTGGGCTTTCTACAAATACCGCATCCGGAACAGAAAAGAGCGGGTTTCTGAGCCGAAGGGCCGAGGGGGAGATGGAGGAAGCGCGACGATTGGAGGTAAGGGTGTCGCGCTGGGTGGACGCGGAGGTCGCGGAACCGTGACCGGAGGTGGAAGCGGAGGTAAAGGGGGCGACGCCAGTGTTTCTGGCGATGGTATTGCTGTCGGAGGGGACGGAGGAGATTGCGGCTTACCGTGGAGGCCGGTATTGGGTGCTCCGTCTCCACTTGAGAGACTGGGTGGCCCGTTTCGAACAAGCGAAGGTATTGTGGATCAGTACGGGATTTACCTGCCTGGCCGAGGCGGTGTCGGGGGAAATCCAAACGTCGAAATCCAATTCGGTGGCCGTGCATACAGACTTGTCCCTTTGCTCAACCTCCTCAGGATTTGGTCTCCAACGACAATTGACATGGCCGATGCAACCGAGCCAAAGTCAGCACAAGAATTCTGGGAGCGTGCGATGGAAATCGACCCAGCGGCGACCGGCTATGCTCTCGAACACGTTCGTCGCTGTGAGAATTTTGGGGTTCACGAGAAAAATCTCGTCCCTGATCCTTATGCCATTCAAGAAAGACTTAGAAAAGCGGAAGGTTGAGGTGGCGAAGACATTACGCTGCGGTTTGAAAAATCCCCCCCGTGCGCATTGGCAAATAATCGTCATCAAGTCACGCTTTCCCATGGATTTCTGTCGGATCCCCTCCTTCTGATTCTCAAAGGGTTAGTAATTGTCGAGAATGGCGGACGCGGTGCCGGTTGCCGGGACGGGGCTCAGTCTGTCGGATCCCACAGGAAGCGGGCGGCGACCTGGCCGTGGTCGGAGCTGGCCGGGTCGGTGTCGGCGACGTG
This sequence comes from Paracoccaceae bacterium, assembly GCA_020425125.1. Lineage (GTDB taxonomy): Bacteria > Pseudomonadota > Alphaproteobacteria > Rhodobacterales > Rhodobacteraceae > Meridianimarinicoccus. Next base: position 42,407 of record JAGQRV010000051.1, on the reverse strand, counting down.
GTCGTTCCAGATCCGCATCTGCTCGAAGCTCCAGAGCCGGTTGTCGGAATGGTCGTAGAACTGTTCCGAGACCAGCACGTGGTCGAGGATCTCGCGTTCGCCGTCATGTTCGTGGGTGTGTTCGGTGGCGCCGATCATCCGGTAGGCCTGCAGCCGGCTCGCGGCATAGAGACCGCGGTCGGAGCGGAAACCGGTGCGGCTGCCTTCGAACAGGCGGTAGCTGGGCTGTTCGGTCAGGATCGCCACGGTGTTGCTGTGCTCGCCGTCGTTGAGGTCGCCGACCAGCACCACGGGCGTGTCGGAATCCCGGAGCGCCTGTCCGAGGATGTCGCGCAGCGCCGCGGCCTCGGCGGTGCGGCGGATGGTGGAGATCGCGGCGCCGAGTGCCGAGGCGTTGTTGCGGATCGCGTCGACCGCCTGTTCCTCCTGGTCGAGCCGGGTGGAGAGCTTCGATTTCAGATGCGCGAAGAAGCAGCGGATGGGCGGCACTTCGGGATGCTCGGGGTGGGCGATCTCGAGATCGATCACGGTACGCGAGAAGATGTCGATCTGTACCCGGATCTCGTTGTCCTCGGGGTCGCGCGTGCCGCCGCGCTTGATCAGCCGGAAGCCGTCGCCGAAATTCTTGTGCAGCCGCTTCTGGCGCACGATCCAGGGCTTGCGGAGCGCCGCCGAGACCGCGATGTCGTACCAGCCCTCGCCCGAATCCTTGATGAAGATCAGCTCGTAACTATCTGAAAGTTGCGCCATGTCGAAGAGGTCGTGGAGGCAGTCCGGGGACCAGAGTTCCTGGAAGCCGATCACGTCCGCGTCGAGCCGGCGCAGCGCCTCGGCCGACCAGGCGATCTTGGCGCGGTACTCCGCCTCGCTGTAGGTCTTGCCGCGCCAGACCTTGCCGGGGCTCTGCAGGTTGTAGAGATTGAAGGTGCCGAAGGTGAGGTTGCGCGGATCGCTGCTGCGGGCCATCGGGAATGCCTTTCGGGTCCGGAAGAGCCTCAGCGTAGCACGGAACTGCGACGCCGGCGCGACGGGTCGTGCCCGCAGCCGGCGCGCGGTGTCCGGTGGGCCGGATCAGACGCTCAGCAGCTCGCGCATCTCGCTGTCGACCATGTCGGCGCGGACGCCCGATTTGACGATCTGGCCGCGGTCCATCACGTAGAAGCTGTCGCAGAGATCGCGGGCGAAGTCGTAATACTGCTCCACCAGAACGATGGCCATTTCGCCCGTGTCGCGCAGGTATTTGATCGCCCGACCGATATCCTGGATGATCGAGGGCTGGATGCCTTCGGTCGGCTCGTCGAGGACCAGAAGCCGCGGCCGCGTGACCATGGCGCGGCCGATGGCGAGTTGCTGCTGCTGGCCGCCCGACAGGTCGCCGCCGCGCCGCCAGAGCATGTCCTTGAGCACCGGGAACAGGTGGAACACCTCTTCGGGGACGTGGCGTTCGCGTCGGGGCAGCAGCGAATAGCCGGTCTCCAGGTTCTCCTGCACGGTGAGCAGGGGAAAGATCTCGCGCCCCTGGGGCACCGAGGCGATGCCGGCGCGGGCGCGGGCATCGGGGCGGGTGCGGGCGATGTCCTTGCCCTCCCAGCGGATCGCGCCGTTCGAGATGCCGTGGCGGCCGACGATGGCGCGCATCAGCGTGGTCTTGCCGACGCCGTTACGCCCCAGGACGGTGGTCACGCGGCCCGGCATGGCGTCGATCGAGACCCCGCGCAGCGCCTGTGCGGCGCCGTAATGGAGATCGATATGGTCAACCTCGAGCATGGGCTCTTCCTTTGCAGCTGCGGGCGCGCCGGCCGTCCGGCTCAGCGTCCCAGATAGACCTCGATCACCTCGGGGTTGGCCGAGACATGGTCGAGCGAGCCCTCGGCCAGGACATGACCCTGGTGCAGCACGGTGACCTTGCAGCCGAGCGCGCGGACGAATTCCATGTCGTGTTCGACCACCACCACGGTGTGCTTGCCGGCGATGCCGCGCAGCAGTTCGGCGGTGCGCATGGTTTCGGCGTCGGTCATCCCGGCGGCGGGTTCGTCGACCAGCAGAAGCTCGGGGTCCTGGGCCAGCAGCATGCCGATTTCGAGCCATTGCTTCTGGCCGTGGCTGAGCCCGCCGGCGAGGCGGGAGCGGACATGGGAGAGCTTGACGAGGTCGAGCAGCTCGCCGATCCGCGCCGTGTCCGCCGCCGAGCGGCGGTGGAACAGCGTTGCCCAGACCGAGCGGTTTTCCTTGAGCGAGAGTGCGATGTTGTCCTCGACCGTCTGGGTCTCGAACACGGTCGGCTTCTGGAACTTGCGGCCGATCCCGAGCCGGGCGGAGCCCGCCTCGTCCACCCGGGTCAGGTCGACATTCTGGTTCCACATCACCTTGCCGACGTCGGGCCGGGTCTTGCCGGTGATGATGTCCATCATCGTCGTCTTGCCGGCGCCGTTCGGGCCGATCACCGCGCGCATCTCGCCCTTGTCGATGCGAAACGACAGGTCGTTGATCGCCTTGTAGCCGTCGAACGAGCGCGAGACGCCGTCGAGATAGAGCTGGACGCTCATGCCTGCGCCTCCTCGGTTGCCGTGTCGGGCTCCATGCCGTGCTCGCGGTCGAGCGCGCGCTGGCGGCGGCCGCGGGTCACGGTGCCTTCGATCACCCCGAGCACGCCCTGCGGCATGAAGAGGGTGACGAAGATGAACAGGGCGCCGAGGGCGAACAGCCAGAGCTCGGGCAGCCAGCCGGTCAGCATCGTCTTGGTAAAGGCGACGATGACCGCGCCGAGCGCCGCGCCGACCAGCGTGCCGCGGCCGCCGAGGGCGACCCAGATCACCACCTCGATCGAGTTCGCCGGGCTGAATTCGCCCGGGTTGATGATGCCGACCTGGGGAGCATAGAGCGCGCCGGCGACGCCGGCCATCATCGCCGAGACGACGAAGACGAAGAGCTTGAACTGCTCCACCCGGTAGCCGAGGAAGCGGGTCCGGCTTTCGGCGTCGCGGATCGCGATCAGCACCTTGCCGAGCTTCGAGTTGGTGATCGCCTTGGCGATCAGCAGCCCGGCCGCCAGCGCTACGGCCGAAAGCACGAAGAGACCCGCGCGGGTAGTGTCCGATTGCAGGTTGAAGCCGAGCACGTCCTTGAAGTCGGTCAGGCCGTTG
>JAGQRV010000051.1:0-39254 GCA_020425125.1 Paracoccaceae bacterium | reverse complement strand
CCCATCTCGTTGCGGAAGAAGGCCAGCATCAGCGCATAGGTCATCGCCTGCGTGATGATCGACAGGTATACGCCGGTGACGCGGCTGCGGAAGGCGAACCAGCCGAAGACGAAGGCCAGCAGGCCCGGCACCAGCAGCACCATCAGGCAGGCGAACCAGAACATGTCGAAGCCGTGCCAGTACCAGGGCAGCTCCTTCCAGTTCAGGAACACCATGAAGTCGGGCAGGATCGGGTTGCCGTAGACGCCGCGGGGGCCGATCTCGCGCATCAGATGCATTCCCATCGCATAGCCGCCGAGCGCGAAGAAGGCGCCGTGGCCCAGGCTGAGGATGCCGCAATAGCCCCAGACGAGGTCGAGCGCGACCGCGAGCAGCGCGTAGCACAGGTACTTGCCGAAGAGCGACACGATGTAGGAGGGGACCATCTGCTCGGTCATCGCGAGGTTGCCGACCGGGATGGCAACGGTCAGCACGAAGAGGCCGGCGAGGAAGATGGCCATGCGGCGGTCGATCAGGTGCATGGCGGGCTCCGGTGGGACAAGGGGGCAGGGCGGCGGGTGCGGGCGGCGGGCGCGGCCGCCCGGACCCCGGAGGGGGCCGGGCCGGGCCCAACGGGAAGAGCCGGTCCGCGTAGCGGGGCGGCGATGACGGGCGGGAGCCCCCCCGCCTTGGGAGAGGTCAGGGGCGACGGGGCGCACATCGGCTCAGCCCTCCACCGCGCGGCCGCGCACCGCGAAGAGACCGCGGGGCCGCTTCTGGATGAACAGGATGATGAAGATCAGCACCAGGATCTTGCCCAGCACCGCCCCGGTCAGGGGTTCGAGGAACTTGTTGGCGACGCCGATGGTGAAGGCGCCGGCGAGGGTGCCGAAGAGGTTCCCGGCGCCGCCGAACACCACCACCATGAAGCTGTCGACGATGTAGCTCTGCCCGAGATTGGGCGAGACGTTGTCGATCTGGCTCAGCGCCACCCCGGCGAGCCCGGCGATGCCGGCGCCGAGCCCGAAGGTCATCGCGTCGACCCAGCCGGTGCGGATCCCCATGTCGGCGGCCATCGCGCGGTTCTGCGTCACCGCGCGCATCTGCAGTCCGATCGGCGTCCGCTTCATCACCATGAGCAGGATCACGAAGACGGCGAGCGCGAAGACGAGGATCCAGAGCCGGTTGTAGGTGATCGTCATCTGGCCGAGCTCGAACGCGCCGGACATCCAGGACGGGTTGCCGACCTCGCGGTTGTTGGGGCCGAAGATCGTCCGCACCGCCTGCTGCAGGATCAGGCTGACCCCCCAGGTGGCCAGCAGCGTCTCGAGCGGCCGGCCGTAGAGGAAGCGCACGCAGCCGCGTTCGATGATCACGCCGACCGCGCCCGCGACCAGGAAGGCCAGCGGCGCGGCGATCAGCAGCGACCAGTCGAAGAGATGCGGTGCCGAATTGCGGATCGCGTCCTGCACCATGAAGGTGGTGTAGGCGCCGAGCATCACCAGCTCGCCATGGGCCATGTTGATGACCCCCATGACCCCGAAGGTGATCGCCAGGCCGATCGCCGCGAGCAGCAGGACAGACCCGAGCGAGAGCCCGAACCAGACGTTCTGGGCCAGGTCCCAGAGCTGCTTCTGGTTGTTGATGTGGGTGACGGCGGCGTCGGCGGCCTCGGCGATGGCGGCATCGTCCGAGCCGGTCAGCGGGTTCAGCACCGCCAGCGCGGACTGGCCGCCGCGCTTGCCGAGGAGCGCGATCGCGTCGAGCTTGGTTTCGGTGGCGGTGGCCGGATCGGCGATCCGGGTCGCGGCCACGGCGCGTTCCATCGCGGCGGCGACATTGCTGTCGGTCTCGTCCGCCAGCGCCTGTTCCAGCGAGGTGAGCTGTTCGGGATCGGGCGCCGCGAAGGCGGCGTTGGCGGCGGCGAGGCGCCGCGCGGGATTGGCGCTCGACAGGGTGAGCGTGCCGATGGCGGCGCGGAGGTCGCGCCGGAGCGCGTTGTTGACCTTGATCTTGGTCGAGCCGCGGCTCGGGATCGCGCCGTAGTCTTCGCCGCTCAGCGCGTCGGTCGCGATCTCGTCGCGGCCCTTCTTCGACACGACGACCACGGCGTCGTTGGATTTCAGCACGTCCAGATTGCCGTCGAGCAGCGCCTCGAGCACGTCGACGGCGCGGTCGTCCCCGGTTCCGGTGATCGCGCCGATCACCTTGGCGCGGTCGGTGTAACTGCCGTCGGGCAGCGCCTTGACCAGGTCGTCGAAGCTCTGTGCCGAGGACGCAGCCGCCCAGAGGGTGAAGAAGCAGGCCAGGATCAGGCGGGCTAGGGTCATCGGGCCTCGTCCATCGCAAAAATACGCCTGGGCGGCCCCCATGGCAGGGGCCGCCCCCGGATCAGGTGCGGATCACTCGGAGCCGCCGCAGGTGCCGGTTTCCACGTTGAAGTTCCCGCAGGAGAGCGGCTTGCGCCAATCCGAGATCAGCTTGGCGGAATCGGGCAGGTAGTCGGACCAGGCATCGCCGGGCACCAGCCCCGGGGTTTCCCAGACCACGTCGAACTGGCCGTCATCCTGCAACTCGCCCACGAAGACCGGCTTGGTGATGTGGTGGTTCGGCATCATCGCCGAATAGCCGCCGGTGAGGTTCGGCACCGCGACGCCGACCATCGCGTCGATCACCGCATCGGGGTCGGTGGTGCCGGCCGCCTCGACCGCCTTCACCCACATGTTGAAGCCGATGTAATGGGCTTCCATCGGGTCGTTGGTCACCCGGTCTTCGTCGCCGATGAAGTTGTGCCAGGCCTCGATGAACTCGTCATTCTCGGGCGTGTCGATCGACATGAAGTAGTTCCAGGCCGCCAGGTGGCCGACCAGCGGTGCAGTGTCATAGCCCGCGACTTCCTCCTCGCCGACCGAGAAGGCGACGACGGGAATGTCCTCGGCCGAGATGCCCTGGTTGCCGAGTTCCTTGTAGAACGGGGTGTTGGCGTCGCCGTTGATCGTCGAGACCACCGCGGTCTTCTTGCCCTGGCTGCCGAAATCCTTGATCTGCGACACGATCGACTGCCAGTCGGAATGGCCGAACGGCGTGTAGTTGATCATGATGTCCTCGTCCGCCACGCCCTTCGACTTCAGGTAGGCTTCGAGGATCTTGTTGGTGGTGCGGGGATAGACGTAGTCGGTGCCGGCGAGCACCCAGCGCTCCACGCCCGACTCGTTCATCAGGTAGTCGACGGCCGGGATCGCCTGCTGGTTCGGCGCGGCGCCGGTGTAGAAGACGTTGCGCTGGCTTTCCTCGCCCTCGTACTGGACCGGGTAGAACAGGATCGAATCGAGTTCCTCGAACACCGGCAGCACCGATTTCCGGCTGACGCTGGTCCAGCAGCCGAACACCGCGGCGACGCCGTCCGCCTCGATCAGTTCGCGCGCCTTCTCGGCGAAGAGCGGCCAGTCCGAGGCCGGATCGACCACCACCGCCTCGAGCGGCCGGCCGAGAAGGCCGCCCTTCTTGTTCTGCTCGTCGATGAGCATCAGCATGGCGTCTTTCAGCGTGGTCTCGGAAATCGCCATCGTGCCGGACAGCGAATGCAGGATCCCGACCTTGATCGGCTCGCCTTCCTGCGCCATCGCGGTGCCGGCCAGAAGCGCGGACGCGAGGCTGGTTGCCAGAAACAGTCGTGTGGCTTTCGTCATGGTGTCTCCCTCGTTCGCCACGGCCTTTTCCGCGCCGGAACCGCCATGACGGATCCGGCCGATGGCCTTGCGGCCAGCGCGCAGCGTGCATCTGTTGACTGACCCGGCGACATGCCCCGGGGGGGCGTGCGCCGCGTGTTCCGGACCCGGCGCGGATGTCCCGCCGGTCCCTGCGCAAACTGCGCAATGTCCCTCGGGGCTGGAACCGGAATTGCGCGCCGCACCGGTCTGGCGGGGGCGGTTGCTGCGGGCGCCCAATTTTTGCGCGCCATTCACGGCTGTGTGATTAAGGTTTGGCCCCGAGGGGGACCCGGGGACCCGGTGCGACGGGCACCGAATCCGGCGTTCCGCACATGGCTGCCGAGAAAAACGGCAAAAGCAAAACCGCGCGCCGATGGCGCGCGGTTCCCCTTCGCGTTGTATTTCGGCCTATCGCGGCTCGCTGGCGAGGCCGCGGAAGATCGCCCAGCACATCAGCAGGAGGACCAGCGTGAACGGCAATCCGGTCGAGATCACCATCGCCTGGAGCGCCGCCAGCCCGCCGCCGACCAGGAGCGCGATGGCCACCAGTCCCTCGAAGACGCACCAGAACACCCGCTGCGGCACCGGCGCGTCGACCTTGCCGCCGGCGGTGATGGTATCGATCACCAGCGAGCCGGAATCCGACGAGGTGACGAAGAACACGATCACCAGGATGACGCCGATCGTGGAGGTGATCGAGGCGAGCGGCAGGCTTTCGAGCATGGCGAAAAGCGACAGCGGCGGGTTGTAGCTGTCGATCACGTTCGCCTTCACCGCGCTGGTCACCGGGTCGCTGAGCACCTGGTCGACCGCCGCGCCGCCGAACACGGCCATCCACAGCACGCAGACGAGGCTCGGGATGATCAGCACGCAGGTGACGAATTCGCGCACCGTCCGGCCGCGGCTGACGCGGGCGATGAACATGCCAACGAACGGCGACCACGAAATCCACCAGGCCCAGTAGAAGGTGGTCCAGCCATGCAGGAAGTCGGTATCGGTGCGGCCGAACGGGTTCGACAGCGGGATGATCTCGCGCGCATAGGCGCCGATGCCGACAACGAAATCCCCGAGGATCCGCCCCGGTCCCGCCGCGATCAGCACGAAGACGAGGAGCAGGGCGGCGATGGCCATGTTGACCTCGGACAGCACCTTGACGCCGCCGTCGAGTCCCTTCAGCACCGAGGTGAGCGCGATGGCGGTGATGCCGATGATCAGGATCACCTGGACGGTCGTGTTGTTCGGGATGCCGTAGACATGTTCCAGACCGGCATCCGCCTGCTGGGCGCCGAAGCCGAGCGAGGTGGCGAGGCCGAACAGGGTGGCGAAGACGGCCAGCGTGTCGATCACGTGCCCGACCCAGCCCCAGACCCGTTCGCCGAAGATGGGATAGAAAGCCGAGCGGATGGTCAGCGGCAGGCCCTTGTTGAACGAGAACAGCGCCAGCGCCAGCGCCACCACGGCGTAGATCGCCCAGGGATGCAGGCCCCAGTGGTAGATCGTGGCGGCCAGCCCCATGCGGCGCGAGGCGGCGACATTGGCGTCGATGATCGACCCGTCCGCGGCGATCGGCGAGGGTACGCCCAGGGGCTCGGACAGGGCCATGTGATAGACCGGTTCGAGCACGCCGAAGAACATCAGCCCGATCCCCATGCCGGCGGCGAAGAGCATCGAGAACCAGGCGACGTAGGAATAGTCCGGCGTGGCGTCCTGACCGCCCAGCCGGACCGAGCCCCAGGGGCTGACGATCAGGAACAGGCAGAAGATGACGAAGACATTGGCGGAGAGCAGGAAGAACCAGTCGAAGCCCGAGGTCAGCGCCGGCCGCAGCCAGCCGAAGAAGTCGGCCGCCTGGCCCGGCAGGGCGAGGGCGTAGATGACGAAGGCGACGATGCTGAGACCCGAGATCATGAAGACCGGGTTGTGCACGTCGAAACCCAGCGGGCCGAACATGCCTTCGATATTGTCCTGCCCGATCTCGTAGTCGGTGTCGATCAGTCCGGCGGCGCCCTCGGGGGCGGGGATGCCTGTCGGGTCTTCCTGGATGTCGGTCATGGCGTAATCTCCTGCCGGGGTCTCAGCGCACGACGAAGACCGAAGCCTTCGCGCGCTTCGCGACCTGTCCGCCATGGGACGGCCACAGATGATCGGCCACGTTCGGTATGTGCGAGGCCATCACGATCAGATCGGCGCCGATCTCGTCGGCGGCCTTCAGAAGCGTGTCGTTCAGGTCGATTGCCGGATCGTGGCTGGGAAAGGCGCGGGCTTCGGCCTTGTGGCCGTGGCTGCGAGATTCTTCGGCGGCGAAGTCGTCGAGATGGGCCTGGAATTCCTTGGGGTTGTGGCCGCTCGGCGTCGGGGTCTCGGCGGTGACACCGACATAGACGACCGGCGCGTCGAACACCTTGCCCAGGGCAGCAGCGGTTTCGAGCGCGCGTGCCAGGGACTTTCTATGCGCCAGGTCGACCGGAACCATGATTTTTTCGAACATCTTCCCTCTCTGCTGTTTCTGCTTGTGAGGAGGCGAGTCGGTGCAGGATCTGTTCCGTCCTGTCGGGGAGGCTGACAGGGCCGGAGCCGACAGGTCAACCTTTACAGGAGAGAGCCGGGCGGTCGGGGTCGGCAGCGACCACAACGGACGTGAAACCGACGCCGCGTAACTTGCCGCCTTGGCGTCGGGAATCCCGTCCCGCGGACGTGCAGCGGACGGCCGCAGGTTTTTTCACTAGGACCGGAAGATCCGCATCAGGCTGGTCGCGGCGTCGGCGATGTCGCCCATGCGCGCGACGATGTGTTCCTTCGCAAGCGACGGGGCCTTGTCGTCGGCGGCGTCGAGCGCCGCCAGCAGCCGCATCAGCCGGCGCTGGTGGATGCCGAGCGCGGCCTGGACCGGATCGGCGATGATCCCGGCGAAGGTGGTGACCGTCGCCGCCACCATCCCGAGCGCGATGCCGATGGCAACGACGTACCAGACCGGAAGATGCGCCGGGAAGACACCGTACCAGACGCCGCCGAGCCAGGAGCCGAGCGGGAAGTCGGCCACCGCGGTCGAATGCGCGACGATGTCGGAAATGGTCGGTGCGAGAGAGACGATGCCCGGCGTGGCGGTGCGGAAGACGAGCGCCCCGAGGGTCAGGACGAGGAGCATGGTGGTGATCTCGGACACCGCCGAGCGGACCGAGGTGTAGTCGTCCAGAAGCCGCTCCTGCCGGGGCGGAAGCCGGCCGTCGGGCGTGTCCAGAAGCTCGCCGCGGATCAGGTCCTGGACCTGCGTGGCGAGCCTGGAGCGGAACAGGATCTGCCGCGCGGCGAACCAGCCCGCAGCGCGGCGCAGCCGCAGAAGGGCAAGAACCGCCGCGATCAGCCGGGTGCCGAGAAAGACCGGCGCCAGCATCACGTTCACCGGCGCGCGGAGCATGTCCCAGCCGAGCGCGGTGCGGTGCAGGCGGAGCGATCCGCGGATGCCGAAATTGCGCCGCACGAAGGCCCGGACGCGGGCGCGGCGCGCCGTCAGCTCCGCATCGGCTCCGCTGTCGGTCCGGGCGGTCCCGGGGTCGGACGGCTGTCGGGTATGGTCCATTCCGCTTCCCGCCCGCGCCGCGGGCCTCGCGATCTGCGCTCCGCCAGCCGGCGCGCCGGGCGCTGCGCTCGCCCCGCCCGTGCGGATACACCTTCGGTCGAGTCCGGTAAAGCGGCTCGCCCCGGCCGGGGGCCGGATCGGCGCCGCTCTGCCGGGTGGGCCGGGCGCTTGGTCTGTGCGTCTTGTGCGTCTCAGCCGGTCGCGGAGGTGCCGGTATCCTTGACCGCCGGCGCGGACCGCAGCGCGCCGGTGCGCCGGAACATCCGGGTGACGATGACGAAGAAGAGCGGCACGAAGAGGATGCCCAGCACGGTGGCCGAGATCGTCCCGCCCAGGACGCCCGCGCCGATCGCGTTGCGCCCGCCCGATCCGGCGCCGGTGCTGATCACCAGCGGCAGGACCCCCAGCGAGAACGCCATGGAAGTCATGATGATGGGCCGGAAGCGCTGCCGCGCGGCTTCGCGGACGGCATCCACCACCCGTTCGCCGGCGGCGTGGCGGTCGCGCGCGAACTCCACGATCAGGATCGCGTTCTTGCCGGTCAGGCCGATCACGGTCAGAAGGCCCACCTGAAAGAAGACGCCGTTCTCGAATCCGCCCAGCCAGGCGCCGGCCAGCGCGCCGAGCACGCCGATCGGCATCGCCAGCATCACCGCGAAGGGGATCGACCAGCTTTCATAGAGCGCGGCGAGCGATAGGAACACCGCGGCCAGAGACAGCGCGTAGAGGAGCGGCGCCTGGTTGCCGGATTCGATCTCTTCGAGCGACAGGCCGGTCCAGGCCAGATTGTAGTTGCCCTCCATCTGGCTGACGATGTTCTGCATCTCGGCCATCGCCTGTCCGGTCGTCGTGCCCGGCGCGGGCGAGCCCTGGATCTGCATCGCCGGCACGCCGTTGTAGCGGTAGAGTCCCTGCGGCCCGTAGGTCCAGTTGCCGACCGAGAAATTGGCGAAGGGCACCAGCCCGCCGGAGCTGTTGCGCACGCGCCATTTCTCGATGTCCGACGGCGTGGCGCGGGCGTCGGCCTGGCCCTGGACATAGACCTTCTTGATCCGGCCCTGGTCGATGAAGTCGTTGACGTAGCGGCCGGCCCAGGCGATCGACAGCAGGTTGCCCACATCGGTCGCCGAAACCCCCATCGCGCCGGCCTTGCGCCAGTCGATGTCGAGATTGTACTGCGCCGCGTCCTCGAGCCCGCTCGGCCGTGCCGAGGCGATCAGCGGACTTTGCGCCGCGCCGCCGAGGACCTGGTTGCGGGAGAGAAGCAGCTGTTCGTGGCTCTGCCCGCCGCGGGCCTGGAGATAGAAGTCGAAACCCGACACGTTGCCCAGTTCGATCACCGCGGGCGGCACGATCGGGAAGGCCATCGCGTCCTGGATCCCCATGAACTGCCCGAAGGCGCGGCCGGCGATGGCCTGGGCGCTCTGGCCGGGGCCGGTGCGTTCGGACCAGTCCTTCAGCTTGACGAAGACGATGCCCATGTTCTGGCCGCTGCCGCCGAAGCTGAAGCCGACCACCCCGAAGACCGAGGCGACGGACTGGGATTCGCCCTGCAGGAAATGGTTCTCGACCTGCTCGACCACGGCCAGGGTGCGGTCGGCGGTGGCGCCGGTCGGGGCCTGGATCAGGGTGAAGAGGATGCCCTGATCCTCGTCCGGCAGGAAGCCCGTCGGGGTGCGTTCGAACATGTAGGCCATGCCCGCGGCGAGCGCGAGATAGATCAGGAAGATCCGGAACGGGCGGTTGACCAGCCAGCCGACCGTCCCGGCATAACCGTGCTGGACGCCGTCGAAGCCGCGGTTGAAGAGGCCGAAGATGCCGCGCTTCTTGTCGTGGCTGGGCCGCTTCAGCAGCGTCGCGCAGAGCGCCGGGGTGAGCGTCAGCGCCACCACGACCGACAGCGCCATGGCCGAGACGATGGTGATCGCGAATTGCTGGTAGATCACGCCGGTGGAGCCGCCGAAGAACGCCATCGGCACGAACACCGCCGAGAGCACCATGGCGATGCCGATCAGCGCGCCGGTGATCTGGTCCATCGACTTGCGCGTCGCCTCGTGCGGTTCGAGCCCTTCCTCCTCCATGATCCGCTCGACATTCTCGACGACGACGATGGCGTCGTCGACGAGGAGGCCGATGGCGAGGACCATGGCGAGCATGGTCAGCGTGTTGATGGTGAAGCCGGCAACGGCGAGGATGCCGAACGTGCCGAGCAGCACGACCGGCACCGCCAGTGTCGGGATCAGCGTCGCCCGGAAGTTCTGCAGGAAGAGCAGCATCACCAGGAAGACGAGCACGATCGCCTCGAACAGGGTCTTCACCACCTCCTCGATCGAGATCTTCACGAAGGGCGTGGTGTCGTAGGGGACGACGTAGTCCATCCCCTCGGGAAAGAACTTGGCGTATTCCGCCAGCCGGTCCTTGACCCGCGCCGCGGTGTCGAGCGCGTTGGCGCCGGTGGCGAGGCTGATCGCCATGCCGGTGGCGGGCTGGCCGTTGTAGCGGCTGATCGTGGCGTAGTTCTCGGCGCCGATCTCGACCTCGGCGACGTCGCCGAGCAGCACCAGCGCGCCGTCGGTCTTGGCCGTCAGCACGATCTGGCGGAAATCCTCGGGCGTCCTGAGCAGCGACTGGGCGGTGATCGTGGCGTTGAGCTGCTGGCCCTCGACGGTGGGGCGGGTGCCGAAGGCGCCGGCGGAAATCTGGGCGTTCTCCTCGGAAACCGCCTTGATCACGTCCGACGGTGCCAGCTCGTAGGCGGCGAGCTTGTCGGGGTCGAGCCAGATCCGCATCGCGTACTGGCCGCCGAAGACGCGGATGCTGCCGACGCCCTCGATCCGGCTGAAATCGTCGACCATGTTGGTGACGAGGTAGTCGGCGAGGTCGACCTGCTCGAATTCCCCGTTGGGCGAGATCAGGCCGATCACCATCAGGAACCCGGCCGAGGATTTCTCGACCGTGACGCCCTGGCGCTGCACCGCTTCCGGCAGCAGCGGCGTCGCCTGCGAGAGCTTGTTCTGCACCTGGACCTGGGCGATGTCGGGATCGGTGCCGGTGCGGAAGGTCAGCGTGACCTGGGTGCGCCCGTCCGAGGTGGCGCTCGACGTGATGTATCTGAGCCCGTCGAGTCCGGTCATCTGCTGCTCGATGACCTGGGTGACGGTATTGGCCAGCGTCTCGGCCGAGGCGCCCGGATAGGTGGCCGAGATCGACACTTCCGGCGGCGCGATCTGGGGATATTGCGAGATCGGCAAGGTGCGGATCGCCAGGATCCCGATCCCCATGATCAGGATGGCGATGACCCAGGCGAAGACCGGGCGGTCGATGAAGAAACGGGCCATCGGACGGCTCCTGGCGCTTCGGGCTACTGTGCCGGGGCAGCGGCTGCGGGGGCGGATCCATCGGCGGCGGGCGCAGCCGCGGCCTGGAGATCCTCGGGCTTCACCGTGGCGCCGGGGGCGGTCTTCTGGAAGCCGGCGACGACCATGCGGTCGCCGGGTTCGAGCCCCTGGCTGACCACCCAGTCGTTGCCGTGATCCTGCAGCACGGTGAGCTGGCGCTCCTCGACGACGTTGTCCTTGTTGACCACCCAGGCGACCGGGCGGCCGCGGCGGTCGCGCACCACCGCTTCCATCGGCGCGAGGAAGATGTCGTGCGCGGCGACCGTGGGCATCTTCACCTGGACATACATGCCGGGCAGCAGAAGCTGGTCGGGGTTGGCGAATTCCATCCGGAGCGTGACCACGCCGGTCTGCGGGTCCACATGGGGTTCGGCCGCGGTCAGGGTGCCCTTGTGGTCGAAGGTCGACCCGTCGGCAAGGATCAGTTCGACCTGCTTGTCGGCATCGGCCGCAACCTCGGCGCTCTGCCCGCGGCGCCAGCGCAGGAGATCGGCGGCCGACTGGGTGACGTCGACATAGACCGGGTCGAGCTTGCGGATCACCGCCAGCGGATCGGCCTGGCTTGCGGTGACCAGCGCGCCGGGACTGGTCTGCGACAGGCCGATTTCGCCCGAGAGCCGGGCGCGGATGGTGGTGCGGTCGAGGTCGATCTGCGCCTGACTCAGCTGCGCCTCGGCCACCTGCATCGCCGCCGCAGCAGCGTCACGGGTCGCCTGGGCATTGTCGAGCGCCTGCTGGCTGGCGACCTTGCGCGATTGCAGTTCGTTCAGGCGCTGGGCCTCGGTCACGGCATTGTCGTACTGGACCTGCGCCTGCTGGACCGCGGCGCGCGCCTGCGCCACCGCCGCCTTGTAGGTCGCCGGGTCGATTTCGTAGAGCGGATCGCCCGCATCCACGTGGGCGCCTTCCTTGAACAGCCGGTCGAGGATGATGCCGTTGACCTGGGGGCGCACCTCGGCCTCGGCCGAGGCGGCGACGCGGCCGGGCAGGGTGGTGGTCAGGGTGATCGTCTGCGGCTGGAGCGTGACCACGGTGACGGCCATCGGCGCGCCCTGGCCGGGCTGCTGCGCGGCGGCCGGACCCGCCAGGCCCAGAAGCAGCAGTCCGGACGCGAGAAGCGCGATTGCGCAGAGGATTCGGGTCGTCATCGGTCAATGCTCCTTCCGGACAGACGTCTTGCCAAGACGTCCCCGAAACAAATATAAAACCCTGCGGTTTCTTAATCCCGGCATTCGCGCCGATGCAAGAGGTTCCGGCAACCCCATGACGCGAATGTCCGGATCGGGAGAGGAGCGCGGTCGCGATGCCTGTCTGGCCGGCATGAGCGAAGGCGAAGATCACGATCCCTGCTGCAGCGCACGGCATCCCGTGCGCCGCGGCCGGCCGTCGAGCGCGACCGAGGCGGAGCGGCGGCGGCAGGTGCTCGATTCGCTCGATGCGATCTATGCGCGATCCGGGATGGACGGGCTCAGCATGAACGAGGTGGCGCGCCATGCCGGGATGTCGAAGCGCACGCTCTATGCGATCTTCGCCGACCGGACGGCGCTGTTCGTGGCCTATCTGGAGCGGCTGAAGGCCGAACATCTGCGCCCGCTGGGGCAGGAGATGGACGGTGCCCCGGTCGAGGCGCGGCTCAGGGCGCTTCTGCAGCCGGCGCCGGGCGGGCCCGGCCTGCACCTGCCGCTGAGCCTTCTCAGGGCCATCGTGGCTGAAGTGCCGGACCGGCCCGAACTGGGCGCGCGGCTGGTCGAGAGCGCGTGCATCGAGCCCGGGCAGACCATCCGCGCCGAACTCGACCGGGCCGCCGCGGCGGGAGAGATCGTCGCCTCGGACACCGGTGCGCTGGCGGCGCTGCTTCTGGACATGGCGCGCCCCTCGCCGCTGGAAGCGCTGCTTGCGCCCGACCGGGTGCCGGACGAGGCCGCGCTGGAGCGGCGCTTCGATCTGGCGCTCGAGGTGTTCCTGAGCGGCATCCGTCCGCGGTAACGGGGGCGGGGCGCCGGTCAGGGCCGGGCCATCAGCGCCTTGACCACCATGTCGGCGGCGGCGCCGCTGAGCGCGATCGGGGTGTCGTGGAGGACGGCCAGGCGGGTCAGGGCCTGCAGATCCACGTCGCCACCATGGGGGATCGTCGGGTCGGCGAAGAAGATCACCGCGTCGAGCTCGCCCGTCGCGATCAGCGCGCCGAGCTGCTGGTCGCCGCCGCGGCCGCCGCGCTGGAGCCGCTCGACCGCCAGCGCGGGCACGGCGTCGGCGACCATCCGCCCGGTGCCGCCGGTGCAGACCAGCCGGTGCCCGGCGAGCGCCTTCGCATGGCGCAGCACCCAGGCCCGCAGATGCGCCTTGCGGGTGTCGTGGGCGACGAGCGCCAGCCGGCGCGGCGCGGTGGCCCGGTCGCGGGCCCGGGCGGTCATCGCAAGGATGCTGCGCACCTGGTCGATGAAGCCCCGCGTCTCGGCCGGGAAGACGCCCGCAAGTGCCGCCGTGCCCACCGTGAACCCGGCCGCCCCGGCTTCGGCGGTGGCGGTGATCCGCGCCTCGCGGTCGATGCTGCCCGCCACGATGACCGGCTTGGCGACGGCGGCGCAGACCGCCTGCATCAGGCTTGGGACGTCGCCTGCGTGACGGTAGGCGAGAAGGTCGAGCCCGTGGACATGCTCCAGATCGGCCAGCGCGCGGGCCGAGCCCGCGATCTCGGCCTCGCTGCCCTCGAGGACGCTCGGATGCCCGGTGATCCGGCCCGGGAAGGGATAGTAGCGGATCGGATGGTGGCGGGTGATCTCGGTCACCTCCGCCGCGCGGGTGCCGCCGAGCAGGCAGTCCACGTCCAGCGCGACCGCCGCCCGCGCCGAGGCGAGTTCGCTGTCCGCGTCGAGGCTGACCACTTCGAGATAGGACCGCCCGCCGGCGGCGCGGATCGCGTCGGCCAGCCCGCGCAACTCGCCAAGCGGCAGGCCTACATCCTTGAACCCGATATGCCGGGCGCCGCCGTCGAGCGCTTCGTCGAGGCGGGCGCGGGCATCCGGAATGGTGCGGTCTTCGGCGGTGAGCATCAGGATGAAGTCGAAGGCCATGGCTCAGGTCTCCTCAAGCGGTGGCGTCTCGCAGGTGGTGGGCAGGATGTCAGCGGGCAGCGGCGGCGCGGCGGTCCAGAGCGCGGCGGCTTCTGCAATCCGCAGATGCGCGGCGCCGAGGCTCGCCCCGATCAGCGTCTGGAGATGGCCGAGCGCGGTGCCGGGCGGCAGACCGGCAGCGACGAAGCCGGCGAAGACGTCGCCGGTGCCATGCGGCACCGGGGCGCGCCGGGCGGTGCGGAACAGTCGAGGGGCGCCGTCGCCGAATGCGAGCAGGCCGGTCGTATGTGCGTCGACCGGCGGCGAGGTGACGAGGATCTGCGGACCGACGCTCGCCAGCGCCGCTGCCGCAGCCTGCGCCTGGGCCAGCGTGGCGACGGGCCGTCGGCTCAGCCAGCCGAGCTCGAAGGCGTTCGGGGTGAGGATATCGGCGCGGGGCAGCAGGGTGCGCCGCACCGCGTCGGCCACCGTTTCCGGCAGATAGAGCCCGTCGGGGGCGTCGCCCAGCACCGGATCGACGACGATGCGCGGCGCCGTCCCGCAAGCGCGGAGCCGGTCGATCAGGCGGGCGGCGAGGAGGACATGCTCTTCGGTCGGCAGGTACCCGGTGAGCAGGGCATCGTGGCGATGGAGCCACCCGTTCGCGTCCAGCGCGTCGATCATCGCCGCGATGTCGTCCGGCGGCACGGCCCGACCGGCCGTCCGGAACCAGCCCGGATGGTTCGAGAGCAGCGTCATCGGCAACTGGCTGACGGAGTGGCCGAGTGCCTGCAATGCCGGGGCGGCGGCACAGAGCCCGACATGGCCTGCGGCCACCCAGCTTGACAGGATCAGGATGCGGGCCACGGCGACGCCCCCAGGGCTGCCGGCACGACCGGAGAAGCCACGGTCGCGATTTGCCTGCAGCGCGGCAAGGGCCAGGCCGCACGGCGACCCGGCGGATGGTGCTGATCTGCAAACTCGCGTCGCATGCTGTTCCCTGCGGGCTGCGGGGTCAGCCTAGGGGCAAAGCCGGCCGCCTCCAAGCGCATTGGCTGCGGCAGGGCCTGCCGCTTCTGCCGGGGACAAGATGGGAAATCCGCCCGGAGACGCGATTTCCGCCCCGCTGCGTCGCGGCCGGCGATCACGATTTGGGGACTGTGCAGCGCGTCGCGCCAAGCGACATTGAGCGGCAGAACAGCGTAGTAGATACCTCCCAACCGGGCCTGGAAGAGAGTAGAGTTCCCACGACGGACGAATCATGTGCAGAATGCGCGTCAACGGATAAGCAAACGGGCACGTTTCGAAACGGCGCGCACAGATCGCCGACAATCGGAGGAGCGGAACGGGCACGACCAACGCGTGCCGAGCCTTTGAGCCAGAACAGACCGAACCGGTAGAGCCTGCGCCGGCGCAGGAGGGAGAGAACCAGTGGTCGACATCTTTTCGAGAAGCGGATCGCCGAGACCGCAGGACGAGGGGGCGCAGCGTCTGATCGGGGAAAACCGCCAGACCATCGAACGCCTTGCCGACCAGATCAGCGGCGGCGGCTATTCCAGGGCGCGGGCCGCGGATGCCGAACGCCGGAAGAAACCGGTGCCCGCAGGGCTGATGATCCATGACCTGGGAGCGGGCCGCGCCGAGACGGCGCCGAAGCCCTATATCCGCGTGAGCCCGAACAACCGCGTTGTTGTCGTCGATGGCGAGACCGGCCGCCAGATGCATTTCCTGGGCGAGCTGCGCCGCCTCGACGGGCGCCGGTGTTTCGTGCTGGCCACGCGGGAGAACCGCTTCTTCTCGCCGGTGGAGGACGGGATCGGCGCCGTGCTTGCGGATCTCGACGGGCGGGAAATTGCCGGGTCGTCGGCTGCGGAGCGTGAACTGGCGGCAGAGATCGCGCAGCGTCTCGGGCTCGACTGAGCCCCTCCGGGGCGGGCGCACCGCGGTAGCGGGTCGAGACCGCCTTCTGAACTCGCCGGCACAAGGTGACGACAAACAACAAGGTCGACATGAACGACACACGCCAGACTTGCTTCAACGGAAATTTCCAGGACTACGACGATTCCCTGACCCGTGACGCATGGGAGCGATTTCTGGACGGCAGCGGCCGGACCGGCGGGGACCAGATGGGGGTGCGTTCCGAGATACTCGAGTCGTGGTTCCGCTGCAGCGAGGCCGGGATCAGCGCCGAGGCCGATATGGCACCGCTGGCCGGGGGCGGCGACGAAATCCATCGCCTGAAGCACGACAGCAGCGATCTGCGCGCTGCGGCCAGCGACGTGTTCGCCCGTCTGGCGCCGCTGCTGGAAAATGCCGGGGTCATGCTGATCCTCACCGACAAGCAGGGCACGATCATCGAGACCCTGGGGGATCCGGCCACGCTGGATGCCGGGCGCCGTATCCACCTGGAAGTGGGCGGGATCTGGAACGAGGAGGTGATCGGCACCAACGGCATCGGCACGCCGCTCAGGACCGGCAAGCCCGCGCATGTGCATGCCTCGGAGCATTTCTGCTCGGGCATCAAGAACTGGACCTGCGTCGGGGCGCCGATCCGCGATCCGTTCGACGGCAGCATCATCGGTCTTGTCGATCTCTCCGGCCCGCCGGGGATTTTCCGGCCGCACAACACCGCGCTGCTGATCGCCTCTGCACAGGGGATCGAGGCGGCGCTGGCAGAGTTCCAGAAGCGCGAGCATCTGCGCCTGATCGATGCGTCGCGCGAATTGCTGCGCCCGGCGAATTCGGGCGATAGTCTCGTGGTTCTCGACCGGCTGGGTCGGGTCGTGGATTGCCGCGTCGGCGACCGGCGGGCGGTGCCGCCGTCGCAGCATCTGGAGATCGGGCGGCGCCTGCTGCGCCTGACGGACGGCATGGACGACAATGCCATTGCGGCGGCCTTGCCGGGCGAACTGAAGCCCGCCGGGATCCGGGGGCTGCGGCTTGACGGATCGTTGCGCGGTGCGGCGCTGCTGCTGCCCGACCAGCGGCGCGGCCGCGCATCATCGGAGAGCGCCGGCATCCAGATCCGGCCGCGGGCCGGGACCAGCGAGGAGCCCATCACCATCCTCGGCCGCGATCCGGGATTGCTGAAGGCGATCGAACTCGCGCAGCGGGCGGCCGAGGCCGGGGCTTCGATCCTGGTGCAGGGCGAGACCGGGGTCGGCAAGGAGCTGTTCGCACGGCTCGTCCATGACGTGCGTCAACGCAAGGCGCCGGCGCCCTATGTCGCGGTCAATTGCGGTGCGATTTCCAGCGAACTGGTGGGCAGCGAGCTGTTCGGTCACAGTCCGGGTGCCTTCACCGGCGCGAGCCGGGAAGGCAAGGCCGGGAAGTTCGAACTGGCCAATGGCGGGGTGATCTGCCTTGACGAGATCGGCGAGATGCCGCTGGAGATTCAGCCCTATCTTCTGCGTGTGCTCGAACAGCGCGCTGTCTACCGCATCGGCGAAAGCCGCCGCCGTCCGATCGACGTCCAGCTTGTCGCGCTGACGAACCGGGACCTGCGCGACGCGATCGCCGGGGGCCGGTTCCGCAGCGACCTCTACTACCGTATCAGCACGATCAGCATCGCAGTGCCGCCGCTGCGCGCCCGCCGCGGCGACATTCCGATTCTGGTGCGCCATTTCTTCGATCTGTTCGCGAAACGCATGCGGGTCGCGCCGATCAAGCCGCCGGACGATCTGCTGCGGCTGATGGATGCCTATGCCTGGCCGGGGAACGTGCGCGAATTGCGCAACATGACCGAGCGGCTGATGCTTCTGAGTCAGGACGGAGAGATCCGGGCCGAGGATTATCCGACAGAACTGACCGGGATCCGGTCCGGCCACGCGGCGACCCTGGTCGAGGGCGAGGCCGAGGTCCAGCCAGGTCCGTCGCCGACAAGCCTTGAGGCGATGGAGTGCAGCGCTATCCTGGAGGCGATCGAGCGGGAGCAGGGCAACATGACGCGTGTCGCCGCCTGTCTCGGCATCTCGCGTCCTACCCTCTACCGCAAGATGCGGCTTTACGGCATCCGGCGCAGCTACGGCTGACCGCCCTTGGTCGGCCGTGGCGGCACCCGGCGGGGCCGCCGGGCCACTTCCGGTGCCGGGCTACCTGGTCCAGGGCGCCGGCGCCGCACGGTCGATCTCCAGATCCCGCAGCGCGGTGTCCAGAATCGTGTGGGGAAGTGCGTCGTCTCTGACCAACGCCTCCACTGCCGCGAGCGCGACATGATGGCGGTCGACCTCGAAGAAGCGGCGCAGCGTCCGGCGATCCGATGACCGTCCGAACCCGTCGGTGCCGAGGACTGTGTAGCGCGCACGGATCCAGGGCGCGATCTGCTGCGGAACGGCGCGCACATAGTCCGACGCGGCGATGACCGGCGCTGGGCCGGCCAGCAGCCGCTCCACATGGCTGGTCTGAATGTCGGGCGCTGCGGTGAGCCGGTTCTGCCGCTCAACCGCAGCAGCGTCTCGGGCCAGTTCGGAATAGCTGGTCGCGCTGAACACCTCGGCGGCGATGCCGTGGCTTTCGGCAAGAATTTCGGCGGCGGCAAGCACCTCCGCCAGGATCGTGCCCGAGCCGAGAAGGCGAACCCGCGGGCCGTCCGCCGGTCCGTATCGGGCGATCAGGTGAAGTCCCCGGACGATGTCGTCTGCCGAGCCGTCCGGCATGGCCGGCTGGGGCTGGGATTCGTTCATCAGCGTCAGGTAGAAGAATTCGTCGCGCTTTTCGTCGAGCATCCGCGCCATGCCGTGGTCGAGGATGACCGCGACCTCGTAGGCAAAGGCGGGGTCGTAGGCGTGGCAGGTCGGGATCGTTGCCGCCTGCAGCAGGCTGGAGCCGTCCTGATGCTGGAGACCTTCGCCCGACAGCGTGGTTCGGCCGGCGGTTGCCCCGAACAGGAAGCCGCGCGCCCGCTGGTCCGTGGCGGCCCAAATCAGGTCGCCGACGCGCTGGAAGCCGAACATGGAATAGAAGATGTAGACCGGCAGCATTTCGACGCCATGGGCGCTGTAGGCCGTTGCGGCGGCGGTCCATGAACTGATCGCGCCGGCCTCGGTGATGCCTTCCTCGAGAAGCTGGCCGGTCGCCGCCTCGCGGTAATAGAGCATGGAACCCGCATCCTCGGGCTCGTAGAGCTGGCCGGCGGGCGCGTAGATGCCGATCTGCCGGAACAGGCTGTCCATGCCGAAGGTGCGGGCCTCGTCGGCGACGATGGGCACGAGGCGCGGTCCGAACGCCTTGTCCCGCAGCAATCCGCCCAGCATCCGTACGGCGGCCATGGTGGTCGACATTGCCCGGCCCTCGGGCGCCATTGCGAAACCGGCGTAGCTGGCCAGCTTCGGGTGGGCCGGTGCGGGATGCGCCGCCGCAAGCGCGCGCCGGGGCAGGTGGCCGCCAAGTGCGCGGCGCCGGTCGCGCAGATAGGCGAGTTCCGCGCTGCCGTCCGCAGGGCGGTAGAAGTCCAGCGCCTCCACCTGCGCATCGCTCAGCGGAAGGTCGAAACGGTCGCGGAAGTCCCGCAGCGCCGCGAGGTCAAGCTTCTTGGCCTGATGCGCGATCATCCGGCTCTCTCCGGCGCCGCCCATGCCGTAGCCCTTCTTGGTCTTCGCCAGGATGACGGTCGGCTGGCCCTTGTGCGCAACGGCCGCGGCGAAGGCGGCGTGGAGCTTCTGCATGTCGTGGCCGCCCCGCTTCAGGCGGTGGATCTCGTCATCGGTCATGTCGCGGACCAGCGCCGCGCTTTCGGGATCGGCCTCGAAGAACTTGTGGCGGTTGTAATCCCCGTCCTTGGAGCCGAGATCCTGGTACTGCCCGTCGACCGTCTCGGCGAAGCGGCGCAGCAAGACGTGGTTGCGGTCGCGTCCGAACAGCGCGTCCCATTCCGAACCCCACAGTACCTTGATCACGTTCCAGCCGGCGCCGACGAACAGGGCTTCCAGTTCCTGGATGATCTGGCCGTTGCCGCGCACCGGGCCGTCGAGCCGCTGGAGATTGCAGTTGATCACGAAAGTCAGGTTGTCGAGCCCTTCGCGCGCGGCGAGGGTCAGCCCGGCGATGGCTTCGGGTTCGTCCATCTCGCCGTCGCCGAAGACGCCCCAGACCCGGCGCCCCGAGGTCTCGGCCAGTCCGCGCGCCGACAGATACCGCATGAAGCGGGCCTGGTAGACGGCGGACAGCGGGCCGATCCCCATCGATCCGGTGGGAAGCTGCCAGAACTCCTTCATCAGCCAGGGATGCGGGTAGGAGCAGAGGCCGGGACCGGGAAGCTCCTGCCGGTAGCGGGCCAGATCGGCCTCGGCCAGGCGGCCTTCGAGGAAGGCGCGGGCATAGATGCCGGGGGCGGAATGGGGTTGGAAGAAGACGAGGTCGCCGGCGCTGCCGTCGCCGGCGGCGCGGAAGAAATGGTTGAAGCCGGTCTCGAAGATCTCGGCGGCAGAGGCGAACGACGCGATATGCCCGCCGAGTTCGCCATGCGCCCGGTTCGCACGCATCACCATCGCGAGGGCGTTCCACCGGATGATCGAGGTGATCCGTTCTTCGACCGCGAGGTCGCCCGGATAGGCCGGCTGGCGCGACGCCGGGATCGTGTTGCGGTAGGCCGAATAGGGAAGCCCGGTCAGGGGCACGCCCAGACGTTGCGCCGCCTCGAGGACGCGCTTCAGAACGAATTGCGCCCGGTCAGGACCGTCCGTGCCTGCCAGGGATTCGAGGGCCTCGATCCATTCCGCGGTCTCCTCGGGATCGGTATCCGTTGCGTCGGCCGGGCGGACGTCCATCATGTTCATCGCGGGATCCTCCGTTTCAGGGATCATGGGCCAATAGGGGCGCGAATTGTGGCCAAAGGCTGGCGTATCTCTTGCAGTATTTGGCGATCAGCGTCAGAAAACGCCGAACGAGTAGAAAAATCCTCCAAGAGAATCGATGCCCCGCGACATTGACGCCAAAGACCTGCGAATCCTGTCGGAACTTCACCGCGACGCGCGCCTCTCGCAGCAGGTGCTGAGCGAACGGGTGGGACTGTCGCCGACCCCCTGCGCGCGGCGCGTGCGGCTGCTGGAAGAAGACGGAGTCATCACCGGCTACGGCGCCCGGATCGACGAAACCAGGCTCGGCTTCGGGTTCTCGGTCTTCGTGTCGGTCAAGCTGACGCGCCAGGTACAGGACCGGCTCGAGGCCTTCGAGGCGGCCATCGGCCAGTATCCCGAGGTAGTGGATTGCTGGCTTATGACCGGAAGCCGGGACTACCTTCTGCGAGTCGTGGTGCGCGGACTGGAAGACTACGAACGGTTCCTGACAACGCGGCTGACCCGGATCGAGGGGGTGGCGTCGATCGAATCCGCCATCCCGATCCGCCGGGTCAAGGCGCAGGGCGCGCGGATCGTCTAGCCGCATCCGATCCTTCGCCGGTTCCCGCGCACGGCCGGAACCGTCCGCCGATCGATCGAGCCCCGTCCGGATGGCCGGGGCCCGATCCCTTGCTAGATGTTCCCGGCGTTCATTTCGCCGGCAATGTGATCGGCCTGACGGATCGCCAGGGCGACAATGGTCAGCGTCGGGTTTTCCGCCGCGCCGGTGGTGAACTGGCTGCCATCCGAAACGAACAGGTTCGGGACGTCGTGGCTCTGCCCCCACTTGTTCACCACGCCGTCCCGCGGGTTCTCGGACATCCGGTTGGTGCCGAGATTGTGCGTGGAAGGATAGGGCGGCGTCGGGAAGGTGCGGGTCGCGCCGACAGCCTCGTAGATCGCCTTGCCCTGCTGGTAGGCGTGGTTGCGCATCGCGTTGTCGTTCGGATGGTTGTCGAAGTTCACGTTCGCCACAGGCATGCCGAACTTGTCGGTCACATCGTAGTTCAGCGTGATGCGGTTGGTTTCCTGCGGCATGTCCTCGCCGACGATCCAGAGCCCGGCCATTTTCTCGTACCCGTCGAGTGCCGAGGTGAATTCGCGGCCCCAGGCGCCGGGATCGAGGAACGCCGCCATGAAGGGCAGGCCCAGCGACAGGGTTTCGAACTCGTAGCCGCCGACGAAGCCGCGCGACGGATCATGCCGCGCCTCGTCGCGGACGATCCCGGCCATGGTGGTGCCGCGCCACATCCGGACCGGTTTCTCGAAGACCGCATAGACCGAGCCCGTGGTGTGGCGCATGTAATTGCGGCCGACCTGCCCGGACGAGTTTGCCAGCCCGTTCGGGAACATGGACGAGGACGAGTTCAGCAGGAGCCGCGGGCTTTCGATCGAGTTGCCGGCAACGGCGACGATCCGGGCCTGCTGCATCTGCTGGTTGCCGTCTGGATCGACATAGACGACGCCGGTGACCTTGCCGGTGTCGTCATGTTCGATCCGCAGCGCCTGGCAGCGGTCGCGCACCTCGAGATTTCCGGTATCCTCGCCGCGCGGGATGTCGGTATAGGCCGCCGACCACTTGGCGCCCCACTTGCAGCCCTGGAAGCAGAAGCCGGTCTGCTGGCACGAGATCCGGTCGTCGTAGTCGGCCGAGTTGATCGCCATGTGACCGGTATTCACTTCCTGGTAGCCGAGCGCCTTGGCTCCGGCTTCGAGCACTTTGAAGTTGTTGTTGCCCGGCAGGCCGTCGCGGCCGCCGGTGCGGGTCACCTTCAGCTTGTCCTCGGCCTTGTCGTACCAGGGTGCCATCTCGGCCGCGTCGATCGGCCAGTCGAGCAGGTTCGCGCCCTGCACCGGGCCATAGGTGGTCGCCGCCTTCCATTCGTGGTCCTGGAACCTGAGCGACGCCCCTGCCCAGTGGATCGAGGTGCCGCCCACCGCCTTCACGATCCAGGCGGGCAGGCCGGAGAAATCCTTGGCCACCCGCCAGTCGCCCGACGTCGTGCGCGGGTCGAGCCAGGCGAGCTGGGCAAAGCTGTCCCATTCGTCGTTGATGTAGTCCTCGGGCAGGTACCGCCCCCCGGCCTCGAGTGCGACGACCGAGATGCCCTTCTGGGCCAGTTCGTTGGCAAGGACGCCGCCCCCGGCGCCGGTGCCGACCACGACGACAACCGTGTCGTCGTTGAGATCAAATGGTGCAGGCATGTCGATCCCTCCTCAGATCCAGTTGATGTCGTCGAAGCCGCGGTTGATGTAGCCGCCCTTGGAATAGCTCTCGCCCTCGTAGCCAAAGAGCGGCCAGACGGCCTTCTGGTTATAAAGCCCGGTGACCAGCCCGCCGCGGACGGTCTGGAAGAACGGGTAGTCCTCGATGCTGCGCAGGATCTCTACCCGGTCGGCCTCCCATCCGGCGTCGAGATAGCTGCTGTATCCCTTGCCCTCGGCGGCCCCGTTCACCAGCGCGATGCCGGCTTCGGTCGCCTCGGCGGTCTCGGGCGTGTCATAGCCCTTGACGGCGACGACGTAGTATTCGGTCGGGATCCGGTCATGCGGATAGATGTCCCGTGCCATCTGGATCAGCGTCGCCATGGCCTGAGGGCTAAGCGATGTGACCTCGGTCGCCCAGGCCGCATCCCGTGCCGCGACGAAGCCGGTCCCCACCACGAAGCTGCCGCCCGCCGCAACGGAACGCAGCAACAGATCCCGCCGGGTCATTCCCGCGGGCTTACCTTGAATGCCCATGTCTTCCTCCCGCTATTATCGTGTCACCTAGAGAAATCGCCCATGCCGCTGCAGCACTTCGATCTGGTAGCCGTCAGGGTCCTGGACGAAGAAGAACCGGGCCAGCAGGGCCCCGTCGCGGTTGAATTCGACGATCTTGCGCGGGGCGAGGCCCTCTGCCGTGAACCGCGCGTGTTCCGCGTCGAGGTCATCGACCGATACCGCGAGATGGCCATAGCCGTTGCCGAGGTCATAAGGCTCGGTCCGGCCCTTGTTGACGGTCAGCTCGATCTCGAACGGGGTTTCCGCGTTGCTCATGTAGACGAGCGTGAAATCGTCGAAATCGAGCCGGTCGGCGACGGTCAGCCCGAACGCCCTTTGATAGAAGTCCTTGGAGCGCTCCTCGTCGAGGACGCGGATCATCGAATGGATTGCTTTCGCCACTTTCCCCCCTTTGCCTTTGCGGCCCAGTCTTTTGAATTCAGTATGCGCATTGCCGTGCCCTTGTGGAGACCTTTTTTGCGCGGGCCGCTACTGTCTCAGGGCATTCGTGCGAAGGCGCGGCGCGTCGCTCAGATGGAACAGGCAGGCGCACCGCAGAAGCGACGTGAAATTGCCGACCTCGCCATGAATGTCGAGCACTTCGTCATGAAGCCGGGTGAGGAAGGCCGGAGTGGTCATCCCCTGTTCGGCCGCGATCTCGTCGATGGCCTGCCAGAAGGCCTGCTCCAGACGGATGCTGGTGCCGTGGCCGTTGATGCGGAGGCGCCGGGTCGTCGGAATGTGGCTGGCCGGGTCCTGGCCCTCTAGTAGCTTGCACATTGCTTCTTCCTCCCGAGGTCTATGCTTGGCCTCTTGCCGAGCCACCGGTTGGCAACGCGAGGCCGGCCCGCAAGCAGGCGCCATGGGCGCGCCGGCGGTCCTGGGCGGGTGGCAGGCCCAGAGCTTCGCGGTGTTTCGTGACGGTGCGGCGGGCGACGGTCAGGTTCTCGGCGCAGAGCCGCTCCATGATGGCGCCGTCGGACAGCGGCCGTGCCGGATCCTCGCTGCGGATCAGGGCGGCGATCCGGTGCCGCAGCGCCGCCGCGCTGGGTCCGCGGCCATCCGGCCCGCTGGCATGAGTGAAAAGCGCCTTGACGGCGAAGACCCCGTGCGGCGTGGCGATGGTCAGCCCCGCGACGACGCGGCTGACCGTGCTTTCATGGATGCCGAGCGTGCGGGCGAGGTCCCGCTGGCTGAGCGGACGCAGGGCCGCCGGACCCCGGGCCAGGAAGTCGCCCTGCCGGCGCAGCAGTTCGGAGACCACGGTCAGCGTGGTCTGGTGACGCTGCGCCACGGCGCGCTGGAGCCAGGTGGCAGCCCGCAAGGCGTCGCCCAGTTCGGGCGACAGCGTGACATTCCGCCCCGGATCCGCGATCCGCACCGCCGGCATGTCCGATCGGTTCAGGGCCACATGCCAGCGCCCGTTCGCTTCCGTCACCACGAGATCGGGCGCCCGCGCCAGGGTGGGGTCGGTCGAGAATCGCGCACCCGGTTTCGGATCCATGCCGCGGATCCGCATCAGACAGGCGGCCGCGTCGTCAGGGCTGATCCCGCAGGCCGCCGCGAGCGCCGCGGGATCGCCTGCGGCCACCAGGTCGAGACGGTCGAGGATCCGCAGCATCGCCGGGCTGTCGCAGCCCAGATCGGCGGCCTGCAGGCGAAGGCATTCCCTGAGATCGCGGGCAAAGAGCCCCGCAGGCTCCATCCGCTGCAACCCGTCGAGCACCGACCGCGCCTCGTTCAGGGAACAGCCTGACGCCGCGGCGATGCGGTCGAGCGGCAGTCCCAACCAGCCCGTGGGTTCCAGCGCGTCGGCGAAGCACAGAGCGATCTCGCGCGGCCGTCCCGCAGGCAGGCAGAGCGGGATCTGCGCCAGGACATGGGCGTAGAGCCCGCACTCCTCGGCCAGATCCGGCAGGTCGTCCGGCCCGGAGCCCGACGCCGAGGACGGCCAGCTGAGGTCGAGAAACGGGTTCGCGGCGGCCGCGGCCCGGAGGTGGTCGCACAGTGCGTCGGTCGACATCGACAGCACATCGAGCGCCAGACGCATCTGCGGCGTCGTGGCGAGTCGCTGGCCCTGTTCGACGCGGAGCGCAAGGGTCATGCGGCTGGCTCCGCTTGCGGTGCGGCTGATCGGCGCCGGTCGACCGGTCCGCTGGGCCGCAACGGCCGGACGGTCCGGCGATACGGATCCGGAACGGCCGCGTCGGACGGCATGACGGAGGGAGTGATCCGCAGCGGCAAAGCCGGGATCTGGTGGGGCGCGGGCGACATCAGTTGGCCTTAGCCTTTTCCATCTTGCCCTCGGCGATCCAGCGGGCCGCCAGGACAAGCGTGCCCATGGCGAACTCCTTGCCGTGGGCCGCGATCATTTCTTCGGACAAGGCGGCTACGCGCGCGAAGAATCGGTCCTTGCTCTCTTCTTCGGGGGTGAGTTGCCGGGTCATCGGGGGTCCTCCGTTGCGGGCGTCATTTGAAGAATTGGTCGGGGAAGGTGATCACCGCCGCGTCGCCCGAGGCCGTGCCGGCGGCCAGGTGGCGGCCATCGTCCGACCAGGCGAGCGCGGTGACAGCGGCGTCCGGTCCGCTCGCGCCCTCGCGCAGCAGGACCTCGCCGGCCTGGCCGAGATGCGACAGGATCAAAAGGCCGCTGGTATAGCCGGTCGCGGCGATCCCGCGCGTGGGATGGGCGGCGACCTGATCGACGAGCACGAGGCCGGGCCGCCCGGTCTTCAGCGGAAGGGCCGAGTCGCCGCGCAAGGACCATGCGGCAAGGCGGTAGGTGCCCGAGGCGAGCAGCGCCGAAGCCGGGTGCGAGACGTCGAGGGCGGCGGGTACGGCCGGGAAACTGTCGATCCGTTTCACTGTGCCTGTCGCCGGATCGACGATTGCGACGCTGCGGTCGCCGCAGCCACAGCAGAGGCGCGTTCCGTCCTGGCTCCAGGCCAGCGACACGACCGGAGCGCCGACGCCGATCGGCCGCTCGTCCCCGAGGCCGTCGGCAGCGAAGACGGTCACAAACGGACCGTGCCCGGCCGCCAGCGCTTTCCCGTCGGGCGCATGGGCGATCACGCCGATCTCCTCCGCGAGGTTTGTCGCAGCGGTCTCGGCTCCGGTCGGGCCGTGAAGGCTCAGGCGGTGTCCGCGCGCCGCGGCGACCCCTTCGGTTCCGGCATGGCTGGCCAGTGCGGTGACGGGGACGGATGCGGCCGGGGCGAAGGACAGCATCTGCCCGCGCGCCGTCATCCGGTGAAGGCTGCCGTCCCCCGCGCCGAGGCAGAAGCCCTGCTCTCCAAGCGCGACGAGGGACGGCGCCCTGCCGCCGGGGAGGGGGCCGACCATGATCGGCGGCGGCAGAGGCCGGGTTCTCGGACGGATCGTCGTGCGTCCGGTGTCGAACTCTATGCGGATCCGCTTGCCCGGAGCCTCGTCATCGGCGAGCGCCACCACAGCGGCGCGTCCGTCGGCACAGGCAAAGGCGACGGCGGTCTGCGCGTGGTTGAAAGTTGCGGACGATACCGCGTTGCCCAGCGGCCAGCACCGCGCCAAGAGGTCGAACAGGGAAGGTTGGGTCAGCACATCGTCCATCAGTTCGTGGTCCCCGGGTTGGTGGCTTCGGCAAGTTCGCGGTCGATCCGGTCAAGCTCGGCCTCGAGCGCATCGAGACGCTCCTGCGAGCGCGTTACGGCTGCGTCGGTTTCGGCCGGGCCATGTTCTTCCGGGACGTCCTCGCCGTCCCGCTCCGCGCGCAGGCGGTGAATCTCGAGCCCGCCGGCAAACTGGAGCAGGCGCAGGTGCTCGGCGTTCTGGGCGGCGATCCGGGCGACCGTTTCCAGGCGCTCATTCAGGATCTCGGCGATGGGGCGAGGTTGACGGCTCATCTGGTTCTCCCCTATGCCTTCGGGCCAATCCGGACGACGGATCGGTCGTCCGCCGCGCAAGAGGACGCGATGGCCTTCCCGCCCCAGACCCGCTTCTTCGCCGCTCTCGCGGCTGCCCTTGCCGGACGGTTCGACCCGGAACATCCGGCCTTTCAGCTCGCCGAGGCCGCAGCGCGGGGCGACGATCCCGCCGCGGTCCTGGATGCGCAGCGTGCCCTGGCGGCGCTGCCGGATGCCGACCGGGACGCGGTCATGGCCGAAACCCACCGCCGGCTGCGCGAGGATATTTCGGCAATCTGGGACCTGCTGCCCGGCGCGCCCGGACCGGACGGCCCCGTGAACTGACACGGCAGGGGCGGTCATCTTGGACCGTTCCCGGCGGCACGCGCCGCTTCCATCTGGTCGAGCTGCGCCGGCAGGCCGTCGGCCTGCTGAAGGAAGCGCCACTGAGCCATCTCCACGTGTCCGGCCAGTGCGTCCCAGATGTCGATCCGCATCATCGTTTCCGCGTCGCCGGTCAGCGTCTCGATCTCGGGCAGGCGGAACTGGCGGGCCAGCGACACGCCGGTAAACACGAACTCGCGCAATTCGTTGGCATGGGCGTCGATGAAAAGCTGCAGCAGCGGATGCCGGTCCCGGGTGGCGCCACGCTGCGCGAGCTCCTCGGCCACGAAGCGCCGGAAATGGTCATAAAGAAGCAGCTGACTTTCGCCGAGAAACCGCATGACGAAGACCAGATCCTGCGGACTGCGTTGAACCAGGCGCTCGGCGATCTGCCGCGAAGGCGCCGCGTCTTCGAATGGTGTGCGTGGTCGTGTCATTCCGCGGCGATCCGGATTGGCTTGCGCCTTTCTGCAGTCGCGGAATGGAATTTCCCGGTCCGGCTGCAAAAGGCTGTGGCTTCATTGACGGTCGAATTTATCAGTCCCGATACATCGAAAAAACCTGCGCCGTGGGTTTCTGATAGAATTGGCGAAAGAAAATGTCGCCGGAATTGTAAAGTCCGGAACAGAGCTTTACAGGCGTCCGAGCGGCCTGTTTCAAAACGTTACACTTGCCGCGCACGTCGCTCCGAGAAGCCGTAAATTGCGGCGAATCAGGTGGGCCGGACGCTTGGATTTTCGATCCGGGTCTGCCGCCGATGTTCTGCAATGCGGCATGATTTCCTTTTGCGTTCGCCGCGAAACAGGCTGGCCTTTACATCTGTAACATCCGTTGACAGTGCCGGGCCGGTGTCGTGCTGCGTTGCTGGCGGCAGGATTGTGGGCCGGACGTTGTCTCCAAATCCCAGCTGGATTTTATCTTTTCCGGATCAACGCGTTAATTGCCGCTCTCGATTTTTTCAGAATTTTTTCATGCGGATCGGCCGGAGCGGGCACGGGTCTTGCGTCTAGTCATGCAGAAGAAGCCGACCCGGTGTGTCCGGGACGCGACAAGAACGAAGGATGGGAGGACCGAGGACGCCGCGATCCAGACCCGCATGGCGGGGCAGGGAGCACCAGCGGCGGCCGGGAACCGACCAGAACCTTTGCCGTGATCCAGGCGATGCGGAGCCGCGCGGAGCAGGCGCGCCCCGGATCGGACAGCAAGAATGGCGGCTCTGGCCGTCGCATGGCGCCGCGCCGCGCGGTGCCGGGACAACAACGGAGGCTCATGGCATGACGTCTTTGACGCTCAACAAGATCACGTCCCAGCGGGGCATCTCGGTCGGGGAGGCGACGAAGAAGATCGCCGACCTGGGGTGGAACCCGACCTATGTCCAGGAAGCGAACACCTTCCCCACCGACTACAAGATCACCAAGGCGCCGCGCGATCCGATGAAGCAGGTGCTGCGGTCCTACTTCCCGATGCAGGAAGAAAAGGACAACCGCGTCTACGGCGCGCTCGATGCGGCCCTCCGCGGCGACATGTTCCGCAATGTGGAGCCGCGCTGGGTCGAATGGATGAAGCTGTTCCTGGCGATCATCCCGTTTCCGGAAATCTCTGCCGCGCGCTCCATGGCGATGGTCGGCCGTCTGGCGCCGGGCGAGGATCTGCGCACCGGCTTCACCATGCAGATGGTCGACGAGTTCCGCCATTCCACGATCCAGATGAACCTGAAGAAGTGGTACATGGAGAACTACATCGACCCGGCCGGGTTCGACATTACCGAGGAAGCCTTCGGCAAGTGCTATGCCACCACGATCGGCCGCCAGTTCGGCGAGGGCTTCATCACCGGCGACACCATGACCGCCGCCTGCATGTACCTGACCGTCGTCGCCGAGACCGCCTTCACCAACACGCTTTTCGTGGCCATGCCATCGGAAGCGGCCCGCAACGGCGACTATGCCCTGCCGACCGTGTTCCTGTCGGTGCAGTCGGATGAAAGCCGGCATATCGGCAACGGCCACTCGATGCTGATGGCGGCCCTGAAGGAGCCGGAGAACCATCTGCTTCTGGAACGCGACTTGCGCTACGCGTTCTGGCAGAACCACGCCATCGTCGATGCGGCCATTGGGACGTTCATCGAATACGGCACAACCAACCGCGACAAGGACAAGGAGTCCTATGCGGAGATGTGGCACCGCTGGATCTTCGAGGATTACTACCGCACCTACATGCTTCCCTTGGAAAAGTACGGCATCAAGGTGCATCACGACGACGTCCACGAGGCCTGGAACCGGATCACCAAGAAGAACTACGTCCACAAGGTCGCGCAGTTCTTCGCAGTCGGCTGGCCGGTGAACTTCTGGCGAATCGAGGCCCAGACCGACAAGGACTTCGAGTGGTTCGAGCACAAGTACCCGGGCTGGTACGCCGAGTTCGGCGATTTCTGGAAATGGTACGGCAAGCTGTCGAAGCCGGGCCAGAAGGTGATCACCTTCAACGAGGATGTCGGCTACGTCTACCCGCATCGCTGCTGGTCGTGCCTGGTGCCGTGCCTCATCCGCGAGGACATGGTCGTCGACGAGATCGACGGCAAGCTGCATACCTTTGCGCACGAGCTTGACCGCTGGACGGCCGTCGAGGCGTTCTCGGACGAGTACGAGGGACGCCCGACACCCGCCATGGGCCGCTTCTCGGGCAAGCGCGAGTGGGAGACGCTGTACCACGGCTGGGATCTGGCCGACGCGATCAAGGATCTGAACTTCGTTCGCGAGGACGGTAAGACCCTGATCCCGCAGCCGCATCTGCGCTTCGACGACAAGGACATGTGGACGCTCGACGACGTGCGCGGCCATACGCTGCTGTCGCCGCTCACGCTCCTGCGCGAGATGAGCCCCGCGGATCGCGAGAAGCACATCGCCGAGTACAAGGCCGGGTTCACCATCAATCCCTGCAACTGAGCGATCAACGGCGGGGGCCGCGCGGCCTCCGCCCCACCGCAACCAGAACACCTCGTCGCCCGCCAGATCCCTGGCCGGGAACGGAGAGGTCTTGGGAGGTCACCAAATGGCGGACACCTATACCGTCCGGTTGGAACCGGTCGGCGTCCAGTTCGAGGTCGAGGAGGGGGAGACGATCCTTGATGCCGCGTTCCGGCAAGGCATCGCGTTGCCGCACGGCTGCAAGGAAGGCCAGTGTTCGGCCTGCAAGTGCATCCTGCTCGACGGCGAGGTGGATCTGCTCAAGTACTCGACCTTCGCGCTCAACGACTCGGAGCGCGATTCCGGCCACATCCTGATGTGCCGGTCCCACGCCTATACGGACGTGGACATCGAGCTTCTGAATTTCGACGAGGAGGTCCTGTCGAAAGCCATCGCAGTCAAGGACTTCACCGGGCGGATCGTCGGCTTCGACCGGCTGACCCACGACATCCGCAGCGTCGAGATCGACCTCGACTCGCCGTTGAAATTCTGGGCCGGCCAATATGTCGACATCACCGTCACAACGGAAGAAGGGGAGACGATCACGCGTTCGTTTTCCATGGCAAATCCGCCGAGCGAAGGCGAAAGGCTCTCCTTCATCATCAAGAAATATCCAGACGGAAAGTTCTCCAACCAGCTCGACAGCGGCGGAATCCGGAACGGTGCCGAAGTCCGGGTCAGAGGCCCCTACGGAATGTGCTTCCGCCGGGAAGGACGAGAGGGACCCATGATCCTCGTCGGGGCCGGCTCGGGCATGTCGCCGGTCTGGTCGATCCTCAACGATCACATCGCCAGCGGAGAAGACCGCCCGGTCTGGTTCTTCTACGGGGCGCGGACGCAGGACGATCTGTTCAAGCTCGACGAGATCGCGGCGATCACCGAGGCGCATCCGAACGTCACCTTCGTGCCCGTGCTCAGCCACGCCGATGACGATGCCGACTGGCAGGGCGAACGCGGCTTCGTTCACGAGGCCGTCGACCGCAGGTTGCGCGAGCTGGGGATCGAGGGCGAGGGCGACGTCTATGCCTGCGGGCCGCCGCCGATGATCGACGCACTGACGCCGGTCCTCTTCATGCTCGACTTCGATACCGACCGGATCTTCTACGACAAGTTCACCACGACGTCCGGCGCGGCCGCGGATGCGCCGCATCCGACCGCTGCGGCCGCCGAGTAATCCTCAAGGAACAGGGAGACCAAGACAATGCCAGCAACTTCAAGCTCTGTCGGTTCGGGAGCTGCCGGTGCCGCGATCTTCGCGGGCTCGGCCAGCCGGAAATACCGGTATTTCGAGCCGCGCGGCAAGCGGGCGACCCATTACGAGGACGTCACCGTCGACGTCCAGCCCGATCCCGAGCGCTACCTGATCCAGGACTGGATCATTTCCTTCGCGGACGGCAAGGGCGCCTATGTAAAGGACAATACGCGGGCGCAAAGCTCCAACTGGCATGCCTTCCGGGCGCCCGACCAGGAATGGGAGCGAACCCACTACCAGCGCCAGTCCAAGATCGAGACGATGGTGCAGGCGGTGATCGCCAATGCCCGCAAGGCCGGCGCGCCGCAGGCCTTCGACCGGGTCTGGCAGACCATCCTGCAGAAGCATCTGGGCGCCTGGAAGCATGTGGAGTTCGGTCTCGGCACGTCGCTGATGCAGGCGCAGCGCTACGGCTACACCCAGATGATCAACAACGCGACGCTGACCAACTCGTCGTACAAGATGCGGCTCTGCCAGGACATCACGCTGTACCTCGCCGAGATCGGCATGGATATCCCCGGCTGGGACGACGATCTGGGCAAGAAGACCTGGCTCGAGGACCCGATCTGGCAGCCCACGCGCGAAGCGGTCGAGACCATCATGGGGACCGAGGACTATCTGGAGCAGTACTTCGCGATCAACATCATCTTCGAACCTCTGGTGGGCGAACTGTTCCGCTCGGGCTTCCTGATGCAGGCGGCGGCGGCGAACAACGATTTCGTGACCCCGCCCGTGATCTCGGCAGCCGAGGCCGATTACGAGCGCAACCTCGCGAACACGATCGACCTGATGTACCTGCTCGTGAACGACGAGCAGTACGGCAAGGAAAACCGCGCGCTCTTCGAAGGCTGGGTCAAGAAGCACGGTGCGCTTGCCGACAAGGCCGCGGCAGGGCTCCAGCCGATCTGGTCGCAGCCCCATTCGAAACCCGTCTCGTTCGAGCATGTGCGGACCGTGTCCCACGAAAGGATCGCGCAGATCCTCGGCGAACTTGGCCTCAGCCGCTGACAGGGAGTGCAGCACATGTCCACAGTTGCTCGTGACGCTTCGAAGAAGAACATCTTCAAGGCGATGAAGGACATCACCTTCGAACAGTCGATCTCGCACCAGTGCGGGGTGACCATGAACGACTCGGTCGAGGCCCGCGCCATCGCCGAATTCATGGCTCAGGACCCGAACGTGACGGTCACCTACAATCCGGCGCTGATCCGTATCGATGGCGAGGGCAAGCTGGTCTTCAAGATGGACGAGATCAGCGAATTCCTCGGCAAGGAGATGACGGCCGAAATCTTCGAGGTGAATACCTCGACCCATTACGGCCGCATGGTGCGCGTCGACGACAACACCGTGATCCTCTTCGGGGATATGGAAGAGGTCATGGAATACATCTGATCTCGACCTGCGACAGGCGGCAGGCCGGGCGCAGACCTGGCCTGCCGTCGGGGAGGCGCGGAGCGCGCCTTCCCGGACAGCCACCGGAGACACCTATGACAGCCAAGATGAAAGCGGCGATCTTCGTCGAGAAGAACCGCATCGTTCTAGACGACAAGCCGATCCCGGATGTGGGGCCGATGGATGCGCTGGTCCGGGTCACGACTACCACGATCTGCGGCACCGACGTTCATATTCTCAAGGGCGAATATCCGGTCGAGAAGGGCCTGACGATCGGTCACGAACCGGTCGGCGTCATCGAGAAGCTGGGCTCGGAAGTGAAGGGCTTCACTGAGGGCCAGCGGGTGATCGCCGGTGCAATCACGCCGTCGGGCTGGTCGAATGCCTGCCTCTGCGGCTACTGCAGCCAGGACGGCGCCGGCACGAAGCATGGCTGGAAGCCGATCGGTGGCTGGAAGTTCGGCAACACGATCGACGGCTGTCAGGCAGAATACGTGCTGGTGCCCGACGCCATGGCAAACCTTGCCGCGGTCGCCGATCACCTGACCGACGAAGAAGTGCTGATGTGTCCGGACATCATGTCCACCGGCTTTGCCGGGGCCGAGAACGGCGGCATCCGGATCGGCGACACGGTGGCGGTCTTCGCCCAGGGTCCCATCGGCCTTTGTGCCACGGCAGGGGCGAAACTTCTGGGGGCGACGCGGATCATCACCGTCGATGCGGTGGCAGCGCGGATGGCGGTCTCGCGCAAGCTCGGTGCCGACGAGGTGGTGAACTTCAAGGAAGCCGACCCGGTCGAGGCGATCATGGACCTGACCGACGGCCGGGGTGTCGACGTCTCGATCGAGGCGCTGGGCACCCAGGCGACCTTCGAGGCGGCGCTGCGCGTCCTGCGTCCCGGCGGCACCCTGTCGAGCCTCGGCGTCTACTCGACCGACCTGAAGATCCCGCTCGATGCCTTCTCCGCAGGTCTCGGCGACAATGCGATCAAGACCGCGCTGTGCCCGGGCGGCAAGGAGCGGATGCGACGGATGATGGAGGTGATCGGATCGGGCCGGGTCGATCTGAAGCCGCTCGTCACCCACCGCTACAGCCTCGATCAGATCGAGGAGGCCTACGACCTGTTCGCGAACCAGCGCGATGGCGTGCTGAAGGTCGCAATCTCAACCTGACAAGACAACTGGGAGGTTACCATGTACAAGACCCCTGACGGAAAAGAGATCTTCGTCATCGACGCCCACACCCATTTCTGGGATGGCAGCCCCGGCAATCAGTCGAACATCCACGGCAAGCAGTTCATCGACTGCTTCTATGCCTACCACACGGCGCTGAGCCCGTCCGAAGAGCTGTGGGAGAAGCCGAAATTCGAGAAGTACAGCGCCGACGATCTCTACCGCGATCTCTTCGTCGACGGACCCGACGACATGGCGATCATCCAGACCACCGTCCTGCGGGATTTCTACAAGACCGGCTTCGGCTGCATCCAGCGCGCGACCGACCTGGCCGCGCGCGCCAAGGACCGGTTCATCGTCAACGGCGCGTTCGATCCCCGCGACGGCGAGAAGGCGCTGGAATACATCCACTTCATGAAGGAGACCTACGACATTCAGGGGGTGAAGCTCTACACCGCCGAGTGGCACGGCGACTCCAAGGGCTGGCGCCTGAACGATCCCGCCGCCTACAAATGCTTCGAGTTGTGTGAGAAGCTCGGCATCAAGAACATGCATGTTCACAAGGGGCCGACGATCATACCCCTGAACAAGGATGCCTTCGACGTCCACGACGTCGACTATGCGGCGACCGATTTCCAGGGCCTCAACTGGATCGTGGAACATTGCGGCCAGCCCCGGATCGACGATTTCTGCTGGATCGCGGTGCAGGAGACCAACGTCTATGGCGGCCTTGCCGTGGTCCTGCCATTCATCCACAGCCGTCCCCGCTACTTTGCCGAAATGATCGCGGAGCTTCTGTTCTGGGTCGGCGAGGACAAGCTGCTGTTCGGCTCGGACTATGCGATCTGGACGCCGCAATGGCTGGTCGAAAAGTTCTGGGCGTTCGAGCTGCCCGAGGACATCAAGCAGGAGC
This sequence comes from Paracoccaceae bacterium, assembly GCA_020425125.1. Classification (GTDB taxonomy): domain Bacteria; phylum Pseudomonadota; class Alphaproteobacteria; order Rhodobacterales; family Rhodobacteraceae; genus Meridianimarinicoccus. The sequence continues at coordinate 3,984 of JAGQRV010000051.1, read as the reverse complement.
GCGGGGTCGACCTGACGCCGGCGGTCAAGGAAAAGATCCTCGGCCTCAATGCCGCCAAGCTCTACAACATCGACGTCGACGCGATGCGCGCGAAGCTGTCGCAGGCTCCGGTCAGCGTTGCGGCGGAGTAGGGCGCGATGCGTGAGGACCGGGAAACCGAAGCCAGGTTTCTGAGCGAAGTCTGGGCGCGGCTCGAGGAGGTTCCTGACCCGGAGCTCGACGAACCCATCACCGCGATGGGTTTCGTCGAACTGGTCAGCCTCCGCGACGGCGGGCGGGTGGAAGTCGATTTTCGGCTTCCAACCTACTGGTGCTCGCCCAACTTCGCCTTCCTGATGGCCGAAGGCATCCATCGGGAGGTTTCGGCGCTGTCATGGGTGGAGCGCGTCGACGTGCGCCTGCACGACCACATGTTTGCCGAGCAGGTGAACGAAGGCGTGAATGGCGGGCGCGACTTCCACGAGATCTTTCGCGAGTTGTCGGACGGAACCGATTTGGCCGAACTGCGCGCGAAGTTCGAAGAGAAGGCGTTCCAGCGGCGGCAGGAATGCGTGCTGCTGGCGCTGCGTGCCAGCGGAGTTCCGCCGGAGACGATCGTCGCGATGACCCTCGACGATCTCGGCCGCCTTGTCTTCGAGGCAGAAGATGCGCGCATGCAGCTTCCGCGTTACCGGACTCTGCTGGTTGCGCGCGGTCTGGCCCGGTTCGGGACGGATCCGGCCTTCCGGACCTGGTCCGGTGCGCCGCTGACGGCGGACGGGTTCGCCGACCATCTGCAGCGTCTGAAGAGCGTGCGCCTGAACATGGAGTTCAACGGCGCACTCTGCCGGGGGCTGAAGCGCGCGCGCTATCACGAGCACACCGCCGGTGACGAGGAGCCGACACTGGTGGATTTCATCCGGGGCCGCGTGCCAGCACGCCACGCGGGAGCGGCGGTCTGAGCGCCGGCTGACCCGAAACTGTCGAACCGTAAAGCAGAGACCCCCGCGGCCGCGCGTCCGGGGGAGGGAGGACATCATGGCAAAACTCATGCAACACAGCGCCGAAGCACGCCGCTCGCTTGCCCGCGGAGTCGCGCGCCTTGCTGCGGCCGTCGAACCGACGCTGGGACCGAAGGGTCTGAACGCGATGATCGACCGCCCGGTCGGAACGCCGCTGATCACGCGGGACGGCGTCTCGATCGCATCCGAGATCGAACTGGCCGACCGGTTCGAGAACATGGGTGCCCAGGTCGCGCGCGAGGTTTCGATGCAGACCAACGAGGTGGCCGGCGACGGCACCACGACGGCGATCGTGCTGGCGAACGCGATCATCCAGCAGGGCGTGAAGGCGGCAGAAAGCGGGTCGCGCACGGTCGATCTGTGCCGCGGCATCGAACTGGCCGTGGCAAAGGTCGAGGAAGCGCTGCGCGCAGCGGCGGTACCTGCGCGGGACAATCCGGGACTCCTGAAGGCCGTGGCGACCATTGCCGCGACCGATGCAGCCCTGGGCGAGATGGTGGCCGAGGCCTTCGCGCGCGTTGGCGCCGACGGCGTCATCACCACCGATTACGGCGTCGTCACCGATACCACGCTTGAAGTCGTGGAAGGGATGTCGTTCGACCGCGGCTACATCTCGCACCACATGGTCACCGACCAGACCGAGATGATCGCCGAGCTGCAGAACGCGCTGATCCTGATGACGGACCAGAAGATCCTGTCGCCGCTGCAGATCGAGCCCGCGCGCAAGATCGCCGATGACGAGAACCGGGCGCTGCTGATCATCGCCGAGGAGGTGTCGCCCGAAGTGGTGATCTCGCTTCTCGAGAACCAGCCGCGAGGCAAGTACCTGATCGTGCATCCGCCCGAATACGGCCACTGGCGCAAGGCGATGATGGACGACATGGCGATCCTGACCGGCGGGCAGGTCCTGGCCCGCGATCTCGGCCAGCGGATCGAGAACGTCACCCGCGCCCAGCTTGGCGGCGCACATCTGGTGCGGGCTTCGGCCAGCAACTGCTCGATCATCCGCGGCGAAGGTGATCCCGATCTGATCCGGGCGCGCCGGGTTCAGGTGCAGAGGCAGTACGAGGCGGCCCCGCCGAACATCGAACAGGACAAGCTTCGGGAGCGCCTGGCCAAACTGACCGGCGGCACCGCGATCATCCATGCCGGCGGCGTGACGCCGGTGGAGCAGAAGCGCACCATCCAGCTGATCGAGGACGCACTCTGTGCCGTGCGGGCGGCCGTCGAGGAAGGCGTTGTCGCCGGGGGCGGCACCGCGCTGACCCGGGCGGCGCCGGCTCTCGACCCGCTGCTGGCCGAGGTCGACGGCGACCTGAAGAAGGGCGTGGCCGTGGTGCGCTCGGTGCTCTCGCAGCCGCTGGCGCGGATCGCGCTCAATGCGGGTCACGACCCGAACGCGGTGATTTCCAAGGTCAGCGACAGTCAGGGTGACAACGGCTTCGACGCCGAGACCGGCACCTTCGCCAACATGTTCGACACCGGCATCATCGACCCGGTCCGGGTGACCTGCAGTGCGCTGAAGAACGCGGCGTCCGTGGCAACGCTCATCCTGACCACCGAAACGCTGATCGGCGATCTGGCCGAGGACGAGGCGGATCCAACCGAAGGTCCCGCGCGTGGCGGCGGCGCCGAACTTCTCGGCCGGCCCTGACACCCCTTCGGGCGGGCGTGCGGGCCCGCCCGGCCCCCCAGCATGAAAGGAACCCGCCATGAAAGCGGCGCGGCTTTACGAATACGACCCCGCGATGAACGTGCAGCTGAAGATCGAGGATGTTCCTCCCCCCACGATCAACGGCCCGAACGAGGTGGTCGTGAAGGTCGGTGCGGCCGGTCTGTGCCGGACCGACCTTCATATCATCGAAGGTGTCTGGAAGGACATCATGGATGCCGAAGGCAGCCTGCTTCCCTACATCATGGGACACGAGAATGCCGGCTGGGTGGAGGATGTCGGTTCCAACGTGACATCGGTCAAGCCGGGCGACGCGGTGATCTGCCACCCGCTCAGCACCTGCGGCGTCTGCCTGAACTGTCGCTACGGCCATGACATGTATTGCGAGCACGGGAAGTTTCCCGGGCTCGGGCTGAACGGCGGCTTCGCGGAATATTTCGTCACCAGCGAACGGTCGCTGATCAAGCTGAACCCGAACATCATGCCGCTCGACGTGGCGCCGATGGCCGATGCCGGGATCACCGCCTATCGCGCCGCCAAGCGTGCGGCGGGATTGCTGCGGCCCGGTGCCTATTGCACGATCCTGGGTGTCGGCGGGCTCGGCCACATCGCGCTCCAGTGCCTGACCCAGATCTCGGGCTGTCGCACCATCGCGGTGGATCGCGAGCCGGGTGCTCAGAAGCTCGCGAAGGAGCTGGGCGCGGATCACGTGCTCGACGGCGGACCCGACCTGATCGAGCAGGTGAAGGAGATCACCGGGGGCGGCAGCCATGTGGTGATCGATTTCGTCGGCGAACTCGGCGTCGAGAATATCTGCTGGAAGCTCCTGCGCCAGGGCGGCGAGCTGATCGTCGTGGGCTATGGTGGCACGATCGAGATCCCGACGCTGGAATTCGTCGTCAACGAGATCAAGATCGGCGGCAGCCTGGTGGGCGACTACACCGAACTGGTGGAACTGATGGAACTCAATGCCGACGGCAAGGTGAAGATGCATTACAGCCGCTACGGGCTCGATCAGATCAACACCGCGATCGACGATTTCAAGAACCGGCGCTTCACCGGCCGAGGGGTCATCGTGCCCTGAGACCGACGTGAGGCCGGGGCCGGTTCCGGCCCCGGCGGCGCACCTGCCCGCGGACGGGCGGGCAAGGAACATCGACAGACCCGCGGAAAGTGCCATCGCCTGGCCTCGCCGATGCGGCGCCGGACCCGGGCGCGTGTCGCCGAACTGGCCGTCGGCCGGCCGCGGCGCTGTCGTATCGAGAGATATCAACGGAGACCTTGAGATGGACGGGAACGATGTGTCGGTTG
>JAGQRV010000050.1 GCA_020425125.1 Paracoccaceae bacterium | reverse complement strand
TGAAGAAGAACGAGTCCTGACCCTAGAAGGTCGCGCCCAGACTCAAAGCGCTGCGGCCGTGGGGATTTCTCTGGGGCCGCACTTTTTTGACGCGAATCCCTTCAGCCTATTGATCGGACCCGGTTTGCCGAAGCGCATGTCCGCGCAACTCCCGATGCTCAGTGCCGGAGGATCGAAACGAGATCGGCTGCCGGGCGGCGCCGCCCGCTCAGATCGAGATTGCCTTGGATATGCGTCAGGTGCAGCCGCATCATCTGCGCGGCCTTGTCTCCGTCTTGGCGGCGGATCGCATCGGCGATTGCCGCGTGATCGTCGTCGCGGCAATTCACCGTGCCCGGCCCGCCATACATGCCGATGATCAGCGACGACCTTGTAACCAGTTCCTTCACCATCCGGACCATCACGTCATTTCCGGCGACCTGGCACAGGAGGACGTGGAATTGCCCGGACAGGCGGATCGCATCATTGCGCCGCCCGTTCCGGTGCGCGTCATATTCCTGCTCGAGGTGACGGCCCAGACCGGCGATGTCGGCGTCATCGGCGCGTTCCACCGCAAGGCGCGCAATGCCGGGTTCCAGCAGCAAGCGTGCTTCGAAGACGGCGGCGGCCTCTTCAGCCGAGGGCGAGGCGACGAAGGCACCGCGATTGGCCCGCAACTCGACCACCTCGCGGCCCGAGAGCAGCAGAAGAGCGCGCCGGATCCGCATCCGGCCCGTACCGAAGGCCTCGCACAAGGCCGATTCGGACAATTTGGTTCCCGGCGGCAGGCGCTGGTCGATGATCGCCTCGAAAATGCGCTCGACGATTGCATCCTCGGCAGTTTCGTCACCGGCGATGCGGGTAGTGCCGAGTGTGTTCGAAGGTGCCAATTGCGCGACATCCACTGATAAACGGCTTCTTTCCGGCGGGTTAGCATTAGCGCTGGACCCGCCACCTTCTCCATATCGTCGGCGATTCTGAAAAAAATTGTAGAAAAGATTGTTAACAATGTCACTGTGAGATTGCCGGGCGGTGCTGCGCTTCGCCCGTGCATTCCGGCAATCGGACAATTCAAATGTTACACAGGGAGCCTTCCGATGCTTCGCCGCACCTTCCTCAGGACCACCACTCTTGCCGCATTCGCCACGCTGGCGCTTTCCGCGGCACATGCCGAAAATCCCACACTGAAGATCGGCTTCGTCGGCGTCACCTCGGGGCCGGCCGCGGCCTGGGGAATCTCGAACCAGCGTTCGATGGAAACGCGGGCCGCCTGGCTGAACGAACTGGGCGGGGTCAAGATCGGCGACACCACCTACGATATCGAGATCGTGCCGTTCGACGATCAGAAGGACCCGAAGCGCGCCATCGCAGGCATGGAGAAGATGGCGCAGGAGGGCATTCACTACGTGGTCGGACCGAACGTCGATGACGGTGCGGCCGCCGTCCGTCCGGTGGCCGAGCAGAACGGGATCATCTATTTCCCCTATGCCTTCCCGAAATCGCTTTACACGCCGCCCGCGTCGAACGCGATCCTGGGCATGGTCGCCAACTACCAGTCCGGTCCGGCAATCTACAAATACCTGATGGACGACAAGGGCGTGAAGACTGTCGCGTTCGTTGCCGCAAACGAATCCGACCCGCTGAGCCAGCGCGATTCCGGGGTCGAGGCCGCGAAGGCGCTGGGGCTCGATGTTGTGTCCGACACCGTGACCTACCAGGTCGACACCACCGACTTTACGCCGGTCCTGCTACCGGTGATCCAGAAGCAGCCCGACCTTCTGGTCCTTTCAGGTGTCTCGCCCGCGAATGCGCCGCAGCTCATCCGGTCGGCCCGAGAGCTGGGCTTCCAGGGCCTGATCTCGACCGAGACCGCCCAGGATGCGACGGTCCTGCAGGAAGGTGCCGGCGATCTGGCGAACGGCTTCATCTCGGTCGGCGGCGCCTCGACACCGGAACTGGCCAGCGACGAGATGAAGGAATTCGTCGACCGCTACACGAAGATGTTCGGCGAATACAACGACGAGTCGAACACCAAGGTCTATGCGCTGGAATACATCCTCGAAACGCTGAAGGCCGATCCGGCGGCGATCGACGATGTCGAGGAATTCAAGAAGACCGTCGACACGTTTTCGGCCCCGAACCCGTTCATGAAGGGCGATGCCAAGCTGAGCTATGTCGGAACGACCTCGTTCGGGCAGAAGCGGCAGGTCGCGGTGCCGCTGGTCGTGAACGAATACAAGGACGGCAAGTTCGAGACCCTGTTCGTGGCCGAGGTGGACTGAGGCCCGACCGCATATCTCGGGGACCCGGCCGCGACCGCCGGCCGGGTCCCACGCACTTTCCGGTTCCGAGGGACGCATGGAACAGATCATTGCAAACGGGCTCTACCTCGGGGCGCAGTACGCCCTGATCGCCCTGGGTCTCACGCTGATATTCTCGCTGATGAACGTGCTGAACTTCGCCCACGGGCAGATGTACGTCTTCGGCGGTTTCATCACATACTCGGTGGTGTCGCAGCTGGGCATGCCCTTCATCGTCGGCCTGATTGCGTCGGCGGTGACGCTGGCGGCGATGGGCGCCTTGATCGAGAGGTTCCTGTTCCGGACGGTGATCCGGCGTTCCGCGCGTGAGGAATCGACCATGCTGCTGGCGGCGGGGATCGCCTTCTTCCTCGACGCGGTGATCCTGCTTCTCTTTGGCGAGAAGCAGCGCGGTGTCCCGAAGATCGTGAACGGGGTCTTCAACTGGGATTTCCGGCTGATCATGCCCTACGACCGGATCCTGATCGGGGTGCTGGCGGTGGCGATGATCGTCTGCTTCATCCTGTTCATGCAGTATTCGAAGGCGGGGCGCGCCATGCGTGCCTTGGCGCAGGACCGGACGGCCGCGCAGTTGATGGGCGTCGATGTCGACCGCTATTCGATGATCGGCTTCGCGCTCGGCGCGATGCTTGCGGGGCTGGTCGGTGCCCTTCTGGTCACGATCACCGGCATCAATCTCGGGATGGGGGGGCCGACCTCGGTCAAGGCCTTCATGATGATCATGATCGGCGGTGCCGGTGTGATCTCGGGCGCCATCGCCGGCGGCTTCATCCTCGGCATGATGGAAAGCGTCGGCCTGTCCGTGCTGTCCTCGTTCGGCGATATCACCTATCTGGTCATCTTCGCGTCGCTGATGGTGTTTCTTGCCATCCGGCCGCAGGGCCTGATGGGTAAGCCCTGGGGCTGAGCAATGCCGAGCACGAACCAAACCCCTCTTGTGGAAGCCGGCGCCGCATCCGCCCCGATCCGGGAATCCGCGGTGTCGCCGCGGCGGCTCCTCGGCGTGCTTGCCTTCCTGATCGTGGTGTTCGTCGTCGTTCCGGTCTTCATCGCGGCGACCGGAAGGTGGGACTTCTACTACACACTCACTTCGGTCGCGCTGCTGTCGATCGGTGCTGCGGGCGTGTGGCTCACCTTCTATATCGGCCGGATCAATATCGGGCAGGGGGCCTACGCGCTGATCGGCGGCTATGTCTCGGCGATCCTGATCACCAAGGCGGGACTCAGCTTCTGGCTGACGTTGCCGCTCGCGGGCGTCTTCTGCGCCTTCGTCGCGGTCGTGATCGGCCTGCCGATCCTGCGACTGCGCGGTGTCTATTTCGCGATGGTGACGCTGGTTCTGACGGAGGTCGCCCGGCTGACCGCGCTGGCGCTCCCGGTCACCAATGGTGCGAAGGGGATCACCTCGATCCCGATGCCCGGCGCGGTGTCGATCTTCGGCATCCCGCTGATCCCGGATTTCTCGACTCTCGCCAATTCCAAGCTGGCCTTCTATCTGCTTGCTGCCACATTGATGGTCCTGACCTATCTGGTGCTCTGGCGCATCGTCCATTCGCGCCTGGGTCACCTGTGCCGGAGCCTGCAGCAGAACGAGGAACTGGCTGCCTCGATCGGCGTCAACATAGCCTGGCTCAGGGTGCTGACCTACGCGATTTCCAGCTTCTTCGGCGGTATTGCGGGCGCAATGTTCGTCGCGATCGCGCAGTCGATCTACCCCTCGTCCTTTGTCGTGCAGGACAGTGTGAACTTCATGCTCTACTGTTTCCTCGGCGGTCTGGGCTATGTCTTCGGCCCGCTCCTCGGAACCTTCCTGCTCTATTTCGGCTGGGATCTGCTCTCGGCTGCCAGGGAATTCCAGTTGCTGATCTATTCGGGATCGATGATCGCACTGATGCTGGTCCTGCCGAACGGCGTGCTGAGCCTGTTCGACCGCAAGGGGGGCAGCCGATGAGCGCCCCCATCCTTCAGATCAAGGGCGTCACCAAGCGCTATGGCGGCCTGACCGCGGTCAACAGCGTGTCCTTTGACGTGGCCGAGCGCGAGATCGTGTCGGTGATCGGACCGAACGGCGCCGGGAAATCGACGCTTTTCAAGCTGATTTCCTCCTTCGTGCCGGCCACCAGCGGCGAGGTGCTGTTCCGGGGCAAGCGCATCTCCAGCCTCGCGCCCCATGTCGTCGCGCGGATGGGGGTGGTGCGGACCTTCCAGGAGACCACCATCTTCAAGTCGATGACGGTGCGCGAGAACGTCATCGTCGCCCATCACCTGAGGTCCCGGGCCAGCCTGCTGGGATACTTCCTCGGCACTGCGCGGGCGCGCGCGGATGAGGCGGAATTCGCCCGGTCGGCGGACGAGATCATCGATTTTCTCGGCCTCGGGGGGATCCGGCTGGATCTTGCGTCGAACCTCCCGCAGGGGCATCTGCGGGCCCTCGGGATGGCGATCGGGCTGGCCACCGATCCGAAGGTCATCCTTCTCGACGAACCCTTCGCCGGCATGAACCATGACGAGACGATGCGCATGGTCGGCCTTGTTCGCCGGCTTCGGGACGAACGGGGGGTGACCGTGCTTCTGGTGGAACACGACATGCCGGCGGTCATGAAGATCTCCGACCGGATCGTCTGCATCAATTTCGGCGAGAAGATCGCCGAAGGCACGCCCGCCGAGATTCAGGCCGATCCGCGCGTCATCGAGGCCTATCTGGGCTCCGAAGACGCCGCCATCGGGATGTGAGCCCATGACGAAGATGCTGAGTTTCGACAATGTGGAGCTGTACTACGACCATGTCTATGCGCTGAAGGGCGTGTCGATCGACCTGAACGAAGGCGAAACGGTGGCGCTGATCGGTGCCAATGGTGCCGGAAAATCCTCGATCCTGCGGGCGATCACCGGTCTGCGGAAGATCGCTTCGGGGTCGATCACCTATCTGGGCGAGCGGTTGGATGGCCGGCCCGCAGCCGAGATCGTGCGCAGGGGTATTGCCATGGTGCCCGAGGGGCGTCGGGTGTTCCCGCTGATGAGCGTCAAGGACAATCTCCTGATGGGTGCCTTCACCCGGACGGACCGGGCCGACATCGCCCGGACCCTCGAAAGCGTGCTCGCGCGCTTTCCCCGGCTGCGCGAACGGTATCACCAGCAGGCCAGCACGCTGTCCGGGGGCGAACAGCAGATGATGGTGATCGGCCGCGCGCTGATGGCGAAACCGAAGCTTCTGCTGCTCGACGAGCCGAGCCTCGGGATCGCGCCCAAGCTGGTGCAGGACATCGCCCGCGCCATCGTGGCGATCAGCCGGGACGAGAAGGTATCGGTCCTGCTCGTGGAGCAGAACAGCCGCATGGCCCTGTCGATCTCTAACCGCGCCTATGCGCTCTCCACCGGGCAGATCGTCCTTGAAGGCATGTCGAAGGAGCTGCTCACCGACGACCGCGTGAAGGCCGCCTATCTTGGCGGAGACATCTGAGGCCCGCCATGCGCATCCTCGTGCTGAATCCGAACACCACCGCGTCGATGACCGAAAAGGCTGCCGCCGCCGCACGCGCCGTTGCAGGTCCGGGCACCGAGATCATTGCCCGCAATTCCGACCGGGGGCCGGCGTCGATCGAAGGGGCCTATGACGGAGCGATGAGCCTGCCCGGCCTGCTCGAGGTCATCCGGTCGACACCGGAGGCCGACGCGATCGTCATCGCCTGCTTCGACGATACCGGGCTTGACGCCGCGCGTTGCCTGACTGACCGGCCGGTCGTCGGCATCGGCGAGGCCGCCTATCACATGGCATCGCTGATCGCGAACAAGTTCTCGGTGGTGACAACGCTGGCGCGGTCGGTCCCCGTGCTGGAGAACAACCTCAACCGATACGGTCTGGCGGCGCGCTGCGTCCGGGTCCGGTCGTCCGAGGTGGCGGTACTGGAACTGGAAGAGCCCGGCAGCACGGCCGCGGCCCGGATCAGTGCAGAGGTCGGCCGGGCGGTAGCTGAGGACCGGGCCGAAGCGATCGTGCTCGGCTGCGCCGGGATGACCGATCTTGCCGGCCGGCTGGCTTCGGAGCATGGCCTGCCGGTGCTGGACGGGGTGACCGCAGCCGTGACTCTCGTCGAGGCGATGCTGCGCCTCGGGCTCCGCACCTCACGCCTGGGCGGCTATGCGCCGGTTCCGGCGCACAAGCTGGGAACGGCCTGAACAGACATCTCGTCGAGGACGCCGTGCATTCCGGCACCAGGGCGGGGGCGTCCTGCCGCACGCGGACCGTTGACCGCAAATGGCGGCGTTATGGTCACTTCCCGCCTGCGTCGTGAGGGTT
>JAGQRV010000049.1:2115-2329 GCA_020425125.1 Paracoccaceae bacterium | reverse complement strand
ACGATCCGCACACGCTGATCGAAGGATGCCTGATCGCGTCGTTCGCGATGGGCGCGCATGTGAGCTACATCTATCTCCGCGGCGAATACATCCGTGAGCGCGAGGCGCTTCAGGCTGCCATCGACGAGGCTTACGATGCGGGGCTCCTGGGCCGCAACGCCGCCGGATCGGGATGGGATTTCGACCTCTATCTCCACCACGGCGCCGGCGCCTA
>JAGQRV010000049.1:0-2080 GCA_020425125.1 Paracoccaceae bacterium | reverse complement strand
GAAGGCAAGAAGGGCATGCCGCGGATGAAGCCGCCCTTCCCGGCCGGGGCGGGGCTCTACGGGTGCCCGACCACGGTGAACAACGTGGAATCGATTGCGGTCGCGCCGACCATTCTGCGCCGCGGCCCGGAATGGTTCGCGGGCTTCGGACGGCCGAACAACACCGGCACGAAGCTGTTTGCGATCTCGGGGCACGTGAACCGGCCATGCGTGGTCGAGGAAGCGATGTCGATCTCGTTCGAGGAACTGATCGAGCGCCATTGCGGCGGGATCCGTGGCGGCTGGAGCAACCTGAAGGCGGTGATCCCCGGCGGGTCGTCGGTGCCCTGTCTTCCGGGCAGCATCTGCCGCGAAGCGATCATGGATTTCGACTGGCTGCGCGAACAGAGGTCGGGCCTCGGCACCGCGGCGGTGATCGTGATGGACAATTCCACCGACATCATCAAGGCGATCTGGCGGCTGTCGAAATTCTACAAGCATGAAAGCTGCGGCCAGTGCACGCCCTGCCGGGAAGGGACCGGATGGATGATGCGGGTGATGGATCGGCTGGTCACCGGCGAGGCGGAAGTCGAGGAGATCGACATGCTCTTCGACGTCACCAAGCAGGTCGAGGGCCATACCATCTGCGCCCTCGGCGATGCCGCTGCCTGGCCGATCCAGGGGCTGATCCGCCACTTCCGGGGCGAGATCGAGGATCGGATCAAGGCGAAGAAGACCGGCCGCGTGAGCGCGGTGGCGGCGGAATAGGGACCCGGTGTCGGCGCTGTTCGCATATTCCGCTGCCCTGATGTCGCTGGCGCTCTTTGCGATCCTCGGCCAGGTGCTGAGCGCTGCGGCGGCGATCAGCCGTTCGAAGGCCGGGTATCTGCCCGGAGAGATGCCCAGACCGGATTACGGGGATCGCGTCTATCGAATCTGCCGGACCTACCACAACACGGTCGACAATGCGGGCACGTTTGCAGCAGCCGTCGCGGCGGCGGTGCTGACGCTGGCCTCACCGGTTCTGGTGAACCTGTTCGCGGTGCTGGCGCTGATCGCGCGGCTGCTCTTCGTCGCGTTCTACGTGAAGGGCGGCGGCAGGCCCGATGGCGGCCCCCGCAGCATCGCTTATGTCTTCCAGTCGGCGATGACGATCCTGCTGGCCCTGCTGGCCGTATCCGCGGGGATCACCTGATGCGGCGCCCGGCGGATCTTCGGGTGCTCGGCACAGCGCGGCGTCGAAGCCGAACGCGGGGGAGCGGCATGATGCGGCCGGCCGGACATCACCTCGCCCAGCTCAATCTGGCGTGGCTGAAGGCCGATCCGGAGGATCCGGCCGTGGCGCCGTTCATGAAGGCGCTGGATCGAGCCAACGGGATCGGCCGGCGCTCGCCTGGCTCCGTCTGGATCATGCAGGGCTCCGGTGGACCGGATACCGGAAACACCGGGAACTATGTCGGCGGCAATCCCCGGATGCTTCCGAACTTGACCCTCCGGGGAGATGTGGCGAGCCGGGAGCAATTCGTCTGGAACACCGTGCACCGGCAGTTCTACGAGCGCCGGGCGGAATGGTTCCGGGCCATCGGTCGGCAGCATTTCGTCATGTGGTGGGTGCCCGAGGGGCATCTGCCGACGCTCGACGAGGCACTGGAGCGGCTGGAATATCTGCGCGCCCACGGCGATACCGATTTCGCCTTCGGCTGGGCCCATGTGAAAGACGCGGCGCTGTGGAAGTCCCATGGCTGCGCGCAAACCGTAGCGGAGTAACGCATGTCCGACCTGCGAAAGATCATCATCGACGAGCACGAGATCGAGGTCGATCCGGCGATGACGCTGATCCAGGCCTGCGAAGCGGCCGGGGTCGAGATCCCGCGGTTCTGCTATCACGAGCGGCTCTCGATCGCCGGCAACTGCCGGATGTGTCTTGTCGAGGTCGTGGGCGGCCCGCCGAAGCCGGCGGCAAGCTGCGCGATGCAGGTGAAGGACCTGCGCCCGGGGCCGGAAGGGGCGCCGCCTAAGGTGCTGACCAATTCGCCGATGGTGAAGAAGGCCCGCGAAGGCGTGATGGAGTTTCTTCTGATCAACCATCCGCTCGACTGCC
>JAGQRV010000048.1:3912-4945 GCA_020425125.1 Paracoccaceae bacterium | reverse complement strand
GGCAGAGCACCTCGAGCGGATGGCGCTTGATGCCCCGAAACGGTGCGGTCGCGCGATAGACCAGCATGCGCTTCGGGGCGCGGCCGATGCGCAGCGCGGGCGTGTCGCCGAGACGCGCCCGGGCCAGCGCCTCGATCTGCAAGGCCAGTTCGGCGTCCGCCGCGATATCGATATCGACCGCTGCCACCGCACCGCCGACGATGCCGATGCCGCAATCAGGCCAGGCAGCCCAGGTCGCGACCTCGACCTCGGTGGTCGGGCGTTCGGCATGGCGGTTCCATTCCGGGTAATCGGCCCAGCCGCCGCGCTGGAACCGGCCGGGCTTCTTGGTGCCCGGGCCGATCGGCAGGATGGCATAGCCATTGGTGACGAGCCGCGCGCCGAAGCGCGCCATCCAGGACGTGTCGGCCATCAGAACGGCACCTCCGGTGCCATCGCATCGAGCCGGTTGCGATCCTTCGCCGCCAGCGCGCGCAGGTGGTCGCAATAGCCGGTGACGACCGCATCGAGAAACCGGGCCCATTCCTCCCCGGACAGGGTCGCGAGGTCGGATTTGCCGATGGCTTCCAAATATTCGCCGCCCAATTGGCCACCAAAGGCCATGGCATCCGTCTCATTCGGGGTCGGATCGATCATGCCCTTCCTCCCATGGCAGAGGTCCTGACAGGCAAGGCTGCAGAGCCGCTGGCGGCTGGCGTCGCGCCGCGGGTCGGTGCGGCAGAACCCCGGTTCGAACCAGCCAAAGCCGCGAGGTTCCCGGTGGCAGACGGCGCAGAGGCCGGGGTCGGATGGGCGCATGCAGCGAACCTGTAACCGGAGATTTCGAGATAGCGGCCCGAGGGGCGGACCGAGATGTTGCTGGGGCGCGCAAGGCGGCTGGTCTGCGCGAGGGCCTCGGCCACGCTCATCGGCACGGGGCAGCCGGGCGCGCGCTTGCGCCACCACTCGGCCGCCTTCTGGCGGGCATAGCCCTGATGCTCGAGGCAGACCCATTCGCTGTAGGTGGCGAGGCCGCAGCTATAGGTCACCTTGA
>JAGQRV010000048.1:2298-3831 GCA_020425125.1 Paracoccaceae bacterium | reverse complement strand
AGCGTGGCGGCCGTGGGGGCGATCTTCACCTCGCGCGCCGGGAAGACATAGCCGCAATCCGGGCATTCCGTCGCCGAGAGCGCGACGATGCTGTCGCAATCCGGGCAGACTTTGGTCGGCGCCTCGCCCTCGCCGCCGTCACCGGGGCGCTTGGGCCGCACCAGATCGATCGGTCCGTGGCGACGGACATTGCCAGCGAAGTCCAGCACCAGGCAGTTTTCCTTACCCGGCGCGAGGCGGGTGCCGCGCCCGACCATCTGCACATAGAGCCCGGCCGATTGCGTGGGACGTAGGAGCGCGATCAGGTCAACTCCGGGCGCGTTGAAGCCGGTGGTCAGCACGCCCATCGAGGCCAGCGCCCGGATTTCGCCGCGCTTGAAGGCGGCAAGGATCGCATCGCGCTCGTCCTTCGGCGTGTCGCCAAAGATCGTGCGGCAACTGATGCCCTGGCGGTCAAACTCCTCGGCCACATGGCGCGCATGCTCGACGCCCGAGCAGAAGGCCAGCCAGGATTTCCGGTCGCGGCCATGCGCGATGATCTCAGCGACGGCCGCTCGGGTGATGGCGTACTGATCGACCGCCGCCGCCAGATCGCGTGCAATGAAATCGCCAGCGCGGGTGCCCACCTTCGATACATCCAGCCGGGTGGCGGGCTGCTTCGAGACCAGAGGGCTCAGATACCCCGCATCGATCAGTTCGCGGACCGGGGCCTCATAGGCGATGTCGGTGAAGAGCGCGTTCTGCCCCTCGTGCAGCATCCCGCAATCGAGCCGGAACGGCGTGGCGGTTAGCCCGATCACCTTGAGCGCCGGATTGATCGCCTTCAGCGTGTCGAGGAAGCGCCGATACATCGTGCTCGATTTGCCGGGGATCAAATGCGCCTCGTCGATCAGCACCAGATTGGTGTGGCCGATTTCGGCCGCGCGGCGGTGGATCGACTGGATGCCCGCGAAGAGGATCCGCGCCTGCGCCTCGCGCTTGCCGAGGCCCGCCGAATAGATGCCCGCCGGAGCATCGGGCCAGAGGCCGATCATCTCGGCATAGTTCTGCGCGATCAATTCGCGGACATGGGTCACGATCAGGATCCGCTGATCAGGCCAGGCCTTCAGCACGCCTTCGATGAAGGACGCCATGACCAGCGACTTGCCGCCCGCGGTCGGAACGACCACCAGCGGATTGCCGGTGTGGGTCTGGAAATAGCCGTAGATCGCAGTGATCGCGGCCTGTTGATAGGGGCGCAGGGTCAGCATGGCGCGGCCTCCGGGGAACGGGCGTCGTTGGTCCAGGTCGAGCCATCGGCCATGCGGTAGGTGACGACATCGTCGCCCGCATCGATGACCTCGCCCGGGATGAGATCGGGGATGAAGAGATGGCGGCCGCAAGCCGTGCGTTGCTCTGCCGGGGCCAGCATCCGGTCGTGGCGGGCGCAGTGCCAACCGCCATCAACTGGCGTCGCATGCAGGCAGGACCGGCAGGTCACCGCGGCACCACCGCCGTCATGGCAGGCGGCATGGTGATCGCAGAACCGGCATT
>JAGQRV010000048.1:1322-2185 GCA_020425125.1 Paracoccaceae bacterium | reverse complement strand
TGCAGCGCGTCGGTGTCCTTGCAGACCGCGACGTAGAGGGCGCGCGTGATGCCGGTCAGGTGCATGTAGATCTGCATCTGCGCGGCGTGCTGGGGCTTCGACTGAACTACGCCTTTGGCGACCAACTCGTTGAAGCTCTTGACCGAGTGGGTCTTGAATTCCAGCACATGCCAGGTCTTGGGCGCCTCCAGGAGCCCGAGAGCCACGCCGTCGAGCGAGCCGCCGAAATGGCCGCCATGGTCCTCGACCCGGAACTGGCGGCCGGTCTCGGGATCGACCTCGAGCACGGTCGCCCCGGTGGCACGCAGGTTGCGCACGAGCCGGTCCTCTTCCAGCTGGCCCGTCTCGAAGAGGCGCAGCAGGCGGCCGGAATGGTGCGCGGGCGTAATCCAGCGGAAATCATACCAGAGCGCCCGGGCGCAGGATTTGCCGATGATCGACGCCCCGAGGTGATCGCGGAAACCATCGCCCTGGCGAGCCTCGTAATCGGCATAGATCGCCGTCAGCGTCGGCGTGGGGGATTCGGGAAGCTCTGCCATCACAGACCCTCCCGTTCACTGCGGGCTTGGGCCTCGGCCAGAATGCCATCCCAAGTCTCGGGGTCATGGCGTTCGCGCAGGATGCCGATCAGCGCGTCCTTGAGCTTTTCGCGGCGACGGCGGCCGGTGCCTTGGGCCAAAAGTTCCGCGCGCTCGCGGCAGAGGTGGCGCAGGGCCGTGCGGGCCCGGTGGAACCAGTCCGGATCGATCGGCCTCGCCCCGCGCTGGCGGGCCAGATCGGCCGTCGCGATCTGCGTGCGGATCTTGGCGATGGCATCGTCGAGCTCGATCAATCGGCGCTGATCATCAGGCAAGCCGGGGCTG
>JAGQRV010000048.1:619-1311 GCA_020425125.1 Paracoccaceae bacterium | reverse complement strand
CAGGGGCCGCGTTGGTCATGTCAGTCATGGGAGTATCCTCGGATGGGGTTGCGCGCTGCCCCGTCAGTCAGGGCGCAGGGCAGCGCGAAGGCTCAGCCCTTCTTGTTCCAGGGCGCGGAGGCCATTTTCGGCGGCACCGAAGAGCCGGCCGGATCGGGCGCGGCCCTCAATGGACGGGCGGCCGGGGCCGAACCCCGCTCGGGCGGCAGGTAGGCAATCGCGTTGCTCTCGCCGTAGCCGTTCTTCGGCGGCCGGATCTTCACCTGGATCGTCATCGGGATCAGGTGCAGCTCCTCGCTGTCGCTGACATGCATCCGGCCCGTGGCATGGCAAATCGCCGAGAGCGTGCGCTGCGCGATCTCCACCGTGGTCGGGTTCGGGTTCACCAGGTTCAGTTGGTCGAAGATCTTCCGGCCCTTGTGCTCGCCCTCGAGGATGTCGAGCATCAGCCAGAGGAACTGGCCCATGCCGTTCTTCGTGACGCGCATCTCGCTCTCGACGATCTGGGCGCGGTATTTGCCTGCGGGCAGCAGCTCGTAGGCGGTGGTGGGCTCGACGCTGGTGGCGTCGAAGGACGTGTCGAAACGTGCCATGGTCTTTTCCTTGTTCAGTTCATTGGGATTGGGGCATGGCCGCGAGGAACTCCGACCACATCAGCGGCAGGGTGTCCGGCAGGCCGTAGCGGTTCTTGG
>JAGQRV010000048.1:302-484 GCA_020425125.1 Paracoccaceae bacterium | reverse complement strand
AGATCTGATAGTTGGCGAAGAGCACCACGTCGGAATGCTCCTGCAGCAGCGCCGAGGCGCGGGTCTGCAGCTTGATCACATAGCGGTCGTAGGGCTCGTGCTCGGGGCTGTCGAAGCGCTTGATGTCGGTATGGGCGATCTGGATGACCACCATGCCTTTGCGGTCGCGCAGCGCGTTGAGC
>JAGQRV010000048.1:0-278 GCA_020425125.1 Paracoccaceae bacterium | reverse complement strand
TGGTCAGCGCCTCGGCATAGCCCTTCCCGAACCCTGGCGCCTCGATCGAGGCCCAGCCGTTGCGCTTGCAGGCCTCGGTCCAGATCAGCGGCTCCAGCCAGTCGACGCTGTCGACGACGACCGTACCGAAATCGTGGTCCTCGTTAAGAAGCGCGTCGAGCGCCTCGGCCACCTCCGCATAGCTGGTGGCGAGCGGGAAATGCGGGACTTGCAGCTTGCCCAGGCCATCCTCGGTCATGAGGAAGACGGGCCTGTCGGCATCGGCCGCGAAGGTGGAT
>JAGQRV010000047.1:8066-8194 GCA_020425125.1 Paracoccaceae bacterium | reverse complement strand
GACCTCGACGGTGATCGTGTCGAAATAGGCCCGGGGCGCCACGTTGAAGCCTGCGGTCTCGAGCCCGCGGGCCAGGCGGACGGTCTTGCGGTGGATCCGTTCGGCGATGGCGCGCAGGCCCTTGGGGC
>JAGQRV010000047.1:0-7983 GCA_020425125.1 Paracoccaceae bacterium | reverse complement strand
GGATGTGCTGCTCGCGGGTCTGCAACGCGAGGCGATAGGCCGGGTTGCCGCGGCTGTCGATGGACACGCCGACGATGCGGCCGGGCATCGAGCGCTTCCAGGCATCGCGGCAGGCGAGATAGGCGGCGTGCGGACCGCCGAACCCCAGCGGCACGCCAAAGCGCTGGGTCGACCCGACCGCGATGTCCGCGCCCATCGCTCCGGGCTCCTTCAGAAGCGTGAGCGCCAGCGGATCGGCGATCATCACCGCGACCGCCTTGGCGTCGTGAAGGCTAGCGATCACGTCGGTGAAGTCGTGAAGATCGCCATACGTGCCCGGATACTGGAAGATCGCGCCGAAGACCGTTTCGGGGTCGAGGTCGGCGAAAGGGTCCCCCACAATCACCTCGATGCCGAGCGGGCGCGCGCGGGTGCGGATCACCGCGATGTTCTGGGGATGGCAGTCTTGGTCGACGAAGAACGCCTTTGCCTTCGACTTGGCCGCGCGCTCGGCCATGGTCATCGCCTCGGCACACGCGGTTGCCTCGTCGAGAAGCGAGGCATTGGCGATCTCGAGTCCGGTGAGATCGCTGACCATCGTCTGGAAGTTCAGAAGCGCCTCGAGCCGGCCCTGACTGATCTCGGGCTGATAGGGCGTGTATGCGGTATACCAGGCCGGGTTCTCGAAGATGTTGCGCTGGATCGCGGGCGGCATCATCGTGTCCTGAAAGCCCATGCCGATCAGCGAGGTCAGGACCTTGTTCTTCTGAGCGACCTCGCGCATGTAGCGCAGGAGTTCGCTTTCGGATTTGGGCTTTCCGAAATCCAAAGGCGTGGCCTGCCGGATCGCGGCAGGGACCGTTTCGTCGATGAGCTGGTCGAGCGACCCGACCCCCACCACCTTCAGCATGTCCGCCATTTCCTCGGGCGAGGGACCGATATGGCGGCGATTGGCAAAATCGTAGGGCAGGTAGTCCGTGGGGGTGAAGGGCATCGGTGCCTCCGGGTCAGTCGGCGCTCGGGCCGGGCTTCGGAGCCGGCAGGTTGGAAGACATGCCGGCAAGCATAAACACGGGGATGCCGCAGAAGAGCACTCCCGGGTGGGGTGCGCCGGACCCGGTCCGTGTGCTGGCGTCGCGCGCCGGCGCGGTCCGGTGACCGGCCAAAGCGCCTAGCCGACGAATTTCTTGTAGGCGGCCTCGTCCATCATGTCGTCCATCGCCGACATGTCCTCGGGCTTGAGCTTGAAGAACCAGCCTTTGCCCATGGGGTCCTCGTTGACCATGGCCGGGTTTTCCACGACGGCCTCGTTCACCTCGACGATCTCGCCGTCCATCGGCGCAAGGATGTCCGAGGCCGCCTTGACCGACTCGATCACCACGATTTCGTCATCCTTGGCGACCTGGGTGCCGACGTCCGGCAGCTCCACGAAGACGAGATCGCCCAGCTGCGTGGCGGCGTGTTCGGTAATGCCGACGAGGACAACGTCATCCTCTCGGCGGATCCATTCGTGCTCTTCAGTGAATTTCGTGGTCATGTCCGGTCTCAACGTTTGTAGGTTGCGGGTCGGAAAGGCATCGGGGTGACGGCGGCGGGCATCCGGCGGCCGCGCACGTCGCCCCAGATCGTGGTGCCGGGGGCTTCATGCCCGGACGCGACATAGGCCATCGAGACGGGGGCCTCGACAGACGGACCCCAGGCGCCGGAGGTCACGCGGCCGATCTCGGCGCCGCCGGTCTCGTCGGCGAACAGGGCGGTTCCGGCCCGCATCGGCGCGCGGCCTTCGGGGCGAAGACCGATGCGGCGCCGGGCGGTGCCATGGGACAGCTCGTGCAGGATCCGCTCGGCGCCGGGGAAGCCGCCCGCACGGGCGCCTCCGGTGCGCCGCGCCTTCTGGATCGACCAGGCGAGATCGGCCTCGATCGGCGACGTCGCGGTGTCGAGATCCGCGCCATAGAGACAGAGACCTGCTTCCAGCCTGAGGCTGTCGCGGGCGCCAAGCCCGATCGGCACGACGGAAGCATGAGCGAGAAGCGCGCGGGCGAACTCCACCGCATGGGAGTTCGGGACCGAGATTTCGAACCCGTCCTCGCCAGTATAGCCAGAGCGCGAGATCCAGAGCGTGCCGAAGGCCGAGTCGGTCACGGCCACATCCATGAAGGCCATGTCGGCTGCGATCGGGGCAATGCCGCAAAGCGCGGCTTCGGCATCAGGCCCCTGTAGCGCCACCAGTGCCCGGTCCTCGATCGGTGTGACGGTGCAGCTTCCGGCGAGTCCGTCCGTCAGGTGGGCGATATCCTGCGCCTTGCAGGCGGCATTCACCACCAGGAACAGATGATCGCCGCGATTGGCGATCATCAGGTCGTCAAGGATGCCGCCGGTATCGTTGGTGAAGAGGCCATAGCGCTGCCGCCCCTCGGCAAGCCCGAGAATGTCGGCCGGTACGAGCGTTTCGAGCGCGCGGGCCGCATCGTGCGCGTCGCCCTTGAGCGGGCTCACGATGACCTGGCCCATATGGCTCACGTCGAAGAGTCCCGCGGCAGCGCGGCAATGAAGATGCTCCTTCAGGACCCCCATCGGGTACTGGACCGGCATGTCATAGCCGGCAAAAGCGGTCATCTTGGCGCCCAATTCGCCATGCAGGCCAAAGAGCGGCGTATGCATCAGGTCGGCCATGGCGGCTCCGTCTCCCGTCTTGCCGGTGGTCTCGCTGTCAGCCGGCATCCATGCAGGCGGCGCGAGCCGCCGATGATGCCCCCTCTGTCCCTTGCGCCTGAGATCGTTATCCCTTCGGCGGACGCGGTCGCGTCTCTCTCCAGAGTGTCGGTCACGCGGCGGTCCGTTAGCCTGAGAGTTTACCGGGGCGGTTGCTCCTTCGGCACCGGGATCCCCCGGATTCTCCCGTCGCGCTCCTAACTGCTAGCGCAGGGCCGGGCATGCGGCAAGCCTTGCGCGACGAATGCCGCTGACGGCGGCCAGAGGTCGCATTCAGGCGCGCGCCGAAAACGGGCTGGCAGGTCGAACACCCGGAGCGATTCCCTCAAATTCGCGCCCCAGATTGGACGCGCATGCGGAACGCCCGACGCAATTGGTCATGATGCGGTCGATAAGAAATACATAATAACCGCATGTTGAAAGGAAGTCTTCAGCCGAAATACCGCGCAGAATTCAAGCCGTCCGGCGCGGGCTGAGTCGTGACAAGGGGGATGTATCAAGCGTCCGCGTGGCCGACGTCGAGCCGGCAATCATGCCTGGTGAAACGCTGTTCCTCATTGATCCCGGCCAGGCGATACCGTCCGGGCGGCATGATGCGGCCTGTCATTGATTGCCCACATGCTCCGGATACCCGCATGACGGGTGATCTGACCGCGCGTAAATCAAACTTCATCCCGGCGCTGGCAGGCGGGTCCGGGATGCTGTATTGCAGCAGAAGCTTTTCCCGCGCCTGCGGGGGGAGGCGAGTGTGTTGAGCCAGGGAAACTGATGACCGCAGCGACCGATTTCGAGGCCGAGGCCGCGAAGCGCATTCTGGTGCTCGATGGCGCAATGGGCACGATGATCCAGACCCACAAGCCCGACGAGTCAACGTATCGGGGCGCACGCTTCGCCGATCATCCCCGCGACGTGGCCGGCAACAACGAGTTGTTGAGCCTCACCCAGCCCGAGATGATCCGCGATATCCATGGGGCATTCCTTGCGGCCGGTGCGGACATTCTATCGACCAATACGTTCGGTGCCAACCGGATCAGTCAGGCCGATTACGGCATGGAAGACCTCTCCTACGAGATGAATGTGGCATCCGTGAGGGTCGCCAGGGAAGCTATTGAAAAGATGGGCGGGGGGCGCCGGATCTGGGTGGCAGGCGGGATTGGGCCGACGAACCAGACCGCGTCGATCAGCCCGGACGTGAACGATCCGGGCCATCGCGGCGTGACCTTCGACCAGCTGGCCGATGCCTATGGCGAAGCGGCGCGGGGCCTGATCGACGGCGGCTGCGACATGCTGCTGGTCGAGACGATTTTCGACACGCTGAACGCGAAGGCCGCGCTCTATGCCATTGCTGCGCTTCGGGATGACGGCGTCGCCGTTCCGCCGGTGATGATCTCGGGGACGATCACCGACCGGTCCGGGCGAACGCTGACCGGACAGACGCCCGAGGCCTTCTGGGTCTCGGTCTGCCACGCCAAGCCGTTCTCGGTGGGGCTCAACTGTGCCCTCGGCGCGGCGGAGATGCGCGCCCATATCAGGACGCTTTCGGGAATCGCCGATACGCGGATCAGCGCCTATCCCAATGCCGGCCTGCCGAATGAAATGGGCGGGTATGACGAGACCCCGGAGCAGACCGCCCGGCACCTGGGCGAATGGGCGGATGCGGGCCTCGTGAATATCGTGGGCGGTTGCTGCGGCACGACGCCGGACCATATCGCGGCCATCGCCCGCGCGGTCGAAGGCAAGGCGCCGCGGAAGGTGCCCGCACAGGTGCGCCACCTGAGGCTGTCGGGTCTGGAGATGTTCGAAATGGCCGGTGCCGACAATACCGAGGGCGCCGTCGCATGAGCCAGGTCAGTCGCTTCATCAATATTGGCGAGCGCACCAATGTCACTGGATCGGCGAAATTCAAGAAGCTGATCATGGCGGGTGATTACGCCGGGGCGCTCGACGTGGCGCGCCAGCAGGTCGAGAACGGCGCGCAGATCATCGACGTGAACATGGACGAGGGCCTCCTGGACAGCGTCGCGGCGATGACGCGGTTCCTGAACCTGATCGCGTCCGAGCCCGACATCTCCCGCGTGCCGGTGATGATCGACAGTTCCAAGTTCGAGGTCATCGAGGCCGGACTCAAATGCGTTCAGGGGCGGTCGGTGGTCAATTCGATCTCGCTGAAGGAGGGCGAGGCGCCGTTCCTGGAGCAGGCGCGGATCGTCCGCCGTCACGGGGCCGCGGTCGTCGTCATGGCATTCGACGAGGGCGGCCAGGCCGAAACCGCGCAGCACAAGTTCGAGATCTGCAAGCGGTCCTTTGACCTGCTGACGACCAGGGCCGGCTTCGATCCGTGGGACATCATCTTCGACCCGAACATCTTCGCGGTCGCCACGGGGATCGAGGCCCATAACGACTACGCGGTCGCGTTCTTTGATGCGACGCGGATGATCAAGGCGGCGATGCCCGATGTGCATGTGTCGGGCGGCCTCTCCAATGTCTCGTTCTCGTTCCGCGGCAACGACGCCGTGCGCGAGGCGATGCATTCGGCGTTCCTCTACCATGCCATTCCGCTCGGCATGGACATGGGGATCGTCAATGCGGGTCAGATCACCGTCTATGACGACATTCCTGCCGAACTCAGGGAGCGCGTCGAGGATGTGCTGCTGAACCGCCGCCCGGATGCCACCGACCGGTTGCTGGCGGTCGCCGACACCTATCGCGGTGCGGGCGAGGCGCAGAAGAAGGCCGACCCGAAATGGCGCGAGGCTCCGGTAGAGGAGCGGCTGCGCCACGCGCTGGTGCACGGGATAACCGATTTCATCGTCGACGACACCGAGGAATGCCGGCTGAAATCCGCCCGGCCGCTCGACGTGATCGAAGGCCCGCTGATGGACGGGATGAACGTCGTCGGCGACCTCTTCGGCGAGGGTAAGATGTTCCTGCCGCAGGTGGTGAAATCGGCGCGTGTGATGAAGACCGCGGTGGGCCACCTGATCCCCTTCATGGAGGAAGAGAAGGCGCGGTCGGGCGACAGGTCCGCCAAGGGCAAGATCGTGATGGCGACGGTCAAGGGCGATGTGCACGACATCGGCAAGAACATCGTCGGCGTCGTGCTGCAGTGCAACAACTACGACGTGGTGGATCTGGGCGTCATGGTGCCTGCCGAGGAGATCCTGAACCGCGCCCGCGAGGAAAAGGCGGATGTGGTCGGGCTGTCCGGGCTGATCACGCCGTCGCTCGACCGCATGGTCGAGGTCGCGTCGGAAATGACCCGGCAGGGCTTCACGCTGCCGCTATTGATCGGCGGCGCGACGACGTCGAAGAAGCACACCGCGCTCCGGATCGCGCCGGAATACGACCATGGCGTCGTGCATGTGGACGACGCGTCCAAAGCCGTCGGCGTGGTTTCCAGCCTACTGAGCCCGGCTCGATCGGTCGCCTATCTGAGCGACAACCGGGACGCGCAGGAAAAGCTGCGAAGCGGCCGCGATGCGGGCGAAAGACCGACCGTGCCGTTGGCGGATGCGCGGGCCAATGCCTTTGATGGCGGCTTCGACACCTATCTGCCCCCGGCGCCGCAGACGCCGGGCCTGACCGTGATCGACGACATGGCCGTTGCCGATCTGGTGCCGTATATCGACTGGTCGCCCTTCTTCTGGACCTGGGAGATGCGCGGCAACTTCCCCGAGATCCTCGATCACCCGCAGATGGGACCGGCGGCGCGAGAACTCCATGAGAACGCCTTGCGGATGCTGGACCGGATCATCGCCGAGACCTGGTACACGCCGCGCGGAGTCGTCGGCCTCTGGCCGGCAAACCGCGATGGCGACGACGTGGTGATCTGGGAGGACGAGGAGCGGAGGGCGGAGACGACCCGCTTTCCGATGCTGCGCCAGCAGGGGTCGAAGTCCAAGGATCGGCCGAACCTCAGTCTTGTCGATTTCGTCGCGCCCACGGGCATTCCCGACTGGATCGGAGGCTTCGCGGTGAACGCCGGCGCAGAGATTCACGCTATCGCCGAGCGGTTCAAGGCTGCGGGCAACGATTACGATGCGATCCTGGCCCAGGCTCTGGGCGACCGGCTGGCCGAGGCCTTCGCCGAGGCGCTTCACGCACGGGTGCGACGGTCGCTCTGGGGCTATGCCGCAGGCGAGACCCTGAGCAACGCCGATCTCATCGCGGAGCGCTATCGCGGCATCCGTCCGGCCGCAGGCTATCCAGCCAGCCCGGACCACACAGAGAAACGACGCCTTTTCAATCTTCTGCAGGCGGAAACTCATGCCGGACTGCAACTGACCGAAAGTTGTGCCATGTGGCCGGCCTCGGCCGTTTCCGGGCTCTACTTTGCGCATCCCGAGGCGTCCTATTTCGGCATCGGCCGGATCGGCGCCGATCAGGTTGCCGACTATTCGCACCGCAAGGGGATGGACATGGCCGAGGTCGAGCGCTGGCTGGCGCCGAACCTCGCCTACGATCCCCGACGCAACCCGCAACCCCAGGCCGCCGAGTGACCCGGACCGGCTGGCCGGACCAGAATTTCAAGGAGACGAGAGATGAGCATGAGAAGTTGGCTTTTTACCAGTGAATCGGTGTCCGAAGGTCATCCCGACAAGGTTTGCGACCGCATTTCGGATTCCGTGCTCGATGCATTCCTTGCCGAAGACCCGCATTCGCGCGTCGCATGCGAGACGCTGGCCACCACGGACCGCGTGGTGATCGCCGGCGAGGTCCGCGGTCCCAATTCGGTGCGCCAGCGGGTCGAGGAAATCGCGCGCAACGCGGTCCGCGAGATCGGCTACGAGCAGAGGGGCTTCTCCTGGAAGACATGCACGGTCGAGAACCTGCTGCACGAGCAATCCGCCGACATCGCCCAGGGCGTGGATGAGGGCGCCAAGGGCGAGGAAGGCGCGGGCGACCAGGGCATCATGTTCGGCTACGCCTGCAACGAGACGCCCGAACTGATGCCGATGCCGATCCTGGTCGCGCACCGCATCCTGCGGCTGATGGCCGAAGACCGGAAATCCGGCGCCCAGCCGGGGTTCGGTCCGGACGCGAAAAGCCAGGTGACGCTGCGTTACGAGGGCGGCAAGCCGGTCGCGGTGGATACCGTTGTCGTTTCGACCCAGCATCTCGAGAAGCTGTCGACCGACGACGTGCGCGAACTGGTGAGGCCCTATGTCGCCCGCGCCATGCCCGAGGGCTGGGAGGGCGTCGCGGACGCCAAGCTGATCGTGAACCCGACCGGGCGTTTCGTCATCGGCGGCCCCGACGGGGATGCCGGGCTGACCGGGCGCAAGATCA
>JAGQRV010000004.1:102776-103991 GCA_020425125.1 Paracoccaceae bacterium | reverse complement strand
AGCGTGCGGATATGGGCGCCGTCCACATCCGCATCGGTCATGATGACGATCTTGTGGTAGCGCAGCTTCTCGATATCGAATTCGTCCCGGCCGATGCCGGTGCCGAGCGCGGTGATCAGGGTGCCGATCTCCTGGCTCGACAGCATCCGGTCGAAGCGGGCGCGCTCCACGTTCAGGATCTTGCCCCGAAGCGGCAGCACCGCCTGGTTGGCCCGCGCACGGCCCTGCTTGGCCGAGCCGCCGGCACTGTCTCCCTCGACGAGGAAGAGTTCGCGGTCGGCCGGATCGCGGGCCTGGCAATCGGCGAGCTTGCCGGGAAGCGAGGCAATGTCGAGTGCCGATTTCTTCCGGGTCAGTTCGCGGGCCCGGCGGGCGGCCTCGCGGGCCAGCGCCGCCTCGACGATCTTGCCGACGATCGTGCGCGCCTCGTTCGGGTGCTCCTCGAACCATTCCGCGATCTTCTCGTTCAGCAG
This sequence comes from Paracoccaceae bacterium, assembly GCA_020425125.1. GTDB lineage: Bacteria > Pseudomonadota > Alphaproteobacteria > Rhodobacterales > Rhodobacteraceae > Meridianimarinicoccus. The sequence goes on along the minus strand of JAGQRV010000004.1, from coordinate 103,518 downwards.
TCCCTCGACAGCGGGGCGGACTTCCGACGAAACCAGCTTGTCCTTGGTCTGGCTGGAGAATTTCGGATCCGGCACCTTGACCGACAGCACGCAGGTCAACCCTTCGCGGGCGTCGTCCCCGCTGAACGTGACCTTCTCGCGCCGGGCCAGGCCCGAGGAATTGGCATAGGCGTTGATCGTGCGGGTCAGCGCGCCGCGGAAGCCCGCCAGATGGGTGCCGCCGTCGCGTTGGGGAATGTTGTTGGTGAACGGCAGCATCATCTCGTTGTAGCCGTCATTCCACCACAGCGCGGTCTCGATCCCGATGCCGTCCCGTTCTCCGGTGATGAAGATGGGCTCGGGGATCAGGGGTGTCTTCGATCGGTCGAGCCAGCGCACGAATTCGCGCACCCCGCCATCGTAATGCAGCTCGGTCCGCAGCGGCTCTGCCGGACGCTCGTCCTCGAGGATGATGCGGACACCGGAATTGAGGAAGGCGAGTTCGCGCAGCCGGTTTTCCAGCGTCTTGAAGCTGTAGTCCAGGTTCGAGAAGGTGCGGTCCGAGGCGAGGAAGCGTACGGATGTGCCGGTCCGGCCCGGAGTGTCGGCAACAACTCGCAGATGTTCGACAGTTTCGCCGGTCTCGAATCGGGCGAAGTGCTGCTTGCCGTCGCGCCAGACCGTCAGTTCCAGCCAGTCCGAGAGTGCGTTCACCACGGAGACGCCGACACCGTGCAGACCGCCCGAGACCTTGTAGGAGTTC
>JAGQRV010000004.1:0-102747 GCA_020425125.1 Paracoccaceae bacterium | reverse complement strand
TGATCACCTCGGCCGCCGAGACGCCTTCGCCCTCGTGGATGCCGACCGGGATGCCGCGGCCGTTGTCGGTCACCGAAACCGAGTTGTCCGCGTGGATCTTGACCTCGACGCGGGTGGCATGGCCGGCGAGCGCCTCGTCGATACCGTTGTCGACGACCTCATACACCATGTGGTGCAGGCCGGATCCGTCGTCCGTGTCGCCGATATACATTCCGGGACGTTTGCGGACCGCTTCCAGACCTTTGAGAACCTTGATTGAATCGGCACCGTAATCGGTCGGGGACGAAAGCGGTTCGGCCATTCGGATCAGTCCTTTATCTTGTATGCGGCTTATAGACGGCGGGGGCGGCAATGTCACGCCTCCGGGCCGGAAAACCACGTCAGACGAAGGGGATCAGCAGGCCGACAGCAATCAGCATGGAGCCGGCCGTCCGGTTCATCCGTGCCCGCGCCCGGGGCGAGCCGAAAAGGACCCGAAGACGGCCGACCGAGGCGGCCAGCACGAGGTTCCCGAAAAGCGGAACGGCGGCAGAGAGGGCGACGATCGCGGCGATGTCGCGGGACGTCACCCGGGTCAGGTCGAAGAACCCCGGCAACACGCCCATGTAGAAAAGGATCGCCTTCGGATTGCCGAGGATGGCCGCCACGCCGGCCAGGAAGCCGGCCAGCGCGCCCGGTCGGGTCAGGCGGCTGTCAGCGGCGATGGGGCGATCGGCATGGGCGATCAGCGACCAGCCGAGCCAGAGGAAGATCGCCGCGCCGAGCAGCCGCAGGCCAAGCAACAGGCCGTGGACTTCCGAGGTGATCCAGCTCACGCCGAGGATCGCGAGGAGGGGCCAGAGGATATCGCCGACAACGACCCCGAAGGCGAGCGGCCAGGCCGCGGCGAAGCCGCCCGAGATCGCCCGGGCGAGAAGGGCCAGCCAGACCGGACCCGGGGTCAGGAAGAGCGCGAGCAGCGCGGCTGCATAGAGGGCGAGATCGGCGATGGAGACGGTCATTCGCGCGCATTAGGCCCCCCGCATGCACACGGCAAGAGGCTCCGACCGGTATCCCTGCGCCGGCGTTCCCGATGGACGGGTCGCGTCAGCCCGCCAGCCAGCCGTCGTCGTCGAGCGGCCAGAACGGATTGTGAGCAAGTTCCCAGACATGGCCGTCCGGATCGGCGAAATAGCCCGAATAGCCGCCCCAGAAGACCGGCTCGGGCCGCTTCAGTGGAGTGGCACCTGCGGCGATGGCGCGGTCGAAGGCTGCGTCGACGGCTTTCCTGTCGGGAAAGTTCTGCGCCAGCGTCACCGCACCTGTGCCGAGAGTGGCGTCCGGCCGTCCCTGATCCTTGGCCAGATCGGCCCGTCCGAAGAGACCGAGCGCGAAGCCGCCCATCCGATAGAAGGCGACACCTTCGGTGGCTTCGCTTGGCTCCCATCCAAGAGCCGCGTAGAATGCCTTGGCGCGGTCGAGATCGTCGACACCGAGGGTGATGAGGGTGATGCGCTGCGCCTTCATCGGCGAGATCCTTCTGGTTCGGGGTGGACGTGTATCCGATTGGTGGGCCGGGTGGTGCCGGTCGATCCGGTGGACTTCGGCCGGACTCGATCCGCCGTGGGTGTGGACTGACGGGCGGAACGCCGGTCAGTCAGGTGGGCGGTAACACAGTCGGAGTTACCTCGCTCTCTCCCCCCGTCTCCGTTACCGAAAGGTACTGGGCGCGTGCGCCGAAATCGTCGAACAACTCGGGTCCGGTCCCTGTCAGAAGCGCCTGCGCACCGAGGGCGACGATTTCATCGAAGAGCGCGGCGCGGCGGTCTGTGTCGAGATGGGCGGCCACTTCATCGAGCAGAAGGATCGGTGGCGCGCCCAAATCCTCGGCCAGCGCGCGCGCATTGGCGAGTACGAGCGAAATTAGCAACGCCTTCTGCTCGCCGGTCGAACATTGCGCCGCTGCGATCCCCTTCGCGGCATAGACCGCGTCCAGATCGGCGCGGTGCGGACCGATCAGGCTGCGCCCGGCGCGGAAATCGGCGGCGCGGCCGCGTGCGAGGGCCGCGCGCAAGGCGTCAGCATCTTCCGCGTGCGCGTCGTCAGCCTGAACCAGCGACAGCCCGGCGGCCGGGAAGGCCGTCGCGGCCCCGTCCTGGGCGGCCGCGATGCGGTCAAGCGCGGTCCGCCGGTTATGTGTGATCGCCGCGCCTGACACGCCCATGCGCGCTTCCAGCGCGTCGAGCCAGCGCGAGTCATGGATGTCATCGCGCAGAAGGCGGTTGCGTTCGCGCAGGGCGCGATCGTAGCTGAGCGACGCCTCGGCATGGTCCGGGGCGAAGCTGAGTGCAATCCGGTCGAGGAAACGGCGCCGGCCGTCGGCCGCTTCGGTCCAGAGACGGTCCATCGCCGGCACCAGCCACAGGATGCGGATGAGGCGCCCCAGCGCGGTCTGGGTTGCCGCCTTGCCGTCGATTCTGAGCGCGCGGGGTTGTCCCGACTCCGCACGAAGGTCGATCTCGCGCGGGGGTCCGTCGCCGTCGAGCACGGCGCCGATGCGCCAGCCGAGGGCTTCCTGCCGCCGCGCGAGATCGGCAGCGACCGCCCGGCGAAGCCCGCGCCCGGGAGAAAGCAGCGACACGGCCTCGATCAGATTGGTCTTGCCGGCGCCGTTGGGCCCGTGGATCGCGACCGGCCGGCCGTCGAACTCGAGCACAGTCCGGCGGTGCGAGCGGAAGTGCGAAAGGTCCAGTCGGGTGAGGGCAAGATGCATGCAGGTTGGGGTAGCGCCGTCAGGACCGACCCGCCACCGGAAATGCAGGGGGAACGGCACGCCGAGGAAACGGAAAGACCCCGCCTTCTGGCGGGGTCCCTCTGCATCGGACCGCGTGTCGCAATAGGCTCCGGTGGGTCCGAAGGCCCCGATACGGGGTCTGTATGTGGTCGGTCTCCAGAGGCCGGCCAGTCATAAAGGTGCGCCTGCCGCGCCGATTCGTCAAATTCTGGTCGTGCAGGTGCAGAATGACACCGGCTCGCCTGGCGGAGCGCCGCAATGACCTGCCCGGATGTACCGGGCCGGATCTGTCTACACCCGCATCGGCATGACGACATAGACGGCACTGTCGTCGGTGCCCTCGCGCATCAGCGTCGGGTCGCCGGCCGAGTTGAACAGGAACACCGCATTCTCGCGGTCGACCTGGCTCGCGATCTCCAGGAGGTACTTGGCGTTGAAGCCGATTTCCAGGTGCTCGTCGCCGTAGGCGACCGCCAGTTCCTCTTCCGCCGCGCCGCTGTCCGGGGCATTGACGCAGAGGGTCAGGCGGTCCTCGTCGAGGAGCATCTTGACCGCACGGGAGCGTTCGGAAGAGACGGTCGCCACACGGTCGACTGCCTTGGCAAAGTCCGCGGCATCGACTTCGAGCTTGCGGGAATTCTGCGTCGGGATCACCCGGCTGTAATCCGGGAAGGTGCCGTCGATGACCTTCGATGTCAGCGTCAGGCCCGGCGCCGCGAAGCGGATCTTGGTCTCGGACACCGAAACGGCAATCTTGGTCTCGTCATCATCGAGGAGCTTCCGAAGCTCGCCGACCGTCTTGCGCGGAACGATCACGCCGGGCATGTTCTCGGCCCCCTCGGGCAGCGGCGCGTCGATGCGGGCAAGGCGGTGACCGTCGGTTGCCACGCAGCGCAGCACCATGTTGCCGCCGCCGGCATCGGCTACGTGGAGATAGACGCCGTTCAGATAATAACGTGTCTCCTCGGTCGAGATGGCGAATTTCGATTTGTCGAAAAGGCGCCGCAAGGCAGGGGCGGGTGCGCTGAAATTGGCGGAATATTCGCTGCTGGCCATCACCGGGAAATCTTCCTTGGGAAGCGTGGCGAGCTTGAAATGGGCGCGGCCGGCGGTGACGTCGAGCATGTTCGACGCAGTGTCGGTCGCAAGTTCGACCAGCGCGCCGTCGGGAAGCTTGCGGGCGATCTCGTGGAACATCACCGCGTTGACGGTCGTGGCGCCGGCCTGATGGATCTGGGCGACGGCCTCGTCGACGACCTCGATATCGAGATCCGTGGCGCGGAACCGGACCTTGTCGCCCTCGGCCTCGATCAGCACATTGGACAGGATCGGGATGGTGTTGCGGCGTTCGACCACCGATTGCGCCTGGGACACCGCCTTGAGCAGCGTCCCCCGTTCGATGCTGAGTTTCATGCGCCCGATCCTCTGACCAGAAGGGACTGTGACGCTAGCCGATTCTCGGCCCCGCACAAGCCCCTTCCTGCGCGGATGATGCCCGCAAGGCGGGAATCTGGTCGCACGGTCCTGCCGCCGTGGAGCGATCCGAATGAAACTACGAGACGGGAGGCAAAGTCCGCCGCGCAAGACGTGTCGAGCGGCACCAAAGGACACTCGATGAACGCGACCCGGATGCGGGCGTCTTGCGAGCAGACGGAGGCACGATGTCCTGATCCGGGAGAACGCGACGGAGCACCCCTTTGGCAGGCGGCGTGCCGGTCCGGCCCCAGCCGGCGGCGGTTTGGATCCGGTTCGAAGTCACGACCTGGCGTTCGGAAATGCCCCCACCGCAGACGCCGCCAGCTTTGCCACGACAGTTCTCCGGACGACAGTTCCCGCCGGCCGCGCTCAGGCCTCCAGAGCGCGGCGCAGAAGTTCGAGATCCTCGGCGACCTGGCTGTCCTTCGCCTTGAGCTCCTCGATCTTCTTTACACCATGCATGATGGTGGTGTGATCACGGCCGCCGAAGCGCCGACCGATTTCCGGCAGCGACCGCGATGTCAGCGTCTTGCACAGGTACATCGCCATCTGCCGCGGCCGGGCCACAGTGCGCACGCGCGTCGGGCCGATCAGTTCACTGAGACGGATGTTGTAATGCTCGGACACCCGGCGCTGGATTTCCTCGACCGTCACCTTGCGTTCCGATACGCGCAGCACGTCGGCGAGGCAGTCCTGGGTCATGTCGAGCGTGATTTCGCGCCCGACGAGGCTTGCCATCGCGAAAAGCCGCAGCAGCGCGCCTTCCAGAACCCGGACGTTGGTCGAGATCCGGTGCGCCAGGAATTCCAGCACGCCGGGCGCGATCTTCAGCCCGGGATACTGGCGGGAATACAGCTCCACCTTCTGCTGCAGGATGCCGAGGCGCAGTTCGTAGTTGGTGGGATGCAGATCGACCACAAGGCCACACTGGAGCCGCGACTTGATCCGCTCCTCCATGTCCTTCATCTCGCCCGGCGCCCGGTCGCCAGAAATGATGATCTGCTTCTGCTGGTCCACCAGCGCATTGAAGGTGTGGAAGAATTCGTCCTGAGTTGAATCCTTGCCGGCGATGAACTGGACGTCATCCACCATCAGCACGTCGACCGACCTGAAGAGCTGCTTGAAGCTCATCATGTCGCGGTCGCGCAGCGCCTGAACGAACCGGTACATGAACTGCTCGGCAGACAGATAGACGATTCGCTTCTCGGGATCGCGGACCCGCATCTCCCAGGCGATCGCGTGCATCAGATGGGTCTTGCCGAGGCCGACACCCCCGTAGAGGAAGAGCGGATTGAAGCCGACAGGACCGCCCTCGGCGACGCGGCGGGCGGCCGCATGGGCCAGCTCGTTCGGCGGACCGACCACGAATGTATCGAAGGTGTAGCGCGGGTCGAGCGCTCCGCCTGGCAGTGATTCCGCGACCGGATCTCCAACTTCAGCGGCGGTCGCCGCTTCTGCTTCCGCCTGGCTCTTGGCCGGTGACGGTGACCCGGCGGCCCGGGGCGGGACCGGCTGGTTGGCCGCGCTCGCGCCATTGAGCGCGGTCTGCGATGCCATCACGCCGTTCGGCAATCGAACGTCGAACTCGATCCGACGCACCTCGGCACCGGCCGAATGCAGATGCCGCAGGATCTGGTCGCCGTAGTTCCTGTTTACCCAGTTGCCGATGAAGTTGGTCGGCACGCTGAAATGCGCGACGCCGTCTTCGAAGGCGGCGAATTCGAGAGGGCGTATCCAGGTCCGGTAATTGTGCTCGCCCACTGTTTGCAGCAGCGCGCTCTGGACCTCGCCCCAAATCTCGTTCGTCATTATCCCGCCGTCCGTCGATGTTCCGCAGGCCTGGTGCCGCGGCTGCCCCTAATTGTCGGTCCACGACGCCATCGGGTTGATGCACCGGAATTGCCCATGGAGATGCGCAGCGACTGCTGCGCGGCCCGGACAAGCCGTCCCATCCGCGTTCAGAACCGGAAGATCCAAGGGATCAACGGTCCCGCGCGGGGTGCATTGCATCGGACACGGCTGATTCGACCGGATGCCTGGTCCGGTTACAACCCACCCGCGCGTCGAATTGCCCTTCGACGCGGCAGGCGCACACTGCAGGTCAACGTCACGAAACAACACCTCCAACTCGCCGCAAAACCACCTGCGGCTTATTCCTCGTGACGCGTGCGTGTCTCATGTCCCCCAAAGACGATGTGAATCGCAGGGAGACACTAGCAATCGGGTCTCGCGCGGTGCAACAGAACTTACACATTGACATATTGATTGAACGCCAACGAATCTGGTGAAGAAGATTAATTCTTTTCTTTTCATTGGTTAATGAATCGCGTGCGTCACTGCCGCGAAAATTGTCAGGTCAACTTCCGGGTGCCGGTTGACATTCCCGCATAACGGGAAAGGGCGCCGCATGCGGCGCCCTCGGTCAAAAGTCGGTCAGGATGGAATCAGTGCAGGACCGAACCTAGGGTCAGACGATCGCCTTCACCCGGGAGGACAGCCGCGAAATCTTGCGCGCCACGGTGTTCTTGTGCAGGACGCCCTTCGTCACTCCCCGCATCATTTCCGGCTGGGCCAGACGCAGCGCAGCGGACGCGGCATCCTTGTCGCCCGATGCGATCGCTTCCTCCACCTTGCGTAGGAACGTACGGATCCGGGACCGGCGCGACCGGTTCACGGCATTGCGGCGCACGGTCTGGCGGGCGCGCTTCTTGGACTGGGGCGTGTTAGCCATGACGGTTCTTCCCAACTGCGGGGTGAAATTCGATGAAGCCGGACCTCTATGGCCGACTCGCCGGCAAGTCAACACCCGGCTGCAACAAATCCCGGCCGTGCGGCCGGTGCGGCAAGCGGATCACTTGTCGCGGAACTGCGGCGCACGCTTTTCCTGAAATGCGGCCATTCCCTCGGCCCGGTCGGCCGTGGCGAAAAGGGAATGGAACAAGCGGCGTTCGTGCAGCAGCCCGTCCGCAAGCGGGGTCTCGAAGCTCGCATCGGCCGCTTCCTTGACTGCGAGGGTAGCGAGACGGGATTTCTCGGCCACCTTCTGGGCCACGCTGCGGGTCTCTTCCATCAGCTTCTTGGCCGGAACGACGCGGCTGACCAGACCGGCGCGTTCGGCTTCCTCGGCATTCAGCGACCGACCGGTCAGCAACATGTCCATCGCCTTCGCCTTGCCAATGGCACGGGTCAGTCTCTGGGTGCCGCCGAGCGCAGGGATGATGCCGAGGCTGATCTCGGGCTGACCGAACCGTGCGGAATCGGCGGCGATGACGATGTCGCAGAGCATCGCGAGCTCGCATCCGCCACCAAGGGCGTAGCCGGCCACCGCGGCGATCAGAGGCTTGCGGCACGATTTGAACTGATGTGTCAGCGCGCCGAAATGATCCGAGAGGAAGACGTCGACGAAGGTCTTTTCGGCCATCTCGCCGATATCCGCGCCGGCGGCGAAGACCTTGTCGGAGCCGGTGAGGATGATGCAGCGCACGCGGTCGTTGGCCTCGAGGATCTGCAAGGCATCGCACATTTCACCCATCAACTGGGTGTTGAGCGCGTTCATTGCCTCGGGGCGGTTGAGGCGAATGAGGCCGGCATGGTCCTCGACATCGACGATCAGCGTCTCGTAGGCCATCGGGTCCAGCCAATTCCTGTTGCACCAGCCCAACGCCTTAGCAGCGGGCTCGGATGAGGTTCAAGCTATCTTTGGCAGGCCGGACAATAGAAGCTGGAGCGCCCTGACTGGACGATCCGTGCCACCGTTCCGCCGCAGCCGGGGCGCAGACAGGGGGCGCCGGTCCGGCCGTACACGCGGAACGCGTGCTGGAAATATCCGAGATCGCCGTCGGCCTTGCGGTAGTCGCGCAGGGTCGAGCCGCCCGCGTCGATCGCCTCCGTCAGCACGGCACGGATCGCCGGGACCAGCGTGGCGGCGCGCCTGGCGGAGATCCGTCCCGCCAGGCGCTGCGGCGAAATTCCAGCGCGGTGTAGGGCCTCGGCGACGTAGATGTTGCCGAGCCCGGCCACCAGCCGCTGATCGAGCAGCGCCGCCTTGATCGGTGTCCGGCGTCCCTGCAGCGCGGCAACCAGATAGGGTTCGTCGAAGGCATTGCCCAGGGGCTCGGGCCCAAGTCCGGCCAGGAGCGGGTGGGACGCCGCAGTGGCGGTCGCCATCAGGTCCATCGCGCCGAAGCGTCGGGCATCGTTGAAGGTGACCCGTGCCCCGCCGTCGAGGTCGAGAAGAACATGGTCGTGCTTGGCCGGCGCCGGGTGGTCATGGTGAAAGCCGCCCGGAACAGCGCGCGCCGCGCCCATCGCGATCACGATCCGGCCCGACATCCCGAGATGGATCAGCAGAGTCTCGTCAGTGGAGAGATCGGCAAGGATATATTTCGAACGTCGCCTGAGGCTTAGGACGCGCGCGCCGGTCAGGCGGGCGGCCATGTCGGGCGGCAGCGGCCATCGCAGGTCGGGACGGCGGGCTTCGGCGCGACGGATCACGCGCCCCTCCATCACCGGGGCGAGTCCGCGGCGGACGGTTTCGACCTCGGGGAGTTCGGGCATCTTGGGCGGCTCCTCGAGCAGCTCGGAAGGCGGGACGGCGCGGCGCGTTGTAACGCGTGGCGCGGGCCTATAAGGGGGGGCAGGACAAGGAACGGCAAGCCATGAACGACGACGGCGCGTCCCGGACGCATTTCGGCAATCGCGAGGTCCCAGAAGCCGACAAGGCGGGGCTGGTCCACGGTGTCTTCACCTCGGTCGCATCGCGCTACGACCTGATGAACGACGTGATGTCGGCGGGTGTTCACCGGCTGTGGAAGGACGCGATGTTGGACTGGCTGGCGCCGCGCCCGGGCCAGCGGCTTCTGGACGTGGCCGGCGGCACCGGCGACGTCGCCTTCCGCTTCCTCAGGCGCGCGCCGGAGGCCGAAGCCGTGGTGCTGGACATGACCGCGTCGATGCTGGAGGAAGGGCGGCGCAGGGCCGAGGCCGAAGCAATGGCGGATCGCCTGACCTGGATCGTCGGCGACGCCATGGAGCTGCCTTTCGCCGACGCGAGCTTCGACGTCTACACGATCTCGTTCGGGATCCGGAACGTCACCCGCATCGAGGTCGCTCTGTCAGAGGCGTTCCGGGTACTGCGACCGGGCGGCCGGCTAATGGTGCTGGAATTCAGCACGATGACAAATCCGGCACTTCAATGGGTCTATGACCGATATTCATTCAACGTGATTCCGGCGATGGGCCAGACGATCGCCGGAGACCGGGACAGCTACCAGTATCTCGTCGAATCGATTCGCAAGTTTCCCGATCAGGACCGCTTCGCCGCAATGATCCGGGCCGCCGGCTTCGACATGGTGAAGGTGCGGAACCTGTCGATGGGCATCGCCGCGCTGCATTCCGGCTGGAAGCTCTGAGTGCGCGGACCTCACAACATCTGGCGGCTGGTCCGGACCGGCGCGACGCTGGAGCGTACCGGCGCGATGCGGGTGGTTCTCGACGCATTCGGGGCGCCCGCACATCTGCGTCTGGTGGCACGGATCCTCGGCTGGCCATTTGCGCCGCTGGGAATGAAGGGCGATCCGTCGATGCCGCCCCTGACGCGCGCGCTGACCGCGCTGGGGCCGGCCTACATCAAGTTCGGACAGCTCCTGTCGACCCGGCCCGATGTTGTCGGCGATGACCTGGCGGCACAGTTGTCCGTGCTCCAGGACAAGCTTCCGCCTTTCCCGGTCGAAGTGGCGAAGGCCGAAGTGGCGCGCGAACTGGGGCTCGACGTGGATACGGTCTTCACCGAGTTCTCGGGGCCGGTCGCGGCCGCCTCGATCGCCCAGGTGCATTGTGCCCGGCTGGTGGAAACCGGCGAAAGGGTGGCGGTCAAGGTGCTGCGTCCGAGAATCGAGCGTGCTTTCCGCAAGGACGTGGACGCCTTCTACCTCGCGGCGTCGATGATCGAGATTCTATCGCCATCCTCGCGGCGCCTCAGGCCAATGGACGTGATCCGGCATTTCGAGGGGGTGGTGAAGGGCGAACTGGATCTGCGGCTCGAATCGTCGGCCGCGGCGGAATTTGCCGCGACGACCGCAAGGGACAAGGGCTTCCGCGTCCCGGCGATTCACTGGATGCTGTCGGGGCGCCGGATCATGACCCTGGAATGGGTCGACGGGGCGGCGATGAGCGACCTCGCCGCGATTGACGCGGCCGGGCACGACCGCGGCGATCTTGCGCGGCGGGTGTTGCAGGACTTCCTGCGCCAGGCGCTGCGAGACGGCTATTTCCACGCCGACATGCATCAGGGCAATCTGAAGGTCGCGCCCGACGGCGATATCGTTGCCATGGATTTCGGCATCATGGGGCGGATCGACGACTACACCCGGCGCGTCTATGCCGAGATCCTCTACGGCTTCATCCGTCGCGATTACCGCCGCGTTGCCGAAGTCCATTTCGAGGCCGGCTATGTGCCGGCCGACCGCGATATCGACGAATTCGCGCGCGCGCTGAGAGCCGTGGGCGAGCCGATCTTCGGGATGGATGCCACGCGGATCTCGATGGCGCGTCTTCTCAACTATCTTTTCGAGGTGACCGAGCGCTTCGGGATGGAGACGCGAACCGAACTGATCCTGCTCCAGCGCACCATGGTGGTGGTCGAGGGCGTGGCCCGGTCGCTCGATCCGCATATCAACATCTGGGACGTGGCGCGCCCCGTGGTCGAGGATTACATCGCCAAGAATATCGGTCCCAAGGCGCTGGCGCGGGATCTGGCAAGGACCCTGCAGGTGATGGCGCGATTCGGGCCGCTCTTGCCGGGGATGGTCGAGCAGGCGTTGATCCGCCACGGGCACGGCAAGCTGCCAGAGTCGAAGTCGCTGGTCTGGACCCGGACGGTCTGGGCGCTTGCAGGCGCGGCCGTGGCGCTTGCCGGAGCAGCGGTCGCGCACCTTCTCATCTGATCGCCTGTCTGACCGGCACCTGAAGGACGTCGCGCAACGCCCGGGTTTCCGCGGCGAGTGCGGCGGAATATTCCTTGGCGCCGCGTTCGATGCGCCAGAGGCAATGTCCGATCATCTGAAGGTGAAATGCCGGGGCAAGACGCCGGAACCGGTCAGGAAAATATCGGTCCGGACAGGCATCGAGAAAGGCCGTGATTGTCGCCGGAGCGGGAGGGCCGTTGCCGTAGACCGTATGCATCGCTGGCGACAGCGCAATTGCGAGGTCGCGCGCCGGGTCGCCCAGATGGACGGACGCCCAGTCGATCAGCACCAGCCCGGTCGGCCCAGCGAGTGCGTTCGCCGGGACCGGGTCGCCGTGGACGAGCCGTGGGGATCCGGTCGGTTCGGATGCGGCCAGGCACTGGACGTGGCAGAGCGCCCGTTCAGGCCAGCCCTGGGACGCGAGATGGGACCGCGCTCTTGCGAGGAGCGTGAGCGAAAATGTCGGACGTCTGGACAGGCCGCGTGGCCATTGCCCGGTCGGCAGGCCATGAAGTGCGCCGAGGACGCGTGCCAGATCGGGTGACGCCGTGCGAAGGGACACGCCCGGGACATGGCGGTAGACCAGACAATGATCCATTCCGAATGCGAGATGTCCAAGCGGGACCGGGGTGAGCCCGAGCAGCGCAAGATCACGAAGGGTCCGGAACTCGGCGACGGGGTCGAGGGCGAAATGCGGTCCGCCGCGCTGGCGTCGGGCGAGCTTGACCACAACGGACCGATACGCGCCTCTGGCAATGAAGACGCGGCTGGTGCGACCGCCTCCGGGAAGGCTCCAGCGGGCCGCAGCAGGCACGAGGTCAAGCGTTGCAAGACGTCGGCGCAAGGCGGGTGGCGGCGCGAGGGGGTCGGAAGACTCTGGCGTCACGGGCTGGGTATCCGCGCCTCGGGGCTGGGCGTCGGCCCACCTCATAGGGTCGCTCGCCATATGGGACAAGGCGGAGAGAGCGCGGTCATTCAGACACGTTCGATCGCGGCGTACGAATTGTCGCTGGACGTCAGGTCGTGCAGCCAGTCTGCGGGCCGTAGCAGACCCGGAAGCGCCGGTCATTTCGCGTCGCCAAGTCGCGGCTCATCTGCCTCGGGACCGCTCCGCACCTAGCTCGCGTGAGGGGTGTTGCTTCAGAGCGTGAGCCTGACGTGGTCAGCTTCCTCGCAGGGCCGTGATTTCGGTCGGGGCCACCACCTGTCCGTTCGTCAGCACGATCTCGGCCCCGTCAGCGCTGCTGCGCACTTCGCTGACCCTCGAATAGGTGCTGACCGGAATGGTATCGGTCGCGCCGGATGAGCTCGTGGTCTCGATCGACAGATCGTATTCGCCCTGTAAGAGATCGTCCCCGCTCGGCGATTTGCCATCCCAGATATACGGGGACGTGGCGTTGGTCAGGTCACGCCGGTGGAGTTCGAGGCCGGACGTGGTCTTGACGACCAGTTCGGCCTTCTGGGTCCCCGCGGGGAGATCGAAGTTCAACTCGACCGGTGCACCGTCGATCTGGACCTTGTCCTCGACCCGCGCTTCCATTCCGACCCACCCGGAATATTGTGCCAGCCCGCCCATCGCACCACCGGCGCCGAGCGACTTGAGAAGATCGTTGGTCTGCACCTGCTGCTCCACACCCGCAAAGGTCGCAAGCTGCACCGCGTAGTCGGACGAATCGATCGGATTGAGCGGATCCTGGTTTTGAAGTTGGGTCGTCAGCATTTTCAGGAACGTCTCGAAGTCCGACGCGATGGCCGACGCGCTGTTCTTCGTCGCGGCATCGGCGGCGGCTTGGATCGATCCGGTAGTGCCAGTGGAGGCGGAGGTTGCGCTTATGGACATGGGGTCTCCTTTCAGAGCCTGAGATCGAGCCCGCGGCCCGACGCCATCCGGACGGCGCCGCTGGTGACCGGAGCGGTCGCGGTTCCGGTTTCCGTTTCGGTGTCGGCTGCGCTCGGAACGGTCCAGTCCGCGCTCGGAAGCTGCGGGCGCTCCTGACGTGTGCCGAAATCGAACGACACGTCGGAATAGCCGAGGGCGCGGATATCCTGCTGGAGCTGTGTGATATGGCGGCGCAGGAGATCCTGGGTTTCGGGACGGTCTGCCTGAATGGTCACATGCATGCCATCGCCTCTGCCATGAAGCGTGAGACGCAGGCGTCCCAGTTCCTCGGGACTGAGCGAGACTTCGACGCGGCCATCGTTGCTATGGCGGATGCCGTCGACTACCTGAGCGAGAACGTGGCGAGTTGCGTCAGTAGGGCGAAGGTCGCTCCGTGCGGGATCGACATGCACGGAAGCGGTGCCGCGGACATCGCCTCCCGGTCCGGTCTGAGGCATGGACGCATCATCGATGACCGTCGCGCCGTGTATTGCCGGTTCAACCGACCGGCTCTCGCCCGGGCGCTTTGCTGTGGAGTCCTGAGCTGCGGCGGCGGTCTGTACGGTATTCTGAGGCTGTTCGGGCTGGTCCGCGGCGGCAGCCTGCGCGGCTGCCGGTGCCGGACGGGGTGGCTCGGGCTTCCTGATTTCTGTGGGAACGGTCCCCGCGGCGAGTGTGCCCGTCGGCGCGGCTTTGGTCTGATCGGACGCGGCCGCTTTCCCATACTCGGATGCCGGAAGCGCGGGAGCCGTATTGGTCGGCTTGACCTCTGCCGACTCCTCTTGCGCTGAGGTACCGGCATCCACGGGTTCAGCTGGCTGCTGAGGCGCCGGCTGTGCGAGATCGTTTGCAGCGGTCTTCGCCTGCGCCCGCACGGCACCCGCCGCGGCCGGTTCGGGCATGAGCGGCGGCGCGGGTGCGGGAACCGTTTCGGGTGCGGCGCGAGTCACTTCGGCGGCGGTACCCGTCTCCGGCACGGTCTGTGTCGCTGCGGAGGGCTGAATGGCGGCAGATACCATGGCCGTAACCAGGCTATCCCTTGTCTGCTTGGACTCCGCGCCGCTTTCATCGGTTTTGTCATCCGCACTCTTGGCCGGCTTGGACTCCGGCTTCGCGTCTTCGCCTTCCTTGAGTTCGTCGGCAAAGGCGTCCTCGTCTTCCCGCGTTTCCGCCAGCTCGGCCGCATGGGATGCTGAGGCCGGCTTCGGAGCCGGTCCGGCGAGAATCGCGGGTCTGAGTGGATCGGGTTGCATCGGGTACCTCGTAACGGCGGACGTGCCGAACATTGGACGATCAGCCTTACCAGATGTTTACCGTGACGGCGGCAAGGATCAGGCAGCGTTCCCAATTGCGGAAGGGCAAGGACATGCAAGTCAGTTCGAATGTGCCGGGGCAGGGGCCCCTGAAGGCGCCAGATCAGGATGCAGCGCTGCGGCAGGCGGCTGAGAAGCTCGAAGCGAGTTTTCTTGCAGAAATGCTGAAGTGCTCGGGCGTCGGCGAAACCTCGGAGAGCTTCGGTGGTGGACCGGGCGAAGAACAGTTCGCGTCATTCCTGCGCGAGGCGCAGGCGGACAAGATCGCCCAGGCCGGTGGTCTCGGGCTCGCAGAAGTCATCTACCAGTCATTGAAGGCACGCGATTGATGCAAATGATTGCGCAGGACATGGACGAACTGGAAGCGGTTCTCGATCTGGAGCGCCGGCATCTTCTGGCAGGCGAACTCGCCGAACTTGAGCTCCTGGCGGACCGCAAGGCGGACCTCATCAACCGGATTTCCAGGCAGCGCAGCGGGAAGGGCGTCGACGCATCGGAGCGGTTGCGCAAGGCGGCCGAGCGCAATCAGGCGCTCCTGCTCGCGGCGGCAGAGGGGCTCAGGACGGTGATGCGCCGCGTGGCCGAATTGCAGAACCTGCACCACGGTCGCGGCACCTATGATGAGGGGGGTGTTCGGGCCACGCCGCTCGAGCCGAGCCGGATTACCCGTCGATTCTAGGACGGGATGCAGATGCGGACAATTTTCCGTTTTTTCCTGAGTGGGTTAGCAATCCTTTAGGGGCGTCGCGTCTAGCGTGCGCCTGCATCCCGGAACTCGGGGTGGCGCGGATAGACCCGATCCGCAGGTGTCAGAAGGGCAAGGAACACCGCGTCGTCAGGCGCGGCGAACGAGACCCGGTGCAAAAGCACCCGAACACAGGATGACACACCAATGTCCAGCATTCTGACGAACACCAGCGCCATGGTCGCGCTGCAGACCCTGAAAGGGGTGAACAAGGGCCTTGAGAAGACCCAGAACGAAATCTCCACCGGCAAGAGCATTGCCACCGCCAAGGACAACTCGGCCATCTGGGCGATTTCCAAGGTCATGGAGTCGGATGTGACCGGGTTCGGTGCGATCTCGGACAGCCTGGCGCTGGGCCAGTCGACCGTTGCGGTCGCCCAGCAGGCGGCGGAAACGATCACGGACCTTCTGGGTCAGATCAAGGAAAAGATCGTCGCCGCAACCGGCGGCAATGTGGACCGCACCAAGCTGAACACGGATGTCACCAAGCTGAAGGACCAGATCGCATCGGTCGTCAGTTCGGCGCAGTTCAACGGTCTGAACCTTGTCGACGGCAGCACATCCAGCACCGACATCCTGTCCTCGCTCGACCGTGACTCGGCCGGCAACGTCACGCCGTCCTACATCACGGTCACTGGCCAGGATCTCTCGACCACCGGCTATGTGGCGCAGAGCGTCTTTTCGGTTGCCAACGGCTATGCCTCGACTGCGGGTGATGCGGCGTCCATGTCGCTCGACGTCAGCGGCGGTTCGGACAACGACACCCTGACGATCGACGCCTCGAACCTGTCGGCCGGTGACAAGATCACCATTCGCGTCGGCAGCCAGACTGCGTCGTATCAGGTGACTGCGAACGACCTCGCGTCCACCACGCCGCAGGACGTGATCGCCGTTGCGCTGAAGGCCGAGGTCGAGGCGCTTGGCGTGTCGAACCTTACGGTCGACTACGACAGCGCCAACTCGGGCGACCTCGTGTTCACGAATGGTGGTGCAAGCACGATCTCGATCTCCGCAAGCTACACCAACAGCGGGTCGGGCGCACTTGCGGCACTTCAGAGCCTCGATGTGAGCACTCTGGCCGGCGCACAGACCGCACTCGGCACGATCGAGAACCTGACCGACACCGCGATCGACGCGGCCGCGGCGTTCGGTTCGTCAGCCAAGCAGGTGGACATCCAGGCCAACTTCGTCTCGAAGCTGACCGATGCGATGAAAGCGGGCATCGGCTCGATGGTCGACGCCGACATGGAAGAAGCCTCGGCACGCCTGCAGGCGCTTCAGGTGCAACAGCAGCTCGGCATCCAGTCGCTTTCGATCGCCAACCAGGCGCCGCAGAACATCCTCTCCCTGTTCCGGTGATCCGGCCCTTCTGGGGGCGCCTTCAGGGGCGCCCCCATCCTTGACCGGCCTCGTGCCGGAATGAACCAAAACGGTCATTGGAAGGACCTGACGTGAACGCTTTCGACATGGCCCGAACGGCCTATAGCCCCGTCAACGCCGCGGTACGTACGCCGCAAAGTACCGAACACGAAGCCTTTGTCCGGGTCACCCGCAGACTGAAGGCTGCAGACCGACCGGGCGTGCCGTACCCGGAACTCGTCGAGGCGCTGCATGACAACCGGCGGCTCTGGACTTATGTCGCGACAAGTGTCGCGGATTCGGACAACGCCCTGCCGGCCGATCTGCGGGCACGGCTCTTCTATCTTGCCGAATTTACCGATGTGCAAACCCGCCGCATCCTGCGCGGAGAGGCGGGAACCGCTGTCCTCGTCGAGGTCAACTCCGCGATCATGCGGGGACTGCGCATGCAAGAGGGGCAGTCATGACTGGCCTTGTGCTCAAGCTCGGGCCACACGAGCGGATCCTGATCAACGGCGCCGTCATCGAAAATGGCGATCGCCGCAGCCGCCTCAACATCGTCACGCCCAATGCCAATATCCTGAGGCTGAAGGACGCGATTCATCCCGATGAGGTCAACACGCCGGTCCGTCGGGTCTGCTACATCGCGCAACTCGTCCTTTCCGGCGACGCCGATCCCGAAGAGGCCCGGCTTCAGCTTTTGCGCGGGATCGAGCAATTGAGCCAGGTGTTGACGGACCCCGACAGCCGGCGCCTCCTGTCTGCGGCGACAACGGCCACCGAAGCGCGTCAGTTCTACGGAGCGCTCAAGTCGCTCCGCTCCCTGCTTCCGCGCGAAGAGCGCCTCCTGGCCGCACGGAGACCGACGTGACCTTCCAGCCCACCCTGCCGCTGGGTGGCGTTGCGGGCTGGCAGTTTCTGAGCCGGACGCTGCCGACGCAGAAGGCAGCGCATGCGGCCAACACGCAGCTCGATCGCGAGACCCAGTATTTCCGCGAGAAGATCGGCAATATCACGACTGCGGCCGATCTTGTTGCCGACCGGACTTTGCTCAAGGTCGCGCTGGGGGCCTTCAATCTTCAGGACGACCTGCCCAACAAGTACTTCATCCAGAAGATTCTCGAGGGCGGCGTCCTCTCAACCGACAGCCTGGCAAACCGCATGACCGATCCGCGCTATGCGGCACTGTCCAAGGCTTTCGGCTTCGGCGACTACTCGGTGCCCAGCACCGGCCTCAGCGACTTCCCGGACAAGATCATCAACGCCTATATCGACCGCGATTTCGAGGTTGCGGTCGGCGATGTCGATCCGACGATGCGTCTGGCGCTGTCCCTGGAGACCGAGCTCGCTCAGCTCGTCGGGCGCACGAAATCTGACGATGCGCGCTGGTTTGGCGTGATGGGGAGCGGACCGCTGCGCGAAGTCTTCGAAACGGCTCTCGGGCTTCCCTCGAGTTTCGGCAGTCTCGACATCGACAAGCAGCTCGATGTGTTCCGCACCCGTGCGAAGCAGGTTTTCGGAGTAGGCGAGGTCGGGGACTTCACAGCTCCCGAAGTCATGGACAAGCTGCGGACGCGCTTTCTCATCGTGGCAGAAGCAACCGGAAGCGGCGGTCCGACCGCAACCTCCCCCGCGCTCTCGATCCTGTCCGGCGGAACTTCGTCATCTTCGATTCTGGCCACGCTCTACGGGCTCTGAGGAGCCTGCCCGGCCGGCGTCGCATCCCCCAGACATCGCGCCAGAGCTTCGAAACTCTCGGCGACGCTCTCGTCCTGAACCCGCGCTAGGAATGCGTCGAGCGCAGAATAGCAGCGGATGGCGCGATCGGTTACCGGGTCGTTGCCCGCGGCGTACAGTCCCGACTGTATCATAAGTTCGGCCCGGTCATAGGCTCCGAGCAGCATGCGCGCGTCGGCGATCAGCCGGTTTTCCTCTTCGGTTGCCGCTGCCGGCAAGCTGCGCGAGACCGAGCGGAGCAGGTCGATGGCGGGGAAGCGGCCGCGCTCCGCGATCCGCCTGTCGAGCACCACATGACCGTCGAGCACGCCCCGAAGGATGTCGGCCACCGGGCTGTCCATGTCGGAACCCGCGACAAGAACGCTGAAGACGGCGGTGATATCGCCCGCCGTCCCGGCCCCCGGGCCGGCGCGCTCGGCAAGCGCCATGATCTGGTGCGCCAGTGTCGCCGGATAGCCCTGCATCGTCGGCGCCTCACCCCCGGCAAGCGCGACCTCGCGATGGGCGTCTGCAAAGCGCGTGATCGAATCCGCGATCAACAGCACGTGCTGTCCCTGGTCGCGGAAGTGCTCCGCAACGGCCATGGCGCTCCAGGCGCATCGCCGCCGGTTCAGCGGCGACTGGTCCGAAGTCGCTGCCACAACGACGGCGCGCGCCATGCCCTCGGGACCCAGAACATCGCGAACGAAATGGCCGACTTCGCGGCCGCGCTCGCCAATCAGCGCGATCACCACGACATCTGCGTCGAGCCGCCGCGCCAAGCCTCCGATCAGCGTCGACTTTCCCACGCCGGATCCCGCAAAGAGACCGATCCGCTGGCCGCGCACGATCGGCAGGACCGTGTTGAAGGCCGCGAAGCCGGCCTCGATCCGTGCGCCCATGGCACGGCGATGCGCCGGAAGCGGCGGCGGTGACTTGAGGTTGCGGGTTTGCGGTCCCGGCATCAGCGGCCGGCCGTCGAGCGGCCGGCCGAGCGGGTCGATCACCCGTCCCACCCAACTCGTGTCCGGCGCAAGCGTCGCCGGTCCCCGGAGGGCGACAAGATCGCCGAGCGCGACCCCGCCAAGACCGTCGCCGGCCAGGACATCCGCACCGACCGCGTCGATGCGCAGGATCTCGCCCGCAATCGGCTCCTGCGCCAAGGGACGGATCTCGACCTGATCGCCCAGGGCAGCGTGTCCGGCAAGTCCCTGTACGCGCAGAATCGCTTCGTTCAGACCGGCGACCCGGCCGACTGCGTAGCTCGGCTCGATGCGGGCTACGCGCGCGCTGAGGGCTTCGAATCGGGGTTCTGACATGGGGTCTCCGGTCTGCGCTGGACAACCCTTTCTAAACGAATCGCGGTTAAGCCAAGGTTGCGTAAAGTCGAGGGAGAAGCCCCGATGTTCAATGGTTTAGCAATCTTTAAGACGGCGTCCGCGCTGGCCTCTCACGCCATGTCAAGACAGTCCGTCGTGGCCCGCAATATCGCCAATGCCGACACGCCGGGCTATGTCGCCCGCGATCTGAGCCCGTTCTCGGAAACCTATGAGAACGCTCAGCCGGTCGGACCGGACGGAACCCTCAGAACCACTCGGCCCGGGCACGTCGCCCATGCGCGGTTCGGCACGGATCCGACGTTTGTCGAAGCCGAACTCGCCGGCGATGCCTCGCCCAACGGCAACACCGTGTCGCTCGAGACCGAGATGATCAAATCCGCCGAAATCCGGCAGCAGCACGACCTGGCCCTCGCGACCTATCGCGGCGGTCTCGACCTGCTGCGCACGGCCCTGGGCCGCGGACGATAGGAGCCCGCCATGAACGATCTGTTCCAGAGCCTCGACATTTCAGCCAGCGGCATGCGCGCGCAGGCTACCCGTCTGCGGCATGTATCCGAGAATATCGCCAATGCCGATACGCCCGGCTACCGGCGGAAGACGGTGCCGTTCATGGCCGACGGTTCCGACGGCGAAGTGCGTACCGGAAAGGTCCAGCTCGACCGTTCGGATCTGCCGCTGGTCTACGATCCGAGCAGTCCGCTGGCCGACGAGACCGGCCACTACAAGGGATCGAACGTCAACGCGGTCCTCGAGATTGCTGATTCCCGCGAAGCGCAGCGCAGCTACGAAGCCAATCTGCGGATGTTCGACCAGGCGCGGAAGATGTCGTCGTCGCTGCTCGATCTGCTCCGGCGCTGACGCTGCAGCCGAAGCGAAAGAAGGAGGTCCAGAATGGACGTGAAATTCACCCACGCGGTGCAGAACTATGCCAAGGCCCGACCGGCGACCGAAGCCGTTCCGTCGGGCCAGAGTGCCGGTGAACTGGCGGGCGACCTTGCCGGAGATTTTGCCGCTTCGCTCAATGCGACGGACAAGGCGGCGCAGGACACGCTGGTGAAAGGCGCGGATCCGCATACGCTGGTCGAAGCGCTGGCCCAGACGCAGCTTGCGGTTGAGACCGCCGTTACCGTGCGGGACAAGGTGGTCGAAGCCTACCAGGAAATCCTGCGGATGCCGGTCTGAACGATGACCGAGGCGGTCCTCTTCGACACGCTTCGGCAGGGTCTGTGGGTCGCCGTCGTCATCTCGGTCCCGATCCTGTCGGTGGCGCTTCTTGCGGGTGTGACCGTCGGCCTGTTTCAGGCGCTCACGTCGATCCAGGAAATGACCCTGACATTCGTCCCCAAGCTCATCGCGATCCTCGTCGTGTTCTGGGTGAGCATGGATTTCATGACCAAGACGCTGACCGGGTTCTTCACCGAGACGCTGATCCCTCTGATTGCCGGAGGCTGACATGGACAACGCGACCTACGCCACGCTGACACGGCAGAGCGGCCTGCAGAACGAGATGCAGGTCCTTGCCAACAACATCGCCAACGTCTCGACCGACGGCTACCAGAAGGAAGGCCTGGTCTTCTCTGAATTCGTCAGCAAGCTCGAAGACGCGGATTCTTCCCTGTCGATGGCGGCGGCCCGCGCGCGGGTGCTGGACCGTACGCAAGGGCAGCTCACGCAGACCGGCGGCCAGTTCGACTTCGCGATCGAAGGCGACGGCTATTTCATGGTTGCGACGCCCCAGGGCAACCGTCTGACCCGCGCCGGCCACTTTTTCCCGGATTCCCAGGGCAACCTGTCTGCGGCCGACGGGGCGCAGCTTCTTGATGCCGGGCAGGCGCCGATCTTCATTCCACCCGACGCGGTGACGGTGCATCTCGCATCCGACGGAACACTCAGCGCTGATGGGCGGCTGCTGGGGCAGGTCGGGATTTTCGTTCCCAATGACGTGACGCAGATGACGCGGGCGGGCGACGTGCGCTTTTCGGTCGAGTCGGGCGGAACCAAGGCAGTCGAAGAGCCCTCTCTGGCGCAGGGCTTCGTCGAGGCATCGAACGTCGATCCGGTTCTGGAAGTCGCCCGCATGATCGAAGTCCAGCGGGCCTACGAAAGCGGGCGATCGCTGCTCGACCACGAAAACGATCGCATCCGCAACGTGATCGAAATTCTCGGACGCTAAGGAGAGCCCCCATGCGCGCGCTCAAGATCGCAGCCACCGGCATGACCGCCCAACAGATGCGGGTCGAGGTCATTTCCAACAACCTCGCCAACATGAGCACCACCGCCTACAACACGCGGCGGGCAGAGTTTGCAGACCTGCATTATCAGCAATTGCAGCGTCCCGGATCGATCAACGCTTCGGACGGTACGGTCGTGCCGACGGGCGTCCAGCTCGGCCTCGGGGTGAAATCGGTCGCAGTCTCGGTGAACCTGGCGCAGGGCTCGCTTACCCAGACCAACGGCGATCTGGACCTCGCCATCGAAGGCCGGGGCTATCTGGAGGTCACTCTGCCGAGCGGCGACTCCGCCTATACCCGCGACGGCGGGCTGAAGCGGTCGGCCGAAGGGCAGATCGTGACGTCGGACGGCTACCCGCTCGTCCCGGATATCACCATTCCCGAAGATGCGACCAGCCTGTCGATCAACGCGGATGGCGAAGTTTACGCCTATTTCGCCGACCGTCCCGATGCCGAGCTGCTCGGCCAGTTCACGCTCGCGACCTTCGCGAACGAGCGTGGCCTCGAAGCGATGGGGAACAACCTGTTCAAAGAGACCGAAGCGTCAGGCGCTCCGACCGTGGGCGATCCTGGCACCGAAGGGCTGGGCGTGCTGCGCCAGGGATACCTCGAGGATTCCTCGGTAGATGCTGTGCGCGAGGTGACCGATCTGATCGAGGCGCAACGCGCCTACGAGCTCAACGCCAAGGTGATCACCGCGTCCGACGAGATGATGGCGACCAACTCGCAGATCCGCTGATCCGATGAAAAGCCTGCTTTCCGTCCCCTGCCTTCTCGTCGTGCTGACAATGGTGCCGGCCAAGGCCGATTCGGTCGTGGCCACGCGGCTGTTGAGAAGCGAGACGGTGATCCAGGCCGACGACCTGACGCTCAATGGCGAAGACATTCCCGGAGCCCTGACCGACCCGGCGCAGGCCGTGGGCAAGGAAGTCCGCGTCACGATCTATGCTGGTCGACCGGTCCGTCCCGAGGATCTGGCGGCGCCGGCAATCATCGACCGGAACCAGGTCGTCACGCTGAACTACAGCTATGCCGGCCTCAATATTGCCACGGACGTGCGGGCGCTCGACCGAGGCGGTCCGGGCGACCGGATTCGGGTAATGAACCTTGCGTCGCGGACTACGGTCACCGGCGTGGTGATGGTGGACGGCACGGTCAACGTCGCTCCGACCAAGAACTAGTTCGAGGAGTTCCAGATGCGTACCGCCATCGCCGCTGCCACCCTGATCCTTGCCGTCTCCGGCTGTGGCCGCCTGGACCATCTCGGCCGGCCGCCGAGCTTCAGCTCATCGGAGAACAGCCGAGAGCATCTTGCCATGGCGGCGACAGGTCTGCCTCGGACGCTTGAAAAGCAGCGCGTCGTCGACCAGGCGTCGCTCTGGAGCGCCTCGAGCAGCTCGCTTCTCGGCGACCCGCGTGCCAGCAATCCCGGCGATATCCTGACGGTCGTTATCCAGATCGACGAAAAGGCCGAGATCTCGAATTCGACGTCGCGGTCGCGGTCGGCCGACGAACGGATGCAGGTACCGGAGCTTCTCGGCCTGCCGCAGCGGATCGACCAGCACATGCCGGAAGGTGCGAGCATGGCCGACGCGGTGGAACTCAAATCGAAAAGCGAAAGCGACGGCGACGGATCGGTCCGGCGCAAGGAGAAACTGACGCTCCGCATCGCGGCCACGGTCACCGACCTGATGCCGAGCGGGGTCTTGCGGATCGAGGGGTCCCAGGAAGTGCGCGTGAACTACGAACTCCGCGAACTCCTCGTTTCGGGCTACGTCCGCCCGGAGGACATCTCGCGCAACAACGAGATCACCTACGACAAGATCGCATCGGCCCGCATTTCGTATGGCGGCCGTGGCCAGATCAGCGACTTCCAGCAGCCGCGCTGGGGCCAGCAGATCGCCGACATCATCCTGCCGTTCTGAGGCGCGGCGCATGGGCAAGCTGCTTCCCGTCATCCTTGCGCTTCTCGGACTCGGAGCCGGTGCGGGCGCCGGCTTCATGCTGCGTCCGGCGCCGGAAAGCGCGGCGCAGACCAGCCACGAGGACGCTGCGGTGGACTGTGCCGCACCTGCGCACGAGGCCGCAGAGCCGGAGCTGCCTGCGCCGACGACGCCCCCGGCCTACGTGAAGCTTCCCAACCAGTTCATTGTCCCGATCATGGGCGAGAAGACGGTGGAATCCACGGTCATCGTCTCGCTCAGTCTGGAAGTGACCGAGGGCTCGCAGGAGGCCGTCTTTGCGCTTGAACCGAAGCTGCGCGATACCTTCCTGCGTGTGCTGTTCGATCACGCCAATGCCGGCGGTTTCGATGGCAACTTCCTTCTCAGCGCGCGGCTCGACGATCTCCGCAAGGCGCTGCTCGAAGCGGCGGTGACATCGGTCGGGCCGTCGATCCGGGATGTGCTGATCGTCGATCTCGTCAAGCAGCAGGTCTGACGCGGCGGCGCGTCAGGCGCGATCCGTACCCGCCAGACGGTTGAGAACCTGGGCCCGTGCCGTGGCCCGCGCTGCCTTTTCGCGCAAGGGTTCCTGACGGGCGCGCAGGTCGGCCAGCGCCCGGTTCAGCCGCGCCAGTTCACGCTGCCGCCAGCTGTCCCACAGCGCGCCGTGTCCTCCGAGCATGAAGGCCTCGGGCTCCGACGGTGGCGAAGTGTCCCGCAGCCGGGCAATCTCCGCCTCGATCGTGCGGGCTTCGGCCGCAAGTTCCGCAAGCGCGGCCGTATCGCGCGCCTCGACCAGTTCGGCCAGTCGGACCAGCCGGGGAAGCCGGGGGTCCACGTCAGGCCCGTCCCTTCCGCTTGGCGCGCATCCGGTCGGCAAAGCGGATCGCCGCCGCAACGGCCTTGTAGTGCTCGCGGGTGATCTCGCGTCCGACCTCGACCGAGGCATGAAGCGCCCGCGCGGTCGGCGGGTCGCGGTGGACCGGGACGCCCGCCACCGCAGCGGCTTCGCGGATCCGCGCCGCGACCTCGTCCACGCCCTTCGCGACGCAGACGGGCGCACTTCCGCGCTTCCGCGACCATTTCAGCGCCACCGCATAATGGGTCGGGTTCACCACCACCACGTCGGCCTTCGGCACATCGGCGAGCATCCGGTTCGTGGCGATGTCGTAGCCGCGCTGGCGCCGCTTGTGCTTCATGTGCGGGTCGCCTTCGGTCTGCTTCAGTTCGTCCATCATCTCCTTGTGGGTCATCATCAGGCGCCGGTGGTGCTCGGCCCGTTGCCACAACAGGTCGATGGCGCCGATCGGCAGGGCGACCGCGAGGACCAGCGTCAGGAAGGTGACCGCCATGTTCCCCATCAGTGCGGCGGCAGGTCCGGCGTCCAGCCGTGCCGCGGCGACCATTTCTGGCATCTTCCGGGTCACGAACACGCCCAGAACGATGGTGTAGACCAACAGCTTGGCGAAGCTCTTGGCGAATTCGAACAGGCCGCCGCGACCGAATTTCTGCTTCGCATTCGACAGGGGGGAAATTCGGCTCAGCTTCGGGACGAGCTTGGAGCCGGTGACGACGAAGCTGCGCTGCGCGATGATCGCCGCGATGGCGAGCAGCGCCGGCAGCGCGAACCAGGGAACCAGCCCGAGTCCGATCCGCCCCATGAGACCGCCGGCAAGCGCGCGGCCACCATCGCCGAGCACGAGAGGGGCAAGCCGGTCGGGCTGATCGAGAAGGACGGTCAGAGCTGTGCCGATGGTGGCGATCGAGGCCGGCGCGAAGACTGCGGTGGTGAGCAGCAGCCCGCCATAGGCCGACGCCGCGATCACATCCGTCGAGCGCGGGATCTCGCCGCGTTTGCGCGCCTCGTCGAGCTTCCGCTGGGTCGGCTCGAACGACTTGTCGCCGTCCTCGTCGCCCTCGCCGCTCACGGACCCATCCCGAACGGATCGGCCAGCCGCAGGTCGATCAACCCCAGCCAGAGAGACAGGATCACCGGCGCGGAAACAAGGAGGATCACCAAGCCGGCCGCGGTGATCGCCGGGGCGCCCACGAAGGCCACCATCAGCTGCGGCATGGCCCGGTTGATCGCGCCGAGGGCGAGATTGTAGATCAGCGACGCGATCAGGAACGGCGCGGCATAGGTGAACGCGGTCGCGAACATGGCCGCGACGCGCCCGACGGCCCAGGACGACAGATCGGCGGCGAGCGGCACCGTCCCAGCAGGCATCGTGTCATAGGACAGGATGAACGCCTGGGCCACGCGGATGTGGAGGCCCGCGGCGGCGGCCAGGGCCAGGCCGGCGACCACGAGAATCTCGGCGATGGCGGGCTGCGGTTCGGCCGTCGCGCCGCCGAGAAGCTGCGCCAGCGACGTCGCCTGCGCCGCCATGGTCCCGGCGACATGGAGAAGCCATAGCAGCAACCGGGCCGAAAAGCCGAGCGACAGCCCCGCCAGCGTCTCGGTCGCGGTGTAGCGCAGGAGCGCGGGCCAGTCCGGCGGCAGCAGCACGACCCGGTCGGCGACCGCGGGTGCCACCACTGCCGCGAACGCGCAGGCGAGCGCAAGTCGCACCCGAAGCGGCACGCTTTGCGAACCGAAGGCCGGCAGCAGCGCCATGGCTGCGGCCACCCGCAGGAACACCACCCAGCCGAGCCAGGCCCAGCCGCCGGCCATGTCGAGAAGCTGGGCGGCGACCGCGCTCACGCCGCCACCACGCCGACGACGGCGGGCTTGGCGTCGAGTCCGATCTCTTCGAAGGACAGGACCGGCAGGTGCAGACCGCGTGTCGCCACCACGGTCTTCAGGAACCGCCGGCGCCGCGTCGAGGTAACCAGCGCCGGGCTGTCGCTCTGACCTGCGACGCGCGCGTAGCGGTCGGCAATGGCGGTGGCCAGGCGGTTGAACTCGTCCGGCGGCAGGGCGACGTCGGGCAGGCCGCGGTCGTGTTCCAGCGTGTGGGATTGGAACCGCTTTTCCCATTCCGGGGCGAGCTGGATCAGCGGCAGCGTCCCGTCCGACCGGCGCAGGCCGGCAATGATCTGGAAGCCGAGCCGCTGGCGCACATGCTCGCAGACGGCTTCGGGCGCGCCGTGGAACGGGCGCGCTTCGGCAATCGCTTCGAGGATCAGGGGCAGATTGCGGATCGAGACCCGCTCTTCAAGCAGGAGCCGCAGCACGGCCAGAAGCAGATCCTGCGGCACCTTGTCGGGAATGAGTTCGTCGAGGAGGCGCTTGTTGGCGTCGGCGCGCGTGGTGTCCGACAGCCGTGTCATCTCGTCGAGAAGGCGCCGCAGTGTCTTCAGCGTGATCAGCTTGCCCAGATTGTCCTTGATCACCTCCAGGAGATGCGTTGCAAGCACCTCGGACGGAGTGACGACGGTCGCGCCGGCAAGCGAGAAGGCCTCCTCGTGCCGCGGATCGATCCAGCGCGCCGGTGCGCCGTAGACCGGCTCGCGCACGTCGAGCCCTTCGGCGGGCGGATCCACGCCTTCGGGAAGAAGCGCCAGCACGCGATCCTTGCGCAGCCGGTCGCGCACGCGTTCCGCGCCCTGGATACGGATCGCATAGATCCCGGCGGGCAGCGCGCCGTTGTCGGTCAGGCGCATTTCGGGAAGGATCAGGCCGAAGTTTTCGGCGACATGGGTACGCATGCTGGTAATGCGGGCGTCGAGGCCGGTCGCCGGGTCCAGCACCATGTCCACGAGATCGGGCGCGAACTCCACATGGATGTCGTCGATGTCGAGCATGTCGCCCATGGACCGTTTCG
The DNA here is from genome assembly GCA_020425125.1 of Paracoccaceae bacterium. Taxonomy (GTDB): domain Bacteria; phylum Pseudomonadota; class Alphaproteobacteria; order Rhodobacterales; family Rhodobacteraceae; genus Meridianimarinicoccus. The sequence goes on along the minus strand of JAGQRV010000004.1, from coordinate 75,240 downwards.
GTGCCGGCTCCGCGGCCTTCAGCGCGGCCGCGTGCGCCTCGTCGTCCGCGATCTTCTTGCGCCGCCGGAAACCCCAGTAGGCGGCCGCGGCCAGCGCGCCGGCGCCGGCGACGAAGGGCAGGAATGGAAGTCCCGGAACGAGCGCAAACAGGCCGAGCAGCAGCGCCACGGTGCCGAGGGCGGCAGGATAGCGGCCAAGCTGGCTGAAGACGGCGAAATCGGTGGTGCCGGTGGACCCGCCGCGCGCGAGCAGCAGCGCGGAAGCAATCGAGATGATGACCGCGGGGATCTGGGTCACCAGCCCGTCGCCCACGGTCAGAACCGCATAGGTCTCGGCGGCCTGGCCAAAGGGCATGCCGTGGACCGCGACGCCCATGATGATGCCCATCACGATGTTCAGAAGGGTGATCAGCAGACCGGCGATGGCGTCGCCCTTGACGAATTTCGACGCGCCGTCGAGCGAGCCGAAGAAGGTCGTCTCGGCCTGCTCGGTCGCGCGGCGCTGCTTCGCTTCCTCGTGGGTGATCGCGCCGGCGGCGACGTCGCTGTCGATGGCAAGCTGCTTGCCCGGCATCCCGTCCAGGGCGAAGCGCGCACTGACCTCGGCCATCCGCGCGGCGCCCTTGGTGATCACCATGAAGTTGACGATCAGCAGCACGCAGAAGATCACCAGGCCCAGAAACAGGCTCCCGCCCATCACGAACTGGGCGAATCCTTCGATCACGCCGCCAGCGGCGCGGGTGCCGGTATGGCCCTGACCGATGATCAGTTTTGTCGACGAGACGTTGAGCGCAAGCCGCAGCATCAGCGAGGCCAGCAGGATTGTCGGGAAGGCCGAGAAATCGAGCGGACGTTCGATGAAGAGGGTCACCGTGAAGATCAGGATCGCCAGCGCGAAGGACCCGGCGAGGCCGACGTCAAGGACCCAGGCTGGCATCGGCAGGATCATCATCACGATGACCGCCATCAGCGCGAGCGCCATGAGGATGGTGGGCTGGAACAGGGTCCGCGCATCGAGCTTGAGCATCAGCCCCCCCACAGGCTGCGGGCGGAGGTGTCGAGGAGGCCGCCACGCGCTTCCGTTGCCGGCACGAGAGATCCCATCGTCCGCGGCGCCTCGCCCTCTTGCAGGAACGGGAAGCGGTTTTCGCGGATCCGCATTGCGGTGCGGGCGATCTCGGGCGCCGGAGCCGACGGACTCGGCGCCATTGCGGTCAGCGGTCCGCCGCCAAGCTGAGCCAGATGGCGGTCGAAGATCTGGCGGTAGCCGTCCGCATGTGCAGGCGTACGGGAATGGTAATAGCCCGCCGCGGCGGACCAATTTCCGGTCTCGGCGTAAAGCCCGGAGAGGAACCGCGCCGCGTAGAGCGCATTCCGGTCCGGATCCAGCATGTCGTCGAGCGACGCGAAGGCGTCGCCGTGCCAGCGAAAGTTGACCTGAAAGCAGCCGAGGTCAAAGCTCGTCTGACCGCCGGCCAGCGTGCTTCGCGCGCGCGCCAATGCCTCCTGGCGGGTCTGGAAGAAATAGCCTTTTCCGGCGATGTTGAGCGTCCAGGGCCATGGCGCGAAGCGCCCTTCGGTCCGGCGCCCGGATTCGGTGAGCGAGATTGCCTGCAGGACTTCGAGGGGGACGCCGGTAGCCCGCGAGGCCCGTTGCGCGGCCGCGAGACAGAGCGACGGCGGATCGCCGCCGGGCGGCGCGAAGGCTGCCGCGGGGCGGACCGTCGCCATTGCCGCGATCAGGCAGACGGCAAGCCCGAAAGGCCCCTTCCGGACCCAGCGCAAGTTCCGCCGATTCATCCCCGCTCCCGTCGCAATTCTTGCCGACCGGATTCCGTCTTCGCGCCTTCGCATTGAGATTTGGTAAGCGGCGCCTTGACCTGGCCAGGGTCAGGCATTCCGGCAATTCTTCTGACGCAGGGGCAAAAGGCTTAGACAGGTCAACCGCGGCGCGTATAGTCCCGCTACAGGCACCGATACGAAGACAGCCGAAGGGGGGGAGGGATGTCGAACATCGCCGGCAAGGCGTACGCGATGAACGTCGTGACGCCGAGCAAGCCGTATCTGACTTGGGCCAACCGCCTGCTCTTCATGGTGGCCCGCGGATTGCCGAAGACGTTGAGCGGTCTTCTCGGCCTCTCGCTTATCCATTTCGCGCGCTGGGTCATCATCCGGCGAGACGAATGGCCCGATCTCGGACAGGGCAAGCAGGTCCTCGCGAACGACTACATGCTGTTCTGCTCGAACTTCAACGGCACGTGGGACCAGTACATCGACGCCTTTTCGGACGGCATACCGAACGGTCTCAACCTGTTCTGGTACACGGCGACCAAGTATCCGCAGTCGATCCCGGTCACGACGTTCAAGAACTACATCACCTACAACCAGGTCATGACCGACTATTACTACAACGCCACACCCGGTTCGGCGCAGCGCGACGTGAAGTGCGCGATGCGGGTCTACCGCGCGGTGGAGGCGCTGGCCGCGGCGCATGGCGCGCAAACGCCGGAGGAGTTCGCGAAAACCTATCTTGCCCAGATGTCCAGCGTTCAGGGATGCCTCGGCGATCCCGGATTCGGACCGGTGGCGAGTCTCGACACCGAGAGGGCCGATATCAACCGCCGGAACGCTGTCCGCAACCTGGCGCAGATCTACGATTACGAGCGGGACGGAGAGGATTAGGCGATGCCCAATTTCGACACCGGCCACCTGTTTCTGACGTTCCTGACGCCGATCCGGCTGGGTGCGACGGACGATGTCACCGGCAAGCCGGTCTCCTTCGAGCAGCGGCTCAGGATCATCCTGGCACTGCTTCCCACGGCGCTGCAATCGCCGGCGACCCAACGCATCGGCGAAACCAGCCCCTTCGCGCGGAACCGGCAAACGCATCTCTGCCGCTTCATGGTGCTCGACGACGTGATCTATAACGGCCGCAATCCACGGGACGCGATCGAGACCTCGATTTCCGGGGGCGATCCGATCTTTCCGCAGCCGGTGGACAAGCTGACCTCGTCATACCTGCTTTTCGCGGCCGATATCGATGCCGTGATGGACGAAGGCGACGATCTGCCGGCGGCCCTGACCCCGGAACGCCAGAATCTCGTGCGCGACGCCTATCTCCGCCGGCTCTGGACGACGATGGAGCCCGAATTGCGCTCGATCTACAGCAATTGCTGGGGCTTCGACGAGGTCACGGACGCGGACAGCTTCGCCCGCTACATGGCGCGCTGCCAGATCGAGACGACCATGCCGTTCCACGATTACTGGATCACTCCACCCGAATTGAAGAACCTTCCGGTCAACGAGATGATCGTGGCAGTCTCGGTTCCGGTGATCATCACGCTTCTGGGCCTCATCGTCGGCTGGTGGGGTGGCTGGGGCATCGTCGGCGGCCTCGTTGCGACGGCGGCGGTGGTCTATGCGCTCTACCGCTACGTCCTGGCCAACGGGCAGAAGCCGTTGCCGCCCGAGCGCTACGGCAGCCTGCCCTCTGTGCTGAAGTCGCTCTATGTGCAACAGAATTTCGCGGATTTCGTGGTCGATCACCAGGGCGCGTCCCCCGAAGACCTGCATCGCGCATTCGGCGAGTTTCTGGCGCAGCACAGGCCAGACAACCGGATGGCCCCCAGCCAGGCGCCGGGCGTGATTTCCAGCCGGGCAGCGAAGGGATTGGTGTCGTGATGGACGGAAGCAGCACGGGCGGGAAAGCCGCGACGATGACGCGGATCCTCAATCTGGATGATATCCAGGGAAACATCACCCGCGCCTATGGGCGGTTCTCGTTTCCCTTCGCGCGCTATTTCTTCCTCAACATTGCCGACGCCGACGCGGGACGGCGATTCATCGAACTGGTGCGCCCTCGGGTCACCACGGCGGCCTATTGGGGCGACACCAAGCCCAAGGTCACGCTGAACATCGGCTTCACCTTCTTCGGTCTTTACGCGCTCGGCCTGCCGACCCGCACATTGAAGACAATGCCAGAGGAATTCATCGACGGAATGAAGGCGCGCGCCTTCATCCTGGGCGACCGCGATCCGACCAAGACCGAGGAAGAGGTCGGCGCCTGGTGCCGGCACTGGGATCCGATCTGGCAGCAGAACCGCGAGAGCAAGGGCGAGGATGTCCACGTCTGGATTTCGATGAACGCCCAGGCTGCCGGCGAAGGCTCCGACATTCCGGCGCCGGAACTGGACGCGCAGTGTGACTGGCTGCGCGGGATCTGCGGCGAACTCGGAAACCGCGTCCGAATCCTGGCCGCGAACGGATCTGCCGGCAACGAGGAATATCAGGGCGCATCGGCAGTCTTCACCGAAATCGGCGGGCTGCGTGTGCCGACCCCGCGCGAGCATTTCGGCTTCACCGACGGCATCGGCGATCCGGTGTTCGACGGGCAGTACCCACCGGAGGCCGAAAAGGACGCGGTGATCGGCCGCGGCAAGTGGATGCAGGCCGACAAGGGCTGGCAGCCGATCGCGGCGGGAGAGTTCATCCTCGGCTATCCCGACGAAAGTCAGGAACTCCCGCCGACCGCGATGCCGCCGTCTTTCAGCCGCAATGGCAGCTTCATGACCTACCGCAAGCTGCATGAGAACGTGGGTACGTTCGACGCGGTCATTGCCGACGAGGCGGCACGGTTTGCCCGCGTGATGGGGGTGAGTGAAGACGAGGCGGCGGAAACCCTGAAAGCCAAGATGGTGGGACGCTGGTCCGACGGTGTCCCGTTGTCCGTGGCGCCGACCGTCGCAGACTGGCACAGGGTGCGCAGCGAGACGGGCATGGACGATCCCGATCCGATCAAGGCGCTTCTGGCGCAGCGGGACTATCTCGGGTCGCGGGCGGCGTCGGACTTCCGCTATGCCGACGACATGGCGGGGTACAAGTGCCCCGGCGGCGCGCACCTGCGCCGGGTGAATACGCGCGACTACCTGGACCCGCTCAACAGTCCCACAGGTGCCAACCCGAAAGCCACTTCCCAGCTCAATAAGCGGCGGCGGGTGCTGCGCCGCGGCCTGCCCTACGGCCCGACGATCCCGGAGGGGCGGCGCGATGACACCGAGCAGGGGGTCATCATGATGACCATCGGTGCCAGCATCTTCCGGCAGTTCGAATTCGTGCAGCAGCAATGGCTGCAGTATGGGCTCGACTTCAACCAGGGCAACCTGACCTGTCCGCTCGTCGGCAACCACGACATGCACCGGCGCTATACCATCCCGTCCGACCCGAAGAGCGGGAAGCCGCCCTATTTCATGAGCGGTCTCAAGACCTTCGTGGAGTGCCGGGGCGGTGATTACTTCTTCCTGCCGTCCCTCACAGCGCTTCAGATGATGGCCATCGGCATCGTCGACCCGACCTGAACTGCCCGCCCGGAGGACCCGCAATGCTGTCGTCGCTCGCAAATCTTCTGACTACCTCCTGGGCGGTGATCCTGACCTGGGCCGAGGGGATCGGTTCGGCCACCCGGCTGGCCGGGGCCGGCCTGCGGGCCGCGCGCGCGCCCGGCGGCCTGAAGGGCAATGCAGGGTCGCTCCTGGCGGAGCCGGAGAGACAGCGGCAGGTGCTGGCCGTGCTGCGTGCCTTTGCGCCGAACATCTCGCTGAAACGGCAACTGGTGAAAGCCTACGAGAATACCGGTACCGTCATCGTGACGCGGCGCGAGGACGTGCTCGACGTGCTTAGCCGCGACGCTGATTTCGAGGTCGTCTACGAGCCGCGGATGCGCAAGCTGACCGAGGGCGAGAACTTCTTCCTCGGGATGCAGCCGGGCTGGGACTACACGCGGGACGTTTCGGCCATGCGGCTCGCCGCGCGGCGCCCGGATGTCGAGGAGATTGTCCTGCCGCGGGCCACCGCACTGGCCGACGACATCGTGGGCGGCAGTTTCGGCCGCCTCGACCTGCCGCCGCAGCTGACCCTGGAAATCCCCTGGGACATGACCGAGACCTATTTCGGCGCCGGCGGTCCGGACAAGGCGACGATGCAGGACTGGACCACGACGATGTTCTGGTACCTGTTCGGCGATCTCGGTGCCGATCCGGCACTGGAGGCGAAGGCGCTTGGCCATGCGGCCGACATGCGCACCTGGCTTGACGAGGCCATCGCCAGCCGCAAGGCTGCACCGACCGAAGCGCCGGATCTGCTGAACAGGTGCCTCGCGCTTCAGAGCGCGGGAACGCCGGGCATGTCCGATCTCGGTATCCGCAACAACCTTCTCGGCCTGCTGATCGGTGCCATTCCGACGATCTCGAAGGCGAGTTGCCTCGCGCTCGATGCGATCCTGGACCGGCCCGAAGCCCTCGAACTGGCACAGAAGTCAGCCCGCGCGGGGGACGATACCCGGCTGGCCGGCGTCGTCTGGGAGGCGTTGCGCCACAATCCCCACAACCCGGTGATCTATCGGCGCGCGACCCGCAACACGGTGATTGCCAGATCCACCCTGCGCGAACTGCACGTGAAGAAGGGGCAGATCGTGTTCGCCGCGACGCTTTCGGCGATGTACGACCGCTTCGATATCGACGCGCCGGGAAGTTTCCGCGGCAACCGCCGGTTCGAGGATCACATCATCTGGGGAACAGGCATGCACACCTGTTTTGGCGCGGCGATCAATGCCGCGGTCATCCCGGCGATCCTGAAGCCGGTGCTGGCGCAGCCGAATCTGCGACGCGCCGACGGGGCGGCCGGTCGGATCGATACGGGCGGGACCCCTTTCCCACAACACTTCACCGTCCTTTTCGATTAGGTCGTGCCGATGACCGATCGGCCCGTCCTGGTGACACTGCTGCCCTCCACCGACGTGGACATGGCGCGCTGGATGCTCCAGCTCTGGGGGATCGACTATGTCGAGGAGCCCCACGCTCCGATCTTCCACATCCGCGCACTCAAGGAGCGCGGGCTGAAGAAGCCGGAGTTTCCGCTGTTCATCAGGGGCGACGAGAAGATCGTCATGGTCGAGGGACTGGTCGCCCGGCTCGATCCCGAAACGCCGCCCGAACGGCGGCTGGTTCCCGATGCCGAGGCCGAGCCCGAACTGCGCGCCGACGTCATGGATTTGCAGCACCGGATGCGCTGGGACATGGGCGACGGGACCGTCCACTGGGCTTATTTCCATTTCCTGCAGCACCGCCGTCTGGTCTGGCCGAGCTTCACCACCGGCGTACCCAGGTCCGAGAAGTTTCTTCTGACCTTTCTCTATCCGCTCGTCCGGCGGATCATGTTCCAGAAGCTGAAACTGGGACCGGAGGACGCCGCCCGGGCGCTTGCCCGGATCCATGCCGCCTGGGACGAGATCGACGCACGGCTTGCCGACGGGCGACGCTTTCTTTGCGGCGGGCGCCTGACGATTGCGGATCTCGCCTTTGCGACTTCCGGCGCACCGATGGTGCTGGCCCGGGGCTATGGCGGGCACTTGCCGTCGCTGGACGCCTGTCCGGCAGAGATGCGAGCAGTCATCGGCCCCCTGCGCAACCGCCCGGCCGGTCAATTCATCCAGCGTCTCTACGACGAGTTCCGCCGCTCCTGACGCTCCTGCTCGCGCAAGGCTTCGCGGAACGCGCGCAGCTGCACGGTGGCGCGACCGATCATGTGCGCGGCGATCGGTGCGGTCAGCATCAGGAACAGGATTGTGGCGATCACCTTCGCCGTGATGGCCGTGGACCCGAACTGGATTGCCGCCGCCGTGAGGGCCAGCGCACAGCCCAGAGTTCCCGCCTTGGTCGAAGCGTGCATCCGGTTCAGGACGTCCGGAAGCCGGTAGACGCCAAGCGCCGCGATGAAGACGAAGCCCGCGCCCAGAAGCACGAAGATGCCTGCGATGATCTCGGTCATGGGCGGGTCTCCGGCGGGCTTCCCTCGGGGCTGTGGGTCTCGGTCACGTGGTCCAGCCGCTCGGCCGGAAGCGTCGGATGGTCCCTGCGCCGGTCGAGTGCGCGCTCCGCGAAGCGGGCGAGCGCGAGGGTGGAGAGGAAGTTGATGAGCGCGAGAACGATGGCCACGTCCAGATAGGCCGGCGTGCCGGTCTGCAGGGCGTCGACCGCGCAGAAGGCCACGACCGAGGTGGACATCATGTCGAGCGCGACGACACGATCCGAAAAGGTCGGCCCCCGTGCGAGGCGGGCAAAGCCCAGAAGCAGCGAGACGAGGATCAGGACGAAGCCGATCTGCAGCGAAAATGCGAAGAAGCCGTCGGGGGTCATGCGGTGAACACCCTCCGTACGTGGTATTCCATGCCGTCCTGCAGTCCCTCGATCACCTCTTCGGGGTGCTCTGCGAACATGGCATGGACGAACAAGGTCTTGCGGTCTGGCGAGACGTCGAGGCTCAGCGTACCCGGCGTCAGCGAGATCAGATTGGTGACCAGCAGAATCTCGAGGTCGCTTTCGGCCTGCAACGGCACTTCGATGATCTTCGGGCAGGAGAGATCCTGCGGCGTGATCACGTCCCATGTCACCCGCAGGCTCGAGACGACGAGGTCGTAGACGAAGTAGACCGCAAGCTCGACGATGCGCACGCTGCGCATGAAGTAGTTGCCGGTCTCTCCGTAAAGCGGCTGGGTCAGCCAAAGGGCGCCCAGTCCGATGGCATAGCCGGTCAGGAAGCCCGATACGGTGAAGGAATCGGTCAGCGCAGTCCAGACCAGCGCGAGGACGAGATTGACCGAAAAGAGGTTCACGGCGTGCCTCCGAGTACGGCCGCGACGTAGGCCGCGGGATCGAGGAGTTGTGCGGCGATCCCGTCGGCCAGGGCGATGACGGGTCCGGGGAAAAGCCCGATCGCCAGGGTGACAAGCGCGAGTCCGGCGATCGGCACGATCGAGGTCACCTGGGTGGACCCCAGATCCTCCAGCGTCGGAAAGCGGTCTTCGGGATGTGCCTTCCAGAACGCCTCGGCCCAGAGCGTCGCCATCGACCAGAGCGTGAGCAGTCCGACTGCCAGCGCCACTCCGGCCATCACGAAGGCTTGCGCGTCGAGACTCGCCTTGACCAGAAGCACCTTCGCCCAGAAGCCTGACAGTGGCGGAAAGCCGGCGAGCGACAGGGCGGGGATCATGAACAGGACCGACAGGAACGGCGCCGTCCGGTAGAGCCCTCCCATTTTCGGCGTCTCGGCCGAACCGGTCAGCCGGTCGGCGGTGCCGGCGGCCAGGAACAGCGTCACCTTGACCGGAATATTGTGGATCAGGTAGAAGACCGCCCCGGCAACCGCGGCTGGCGTGTAGATCCCGAGGCCGAGCAGCAGGAAGCCGATCGAACTGATGATCTGGAACGACAGGATGCGCCGGATCTCGGTTTGGGCGAGGGCGCCGAGGACGCCGGTGATCATGGTCAGACCTGCGAGCCAGAACAGGATCTGGTGCGTGTAGCCGATATCGTTGTCGAAGATCAGCGTGAAGGTCCGGTAGAGCGAATAGACGCCGACCTTGCTCAGGAGACCCGCGAAGATCGCCGACACCCCGTAGGCGGGGGTGTGGTAGGAGGCCGGCAGCCATGAGAAGAGCGGAAAGGCCGCCGCCTTCATGCCGAAGGCGATCAGGAAGAACATCGCGATGACGGTCAGAAGCCCCTGCTGCGGGCTTGCATCCACCGCGCCGCGCAGATCCGCCATGTTGAGCGTGCCGGTGACGCCGTAGAGTAGCCCGATCCCGGAGAGGAACATCGCCGTCGAGACAAGGTTGAGCGTGACGTAGCGGACTGCGCCGTCGATCTGCGCCCGACGCCCGCCCAGGATCAGCAGGCCGAAAGACGCAATCAGCATCACCTCGTACCAGACGTAGAGGTTGAAGAGATCGCCGGTCAGGAAGGCGCCGGTGACACCGCCCAAAAGCACCTGGCCCACGGCATGATAGCCGAGCCGCTGGAGCTCGGGCCCGACCTCGCCCAGCGAATAGATCGTGACCGCCAGTCCCGCCACCGCGGTCAGCAGGACCATCACCGCCGATAGCAGGTCGGCGGCGAGGGTTATCCCGAACGGTGCGGGCCAGTCGCCCATCTGGCCGACAAGCACGCCGTCCGTCAGCACCTTCTCGAAGAGAAGCGCCGATGCCGCGACGCCGAGCGCCGAGCCGAGAACCGGGATCCAGCGTCCTGCTCCGCTCTCGCGGAAGAGGAAGGCCAGGACCGCCGTCGCAAAGGGCACGGCGAGGGGAAGAGTGAGATACCAGCTCATGCGTCGGTGTCCGCTTGCGTCTCGGCCCCGCGCATTTCGGCCAGGTCGAGGGTACCGAGATCGGACCAGGCGCGCATCGCGAGCACGAGCGAGAAGGCGAAAAGCCCGAAGCCGATCACGATCGCGGTCAGCACCAGCGCCTGGGGCAGGGCGTTCGCCACCTCGCCGAGCGGGGCCTTGGCGCCTTCGGGAACCAGCGGCGGCCGGCCGCCGGACAGGCGGCCCGAGGCGAAGATCAGCAGGTTGATCCCGTTCGAGATCAGCGTCAGCCCGAACAGGAACCGCAGCAGGTGGCCGCTGAGCATCAGATAGATCGCAGCGGCGACAAGGCAGCCGACCGTGAGAGGTAGCAGGACCTCCACCGCTCAGATCTCCTCTTCCAGGGCAAAGACGAGCGCGAGGATCGCCCCCATGACCACGAGATAGACGCCGATGTCGAACGCGAGCACCGTGGAGAGCGGCAGCCCCTTGCCATCCTCGCCGCCGCCCAGGATCAGCCACTGCCCGGTAAAGAGCGGCTCGCCGAAGAAGGCGGCGGAGAGACCGGCGAGAAGTGCAATCCCGAGGCCGATGATGGCGATGGTCTCGGGCTTCAGGCGTAGCGCCACCCGGGCTTCGGTGGTGCCGCAGGCGATGGTATAGAGGACGAAGCCGCTGGCCCCGATGAGCCCGCCGATGAAGCCGCCGCCCGGCGCATTGTGGCCGCGCAGAAGCATGAAGACCGAGAACACCAGCAGGATGGCCACGACGATCTTGGCGCCAGTGGACAGGATGATCGAGTTCATGTGCGATCTCCCCCTCGGCGCTGACGCAGGAGCGCGACTGCGGCAAGGGCTGCGACCGTTACCACCGAAATCTCGCCGAACGTGTCGAAGGCGCGGAAGTCGACGAGAATGACGTTGACAACGTTGCGGCCGTGCGCCTCGGGATAGCTGGCCTTTTCGAAGAACTCCGTCAGACGGAGGTCGAGCGGGCGGGACGTGGCCGCCAGCAGAATCGCCGTCACCAGTCCGCCGACGAACGTGGCCAGCGCCGCATGAAGCGGGCGAAAGCGCACCGACTTTTGGTCAAGGAGCGGCAGGCGGAGTGCCGCGACCGCAAACAGGACGACGACCAGCATCTCGACCAGAAGCTGTGTGATGGCCAGGTCGGGCGCACCGAACAGCAGGAAGACCAGGGCGACGCCGATCCCAACGGCGCCAAGGCCCGCGATCGCAGCGATGCGCGACCGCGTCGCGACGGCCAGCGCGGTCCCGAGAAGCGCGAGCAGGAAGATGGCGATGTACTTGATCTCGACGTCGCCGAAGCTGATCGGCCCGAGATCGAACCCGCTTCTCAACGCGGTGAGCCCGAGACCCGCGGCGATCACCGCGAAGACCGTCAGCAGGTAGCGGTTCAGGTCGCCCGATTGCAGGATCGCCGTCACGCCGCCGGCGAGAGACCGCAGGCCGGCCAGCACCCCGTCCCAGAGCCTGTCGAAGCTCATCAGCCGCTTGCCGAGACCGTCGAGGGCGCTGCGAAGCGGCACGTGGACGAGGTAGAGGACAAGACCGACCAGATAGGTCGCGCCGCTCAGATAGAGTGCGGTATTGACCCCCGCCCAGAGATGCAGCTCTTTCGCGTAATCCGCCATGCCGCTGACCGCTGCGACGGTGGGATCGACGACGACGTGCTGAAGCAGCGCGGGCTGCAATCCGAAAAACAGCCCGAGTGCGCCGAGCACGAGAGGACCGGCCAGCATCTGCCACGGTGCCTCGCGCAAGGGCCGGTTGAGATCGGGCATGTTGGCGGCCGACCCCCAGAAGGGCTTCAGCGCCACGATGCCGGCAACCGCAAACATCAGTGCACTGGCGGCAAAGATGAAGGCCGTGAAGGTTTCTGGCACACCGGTATCGAGGGCGCCCTTGTAGAGAAGCTCCTTGCCGATGAAGCCGAGGAACGGGGGCAGGCCGGCCATCGAGGCCGCCGCCAGCGCCGCCGCCAGCGCGGTCAGCGGCATTGCGCGCCAGAGCCCGCCCAGACGCCGCGCGTCCCGCGTGCCACAGGCGTGATCGACGCAGCCGATCACCAGAAACAGTGCGGCCTTGTAGAACGAATGGATCACCAGGAAGGTCACCGCCGCGGTGACGGCGTAGGGGTTGGGGGCCGCCAGGAACAGCACCAGAGCGCCAAGCGCCATCAGGGTGGTATAGGCGAGGGTCTGCTTCAGGTCGGTCTGCCGCATCGAGATAATGGAGGCGAAAACGGTCGTCACGCCGCCCGCTATCATCAGCGACCAGAACCAGGCATCGGTGCCCGACAGGCTGGGCCAGAAGCGGGCGAGCAGGTAGACGCCGCCCTTCACCATTGTCGCCGAGTGCAGATACGCGCTGACGGGCGTCGGTGCGGCCATCGCGTTCGGCAGCCAGAAATGGAACGGGACCTGCGCCGACTTGGTGAAGGCCCCGGCCAGGATCAGCACCAGGATCGGCAGGTAGAGCGGGCTCGCGCGCAGGATGTCGCCCTGCGCGCGGATCGCCGACAGTTCCGTGGTGCCTGTCACCGAGCCGATCACCAGGAACCCTGCAAGCATCGCCAGACCTCCGGTCCCGGTGACAAGCAGCGCCTGCAGCGCCGCACGGCGCGCTTCGGCCGAGGTGTGGGTGAAGCCGATCAGCAGATACGAAGTGAGGGTGGTCAATTCCCAGAAGACGAAGAGACTGATCAGGTCGTCCGCCAGCACGAGCCCGAGCATCGCCATCATGAAGGACGTGAGATAAAGCGAGAACCGCCCATGCTGCGGATGTCCGGCCATGTAGCGTGCGGCGAACAGCATCACCAGCACGCCGATGCCCGAGATCAGCAGCGCGAATGTCAGGCTGAGGCCGTCGATCAGGAAGGCGAGCTCGGTGCCGAGGCTCGGCACCCAGGGCAGCGCGAACCGCAGTGTGCCGCCGCCGCTGATCTCCGGCACCGCCTGAAGAAAGAGGCCGAAGAGTACGGCCGCGATTAAGGGCGGCAGGATGCCTGCCGGCGACCGCCAGGATTCAGGGTGTTCGGTTTCGTGCGCCAAGTTCTTGCCCCTCTGCCCGAGGGACAGATTATCGCGGCATCCGTGAATTGCCAGCGCAGAGCGTCACGCCGCGGCAATCCCGCTCAGGTCGCCGGGTTTTCGGGCCCTCGTGGTACGAACTGCACAGCTCCCGGCCGCCATCATCCGTCTGCGTCTATTTTCCTGTGTGACCTTCCGCAACTTGCGGGTTAGATATCCGGCGTAATCAGTGTGACGTGGTAAGAGGGGCAATGGTCGAGATCAGCGAGACGGAACTGCCCGGCGTCGTGGTCGTGACGCCCAGGCGGTTTGGTGACGCCCGCGGTTTCTTTTCCGAGGTGTACAACCGGAACTCCTTTGCTGCGCTGGGGATCGGCGTCGAGTTCGTACAGGACAACCATTCGCTGTCATGCGAGGTGGGCGTGGTCCGGGGGCTGCATTTCCAGGCACCGCCGCACGCTCAGGCCAAGCTCGTGCGCGTGGGCGCAGGTCGGGTTCTGGACGTCGCCGTCGATATTCGGCGGGGCTCTCCGTCCTATGGCAGGTGGGTCGGGGTGGAGCTTTCGGCCGAAGCAGGCAACCAGCTTTTCATCCCTGCGGGCTTCCTGCACGGGTTTGCGGTGCTCGAGCCGAACTCGGAGTTGCTCTACAAGTGTTCGGATTTCTATGCGCCCGAATGCGACGGCGCCGTACGCTTCGACGATCCGGATATCGGCATCGACTGGGGGATCGACCTGTCCCGCGCAATCCTGTCCGACAAGGATGCCAAGGCGCCGCTGCTGAAGGATTTCTCGTCTCCGTTCGTCTATGAGGGCTGAGCCATGAAGATACTTGTCACCGGCGGTGCCGGGTTCATCGGCTCGGCCGTGGTGCGGCTTGCCGTGTCGCGGGGCCACGCGGTCGTCAATCTCGATGCGCTGACCTACGCCGCCTGCCTCGACAATGTCGCTTCGGTCGCGTCGAGCCCGCTCTATGCGTTCGAGCACGCCGATATCCGGGACGGTGCCGCGCTGAAGCGCATCCTCGCCACGCACCGGCCGGACGCGGTGATGCATCTGGCGGCGGAAAGCCATGTGGACCGCTCCATCGACGCGCCCGGCGCCTTCATCGAGACCAACGTGAACGGCACCTTCGAGATGCTCAACGCGGCGCGGGTCTTCTGGGAGGCCGAAGGCCGGCCCGAAAGCTTCCGCTTCCATCACATCTCGACCGACGAGGTCTTCGGCACGCTGGGCGCGACCGGCAAGTTCACGGAAGAGACCCCCTACGCGCCGAACTCGCCCTATTCGGCCTCGAAGGCTGGGTCGGACCATCTGGTCCGGGCCTGGCATGAAACCTACGGCCTGCCGGTGGTGCTGACCAACTGCTCGAACAATTACGGTCCGTTCCATTTTCCCGAGAAGCTGATCCCGGTGGTGATCCTGAAGGCGGTCGCGGGGCAGCCGATTCCCGTCTACGGGACCGGCGAGAACGTGCGCGACTGGCTCTACGTCGAGGATCACGCCGATGCGCTGCTCTGCGTACTCGAACACGGCACGGTCGGGCGGAGCTACAATATCGGCGGCGAGAACGAGGCGACGAACATCGATATCGTCCGGAAGATCTGCACCATCCTCGACGCCAAGCGCCCCGAGGGCGCGCCGCACGGCGATCTCATCACCTTCGTTGCCGATCGTCCGGGGCATGACCTGCGCTATGCGATCGACCCGTCCCGGATTCGCAGCGAGTTGGGCTGGCGTCCGTCGGTCACGCTGGACGAAGGGCTGGAGCGGACCGTGCAGTGGTTTCTCGACAACGAGACATGGTGGCGGGCGCTGCAGGCCCGCGACGGGGTGGGCCAGCGGCTGGGGTCCGCCGGATTGGCGGCGACCGGAACCGGCGCATGAAGGTTCTTGTCTTCGGCGAATCCGGACAGGTAGCCCGCGAACTCGCGCGGCGGGCCGGCGACATCCGGCTCGACATCCGCGGCCGCGAGGCGGCCGACTTCACCGATCCCGCAGCCTGCGCGGCATTGGTGCGCGCAACCGATGCCGATGCGGTGATCAATGCCGTCGCCTACACCGCGGTCGACGCGGCCGAGACGGATGAGGACGCCGCGCTCATGGTCAATGCCGCGGCACCGGGGGCCATCGCCGAGGCGGCGGCCGACCGCGGAGTGCCGTTCGTGCAGATCTCAACCGACTATGTCTTCGACGGCAGGGGTGAGGCGCCCTGGCCGGTCGATGCGCCGACCGGACCGCTTGGTGCCTATGGCCGCAGCAAGCTTGCCGGGGAATGGGCGGTGCGCGATGCCGGCGGTCCGCACGCCATCCTGCGGACGTCGTGGGTGGTTTCCTGCCACGGAAAGAATTTCGTGAAGACCATGCTGCGACTGGGGGCGGAGCGCGACCGACTGACAATCGTCGCCGATCAGGTCGGCGGGCCGACACCGGCAGCGGCCATCGCCGATGCGTGCTTGTCCATCGCCGCGCAGCTTGTGGCCGCTCCGGCGAAGTCGGGAACCTATCATTTCAGCGGCTCGCCGGATGCCAGCTGGGCGGACCTCGCCCGCGAGATCTTCCGCGAGGCGGGACTTCGCTGCGAGGTTGCCGGGATTCCGACATCGGCCTATCCGACCCCGGCGCAGCGGCCACTCAATTCGCGTCTGGACTGCACCGGGACCGAGGCGGTGTTCGGCGTCCCGCGTCCCGACTGGCGGGCGGGCCTTCGCGACATCCTCGACGATCTGGGAGTGCTGGCACGATGAGCAAGCGCAAGGGCATCATTCTGGCGGGCGGTTCGGGTACGCGGCTTTACCCGATCACGCGGGGCGTGTCGAAGCAGCTTCTCCCGATCTATGACAAGCCGATGATCTACTTTCCGATTTCGGTTCTGATGCTGGCCGGGATCCGCGAGATCGCGATCATCACCACTCCAGTCGATCAGGAACAGTTCAAGCGCACGCTGGGCGACGGCAGCCAGTGGGGGATCTCGTTCGACTACATCGTCCAGCCGTCGCCCGATGGGCTGGCGCAGGCCTATCTGCTGGCCGAGACGTTTCTGGACGGCGCAGCCTCGGCGATGGTGCTGGGCGACAACATCTTCTTCGGGCATGGCCTGCCGGAATTGCTGGCAAGCGCCGACGCGAAGTCCGAAGGCGGGACCGTGTTCGGCTATCGCGTCGCGGATCCCGAGCGCTACGGCGTGGTGAAATTCGATGCGGACGGCCGGGCGCAGCAGATCATCGAGAAGCCTGCGGTTCCGCCGTCAAACTACGCCGTCACCGGCCTCTATTTCCTTGACGGATCCGCACCGGAACGGGCGCGGCAGGTCAAGCCTTCCGACCGCGGCGAACTCGAGATCACCACGCTGCTCGAAATGTATCTTCACGAGGGGCGTCTCAGTGTCGAACAGATGGGGCGTGGCTACGCCTGGCTCGACACCGGCACCCATGGCAGCCTGCTCGATGCCGGGAACTTCGTGCGGACGCTGACCCTTCGCCAGGGGCAGCAGGTCGGCTGCCTGGAGGAGATTGCCTTCCAGAAGCGCTGGATCGACCGTGCCGCCCTGCAGGCGGCGGGCGAAAGCTACCGGAAGAACGATTACGGAAAGTACCTGCTGGGTCTCATCGACGGCGCCTGACGGCGGCCATGCGGCGGAGCTGCGCGGTCAGAAATAGCTGCGGACAAGGGCGCTCGATACCAGTGTCCATCCGTCGGCGACCACGAAGAAGGCGAGCTTGAACGGCAGCGACACCACGGCGGGTGGCACCATCATCATGCCCATGGACATCAGGATGGCGGCGACGACCAGATCGATGATCAGGAACGGCAGGTAGATCAGGAACCCGATCTCGAAGGCGCGCGCGATCTCGGACAGCAGGAACGAGGGGATCAGGAGCGACAGCGCCGCGTCGGGTGTGATGGCGGTGGCGGTCGCGGGCCCGCGCAGCTCGGCCAGCGCCTCGAAGGTGCCGGGGTCGATCCGGTTCGCCATGAAGCCGCGGAACGGAACCAGCGTCGCGGTGAAGGCGGTTTCGACGTCTATCCGCCCGTCGATCAGCGGCGAGATTCCCTGCGACCATGCGGCCTGAAAGACCGGGTCCATCACGAAATAGGTCAGGAACAGGGCCAGGCTGATGATCAGCATGTTGGGCGGCGCCTGCGGCAACCCGATCGCCTGACGCAGAATCGACAGCACCGTCACGATGAACGGGAAGCAGGTCACCATGATGGCGAGCGCGGGTGCGAGGCTGAGGACCGTTACCAGCAGGAACAGCTGGATGGTGCGCGCGGAAATGGAATCGGGGCTCAGCAGCAGGTCGTTGAGCCCCTGGGCACTGGCCGCGCCTGCAGTCAGGCAAATGCATGCGGCCAGAAGACAGGCCGCGACCGTCGCGGCCTTCGTTCGGACGCCACCGTTAGAGCGCGTCATTCCCGCTCGCGACCTCGGTGAGCCGAACCGCGAGCTGCCCGGCCTGGTCGCCGTCGAGCTCTTCCAGCTGTCCCCGCGCAATCAGCTTGTCGCCCACATAAAGGTCGACGGGATCGTCCACCGTCTTGTCGAGCGCCAGAACGGAATCCGGCGCGAGCGAAAGGAGATCGCGGACCGTCGGCCGGGCATGACCGACCGTGACGCGAATCACGATGGGAACCCGCGTGAACGGGTTCGCGCCCTGGTCGCCGAGCGTGCCCGGTGCCTGTCCGGCGGGTTTATCCATGGGCCTGCAGCCTTTCGTCGTTCAGGTTGAAGAAATCGTCCACGGCGGCCTCGATCTCGGTCAGGGCCGCGGTCAGGTCGACGGCCTGTTCGACCTCGCCGGTGCGGATGAAGACCTGGCCTTCCGCCAGCGTCGGCTCTTCGCGTACTTCCAGCGGAAAGCCAGGTTTGGTGGGGAGCACGGCTTCGATTTCCGCGCGCGACTCGGGCGAGACCTTCAGAATGACCGGTGCCGACGCCGAGGTCTTGACCATGTCGTCGAGCATCTCGACGACCAGACCGGGCAGGGCGTGGCGCGCCACGTCGGGCAGAATGCGCGAAACCATCTGCCGCAGCAGCGGCTCGACACCCTTGAGGACATGGGCGCGCGCCTCGTGAAAGGTGAAGGCCAGATCGCCGAGATTCTGCGCGAGATCCGCCGAGAGCTTCTGGTGCGACTCGCTCAGGGCGCGCGCCGCGTCGTCCCAACCGGCCTGGTAGCCGTCTTCGAAGGCGGCGAGGCGCTGCTCTTCGGGAAGCGCGGCACCGCGGCCGGCAGCAGTGAGCGCGTCCAGCGGGCCGCCGAAATCCTCGAGGACAAGCGTACGGCCCATCAGGCGGTCTCCTCGATGCTGTCGTCCTCAAGCCAAGCTCGCAGGATCTCGATCGTGTCGGGCTGGCGCTCCTCTATCAGGCGCTTGAGATTCTCGACCGGCGCGTCGGCCAGTTCAAGCCGGTTGCCGGCGGAATTCGTTGCGGGGGCCGGGTTGGCAAGGGCCGGCAGGGTGCCGTCCTCGGCTGTCCCCGAACGCGCATCAGCAATCGATGCGACGCCCGCCGTGCCGTCGGCTTCGGCAGTCAGCATCTCGCCCGACCGGCCGTCGATGAGCGGATACTGGTCCAGCTCGTTCCCGGCCCGCGCCGATCCACGCAGGACGGGCCGGACCACAAACAGCCCGAGGGCGAG
Organism: Paracoccaceae bacterium; assembly: GCA_020425125.1. GTDB lineage: Bacteria > Pseudomonadota > Alphaproteobacteria > Rhodobacterales > Rhodobacteraceae > Meridianimarinicoccus. The sequence goes on along the minus strand of JAGQRV010000004.1, from coordinate 56,407 downwards.
CGCCACGAGCGCCAGAACTCCGATCTGGAGCAGCCGCAACGGATCGAGGTGCAGCGAATCGAACAGGCCCCGGGTTGCGACCGTGCCAAGTTCAGGGCGCGGCTCGAATGCCATTGACTTGACCGTGATCCGATCGCCTCGGGATTCGTCGAATCCGACGGCGGACGCGACGAGTTCGCGCATATCCGCGATCTCGGCCGGATCGCTGGCAGCGCCCCCGGCGCCGGCACGCGACGCGTTCAAAAGGACGGCGACGCTGAGGCGCTTGATCGCCCCCGGCTTCCGCTCGACCTCGCGTGTCGTTTCGGACAGATCGAAATTGGTCAGTGCCCGCGATTCGCTGTTCTGGCTTTGCGAGTTGCCGTTTCCAGAACCCGCAGCACCGTCGGGGAGGTTGCTGGCGACAGTCACGCCGGTGCCCCCGGAATTGGTCTCGGACCCGGCGGTTTCCTGAACGTCCGTGCTGATTGCGACCCGCGACTCGGGATCGATGCGCCGTTCCCGGATCGATTCCGATTCGGTCACGGTCTCCACGCTGACCTCGACGACGGCATTGCCGGGTCCGACGCGCGCTTCGAGCAGGCGCTCGACATTGGCCTTGAGTTCCTCGGCCCGCCCGGAGCCGGCGGTGGCCGCGGCTGGATCGCCCTCTAGTCCGATGACCCTGCCGGTCGTCGCATCGATCACCGCCACGTCGGCGGGATCGAGCCCTTGAACCGCGGACGCGACGAGGTAGCGGAATGCCTTCGCATTGTCTTCGGTCAGCGCGCCGCCGCGGGTCGTGATGGTGACCGATGCCGTGGTGTTCTTGCCGCGCTGGAACGGCCCCGGGGCCGGATTCGCGATGTGCACGCGCGCCTGCCGAACATTTGGGCTTGCCAGGATCGTGCGTGCCAGTTCGCCTTCCTTGGCCCGCCAATAGGCCGCGTCGAACATCTGCGAGGTGGTGCCGAAGCCCGTCAGGCTGTCGAGAAGCTCGTAGCCGGCGCCCGAATTGGCCGGCAGCCCCTGACCGGCGAGCTGCATCCGCAGCGCATCGCGCGTGCTCGAATCGACAAAGATTGCGTCGCCGCGAATTTCGTAGGCTGCATTCTGACGGTCGAGAGCGGCGATCACCTCGCCCGCCTGCGGTCCGTCAAGCCCTGCATAGAGCAGCGACATGGACGGCGCCGAAGCCATCCGGCCCAGTCCGAGCACGGCAGCAAAGACCGCAGCGACCGCCAGCGCGACCACGGCCTTCCGCATCGGGTCGAGTTGTGTCCACAGCGCTCTTACATTCTGCATCGGCGGCTCCTTCCAGGGCGAGGGGGGGCCCGTCCTGTCCGGTGGAACCTGCGCCAGCTCGACTTAACAATCGGTTAGTCTCGTTGGTGGTAATGCGGCTGCAGCGGAAATCACGGAGGCCGACATGGCCGCGACGGAAGAAAGCAAGCCGAAGAAATCGAAACTGCCACTGGTCGCGGGGGCCGTCCTGGCGCTTGCGCTTGGGGGCGGCGGATTCTACGCGGTCTATTCCGGGCTGATCGGCGGCGGAGACGGCGCGGGCGGCGGCGGCCATGGCGGCGAGGCGCATGGCGGCGGAGACTCCCATGCCGCCGAGGCCGAGGTCGCGCCGATGCCGCAGGTCAGCTTCGTGCCGATCCAGCCCGTCCTCGTCAGTCTCAGCCAGATCGACCCGCCGGCACAGCTGCGCTTCGAAGGCAATCTTGAGGTTGTGCCGGCCTATGCCGCCGAAGTGCAGGCGATGATGCCGCGGATCATGGACGTCATGAACACGTATCTGCGCGCGGTGGAAATCCAGGACCTCCGCGATCCCGCGGCGCTTCTGCGGATCCGGGCGCAGATGCTGCGCCGGGTTCAGGTCGTATCCGGGGAAGGCCGCGTCCAGGATTTGCTGGTGACAACCTTTCTGATCAATTGAGAGGACAAAGATGGCGCTGATTTCCGACATTCTCCTGATCGCCGCCGCCTTGGGCGCCGCATTCTATTGCCTGGTTCTCTCACGCCGGCTGAGCCGTTTCACCAGTTTGGAAGACGGGGTCGGCGGGGCGGTTGCCGGACTCTCGCAACAGGTCGCCGAAATGACCCATGCGCTCGACCGCGCCCATGGCGAGGCCCGTGCCTCGGCGGGATCGCTCGAGGAAAGCACCCGGCGGGCCGAAGCTGCGGCGCGCAAGCTTGAACTTCTTCTGGCCTCGCTGCACGACCTTCCGGCCCGCGAGCGGGAGGAACCGGACGCCGTTGCGCCCGCGAAGCCCCAGGCGCAGTCTCAGACGCAGCCGCAACCAGCCGGCCCGACCTTCCGACGCAGTTTCGGGGCCTCGCGCCGCGAGGCCGCCGAATGACGGCGAAACGACCTGCACGCGCCGCGCGGCCCGCGATGTCCGTCAGCACGGTGCTGGTCGGGCTGTTTCTCGCGTCGGCGGTGGTCCGGTTCTTCGGCGGGACCGCCGAAGCGATCGCGCGGGAACTGGGCGATCTGGGGGCGTCCGCCGGCGAAGGTAGCGCACCGTCGGCCGATGCCGAGCTGGCGCAGCAGGTCGACACGATCCTATTCGAGTTGCGCCAGCGCGAGGCGGCGCTGGCCTCGCGCGAATCGGACCTTGCCCTGCGGGAACAGGACCTTCGCGCCGTCGCGACCGTGGTCGAACAGCAGATCGCGCGTCTTGGCGAAGCGGAAGCCAGCTTGCGCAAGGTCATGTCGCTGGCACAGGGAGCTGCGGAAGGCGATCTGGAACAGCTCACGGCCGTCTACGAGAACATGAAGCCCAAGGAGGCCGCGAAGGTGTTCGAAGAGATGGATCCGGGCTTCGCCGCGGGATTCCTCGGACGGATGCGGCCCGAAGCGGCGGCGCAGATCGTGACCGGTCTCAGCCCGACCAAGGCCTATTCGATCAGCGTCATTCTGGCCGGGCGCAACGTGAACGTGCCGACGGAATGACTCGGTAAGGCGATTTTCACCGTCGGTATCGTCAGATGCCGCGTGAGTGGCGACCCAGGCGGAGAGATCTGAATGATCGGGATCATCGGAATTGTGATCATCTTCGGGATGGTGTTCGGCGGCTACTTGTCCTCCGGCGGCAAGATGGCGATCATCGTCAAGTCGCTGCCCCACGAGCTCATCATCATCGGCGGCGCGGCGGTCGGCGCGTTCACGATCTCGAACGACATGAGCGCGATCAAGCACGCGCTTCGCGACATCGCGAAGGTGTTCAAGGGGCCGCACTGGAAGCCCGCGGATTATCGCGATCTGCTCTGTCTGCTGTTCGAGTTGATCCGCGTCGCCCGCCAGAGCCCGGTCGCGCTCGAAGAGCATATCGAGGCGCCGGAATCCTCGGCGATCTTCGGGCGCTACACGAAAATTCAGGCCGACCACGAGGCGGTCGGACTGATCTGCGACACGCTCCGGTCCGCTTCGATGAACTTCGACGATCCGCATCAGGTCGAGGAAGTTCTGGAAAAGCGGATGCAGGCCGAGCTGGACCACGCCCTGCATTCGAGCCACGCGCTCCAGACCATGGCCGACGGCCTTCCCGCACTCGGGATCGTCGCGGCCGTCCTCGGCGTGATCAAGACGATGAGTTCGATCGACCAGCCGCCCGAGATCCTGGGCAAACTGATCGGCGGGGCACTGGTCGGCACCTTCCTCGGGGTCTTCCTCGCCTATGGGTTGGTCGGACCCTTCGCCAGCCGCCTGAAGACGGTGGTCGAGGAGGACGCTCATTTCTACCAGCTGATCCGGGAAGTGCTGGTTGCCAACCTGCACAATCACGCCACCAATATCTGCATCGAGGTGGGGCGCCAGAATACGCCGGGCCGGTGCCGCCCGACCTTTGCCGAGCTTGAAGAGGCGTTGAAGGCCGCCAAGAGCAACGCCGCATGATCCGGGTGGCGATCACCGTCGCTCTGATCTCGCTCGCGGCGCCGGCCACGGCCAGAGAGGTCGTGATCAAGTCAGGCGAGCATGCCGATTTCTCGCGGTTGGTGCTGTATTTCGATGCGCCGACCGAATGGAGGCTGGGGCGGATCGCCGACGGCTACCGGCTGGAACCCATGGAGCCGAATACCCGGTTCGACACGTCTCAGGTCTTCGACTTTCTGCCGCGCACGCGTCTGCTTGAGGTGCGCAAGGTGCCGGAGGGGCTTGATCTCGAGGTGACCTGCGAATGTCATGCGAATGCGTTCGAGTACCGGCCGGGAATTGTCGTGATCGACATCAAGGATGGCGCCGCCCGGCCCGGCGGCCAGTTCGAGACCGTGCTCGATACGCCGGAGGACAGACCTGCGCCAATTGCAGGCCCGACGCGGCATGTGTCGGTGAGGATGCCCACTGGTGGTGCAGGCACGTTCCTGCAACTGCCGATAACCTTCCCCGATGCCGTGCCAGCCGGCCACACGCCACCGCCCGCGCCGCCGCCGACGCCCGAACCGGTGCCCGATACCGGTGCGGCGCTGCGAGCCGAGCTGGGCGAGGGGATCGGCCGAGCCGTAGCCTACGGGCTTGCAACCCCGCGCGACCCGGATGCCCATGCCACCGGCGAGCGGTCTGGCAATTCCGCAGCGGTTCCGGGAATTGACGTCCGATCGGGCGTCGAGATTGCCACGGGCACGGCACCTGCCGAAGACGCGGCACGGTCGGCTTGCCTGGACGGCGCGATCTTCGATGTCACCGCCTGGGGGGCAGCCAGTCCGACGCCGCTTGCGGCTCTCGAAGCGGCGCGGGCGAATTTCCTGAAGGATTTCGTGGAGCCGACGGATGCCGCGGTTCTCGATCTCGCCCGGACATACGTGTATCTCGGTTTCGGTGCCGAAGCCGTGCAGCTTCTGGCGGCTTACCCGATAGGCGACCCGGCAGGTGCGGTCACCGCGGCCCTGGCCCGTGTGGTGGACAATCCGGAACAGCCGGGCCCCCAGGTCCTGCGAACGCAGACCGGGTGCGATACGCCGGCGGCACTCTGGGCGCTTCTGGCGATGCCGACCGCCGACCTGGGAACCGCAATTATCGACTCGAAGGCGATCTTGAGAAGTCTCAGCGCCATGCCGCTTCATCTGAGGCGGCAGCTTGCCCCGGCGGTCTCCGAGCGGCTGCGCCGTGCGGGTCACGGAGACGAGGCCCAGGCGGCGCGGGAAACGCTGTTCCGGGCGACGAACGAGCCCGGAGCCGAACTTGAGGTCGAAGAGGCCCGCGCAGAAGGCGACGCCGCCGCGCCGGAGGTTGTCGCTGCTGTCGAGGATGCCGCGCGCGGCAACGAGCCGGTCGCGCTGGCGGCGCAGACCGAGCTTCTGACCCGTCTCGCCCGCAACCGCACGCCGGTAGTGGAAGAAAAGCGTCACGAGGTCGAGGCGCAGATTCACGAGAGCAAGGGATCGCCGGAATCCGCGGATCTGGTCGACGCCTATGTCGCGGCATTGGCGAGCAGTGCGGCCTACGATGATGCGCTGGCGCTGCTCGCGCGTCTGCGGGACTCCGGACATGCCGGAACCTATGACCTGTCGGGCGATACCAACCGTGTGATGCAGGCGGTGACTGCGGATCCGAGCGAGGGGACGTTTCTGGTCGAGGCGCGGGCCTTCGCGGCCGGGCCGCTTCGGGACCTGCTGTCGCCCGAGCAGGCCGGAGAGATTTCGGAGCGACTGACAGCCCTCGGGTTCCTCACGGAGGCGGAGGGCTATGACGATTCCGCCGATCCGCGGATGGATGCGCACCGGCAGCGGGCGCTTTCTATCCGCGCCCTGCGGGAAGGGCGTCCGAGCGAGACACTGGCACGCCTGGCCAGCCAGACCGATGACGAGGCCATGCGCCTGAAGGCCGATGCGCTGATGGAACTCGGTGCCTATCCTGAAGCGGCCCAGGCATACGAATCCCTGGACGAACGGGAGCTTGCCGCCGATGCCTATTGGCAGGCCGGCCTGTGGCGGGATGCCGAGCGCCTGACCATGGATGCGCAGCGCAAACGCATCGCGGCTCTGCTCATCGGGGAAGCACCGGCCCCGCTTGGCGGCGTCACCGCGGCGGATGGGACCGCGCAGCTCGCGGCGGGGGCCGGTACCAGCGGTGGCGTGCCGACGCTGGCCGAAGCGTCGGGCTGGATCGACCAGAGCGAGGCCCTGCGGACCTTCGCGCAGGACGTCCTGAATGCCGCAGCGTCCCCGCAGTAAACTGAGCATTCCGCCAAGACCGTTCCCGGATCTGTGACCGGTAGGCGCCGGGCCGCACCGACGACGTGTGTGGGAAGCCGGGTGTCCGACGCGCCCGCACGGTATCCGGACTGCCGCGTCGCCCTGACGCAGGATGCGGATGGCGAGCCTTGCTTGCCGTCCGGCCCGCCGGCGCAGGACCCGAGCGCCCCTTGCATTTGCGGCCCTGACCCCATCTTCTGCGGGAGCGCGGGCCGGACCGGGGCCCGCCGGAAGGAGCGCGCCGCGTGAAGTACACCTATCTGAAGGACGGCGATCCCGAGATCGACGCGATGCTCGCCTCCGTCTGCGCGCTTGGCGGCGACGTGGCGCATCTGACGGATGCCAGCCTCCGCTTCTCGGGCTATCCGGAAACCAAGGCGCGCGTCGACCAGTCTCTGGCCACCGCCAAGCGGCCGCCGCGGAACGGGTTGGTCCGGACGCTGAAGCGCGCGCTCTACGGCGTGCAGTACAACGCCTTCCGCAAGTATTTCGACGACAATCCGGATGCCGTCGCCGTGTCATGGAACGGGATCAAGGGGACGCGGCGGGCGTTCATGGGCGCGGCGCGCGATGCCGGCCGGCCGACGGTCTTCCTGGAACGGGCGCCGCTGCCGGGGCGCGTCACGGTGGATTCGGCCGGCGTCAACCAGGAGAACTCGCTGCCGCGGGATGCCGCGTTCTATCTCGACTGGGCGTCGCAGGACCCGGATCGCCAGGGGCGGGGCTGGATGGCGCTGAAACAGAAGCTGGTGGCGCGCGCGCCGAAACGAGGCGATGTCACGCAAGGGGCGGCCAGCGACGATCTGGCAGCTACGCCCTTCGTGTTCTGCCCGCTGCAGGTTCCCGACGACACCCAGATCCGGCAGTTCAGCGGCTGGGTCGGACCGATCGAGAGCTATCTCGCCCACCTCTCGGATGCCGTGCCCGCGCTTCCCGAGGGCTGGCACCTGCGCCTGAAGGAGCACCCTTCTTCGCGGATCCCGCTGGGCCATCTCCTCGCCGCGATGACCAATCGCCACGGCGACCGGGTGGTGATCGACAACCGGACCGACACGTTCCACCAGGTCGACAGCGCTCGCGCCGTCGTCACCCTGAACTCCTCGGTCGGTCTGCAGGCGTTCTTCTTCGACAAGCCGGTGATCGTGCTGGGGCAGGCCTTCTTTCGCATTCCCGGCCTCGTGACACCCGTGGACGGCCAGCCTGAGCTGGCGCAGAGCTTTGCGGACGCGGACCGGATCGGCTTCGATGCGGCCCTGCGCAATGCCTTCATGAACTACCTCGACCAGGTCTATTATCCTTCGGTCGAGCCCGGACCGGACGGCCGGCCGCAGGTTGTGCCCGATCTCGTGCGGCCGAAACTCCCCACGCCGGCGGTGCGCTGAGCCTGCTCGGGCTGCACCCTCTTCCCCCCGAGGCGGACCTCGGCTAACAGGCACCCCGTGAAGAGAAGGAGTCCCCACGATGGGCTACAATGTCGCCGTCGTCGGTGCCACGGGCAATGTGGGCCGCGAAATGCTCAACATCCTGGCGGAGCGCGCCTTTCCGGTCGACCGGATCGCCGCCCTCGCCTCGCGCCGGTCTCTCGGGACCGAGGTGAGCTTCGGCGACAAGACCCTGACCACCGCAGATCTGGAAACCTTCGACTTCAAGGGCTGGGACATGGCGCTTTTCGCCATCGGCTCGGACGCAACCAAGGCCTTTGCGCCGAAGGCTGCGGCAGCGGGCTGCGTCGTGATCGACAATTCCTCGCTCTACCGCTACGACCCGCTGGTCCCGCTTGTGGTGCCCGAGGTCAATGCCGCGGCAGTCGACGGCTACAAGAACAAGAACATCATCGCCAACCCCAACTGCTCCACGGCGCAGATGGTGGTGGCGCTGAAGCCGCTGCATGACCGCGCCCGGATCAAGCGCGTGGTCGTCTCGACCTACCAGTCGGTCTCGGGCTCGGGCAAGGAAGCGATGGACGAACTGTGGAACCAGACCAAGGGCATCTTCGTGCCCGGTCAGGAGGTTGAGCCCAGCGTCTATCCGAAGCAGATCGCGTTCAACGTGATCCCCCACATCGACGTCTTTCTGGAGGACGGCCAGACCAAGGAAGAATGGAAGATGGTGGCCGAGACCAAGAAAATCCTCGACCCCAACATCAAGGTCACGGCGACCTGCGTGCGGGTGCCGGTCTTCGTAGGCCATTCCGAAGCGGTCAATATCGAGTTCGAGGATTTCCTCGACGAGGACGAGGCGCGTGATATCCTGCGCGAGGCGCCGGGGATCATGGTCGTCGACAAGCGCGAGCCGGGCGGCTACGTCACGCCGGTGGAATGCGTTGGCGACTACGCGACATTCGTCAGCCGGATCCGGCAGGACAGCACGATCGAGAACGGGCTGAACCTGTGGTGCGTCAGCGACAACCTGCGCAAGGGGGCTGCCCTGAATGCCGTGCAGATTGCCGAAACGCTTGGCAACCGGGTGCTGCGCAAGGGCTGAACTTGCCGCAGCCGTTCTCGCCGGGGCGGTGAGCCTCGGCGATCCGGCCGGGGCCGAGGGGCGCAGCTATGTCTCGGCCGCTGCCGGCCAGATGACCGACAACGAATGGGGCGAGCTCTTCGACGATTGGGGCTCGGTCCGCCCTCGCAATGCCTGGCAGCTGGCCGCGAGTGTGTCGCGGGAATGGTCGCTGGCGCGGCCCGGCCATATCGGCCCCGGTTTCGTCGGAGTGGAGATCGATGCGCTCGGCCATTTCGGCGAGCAGACCCATCTGGAATTCACGCTGCCGATCTTCTACCGCACGCCGCGCTTCGAAAACCCGCTCATCCCGTCCTTCGCCTACGGAGCCGGTCTGTCGTTTGCGACCCGTCCCTCGGAAACCGAGATCGCCCGGACCGGCAGCAGCACGAATCTGCTGGCTCACTGGTTCTTCGAGATCGAGTTCGGCCGCGCGAGTTCGGTGTGGCGCCCGTATGTCAGGCTGCACCACCGGTCGGACGCCTGGGGCACGTTCGACGCCGATACCGGGTCGAACGCGGTATTGATCGGAATTCGCTGGGATCGCAGTGTGCTGCCGTGAAAGGGACAATGGCGGTCTTTGCGGCGCCGCCTCGGGTCAGACCGGCGCGAACCCCTGTCCGGGAACGTACACGTTGAGCTTGCCTTCGGCGATGTCCATCCAGAGCCCGTGCAGGCTCAGCGTCTCGGAATCCACTGCTTCGCGCACGAACGGAAAGCTCAGAAGGTTGTCGAGCGAGATCAGCACCGCCTGCTCCTCGAGTGCACGGGTGCGGGCGTCCTCGTCCGGGATGTCGCTCACCCGGTCATAGCCGGGACGCAGAATGTCCATCCAGCGGCCTACGAAGCTCGACGAGGATTCGAGTTCGGGCGCGTGGCCGGTGCACATGTCATGGCATCCCTTCACGCCGCCGCAATTGGAATGGCCCATGACCAGAAGATGCGGCACCTTCAGCGCGGTCACGGCGTATTCCACCGCAGCCGACGTGCCGTGCTGGGCGCCGTCCGGTTCATAGGGCGGGACCAGATTGGCAATGTTGCGGTGTATGAAGAACTCGCCCTGATCCGCACCGAAGATGGACGTGACGTGGACCCGGCTGTCGCAGCAGGCGATGACCATCGCGCGCGGGCGCTGGCCCTCGGTCGCCAGGCGACGATACCACGCCTTGTTCTCGGCATGGGTGGTCGCCATCCAGCCGCGGTAGCGCTGGAGCAGAAAGCTCGGCAGGGGCCGGAAAGGATGCGGGTCTGGGGGTGTGCTCGCCATGACTCCGTGCATTAGGACCAATCCGATGAAAGTTCGAGCGAGAATTCTGTCGCGGAACAACGATTCCTTGACCCTGGCGCACCTAGCCTGCGCGACGCCGCATGTTTCGGCACAAGTGGGTGTGGTGAATGCACGTTCTGATCTATCGCGAGGGCGCAGGCCTCGACGCGAACAAGCTGGCCTTTCTCTACCGCCATCTCGGGGACCGCGAGGCCGATCTGCTGATCTGCGACGCCATGGAAGATCTGGCGCTGGCGCTGGCCCGCGTTTCGCGCGCTAAGGCCCAGGACGATCTGGCCACGGTGGCCGAACAGACGCTGATCCTCGAACAGATCGGTGCGCGGGTCGGCCTGGAAAAGCTGCGCCGGGTGGCGGCGGATGTCCGGTGCTGTGCCGCGGCCGGACCCGGCGCCGCGCTGGAAGCGACGCTGGCGCGGCTGGCCCGGATCGGCGATCTGTCGCTCGCCGCGATCTGGGATCCGAAGGACGCCAGCATGTAGAAGGGGACAGACAGGCTGCGGCACCTGGCCTGGCCTGTCTGTCCCATGCTCCCGCCTTGCGGGTCCGGTGGGAATGCCTAGTCTTCGGCCGGTCCGATCCGTGCAGCCGAAGGACCGCCATGAGCCTCGCATTCGCCCCCTCAGACAGCCCGTCCCGCCCGCTTCATCTTGTATCCGCCGAGGCGCTGGCCGGCTGGCGCGACGCACAGCCGCCGCAGGTCGCCGCGTGGGTCGCGAGCAGCCGGTTCGCGGCCGCGGCCGGCGAAATTCTGCTGCTGCCCGGGCCGGATGGGGCCTGTGCCGGGGCCGCGTTCGGGCTTGGGCCGGCGGCCCGGCGCGGACGGGTCCGGTTCCTTCTCGGCTCTGCGCCCGCATCTCTTCCCGAAGGCGACTGGCATCTCGCCACCCCGCTTGATCCGGCGGAGGCCGACGAGGCGGCGCTGGGCTGGCTGCTGGGCGGCTACAGCTTCACCCGCTATGGCGGAAAGCCGCCGGTTCTCGCACGGCTGGCGCCGCCTGCCTCTGTCGATGTCCGGCGTCTCGAAGCGATCGCCGTCGGCGAATGTCTGACGCGGGATCTGATCAACACTCCGGCATCCGACATGGGACCCGCCGAACTGGAGGCGGCCGCGCGTGATCTTGCCGACCGCTTCGGCGCGGGCATTTCAGTTGTCGAGGGCGCCGACCTCCTGACCGGGAACCTGCCGATGATCCACGCGGTCGGCCGTGCCTCGCCGCGGCAGCCGCGGCTGATCGATCTGCGCCACGGCCGCAACGGCCCGCGCCTGACCCTGGTTGGCAAGGGCGTCTGCTTCGACACCGGCGGCCTCGACCTCAAGCCCGCTTCGTCCATGGGTCTGATGAAGAAGGACATGGGCGGTGCCGCGACGGTGCTGGGGCTGGCGCGAATGATCCTGGCGCTCGAGCTGCCGGTGCGGCTGCGGGTGCTGATCCCGGCGGTCGAGAATTCGGTCGGCGGCGCCGCCTTCCGGCCGCAGGACATCCTGACCTCGCGCAAGGGGCTCACGGTCGAGATCAACAATACCGATGCCGAGGGGCGGCTGGTTCTGGCCGACGCGCTCGCCCTCGCCGACGAGGAAACGCCGGACCTGCTGGTGTCCATGGCGACGCTGACCGGCGCGGCCCGCGTCGCGGTGGGGCCGGACATTGCGCCGTTCTTCACGCGGGATCCGTCCGTTGCCCGGGCGCTTTCCGAAGCCGGCGAGACGTCGCGCGATCCGGTTTGGCACCTTCCGCTTCATACCCCCTACGAAGCGATGATCGAGCCCGGCATTGCCGATCTCGACAACGCCCCCAAGGGCGGGTTTGCCGGTGCCGTTACCGCCGCCCTGTTCCTGCACCGCTTCGTCACCGGTACGCCGCGCTTCGTGCATTTCGACATATTCGGCTGGCAGCCGGCGGCGGCGCCCGGTCGACCCGTGGGCGGTGTCGGTCAGGGTGCGCGTGCGCTCCTCGCGGCGCTGCCCGGCCTGCTTGACCTTTCCGACCCATGAGATAGGCACGCGGGGCGCGACCACAGACCGGGAACCCGTCCATGCTCTCCGCCGATCCGAATCCGAAACTGCACCAGGTGACGGTGCCGGTCGCCGATATCCGCGACGAGCCTGGCGGCGCGCGGCTGCGGCAGCTGGTCTATGGCGAGACCGTGGAGCAGATCGGCGACCGGGAGGGCTGGATTGCCGTCAGGGCGGTCCGGGACGGCTATCGCGGCGTGATGAAGCCGACCGATCTGGCCCCGGCGCAGGAGGCCACCCACAGGGTCATCGCGCTTGGCACCCACCTTTACGCCGCGCCCGACATCAAGGCGCGCGATACCGAAGGCCTGTCCTTCGGCTCCCGCCTGACCCTCGATGGCGATTCGGACGGATTCCTTCGTACGCATGACGGACGCTACGTGCCCAAGGTCCATGTCACCCGGGTGGGCCGGCATTTCCGCGATCCTGCCGGGGTTGCGGAGCTGTTCCTCGGCACGCCCTATCTCTGGGGCGGCAACAGTCGTCTCGGGCTCGACTGTTCGGGGCTGGTGCAGATCGCCTGCCATGCCTGCGGCATTCCCTGTCCGGGCGACAGCGGCGATCAGGCGCGCGAAGCCGGCACGCCGGTCGGCATCGAGGTGCCGCTGGCCCGCGGCGACCTCTTGTTCTGGGACGGGCATGTGGCGATGGCGGTGGCGCCGGACCGGTTGATCCATGCCAATGCCCATCACATGGCGGTGGTGTTCGAACTCGCCGAAGAGGCGGTGCGCCGGATCGCCAAGCAGGGCGGCGGGCGGCTGATCGCGCGGCGTCGACTGTTGGTCGACTGAGCGGTGCGGACGCCCGCGGGCGTCAGATGGCGCGGATGAGCTTGCGTTCCAGCAGCCGCAGAACCGTCCGCAGATCGTGCCCGCGCTTCAGGATCTGCCCGTCCATCCCGATGAGCGCATACATCCCCTGACGCTGGCGCAGCCGCGGGTGTTTCTCGATCCGGTAGAGCGGGTGTTCCGCAGTACGCCGGAAGATCGCGAAGACCGCGTGGTCGCGCAGATGCGAGATGCCGTAGTCGCGCCATTCGCCGGCGGCGACCATGCGTCCGTAGAGGGCGAGGATGAGATTCAGTTCGGCCCGCTCGAAGGCGACCTGATCGACCGGAACGCGGGGATCGGGAAACGGCGTTGGCGGCTGCACTGTCATGGCGCGAGTGTGCGGTGCCGGTCGGGCGAAATCAAGCGCAGGCGGGGCGGGGCGCGATTTGCGTCAGCTTCGTCGTGAATCTGTCTTGAATCGTGCGCAGATTTGCGGCGCCGACCTCCTTATTTTTTGCCCTGTTTACGTGTATGAACGGAGTGTAGCGTCTGTCGCTATCCCTCCCGGCGCCGGCCAATCGCCCCCACAGCGTGGCGCCGGGGGGACCCTCGGCGGAGGGATTTGCGTTCGCTTCCGGTCATCAGTCGAAGACACCCTGGCAGTACCAGCCTGCCGAAGCCTGTCCGCCATGGGCGTAGTAGAGCCAGAGCCGTTCCCTTTCTTCCGTCGTCACCTGCCAGTAGTCGCGGACCCCGCTGCGCCAGCGCGGATCGTCGAGCCACCATTCGGGGGCGATGCGCTCGGGGCCGGTCGCGGCGCGGCAGCGATGTGCACGCCGCCGCCAGCGGAAGCGGGCCGGCGGGTCCGACCCGGTCAGCGCGGCACCATCGGGGGCGGTGACCGGTTCGGGTGTCCAGATCAGTGCCGGGCGCGCGGATGACGGGGGCGGCCAGGACCCGGCCGGTACGGACCACGCGGCCGCCATCACCGTCGCGGTCTTTTCGGGGATGTGGCTGTCGGCCGGATGCAGCCGGGTCAGCGCCTCGAGCCCGATCCGTGTGCCGAGCCGCGCCAGCAGGTCGTCGAGCGCGGTGCCGGCCGCCGGCCCGGCCGAAACATCGTCCGCGGCATCCACGCGGCCTTCGTGCTGGCGGGTCCGAAACGGCTCGGTCCGCGGCGCGCTGAGGCGCAGCGCATCGATGCCGGGGCCGGCGTCGATTCCGCCCAGCTTCAGCGCCAGAAGCGGCCGGATCCGGTCCGGCTCGGCGCCGGGACGGGCGAGCCCGACCTCGATCACCGCCGCCTGACCGTCGCAGCGCAGCGCCTCGAGCCGGACCTGCCGCGCGCCGCGCCCGGCCTTCGCGAGCTGCGCCGCGAATTCCGGCAGGAGCCGGTCGATCGCGGCCATGAGGTCCTCCTCCAGCCCGATCGGATCGGGCAGCGACAGGCGCAGCGCGAAGCGGGGCGTCGGTCCGGTGGGCGAGACCGGCTCGGGCTCGAGCCCGAAAGCCTGGTCGAGCCGCCTGACCAGCTCCCGGCCGAATCGCCGCGCCAGTGCTGCACGGGGCTGGCCGGCAAGATCGCCGATGCGCCGCCACCCGAGCCGGGTCAGTCCCGCCACCGCCTCGGGTTCGAGCCGGAGTGCCGCCACGGGCAGGGGGTCGAGGGCTGCCCGGGTCCGGCCGGGCAGGGCGATCCGGCCCATCCCGTCCACCGGGGCCGTGTCCGCCTGCACGGTCGAGTTGCCAAGGCTCCAGAGCGGCCGCCGGGCGGCGCGGGACCGGGTGGCGCGGGCCTCCTGGTCGATGGCATCGCCCGACCGCGCGGTTGCGGCGTCGCGTTCGGCGAAGCGCGCGAGCGCCCAGGCCCCGCCCACCGTATCGGCCAGCCCTGCGCAGACGCTGAGGCCGAAACCGGCGCACTCGACATCGATCTGCGCCATCAATGCCGCCTCGCCGCCGAAGAGATGGGCGCAGCCGGTCAGATCCACGAGCAGACCATCGGGCGGTTCCTCGGCGATCCAGGGCGAGAACCGCCCGGCCCAGCGGCAAAGCGCCGCCAGCATCGCGGCCTCGGCCTTGGCGTCGCGGGGATGGGTCAGCAGATCGGGGCATATCGCTCTGGCTTCGCGCAGGGGCTGTCCCGCGCGCAGTCCCGCAGCCTCGGCCCCGGGCGCGAGGCTGACGAGGATCTGCATGTTCCCCACCGTATCGGTCACGGCGAACGGGCGCTTCAGCGGTTCGCGGCTTGCACGCAATGCCCGCTCTGCGCCCAGACGAGGGAACCAGAGGGAAAGAATTCGCCGGGGTCGCATTCCTGTGGCAGCAAGAATGTTCTATATTTGTTCTAATATGCGGCAGTGCCGGCCCGGAGTCGAGTCCGCCTTTCTGAGCGCGTTCAACTGGTTTGAAACAGGTCGATTTTGCGGCCCAGCGATTTCAATGGGTTAGCGGATAACGATTTCAGGCGGTTTGAAACCGGAGCCGCGATTTCGGGCTCTTCGGCGTTGATTAGGCGCGCGGGCCGCAAGAAAAATCGTTTGTTTTCAATTGGCGGTTTCCGAAGGTGTGCGCGATTTCGCGCACACCGCACACCTTGATGACCTAACCTTCCGAGGTTCGGCGCAGCGCAGCGTCGCGGGTACGGCTACGTGTCTGTGCCTCACGCAGGGTTGGTTGGGCATAGTCTGTCCGAAGCTGGGCGTACTCGTCGCGGATCCGCCATTCTAGTTCGGAGGCTATGGCAAGTGGATTCTTCCCGAAGATCTTGCCATCGCGGATCGGAGTGGCACCTTCATCCACTCTATGAACAAGAGCTTCAAGGAAGGGGACGAGCACTCTATGTGTGGCCTCTCCGACCATATCGACGTTGAAGCTCTTTGCTTCCGTTGCCTCGCCAATCAGCCAATCGATATCGACATCCATCCCGCGTGAGATGGCGATCAGCGCTTCAACCCCTGGCTTGTGCCCCTTGAAGTAGTTTTCCAGCGTCCGAGGTGGCAACCCACACCTCCGAGCCATCTCGGCCTTCGAGTGGCCGAACCTTTCCTGAAGCACTGTCAAGCGCTCGACGAACCCTTCAATCCAGTCGGAATTAGACATTGCGTATACTCCATGAATAGAGCATTATGCTCTCAGTTTGGAGCACAATGGCTGATCGATGGGCGCTTCACGACATAGCGACGTACCTCTGCACCTTATAAGGAGCGGCTTCCTATCGCAAGGAACGACCTTAGCATCTTGGTGCAGAGAGAACGGGTACCAGCGATCCAATGTTTACAAGGCGCTCAACGGTGAGTGGTCCGGCCAAAAGGCCAGCGAGGTCCGTTCGGCCGTACTGAAGGCATCAGGCATTCGGGAACCGCTGCGATGATCCCGGTTCGCGAATTGGCTGGACTTGGGTCCATACCGAGACACAGGCAGAGCGCCACCGACTGGCTCACGCGTCATGGAGTGCCGATCTCATGGGCTGAAGGCAACGGCGGGAAGAGGGCTATTGTCAACCTCTCCGACCTTCCCGCCCCCGAACAACTCGCCTACCGGGAGCGGCTTGCCGAGCAGTACCGGGTATCACTGGGCACCCCAGACGATGCGGCGTGGCTCGCCTTCCTGAAGCGGCCGCAGAGCGTTCAGGACCGGGCGCACCGACGCTTCAGGATCATGCTGTTCCTTGCGGCGCACGAAGCACAGGGCATCGCCCCGGGGGACATTCTGCGGAAGGCGGCGAAAGAGTTCTCCGATCTGCCGTCCCGGCAGACCATCTGGCGGTGGAAGAAGGCCGTCGCAGGCCTTGAGCCCGCGAACTGGGAGCCGGCGCTTGCTCCCGATTTCGAGGGCGTTGCCCCGATGGCCGACATGGCGCCCGAGGCAGTCGAGTTCTTCAAGAACATGGTCTTCACGGGGGGCAAGAACGGGACCGGCCTGCCCCTGAAGCGCGCCTTCCTGCGCACAAAACGAAAGGCCGAGGAAGAGGGCTGGGCCATCCCTTCCTTCGCGACTGTCCGGCGGCGGTTTCTCGCGCTGCCCGCCGAAGAGCAGCGGACCCTCCGGCACGGCGAGGATGCGGCCGCGGCATCGCTCTACATGTACCAACCGCGCAGCACCGAGCTGCTTCAAGCAATGGAGCAGGTCGAGCTTGACGGGCGCGAGTTCAAGGTCCTGGTGCGCTGGCCGGACGGCAACGTGGGCTGTCCCTGGGTCATTCTCTATGCGGACCGGGCCTCCTCGAAGGTGCTCGGCTGGGCCGTGGACAAGTCGGAGAACGCCGAGGCGGCGGCGCGGGCAACGCTCCACATGTGCGAGACGTACGGCATTCCCGACCTGGTGGTAACCGACAACGGTGTGGCGTTCAACGGCCAGCGCATGGCCGGGGGCCTTGCGCCTACATATCTGACGACGCAGCAAAAAAGCGCTATGTGGGATGCGCCGGGGGTGTTCAAGATCCTCCAGATCGAGCTTCGGAACACCGGAATCAAGAACGGGAAGGCCAAGCTGCCAGAGAGCATCTACTCGGCTCTGCGCCACGTCGACAACGCGCCGGAATTTCATGGCGCACAGCGCAGCGGGCCGAACGACCCGCCGAACCCGAACCCCGATCCGATTTCGTTGGAGCTGTTTGAGGCGGTTCTCGAACGCGAGATCGCCGCGTTCAATGCCGAGCCCTGCCGTGCGCAACAGGCTCGCGGCGGCTCCCGCGATGCGGCCTTCGACAGGCTTCACCAGGGCCGCATCAAGCGACAGGTCACGCCCCTTCAGCGTCGCCGCTGCAAGCTCAGGTGGAAGCCGCTCAAGGTCCGACCTGAAGGCCGGGTGATCGTGCAGGGCGTCGGCTATTACGGCACCGAGGTCACGCAATCGTGGATGCTCGACCATGACGGCCGCACGGTCCTGGTCGGCTACGATCCGAACGACTACAGGGCACCGGCCATGATTTGCGGCTGGGATGATCAGCGCACAAAGGGGCGCGTTCTTCCCGGCCTGGAAGAGGTTCCATGCTTCGAAATCTTCGCGCACGGGGACGAGGAAGGGCGCCGTCGCGCTGTGGCTGAGAAGCGGCGCGTCCGCAAACTGACCCGAGAGCTCAGGCCCGAAAACATTGAACAGTTCGTTGAAGGGCTTCGAAAGGACGCCTTGAAGAACCCGGTGCAGCGCCCGGATCGGCAACCGCCGGGCGTCGTGCGGTTCACCGCAGCCGGCGGGTTCCTGCCCGAAGAAGCCCTGAGACCGGAAACAGGTGGCGCGGGAGCCGAGAGCAACCGCGCCAAACTGGAAGCCTTGGTCGCCAGAGCGGCGCCCAAGGAAGAGCGAAAGGCCAGCGGCTCCACCCGCTGACCTTTCCAGACGCCACCCATGGATAAGGAGAACCAAACCATGGATATGACGCCTTTACCGAAGGTATCGGTCAGAACGCTCGTCTACGATACCCTCGATTTGGTGCTCGACAACACCGCGAAGCAAGCCGGCCTTGCCATTGTGCGCGGACCGGTCGGGATCGGCAAGACCTTCGCCCTTCGCCAGCTTGCCGATGAGTATCGAGCGCGCGGTGTGAAGGTCTACATGCTGACGTGCCGAACAGAGATCGCCGGTCGGATCAACGGCGCCGCGAACGAGGTCCTATCGCAGGAAAACATCTGGGAACACCGCGACGTGAGGGCCGCGGAGGTACTTTGGGAGCTTCTACGGAGCCGCGTCTTCGATCCGTGGGATCCAAAACCGTCACTGCTCATTACCGACGAAGCACAGGGATGGAAGCCGAATGTGCTGAATTTCTTCCGCGACCTCTGGGATCTGGGCGATCCGGCGCGAAACGGTCGATCAGATGCTCTGGCATTCGGAATTGTCATGGTCGGCAACAGCAGTTTCATCAACCGCAACGGTGTGGAGGAAGAGGCGAAGTTCGGGCCACTTCTGAGCCGGAGAACGATCAGCGTCGACCTGGAACGGCCCTCAAAGGGCGAGCTGCGTGAGTATGCTGCCAAGCTCGCCGGTCCAGATGCGGCGCGCGCGCTCGCGGCTTATGGCGAGCGAACTGGATCGATGCGCGGAATTGAGAAGGCATATCGCCTCGCCCGCAGCCTCAGTGATGCAGCCGAACTCACCGCACAGGACATCGAGTTCGCGATTCGCTACCTCGGAGGCCTGGCATGAGCGACCAGAAGGTCAATCTTTGGGGGCAATACGCCCCGGAGCAGGTCGCGGAAATGCGCTTGCTCGCAGAGGTGCAGGCGCGGTTTCCGGGCCTGGTTGCAGAGCAGCTCGGGGATGTGCGGCAGGCGCTCGGCTTCGTGCCGAACGTGCCGCCCGAAATGTTCGAGCAGATCGACATCATTCTCAAGAACTGTCGCGCGGCGCATGAAAACTCGCGCCTGCTCTGGGCCCTTCTCGGCACCGCGCAACTGCTGCCGGCGAAAGAGGAGGCGCACTGATGCCTGGCAAGATGGTTCATCACGCCGGAATGCTGATGCCGCTCGACGAGGCGAAGGCGTTTCGGGATGCGGCGCTGGACGCGGGCATCGCGCTGGACGACGGCGCGCGCGTGTTCGACGCGCTCGTGACGCTGCTCACCGCGGAAGAGCTGACGCCGCTGGAAATCGAAGCCATCATCCGGCTCGCCGGCCGAGGGCTGCGGGCGGTGTCGACGACCAGCGGCGACACGCTTTCGACCCTCTATGACCGCCTGCGGTGGTCGGTCGACGAATGCGAGGCCGGCATTCCCCGGATCGAGGAAAACGAGCGCCAGCGGACCGAGGCCATGGCAGAAGAGGAAGACGATGATGCCGCTTAGCAAGAAGCAGAAGGCGCTGATCCACGTCGCCAAGGCCAAGCTCGGCCTGGGCGAGGATGCATATCGGTCGTGCCTGGTGCAGATCGCGGGCGTGGAGAGCTCAGCCGAGCTCGACCGAGACGGCTTCGACGCGATCATGGGATACTTCGAGTATCTCGGCTTCCGGCCGGTCGTGCCGCGCGGCCCGACCTATGGCGAGCGGCCCGGCTTCGCCAGCCCGGCGCAGGTGCTTCTCATCCGCGACCTATGGGCCGAGTACACCCATGGCGCGGCCGAAAATGCGCTTAACACGTGGCTTGCGCGCTGCTGGAAGGTGGCGAGCCTGCGGTTCCTGACGAAGGCCGACGCGCAGAAGGCAATCACCGCGCTGAAGGCGATGAAGGCCCGCGCGGCCTGATCGGGCCAAGCAGTGGCGAATCAGGGCGGCGCGGGCATCGCGCCGCCCTTGTCGTGAGAGCCGCTGAGCGGGCCGTAGAGCGGCGCTGCCTACGGGGTGCCGCCGCACCACCTCAAAACCCGACTTCGCCGCGCTGCCCCGTTTAAAGGGTATTTAACGGCGAAGCTGGCGGGGCGGGGCGGACCGGTTCCGATTTGGGTTCGAATGTTGGTGGAAGACCGTTCGAGATTCGCAAATGAGCTATTGGAAGGTCAGAGGCTTGTTCTCTTCTCTTCGGATAGCTCGCTTCATTCGTACTGCCACGGCATCCAGGTCTTCTTTCAGCAGCGCAATCTGCGCATCCACTTCTCCATCGGACATGCAACCAGGGCAGAGCGGCTCGCGACGTACGACGACGAGAGCACCAGAAGCAGTGTACTCGAAATCGAAGACCTTGATGGTATCGGCCATTGAGTTTTGCCTCTTTGATTTGGGGGAGGACGAACATAGCAAGGGCCGCTCACGTTGGCGAGTCTGGAGCATCAGGATCTGGTTTAGCTTGCGCATTGATGTGAGACCCGGCATCGTATCGCCGTCCGAGCAATTCCGGTCAGCCGGTCGACCATGTGACCGCGGAGGGGGACCGACCTCCCGGACGTTGCGGGCGAGCCAGTCCGGTCAGCCGGCCCTGTGTGCCGCGAGGGGTTACCGGCCCTCCGCTCGCGCTTCCCATGGAACCCTTTCCAAGTCTACCTCCGTTCAGGGTTGACGCATTGTCCGGGCATGACCCGCGATGCCGATCCGCTCTCCGAGATCCCGACCTGCGCGCATTGCCGCGAGATGGGCCTGCCCGTCTCCGACACGCTCGCGCGGCTGGAAACCGAGCTGGGGCATGACACGCTGCGGGCCTTTCTCGCGGCGAAGGGCGGGCGCCTCGTCGTCATCCCGGTCCGCGCCGTGGCCAATGCCGATTCCGATCCCATCGCCGCCGCGCTCGACTGGCTGCGCCGCGACGTGGGCTATGGCCGCTGGGAGGTGCCGCTGGGACCGATGGCCCGTCGGGCGCGTCTCTCCTGGGCGATCCTGACCCGGCTGCGCGCGGGGCGTTCCCTCGCCACCATCGCCGGCGAACTCGGCTGCGCGCTCCGCACCGTCACCAACCACAAGACCCGCTTCACCCGGCGCGGCGTCCTGCCCGCGCCCGCTTCGACCTCAAGGAACACCGGACAATGATCGTCAACGAGGCCAATCTCGCGCATGCCTTCAACGGCTACAAAGCCGTCTTCAACGAAGCCTTCGCCGCCGGGAAGGCGCATTGGGACCAGGTCGCCATGGTCGTGCCCAGCTCGGCCCGCGACGAGGCCTATGGCTGGCTCGGCCAGTTCCCGAAACTCCGCGAATGGATCGGCTCCCGCGTCGTCAGCGACATCCAGGCGCACGGCTTCACCATCGTCAACAAGAAGTATGAGAGCACGCTGGGGATCAAGCGCGATGACTTCGCCGACGACCGCTACGGCGTCTTCAAGCCGATGTTCGCCGAGATGGGCCACCAGGCCAAGACCCATCCCGACGAGCTGCTGTTCGCGCTGCTGAAGTCGGGCGAGACCGCCACCTGCTACGATGGCCAGTATTTCTTCGACACCGACCATCTCGGCGTGGACGAGACCGGCACTGCCATCTCGGTCTCGAACGTGGACGATCCGAACGGAACCGCCGAGCCCTGGTATCTGCTCGACTGTTCGCGCCAGATCAAGCCGCTGATCTGGCAGCGGCGCGAGGATTACGAGTTCCAGTTCATCAATCGACCTACCGACACCCATGTCTTCATGGAGGACGAATACCTCTACGGCGTCCGGGCGCGGGTGAACGCGGGCTTCGGGCTCTGGCAGATGGCCTACATGGGCAAGACGGCGCTCGACGAGACCTCCTACGGCGCCGCCCGCGCGGCAATGATGACCTTGCGCGGCGATCAGGGGCGCATGCTGGGCCTCGTCCCGAATGTCCTGGTGGTGCCGCCGTCGCTCGAAGCCGACGCCCGCCGGGTGGTGATGAGCGACCGCGGCACCCAGGGCGGGCCAGCCGTCTGGCAGGGGACGGCCGAGGTGGTCGTGACGCCGCATGTCGCCTGATCGCGGCGCCCCAGCCGTGACCGAACCGGGCGAGTTCCGGGCGCTTTGCGCGGGCGCCGACATTCTTCCGGCCGAGGCGCCGGCCGCAAGCACGCCGCCGGACTGGGTGGAGCTGCTGCCGGCCGGAACGATCAAGGGCCGCGACGGCCGGGTCTTCGTGCTCGACAATGCGCAAGGGGTGGTCCGCGCGTCGGTGACGCCGGGGGCGGAACTGCCCATCGACTACGAGCACCAGGCCGACGACGCGGCGCAACGCAGCAACGGGCCGGTGCCGGCGGCGGGCTGGATCACCGAGCTTCAGAACCGCGACGGGGCGATCTGGGGCCGGGTGAGCTGGACCGGTAAGGCGGCGAACATGATCGCCGCGCGGGAATACCGCTATCTCTCGCCGGTGCTGCTCCATCGCCGCGACGGCCAGGTGACGCGGCTTCTCGGTGCCAGCCTGGTGCACCGGCCGAACCTTGAGTTGAAGGCGCTTTCAAGCGAGGAGACCCCGATGCCGGACACGGATCGAGACCGGAAGGCGGAGTACATCGCCACGTCCATCGAACGCATCGCCGGCGCGCTCGGGCTCAATGCCGAAACGGCGACGACCGACGAGATCGTCGCCGCGGTCCACGCCCGGTCGCAGCCGGACCCGGCGAAGTTCATGCCCATCGAGGCGGTGCAGGAACTGCTCCGTTCGCACAGCGAGACCTCGGCCGCGCTGTCGCAGGATCGCGCCGAAGCGAAGGTCAGCGAAGCGATGGCGGCGGGCTATCTCACGCCGGCGATGCGCGACTGGGCGGTCTCGCTCTGTTCACAGGATCCCGAAAGCTTCGAGGCCTTCATCGACAGTGCCGTTCCGGTCTGGGCACACCTGACCGATCGGCACGCGCAGCGCCCAGGCGGCGCAACGGGCGCGTCCGTGAGCCGCCACAGCCAGGACGTGCTGGCCATCGCCCGCAATCTCGGCGTGGCGCCCGAGTGCCTCTACGAATGAGCCTTTCGCCGGGCGCGTCCGGGCCCGGCGAAGGCCGGCGGCGCGGGCGGCGGGCCTCCTCCTCGTGGTCCCCGCCCGCGCTGCCGGCTCCAATCCGAGGCATGCCCTCATGAGCACCGACGATCTTCCTGCCCGCCTTCGTGCCGCCCAGGGCGCGCTCCGGGCCGCGAAGGCTGGACTCGA
This sequence comes from Paracoccaceae bacterium, assembly GCA_020425125.1. Classification (GTDB taxonomy): domain Bacteria; phylum Pseudomonadota; class Alphaproteobacteria; order Rhodobacterales; family Rhodobacteraceae; genus Meridianimarinicoccus. Next base: position 33,199 of record JAGQRV010000004.1, on the reverse strand, counting down.
CCAGGCGCAGGCGGACCTGGCCGCGGCCTGCGCCGCAGTCGCCCGGCTCGCCGCACTGGCCGAGGCCAAGGTGATCGCGGCGCTTCCGTCCAGCGACGTGCCGGTGACGGCACACCGCCGCGCCCACCGCCCCGGCCGGCCGGCGCAGCTCGACGCCGACCCCGAGCTGCGCGCCTTCGTGCTCGCCCGGATCGACAGCCTGACCTATCAGCAGATCGCCGATGAAATCGCCCTTCAATACCCCCTTGAACGGCGCATCGGGAAGTCGGCCATCCACCACTGGTGGCGCCGGAACCAACGCGGTTTCACCGGGTCAGGGAATGCCGGCGAATGACGGACGGTCCAGGATAACCCGAGGACTTCCGACCTGTTCCGGTTTCAAACCATCTGAAATCTGTGTTGCAGAGTAGTTGAACACAAACACTTTCCGGTCGGCTCCATCTGCGCTGAAACCGGTGCCGCACATCGAATGAATGCAACCCCTTCACGGTAACGGGCAGGGCTGCGCCGCCTTCGCAACGTTGGGTCCGATGCCCCGGACGGCGGAGGGTTCAGGTGGTCTCGAACAGCACGGCCGGCACGCCGTCGAGCCGAGCCACGCGGTCTGCCAGACGCTGCGCCTCGGACGCCGAATGGGTCACCAGCACGGTGGCCACCGGTCGACGGGCGCGCAGCGCTTCGAACAGCGCGTACATCTCCTCGGCCCGCCTGGAGTCGAGCGACACGAAGGGCTCGTCCATCAGCAACAGGTCCGGCCGGGCCGAAAACGCCCGCGCCAGTGCCAGCCGGCGCTGCTGACCCAGCGACAGCTGGCCGGGGAACTTGTCGCCCTGGCCGGCCAGCCCGACCTCGGCCAGTGCCGTCTCGGCAGTCTCGCGGTCGATCCCGGTGGCCAGGATCAGATTCGCCCGTGCCGACCGCCAGGGCAGGAGCGTCGGTTCCTGAAACACCATGGCAATCCGGTCGGGGCGGCGGATTCGGCCGCGGAAATCCGGGTCGAGCCCGGCGATGATCCTGAGGAGCGTGCTCTTGCCGATGCCCGACGGGCCGGTAATGGCAAGCGCTTCGCCGGGGCCAAGCACGAGCTCGCAGGGGCCAAGCACCGGAGCGCCGTCGAAGGACTTGCCTTCGAGATGCAGATCGAGAACGCCCACGGGCGCGGCCCCGGTGCCGGACGACCGGGGCCGCGCGTCCGTCCGGCGCTCCAAGGGGAGGAGGGAGCGCCTGGACAGGGGATCAACTGCCGGGCTGGACGAAGACGCCATCGGGCAGTGCATCCATGTCGCCGACCAGATCGGGGCCGCCCAGCTCGGCCATCAGCCGGAGCATCCGGTCGGCAGCTGCCACGTCTACTGGTGCGGCTGCGGGAATACCGGCCCGGAAGCCGGCTTTCAGGGCTTCGAACTCGGTGTCGTTGGCGGCGTGCATCTGTGGCCGCAGGGCGTCCCACGCAGCGTCGGACGTGGCCAGAAGCTCTTTCGCTTCTTGCGAGGCGCGGGCCAGACCTGTGGCGAGTTCCGGCTGATCGCGCAACATCTCGCCCCGGATCACATAGCCCAGAAGGGGCGTGTCAGGATCAAGGCCGAGCGCTTCGGAGGCATCGGCGACAGTCACCAGCGTGCGCATCCCGCCTGCCTCCATCTTGGCCATGAAGTGCCAGAAATTGATCGCACCATCGAGCTCGCCGGAAACCGCAGTCTGGAAGATCAGCGGCGGGGCACCGAAGACCTGCTCGGTCTCGCCCTGAAGATCCATGCCGTATTCCTTCTGTGCGAAGGCGCGCAGGATCAGCCAGCTCTTGTCGAGCGGCCCGCCGGCGACGCCGATCTTTCCCCCCTTGAGGTCTGCCAAGGTCTGTGCCGGGCTGTTACCCGGGACCATCAGGCCACCGACAGCCTTGGAATAGGGAATGAACACGAAATCGTCGCCCGCCGCTCGCTGCCGCGCGACCCACAGCCAGTCGGACACGATGGCGTCGGCCTCACCGGCCTGGAACGCCACCTGCGAGGCCGAATTCCCGGCCATATCCTGAACCTCGAGCACAAACCCGTTCTCGCGGTCGAAGCCGTTCGCGGTGATGGTCGAAAGCTCCCAGTTGACGGTGCCGGATTTCAGAGCGGCCACGTGCAGCACTGGCAGGTCGGCCAGCACCGAGGTGGCCGAAAGAACCAACCCGAGCGCTGCCGCGCCCAGAGATTTCATCAGCATGGTTGATCCTCCCCAATCTCGCGTCAGATTACCGTTCTGCGCGCAGGGTGCCAGTTCGACCAAAGGCGTAGACGCATTTTCCGGCTGTTTCCGGCGAGCGCCTGCCCGCCGCACGGATCCCGATCGGGGTCTGGCCCCGAGCGCGGCGAGCGGGCGATCTCAACCGCAGAAGATACGGCTGACGGTTCCCGTTGGGGATGTGGTGAAGGTCAACCGGTTCGGGTCGTAATCCTTCGGCACGAAATCGTCCGGCCCCAGCACCCGGACACGCAGCGGAGTGGCGATGCTGCCCACCGATTCGATCGGTTCGCCCTTGAGGTAATCGAAGGTGGTGGCGTCGCAGGTGACGGCGGGGGCCGTCGCCGAGGGATCATAGTAGACGTCGTCGTTCGATGCGCAGGCGGACAGGGTGAGCGCAACAGCGCCGAGAACGACCAGGGAACCGGTGAATTGCATGGCAAACCTCGTTTGAGAGCAACTTGCCGGGGTCTTGGCCGATCTACAAGATCACGCTGCGTCAGCGTTGAAAACCTGTGTCTTTTCGACCAATCTCGGCCCTATTTCGCGTGCCTTCAGAGCCGCCGCCTCAACCGTCACGCTCCGTGTAGGCGCGGAACGCCGGGGCGTAGTCCGGATGCCAGCGGGACAGGGCCGGTCGATTCTCGATGATGTCTCCCATCCCCCACCGCATCCGCTTCAGGTCGGTCTCCCGGGTCACCTCGTTGTCCGGGCAGAGGATGTAGAAATCGCCGGCGGCCATGCCGTCCAGCAGGAAATCCGCCACCTGATCGCCGGTCCAGGCGCCGGCCGGCTTTTCGGTCACGCCCCGGGCGCGCGTGAAGCCGGTGAAGGTGAAGCCGGGGATCAGCAGATGCGCGGTCACCCGGCCCTTCGTATCCAGAAGATCATGGGCGAGGGACTCGGTCAGGGCCTTCAGCGCAGCTTTCGAAACGTTGTAGGCGGTGTCGCCGGGCGGCAGGGTGATGCCCTGTTTCGAGCCCGTGTTGACGATTGCGGCGGGCCGGTCCGCGGACAGGATGTCCGGCAGGAATGCCTGCAGCCCGTGGATCACCCCGAAGAGATTGACCTCCAGAGTGTCTCGCCAGACCTCCGGCCCGGAAAGGAGGCCACCACCGCCTTCGCGCCCGGCATTGTTCATCAGCACCCCAACCGGGCCGAGGCGGTCGGCTTCCTCCTTCAGGGCGACAATATTCGCGCGCCGGCTCACATCCGTTGCGAAGCCCGTCGCCGTGATCCCGTCGGCGCCGAGATCGGCGACTGCCTCATCCAGTCGCGCCTCGTCGAGATCGGCGAGAAGCACGGTCATCCCCGCCGACCCGAACCGGCGGGCTGCCGCAAGTCCGATGCCGCTCGCGCCGCCGGTCACGACGGCGACCGCGTCCTTCCGGATGGCCGGGTGCAGTGTCATGGTGCGCTCTCCCTGTCTTTTCCGCCGAACGGGTGGTACTGCCGCAAGGCACCGTCCGGTCTTCGCGGGGAACCTAGCGCGCCTCCGGCGCTTCGGCGAGGCCTCGGGGGCCGGCTTCCATGATCGGCTGTGCCCCGATTGTCCGCCGAACAGGAGCCTCGCGAGGCCGCATGACCGTCCATATCCGCCCCTACGACGCCCGGGACGCCGCGACGGTGACCCGCATCCTCGTCGCCGCCTTCCGTCCGGGCGACACCTATACGGTCGATCCCGCGATTTCGCCCGACGATGCGCTTGCCTACTGGTGTGCACCGGAAAAGACTGTCTTCGTAGCCGAGACCGACCGGGTGCTGGGGACCTACTGCCTGAGGCGCAACCAGGCTGGCGGCGGGGCCCATGTCTGCAATGCGGGCTTCGTCACCGACCCGGCGGCGCGCGGCCAGGGCGTCGCATCGGCGATGCTGACCCATGCCCTCGACACCGCCCGCGCACAGGGGTACCGGGCGATGCAGTTCAATTTTGTCGTCTCCACCAATGAGGGCGCGATCCGGCTCTGGACCCGCGCCGGTTTTGCGACGGTGGGACGTCTTCCCGGCGCTTTCCGTCATCCCCGCGAGGGCTATGTGGATGCGCTGGTGATGTACCGAAACCTCTAGACGGGAGACACCATGGCCGAAGACCGACAGAAGCTGCTGGCGGTGCTGATCGACGCCGACAACGTGCCCGCAAGCTATGCCGAGGCGATCTTCGAGGAGATCGCCAGCTTCGGCGAGGCTTCGATCCGGCGCATCTATGGTGATTTTTCGCGCGACGGGCTGAAAGGCTGGGCGAAGAAGCTGTCGCATCTGGCCATCGTGCCGATCCAGGCGCCGTCGAACACCCGCGGCAAGAATTCCTCGGACATCGCTCTGGTGATCGACGCCATGGACATCCTGCATACCGGCCGTTTCGACGGGTTCGTTCTGGTCTCGTCGGACAGCGACTTCACCCGGCTTGCCAGCCGGATCCGCGAACAGGGCATGGATGTCTACGGCATGGGAGAGCAGAAGACGCCCGAAGCCTTCCGCCGCGCCTGCAAGCGCTTCATCTATGTCGAGAACCTATCGGTTACGCCCGGCGAGACCGAGCCGCTGGAAGCGCCCGACCAGCCGGCTGCGCGGCCGGCCCAGAAGCTCAAGCCGATGGATGCGCGGGGCCTGATCTTCCGCGCCTTCGATGCCATCGAGCAGGATGACGAATGGTATTCGCTCGGCCAGCTTGGCCAGCAGATCACCGCCGCCAATCCCGATTTCGACCCCCGCAATTACGGCAAGAAGAAGCTGTCGGACCTGATGACAGAGCTGAAAATGTTCGAACTGCGCCGCGGTGCCGGCAACCAGTTCGAAGCACGGCGGCTCGACTGACGCCAGGCGGGCGGTCCGATCACGCGCACCTCGCGACCGATCACATGGCGTCAGGGCGGCTATGCCGACTTCCGTTTCCGTGCAACCCTCGGGGCGGATCGGTCCGGCAGGGACCGGCGTCAACGGGGAAGGCATATGCAACGGCAATTTTCTGCCGCGATTGCGGCATCGGCATTGGGCGTGGCGGTTCTGCCGGCGCCGGTTCTGGCGGCGGGCGAACGCGTGACCGTCAAGGGCGAGATCATTGATACCTGGTGCTATTATTCGGGCGTGATGGGCGGCCCCGATGCGGTGCAGGGCACGGCGCATCACACCTGTGCGCTCTGGTGTTCGGCCGGCGGCATTCCCGTCGGGCTGCTGGGCGAGGACGGGCAGGTCTACATGGTCCTGAAGATCGCGGACGACGCCAACTCGGCGGGCGGCGATACGCAACTCAGGCTCGCGAGCCACGAGGTGACCGCCGACGGGATGCTCTATGAGCGGGACGGGATCAAGTATCTGGTCGTCGCGGACGTGGTGTCGGACGCGGGCGTCACCAACCTTACCCATGCCGATTACGGGCCCGTTCCGGGCTTCGCCATTCCCGAGCCGCAGGAGTGACGCCGATGCGCCTTCTCGCCACGACAGCCGCCTTGTCCTTGTCTGCCCTGCCGGGGCTTGCACAGGACTTCGCGTCCGAATCCGACGCCAAGTCCTGGGGTCTGGCGGCGGAAAAGCCTGCCCGGTTCGAGGCTCAGGTGGTCGATCTGCTCTGCACTCTGACCGGCGATTGTCCCGACGATTGCGGCGGCGGCCACCGCCAGCTTGGCCTGCTGCGCAGTGCCGACGGCGTGCTGGTCTTCCCCAACAAGAACGGTCAGCCGCTCTTCACCGGCGCGGCGGTGGATCTCGCACCGTTCTGCGGCAAGGAGGTCGAGGTCGACGGCCTTCTGATCGAGGATCCGGAACTTGGCGCGCAGAACATTTATCTGGTTCAGAAGATTCGCGAAAAAGGCGGGGCGTGGATCGCTGCGACGCGCTGGACCGACGCCTGGGCCGCGGCCAATCCCGATGCCGACCCGGAGCAGCCCTGGTTCCGCCAGGATCCGCGGGTCAATGGCCAGATCGAGGAGCACGGCTATCTCGGGCTCGGGCAGGAGGCCGACGCGGCCTTCATCGAAGAATGGTTCTGATGCGCCGTGCCGCCGGTGCGGCGGTTCTGGCCGTGTGCGGCGCCGGCACTGCGCTTGCTCATGACGGCCACGACCACGCCCCCTTGCCGGCACCTCCGGTTGTCGAGGCCCACGCACCGCCCGCCGATCTGCCGTTCCGCCTGGGCGGGGCCTTTGCGCTGACCGACCAAACCGGCGCGACCCGCACCGAGGCCGATCCCCAGGGCCGGTTGCAACTAGTTTTCTTCGGCTACGCGAACTGTCCCAGCATTTGCTCGGTCGCACTGCCGATGATGGCACAGGCAGTGGATTTGCTTGCCGCGCGGGGCATCGCAATCGTGCCAGTGCTGATCACGGTGGATCCCGCCCGCGACACTCCCGACGCCATGGTCGGCCCCTTGCGCGAGATTCATCCCGCCTTCGTCGGTCTGACCGGAGACGCGGCGGCGCTGGCCGAGGTGCAGAAGCTCTTTCAGGTCGAAAGCAAGGTGGTCTTCACCGATCCGCAATACGGCCCGATCTTTGCCCATGGCAGCCATATCTACCTGCTCGACGCGACGGGCAAGGTGCTGACGCTGTTTCCGCCGGTGCTGACGCCCGAACGGACCGCCGAGATCGTTGCAGGATACGCGCAGGCGGGCGGCTAGCGCGGCCCTTACAGCCCGATATCGCCGTTCCAGATATCCGGGTTCTTCTCCTTCCAGCGGGCGAAGAACGCCACCATGGGAGCGTATTCCTGCAGCACGACGTCGACGCCGCGGTCGCGCAGGAACGCCTCATTGCCGCCGAAATTGGTTGCGTCCGCGATCACCACGCGGGGGATGCGGAACTGTACGATGGTGCCAGCGCACATCATGCAGGGGCTGAGCGTGGTGTAGAGCGTCGCTTCGTGCCAGAGTCCGAACAGCCCGGCCTGGCGCAGGCAATCGGTCTCGCCATGGAGGATGATGGTCTTTTCCTGCTGGCGGCGGTTGTGACCCTCGGCGACCAGCACGCCACCGTGGGCGAGGCAGGCGCCAACCGGAACGCCGCCTTCGCCCGCGCTTTTCACCGCCTGCAGATAGGCGCGGTGGATGAAATGGGCGTCGTCGTGCATGACCGCTCCTTCCCTGAGGCGTCCGGCCGCCGCCGCTCAGGGGCGCACGAGGCTGCCGAAGATCGTGTCCTTGTGGTCGGCGAGATAGATTCGCAGCCAGGGCGTGAACCTCGCGGGCCGTCGCGCCGCCTCGGCTGCGAGGTCATAGAGACCGATCCATTCCACCTGCATCACCTCGTCCGGATTGGGCGAGACCTTCAGGGATTTCGGCGCCGTGGCCAGGAAGATCTCCACCACTTCGTGCTCGATCATGCCATTTCCGACATCGGCACGGTATTCCACGGTATCGCGCTTGGCCGGGTAGATGCCGGTGATGCCGAGTTCTTCCCTGAGCCGCCGGACGGCACAATCCGAAGAGCTTTCTCCCCATGCCGGGTGCGTGCAGCACGTATTGGCCCACAATCCCGGCGAATGGTACTTGGTCATCGCACGGCGCTGGATCAGGATGTTCTGGCCGTCCATGATGAAAACCGACACGGCCTTGTGCCTGAGCCCAAGCCGGTGCACCGCGATCTTGTCGACCGGCGTCAGAACATTGTCGACCCAAGCTGGGATCGTTTCGGTCATTTCGAACGTCTCTCGGCCAAGCGCCGCCGATCCCCCCGTCACGGAATTGGCGCAACGCCGTACGGCACGATGTAAGCAAGCGTCACCCCGGATTGCACGCCGACATCATGACACAGGGCGCACGGCCGCAGCGGGTCAGAAACTTGCGGCGATGCCAATGGAATAGCCCTTGAGGTGCTCGCCCCAGGTATAACGGAGCATCAGCCGCGTCGTGGTGACCCAGGGCACCCAGGTCTCGCCCAGGTCGATTTCGCCACCAGCGCCGACCTGTGCAAGCCACGACTCCCGGATGATCTCTCCCTGATCGCCGGGCAGGTACGAACCGGACAGTTCCGCGACCGTGCGGACCGGCCGGCCGAAGGCCTCCTTGCCGGTGGGAATGCGCAGCCGCGTCCAGAGCGTGGCGGTCTGCGCGCGGGCTTCGGCGACCAGGTCGCGGTTGCCGGCAATCGGTCGGAGTGAAATGTCGGTATAGCGCAGCGAGGCGTCGAACTCGTAATCGTTCTCCCACCGCCGGTTGAAGACCAGGGCCAGGGAGCCGCCCAGCCCGCCTGCGGTGACACCGCCGTTCTTCAGCGCGTCGGACTCGAGGCCCAGCCGGTTGGCGATGGCCTGGGTGCCGACCGACACGTCGGATTGCACCCGTCCGAGCGCGATATGGACGAGCGGCCGCAGGACCAGATAGGGCGACAGGTCGAATTCGTAGCCGACCCCGCCGGTCGCCGCCACGGAGGTCCATTTCAGCGGCAACTGGGAGGTCTGCGCTCCCTGCGTGACGATCAGGACCGGGTCGTACCGGTTGTAGCCGAGATAGCCCTCCAGATAGATCGGGATCGAGTCGCTCCAGCGAAAGCCTCCGCCGAACTGCCCGGCGACGAAATCGTAGGTGCGGTTCGGGTTCTGGCCGGTGTCAAGGGCGAGGCCGCTGGCGGTCTCGGACGGCACGGTCGCGAAGCCGAGAACAGCGAGGGCGCTTTCGGCCTGGGCGCGAACCGCCGCGCCGAAGAGTTGCTCCAGATCGGAATTGCCGGCCGCGGCGGGGGCTGCGAGGCCCAGAAGGATCAGGCCTGCGGCGGTCTGGATGACGGAACGGTGCATGGAACCGGCATTCGGATTGATGCGATCATTTCTTGCGGACCGGCGGAGACACCGGATGGGGGATGCCCCGACGGCGTGACCGTCGGGCTGAGCGACTTTGCCCACGCCGCAGCCATCATGGACCGGGGCGAAAGGTCGCGCTAGGCAGGGACATGCGTGTTGCTCTGCTCCACGCCGCTGCCGCCTTGGCCGAGATCGCCGGTTGCTTCGACTTCTGGTCATGGCTTCGCCTCGACCGTCCGGCTCTATGGCTGGCGCCGGGGATGGCGTCGCTGGCGCTGTTTGTGGGACTCCTGGCATTCAGCCCGGCGGCGCAGGGCGGGCGTGCCTATGCCGCATAAGGCGGCGTCTACATCGCTGCGGCGCTGCTCTGGCTGTGGGCGGTCGAGGGGCACCGGCCGGATGGCTGGGATCTGCTTGGCGCGGCGGTCAGCCTCGGTGGTGCCGCGATCATTCTCTGGGCACCGCGACCGGGCTGACGGATCAGGGCGGCATCAGTCGGCGGCTGCGATCCAGGCGCGCGCCGCTGCAAGCTCCGCCATCGGGAAGGCGCGGAGCTTGACCGGCAATACGGCGCCCGAGGCGCGGGTCAGCGGGCTGAGCCATGGTGCGTCGCCAACCACGGCGCAATGGCTGATCCGGGGAATGACCCTGAAGTCGAGCTTCAGCCCTTTCCAGATGAGCGATGGGTCGAACCCGCCGAGGCTCTCGACGATCTCGATCAGCCGGATGGGGCCGTAGGTTTCGGCGAAGGCCTCGAACTTCGGGGCGAGGGTGTCAAAGTCGCTGCGGGTGATCCGTCCGTTGACCGACAGTTCGGCGGTTCTGGTCGCAGGGTCCTCGTGGTAGGTGATGGGCATGGGCGCCTCCTTTCGCGGCCGCACGGGGCGGTATCACTGCTGCCGCTGTCAGCGAATCCGCCGCGGTCCCGGCGTCTTCGAATGGAACTCCGGCGGGCGCTGCGCCACCCAGACCACGAACCGCGCGATCCTGGGATGCCGCCGCAGCGCCTCGATGCTGTGATAGCTGCGGGCGAGTTCGGTTTCGCTGAGACTGGCATGGATCTCGTTGTGGCAAATCTGGTGAAGAAGCACCACGGTGCCGCCCTTGCCGCCGCGGAGCTTCGGGGTGAGGTGATGACGGCTTCGTCTGGCTCCCAGCGGGATCGGGCGGAGGCAGAGCGGGCAGATCGGATCGGTTCCGGGGTCGTCTTCGGGCACGGCGGTCGCTATCCGGGGCAGGCGGCAGAAGGATGACAGGGTTTGGGCGATGAGCAAGAGCGGATCGCAGCGCTGGTGGTGGGTGCAGGGCCCGCCGGGTTGATGGCGGCCGAGGCGCTTGCCGGCGCCGGCCACAAGGTGCTGGTGGCCGAGACGAAGCCCTCGATCGGGCGGAAGTTCCTGATGGCCGGGAAATCGGGCCTGAACCTGACCCGGAGCGAACCGCCGGACCGGTTCCTCGCCGCTTATGGCGCGGCGGCGGGCTGGCTTGCGCCGATGCTGTCCGCCTTTGGCCCTGAGGCGGTGCAGGACTGGGCCCGCGCCCTGGGGCAGGAGGTCTTCGCCGGCTCGACCGGACGGGTGTTTCCCGTGGCGATGAAGGCGTCGCCGCTCCTGCGCGCCTGGGCTGGGCAGCTTGCTGGACTCGGGGTCGACATTCGCCCGCGCTGGCGCTGGCAGGGCTGGGTCGGCGGCGATGCGGTCTTCTCGACGGTGGAGGGCGAGATGCGTGTCGCAGCGGAGGTGACAGTTCTCGCCTTGGGCGGTGCGAGCTGGGCGCGGCTCGGATCCGATGGCACCTGGGCGCCGATCCTGGCGGAAGAAGGCGTCACGCTTGCGCCGTTCGCGCCGTCCAATGTGGGCCTTCGGGTCAACTGGTCGCCGCATATGGCGCGGCATTTCGGTGCCCCGGTCAAGGCGGCCGCGCTCAAGGCCGGGAGGAGCCGGTCCCGCGGCGAATTCGTCGTCTCGCGGAAGGGGCTTGAAGGCGGCGGCATCTACCAGATCGTGCCGGCGATCCGCGAGGGCGCGGCGCTGACGCTCGATCTGGCGCCGGATCTGGGAATGGAACAGGTCTGCGAGCGTCTGGCGCGTCCACGGGGGAAGGCAAGCCTTGCCAACCACCTGCGTCGCACGCTCGGGTTCGATCCGCTGCGGACCGCGCTGTTGCAGGAATGGGGGCGCCCGATCCCCGGCGACCCGGCCGGGCTGGCGGACCGGATCAAGGCGCTTCCGGTGCGCCACCAGGGGCTGCGGCCGCTCGACGAGTCGATTTCCACGGCCGGTGGGGTAACACGTGCGGCGCTGGACGGCGGACTGATGCTGGTGGCGCGCCCGGGCGTGTTCTGCGCCGGCGAGATGCTCGACTGGGATGCGCCGACCGGCGGCTACCTCCTCACTGCGTGTCTTGCAACCGGCCGGTGGGCCGGGCTGGCCGCCGCGGATCGGCTCGCCCGCGGGGTGCCCGGCTAGTGAGCGCGGCTCAGGCGGCAGGCGCGGCGGCCATGTCGGCGACACGCCGATAGGCCGGACGATCGCGCATACGCATGTGGTAGGTGGCCAGTGCCGGCGCGTCTGAGGTGATTCGCGCCCTCTCCGCCCAGTCGAGGCAATGGGTCGCGATGATGTCGGCGATGGTGAAGGTCTCGCCCATCAGGAACGGACCGTCGCCCAGCCGGCCCGCGAGCCGCGCTGCGTTTTGTGCGAATTCCCAGCGAATCGAGTCCTTGATTGCGGGCAGCCGCTGTTCTTGCGGCAGCACGAAACTGTGCCGGGCAGACGTCCAGACCAGCGCGTCGAACTCGTCGAGAAGACAATTGGTAAGCCCGTCCTGGCGCGCGCGCTCGATCGATCCGGCCGGAAAGGTGAGCTGCCCGTGGCGGTCGGCGAGAAAGGTCAGGATCGCCGTGCTGTCGGTCAGCGGCGTTCCGTCCACCAGCAGGATCGGCACCTTTCCGGAGGCGTTCAGTTCAGTGGCCCGCGGGCTGCGAGGCGGCGCGGCTTCGTGCGTGTAGGGCACGCCGATCTCTTCGAGCATCCACAGGACCCGGAAGGTGCGGGTGCCGGGCGTGCCGATCAGGGTATACATCGTGGACCTCGCGACGCTGGACGTGGGCGCCATGCTGGCGCGGCGGCCGCGGACAGGCAAGCCGGGAGATCAGCGCCGGCCGAGATAGGTCAGGCGAAACAGTGCCCGCTCGATCAGGGCCGCCTGCGGGGCGGTGGCACCGCCCGAACGCAGCGACAGGTCGGCTTCGATCAGGATTGCGAGCGCTTCCTCCAGCCGCGCCGCGCCCCAGCCTTGCGCCTGCCGCAGCAGCTTGTCGCGCCGGGGGCCGAAGAGCGGCGGACGCACGGATCCGATGCCCTGGGACGCGCCACCGGGATGGGCGGCGATCGCGTGGAGGGTGCGAAAATGGCGCGTTGCGGCAATCGCCAGCGCGACCGCACCGACGCCCTGGTCATGGAGCCGCCGCAGGGTGGGGCCGAGCCGCTCAGGACGGCCGTCGGCCACCGCATCCAGCACCTCGTCGATCCCGGCTTCGGTCGACAGCGGTGCGACGGCGGCGATGTCGGCGGCGCCGAGCGGGGTCGCGTCGGCCAGTTTGTAGAGCGCGAGCTTCTCGGCGAATTGCGCGAAGTCGCCCGGATCGAGCGCGTGGGCAAGTGCGGTGAGATCGGCCATGGCGGCATCCGGCACCTCAGCCAGTCCGGCGCGCGCGAGTGCCGCGGCAATCTCGGCCCGGCCGGGCGGGTCGGCATAGATCGCCGCCGCCAGGGCATTCGGATGCGCCTCGAAGAGCTTCCGCAGTGCGGAGCCTTTCGAGAGGTTGCCGGCCGTGACAACGAGCCGGGCATCCTCGGGCCGCCAGGTCTGAAGCACCGCGCCGATCGTCGCTGCAAGCGTATCGGGTGCGGCGTCGATGAAGACGATGCGCATTCCGGGAAAGAAGCCTTGCGCGCGCATTGCCGAATCGAGCGCCGCCGGATCGCGCCTGAGATCGCCGGGGGCCAGACGGGTCAGGCGCATTTCGGCCTCGCCGCTCGGGCCGAGCAGCGCGGCGACGAGATCCTGCCGCTTCAGCGCCACCCGCATCGCGTCGGGTCCGTAAAGCAGGATGCCTGCGCGGGCGGGATCGGGCTTGGCGACGTAGGCCGCGGTCTCGCGCGGGGCGAGCTTCATTCCGCGAGGCCCGGAGCGGCAAAGAGGTCGAGGAGCATCTTGTCGGTGATGATCACCGACAGGCGGCGGAAGGCGTCGCCCTGGGCCGCACGAGTGGCGACAACCGATCCGGCCGCCGAATAGCTGGTGAAGCCGTCCACACTGCCTGACGCGGCGGTCTTGCCGCTCTTGATCTCCTCGAGCCGGTAATCGGCGCTGGCGACGAGGTTGTAGCGGGTCGTGGTCTGGGCGGGCGTGACGGCGACGCGCTCGCGCTTGGCCGAGAGAGCCATGGTGAGACGGTAGCGCGGGTCGATCGGAGGGCCGAAGCGGTCTTCGAGCTGCTGGGTGATCCAGTATCCAAGCTCCCCCGAAGGTTGCACGACGACGACATTGCCCGGCAGCGCCGCACCGGAATGGCCGGGGGCGTAGACCGGGGAGAAGCTGCAGCCCGCCAGCGCCATGGCCGCGCAAAGCGCGCAGACAAGCCGCCGCCGCCCCGGCAAGGGCGGTCGGTCCACGGACGGGACAGCCTCAGAGGACCACATTGATGATGCGGCCCGGCACCACGATCAGCTTCTTCGGTGTCGCGCCCGACAGCGCGCGCTGCACTGCCTGATCGGCGAGGGCGAGCTTTTCGACCTCCGCCGGGGCCAGATCCTTGGCGACGACAAGCTCCGACCGGCGCTTGCCGTTGATCTGGATCGGCAGCGTCACCGTGTCCTCGACCAGAAGCGCGGGGTCGGCTTTCGGCCAGGGCAGTTCGGCGACAAGGCCGGTGCCGCCGAGCATCGCCCAGACTTCCTCGGCGAGGTGCGGTGTCATCGGCGCCATCAGCCGGACGAGCGTCCGGAGTGCCGCGGCCCGGTCGGTGGGCGGGGCGGCGGATTTCTGGATCGCCGCCGCCAATGTGTAGAGCTTGGCGACCGAGGTGTTGAACGCGAAGCTCTCGATTCCGTCGGTCACGTCGCGGATGGTGCGGGCCACCGTCCGCGCGAGGTCCATGTCGGAGATCTCGTCCGTCGCGGAACCCGCCGCCTTCGGGGCAAGCTCGTCGGCCATGCGCCAGATCCGGGACAGATGCTTGTGGGCCGCTTCGGCGCCGGCATCGGTCCATTCCACGTCGCGCTCAGGCGGACTGTCCGACAGCATGAACCAGCGCGCGGTGTCGGCCCCGAAGGTCGAGACGATCCGAACCGGATCGACCACGTTCTTCTTCGACTTCGACATCTTTGCCGAGGGAACGACCTCGACAGCGGTGCCGTCCGCAAGCTTGCCGTCCGTGACGTCAACGGGCAGGTGATAGACCGGGCGGCCATTCGGATCGCGGGTCTGATAGATCTCGTGCGTAACCATGCCCTGGGTGAACAGCGCGTCGAAGGGTTCCTTCGCGCGCTCGGGCAGGTGGCCGGTCAGCACCATCGCGCGGGCGAAGAACCGCGAATAGAGCAGGTGCAGGATCGCGTGTTCTATGCCGCCGATATACTGGTCCACGTTCATCCAGTAATCGGCCTCGGCCGGGTCGGTGGGCGTGGCGGCATGGGGGCTGGTGAAGCGCGCGAAGTACCACGAACTGTCCACGAAGGTGTCCATCGTGTCGGTCTCGCGTCTGGCCGGGGCGCCGCATTTCGGACAGGCGACGTCGCGCCAGGTCGGGTGGCGGTCGAGCGGATTGCCGGGCCGGTCGAAGCTGACGTCTTCGGGCAGGCGGACCGGCAGGTTCTCCTTCTTCTCGGGGACCACGCCGCAGCTTTCGCAATGCACCACCGGAATCGGGCAGCCCCAGTAGCGCTGGCGCGAGAGGCCCCAGTCGCGCAGGCGGTACTGGGTGACGCCTCTGCCCCAGCCATCGGCTTCGGCACTGGCGATGGTGGCGGCGACGGCCTCCTCGCCGGTGGCGACGTCGAGACCGGCGAAGTGGTCGATCCACCGGACCTTCTCGGTTTTCGGCGGCACGAAGGCGGTCGCGGCGACCGGCGCGGGATTGTCGAGAGACAGGAAGGTATCGATGACCGGAAGTCCGTATTTCCGTGCAAAATCAAGGTCGCGCTGGTCATGCGCGGGGCAGGCGAAGATCGCGCCGGTGCCGTAATCCATCAGGATGAAGTTGGCGATCCAGACCGGCAGCTCCCACGAGGGGTCGAGCGGGTGTCGCACCCTGAGCCCGGTATCCATGCCCTTCTTCTCTGCCGTCTCGAGCGCCTCTTCCGAAGTGCCGATGCGGCGGCATTCGGCGCAGAAGGCGGCGATCTCGGGGCTGCCGGCTTCGAGCGCGCGGGCCAGCGGGTGGTCTGGTGACAGGCCGACGAAGCTTGCCCCCATCAGCGTGTCGGGGCGGGTCGTGAAGACCTCGACGCTGTCGTGGCCGACGGCCGGTGCGGTCAGGTCGAAAGAGAACCGCAGGCCCTGGGACTTGCCAATCCAGTTCGCCTGCATCGTACGCACCTTTTCGGGCCAGTTGCCCAGCGTATCGAGCGCCGCGAGAAGCTCGTCGGAGAAATCCGAGATGCGGAAGAACCATTGGGTCAGCTCGCGCCGCTCCACCAGCGCGCCGGAGCGCCAGCCGCGGCCGTTCTCGACCTGCTCGTTGGCCAGAACCGTCATGTCGACCGGGTCCCAGTTGACCACCGCGTTCTTGCGGTAGACGAGGCCGCGTTCGAGGAAGTCCAGGAACAGCGCCTGCTGCTGGCCGTAGTAGTCCGGGTCGCAGGTGGCGAATTCCCGGCTCCAGTCGAGCGACAGACCGAGCGAGCGGAACTGCGCCTTCATGTTGGCGATGTTGTCGTAGGTCCAGGCACCGGGATGGATTTTCCGCTCCATCGCGGCATTCTCGGCCGGCAGGCCGAAGGCATCCCAGCCCATCGGATGCAGCACCGAGAAGCCCCGCGCCGCCTTGTAGCGCGCCACGACGTCGCCCATCGCGTAATTCCGCACGTGCCCCATGTGCAGGTTGCCCGACGGATAGGGAAACATCTCGAGCACATAGTATTTCGGTCGGCCGGCATCGTGCCGTGCGGTGAAGACACCGGCGGCGTCCCAGGCATCCTGCCATTTGGCTTCGATGGCGGCGGCGTCGTAGCGGGGGGACATCGGGATCGGATTTCCTCGTCTGGATAAGGATCCGGCCGCGTCAGTGTACGTGGCCGGGCGGGCCGAGCAGACTGCTCAGTATCCCTGGTCCTGAATTCTCAACTGACGGGCACGGGTCAGGATCGCGTCTTCCACCGCCCGCACGGTGTCGGTGCTGGCGGGGCCGGACCGGGTCGCGAGAGCCACCTTGAGCGACCGCGCGTCGAGCGCCGGGTCCTGCACGTAGACGGTCGCGCGATAGGGCGTCCGCCCGCCAGGCGGCGTGCCATAGCCCATCACGATCACGCCCGAAAACGGATCGGCGGATTCGATCGGGAGGAAGTTCAGCACCTCCATCGCCGCGGTCCAGATATAGCGGTTCACTTCGAGAGTGACGTTGGGATCGTCGTGATTGCCGAACAGATCGAAGAGGGTGGAACGGTCGGCGTTTGCCGGATTGTCGTGGTAGGATCTCTGGTTTTCCAGTGCAGCAGGGCCGCCCGTATTGGCGGGGACGCTGCCGCACGCGGTGAGCCCGGCGCAGAGAAGCGCGGCGCAGGAGGCTTTCGCGGCGATCCTTGTCATCTTTGCCTCTATTCCGGCTGTCATTCGGCCAAGCACTATCCGAGCGGGGGGAGCGCGACAAGCGCCCGTGGCTCGCGCATCTTGCACCGTTCCGCGGCCGACCGCCGCCCGCGTCGGCGGACGACGTTCGCGGAAGCCTTATTCCCGAATGTTCCGGCCCCGGTCGTTTTGCCTTTCCGGGACCGCCGAGGCCGGCAGGGAGTCCACGGGTCGCAGGACCGGGAACGCCTGCTCGACGGCGGAGACCTGCCGTTCGGAGACGCCGCGGGGTCACGCTCCGACCATGCCGCGGGCGGCGAGCCGGTCTGGGCGCCGATGCCCCGCGCCGGACATCGCGATCGACCGGCCGGCGACTCCGAAGGCATGCAGAACGGATCGCCGCTGTCGAATTCTGCGGGCGCGAGTCCGTGAGCAGCGGTGAACCGAAGCGCGCCTCGCGTGATCGGCCGGGTGATCCAGCGGCCGGAACGGCGGTCCCGACGGTCGCCGGCACGCGATCGGACGGCCGTCCCGCCGCGCTCGGCGAAGGCGGCAAATGTCCGAAATCGGGCCGGGCCAAACCGGCCGCTGCAGAGTTCAGGCGGCACCGAAAAGAGGCCTGTGGCCGGGCGGCGGCCCGCACGTTCCGCCAGCCATTGACGACCGATTCCGAGCCGGAATCCCCATGTTTCATGGCGCGAGCCGCGAGCGCCGCCTCTGCGCTTCAGAGGTGCCCGGATACATCGGCCCGACCGCTCTCGGCGCGATTGCGGTCGGCACGACCGGGTGGCCGAACGCATCCGACGGCCCGTGAGGGGCGCAAAAACCCACTGTGGCAAAGCTGCACCAACTTCTCTGCTACATCTGCACGCTTTTCCTACACAACTTGTCTTGGGGGGGCGAAAGCGTGAGATAGGGGCCAACTCAATCGGGTGCTCCCGCTTGAGGATCACCTTGAAATCTGACGAGGGAACCAATGAAAAAGCTTCTCCTTGCTTCGACGGCGCTGGTTGCGTCCGCCGGCTTCGCAGCGGCCGATGTTGTGGTTGGCGGCGACGGCTACTTCGGTGCTGCACTGGGCACCTACGACGGCGACGGTCTGTTCGAAACCGCCGACGGCAAGAGCTCGACCGGCCTGACCGACAGCTCCTACGTGTTTGTCTACGACCTGGACATCGACGTCACCGCGACCGGCACGTCCGACAGCGGCCTGACCTTCGGCGCGTCGATCGACGTCGACGATGCCGCCAAGTCGCAAGGCCCGATCAACAACATCGGTTCCGCAGGTGAGCTGTTCGTTTCGGGTGACTTCGGCACCCTCGCCATGGGCGACATCGACGACGCCGCCGAGATGGTTGTTGGCGACCTCGCAGGCGTCGGCCTTACCGGTCTGGGCGACTTCAACGAGACCCTGTTCCTGATCACCTCCGCTGCTGAATATGCCGGCAGCCCGGTGGCCACCTACAGCTACGCCCTTTCCGGCCTCACCCTCGGCCTGAGCGTCACCGACGATCAGGGCTGGGCCATCGGCGCCGGCTACGACGCCGATTTCTGGGGCGTCGGTCTGGCCTACGAAGCCGTGCAGTCCGGCACCACCATCACCCTGCGTGACGCTGGCGACACCTTCGTCCCCGTCTCGGGCGGCACCGTCACCATCACCACCCCGGACGATGCGCACCAGACCATCGGCCAGGCATACGTGACCTTCTCGGGTGTGACCCTGAAAGGTATTTACGGCCTGATCGACATCGACGGCAACGACTTCGCCCAGTACGGTGTGTCGGCCGCCTACACCTGGAACGCGACCACCCTGACCGCCTACTGGCGCGGCCAGGACATCGACGCCAAGTCGAGCTCGGGCGTGTCTGACCAGACCAACAACTTCTTCGGCCTCGGCGCAGCCTACGATCTGGGCGGCGGTCTGGCTCTGGAAGCCGGTGTGGCCCAGTACGACTTCGAAGAGCTGAAGAGCAACTTCGTCGTCGCCGACTTCGGTATCAGCTTCGACTTCTGATCCCTCACCGGATCGCGACTATGGAGAGCGGGCATCTTGCCCGCTCTTTTTTGTGTGATTCAGACGGCTGCGACACCTAAAGGTTTACCTGACCCGCCGTTTGTGCCCCGATCCTTCTTGCGGCAATGCAGATGGCGCGGCGCTCCCTTGGGGGCGGACAGCGCCCGGGACACGTGAGGGATGGGGATGACCATGCGGAAGATTGTGGCCTGTGCTCTGGTACTGGGTTCGGGAGCCGGGGTGGCGAACGCCGATGCCACGGCGAATGTCGAAGGGTATTTCGGCGCGGCATTCGGCAGCTTTGACGGCAACGGTATCTTCCAGACCGCCGACGGCAAAAGCAGCACCGGCCTGACGGAAAGCTCATACGTTTTCGTCTACGATCTCGACGTCACGGTTTCGGCGACCGGCACGTCGGACAGCGGTCTGACCTTCGGCGCCTCGATCGACATCGACGACGCGGCCACCGCGCAAGGGCCGATCAGCGATCTCGGCTCGGCCGGCGAGATCTTCGTTGCCGGAGATTTCGGGACGCTGGCCATGGGGGACATCGACGACGCCGCCGAGTCCGTCGTCGGCGATCTGGCCGGCGTCGGACTGACCGGGCTGGGCGATTTCAACGAGATGCTCTATCTGGTCACGTCTGGCGCCGAATATGCGGGCAGCCCGGTGGCACTCTATACCTACCGGTCCGGCCACATGACGCTGGCCTTCGCGTTTACCGACGACCGGGGCTGGTCCGCCGGCGGCGAATACGGCGGCGATTTCTGGGATGTGGGCCTTGCCTATGAGAGCGTGCAGAGCGGGGCCACCATTACGCTTCGCGATCCCGGAGACCTCGACCACATTCCGAATTCTCCGGCCCTGTCCGTTATTGCGCCGGACAATGCCCACCAGACGATAGCTCAGGGCGCGGTGCGGCTGGCCGGGGTCACGCTGAAAGGCGCCTACGGTCTGATCGATGCGCAGGGAGAAGCCGATCTTGCCCAGTACGGTGTATCGGCGGAATACGGCTGGAGCGGCTGGACGGTGGCGGCCTATTTCCGCGAGGCCGATACGGATTTCGACGATCCCGCGACGTCCGACATCAAGGATCGGTTCTACGGCCTCGGGGCGACCTACGACCTCGGCGGCGGGCTGCTGCTGGCGGGCGGCGTTGCAGTCTGGGATTTCGACGACCTGCCGAGCGAATACGTGGTCGGCGATTTCGGCATCAGCTTCAACTTCTGACCGCCGGACCGCAGCAAGGGGCGGGCAGGGGCCCGCCCTTTCCTTTTCTTGCCGCGCGTGATTGAACACGGCGCTGCGAGGGAGGACTGCACATGGGACTTTCCGACATCGTCGAACGGATCCGGGCGGCCGAGCGCGCGGCCGGCCGCCCGCAGGGGTCGGTCACGCTGATCGCGGTGTCGAAGGTGCAGCCGCTCGACCGGGTCGAGGCCGTGCTTGCCGCCGGGCACCGGCTGTTCGGCGAGAACAAGGTCCAGGAAGCCGAAGGCAAGTGGCCGGCGCTGATCGCGAAGTATCCGGGCACGTCGGTCCATCTTATCGGCCCCTTGCAGACCAACAAGGCGAAGGCGGCGGTTGGATTGTTCGACGCGATCCATTCGCTGGACCGCGAAAAGCTCGCCCGGAAGCTTGCCGATCTGGCGCAGACGCGGGGCAGTTGTCCCGACCTGTTCGTGCAGGTCAACACCGGCGCCGAGCCGCAGAAGGCCGGGGTCATGCCCGAGGCGGCGGACGAATTCATTGCAGCAGCCCGGGCGATGGACCTGCCGCTGGTCGGACTCATGTGCATCCCGCCGGTGGACGACGCTCCGGGGGCGCATTTCGCGATGTTGCGCAACCTGGCGGAACGCAATGGACTGGCCGGCCTCTCGATGGGCATGAGCGACGATTTCGAGGAGGCCGTCGCCGCTGGCGCGACCCATGTCCGCGTCGGATCGGCGATCTTCGGGGCCCGCGATTACGGCTGAGCGATTGACCTGGATGGTCGCGGCATCGTCAGCGCGACACCAGAATCTGCGACCCGGGCCTGAGGCGCGGCAGGAGCCAGGCCAGGTCTGATCTGGAGAACGCGACACAGCCTGCCGTCGGGTGCCGCGGCTTCCGCCAGGCATGCAGGAAGATCGCCGAACCGGCACCGGGGGTCGCGTCGGGCCAGTTCCAGTCGGTGACAAGCACCGCGTCGTAAAGCGGATCGGCACGGCGGAGCCGTTCGTGCGAGGCCGGATAGGGCGCGCGAACCAGCCGGTTGTATCGGGCCTCGTCGGCCGGGTCGTCGGACCACAGATCGGACGGCACGATGGGCCGCGCCCAGGATGTGGGGCGACGCATCCGGTCGGGGCGGTAGAGAAGTGCCACGATGCGGTGCAGCCCTGCCGGCGTGGCGCCGTCGCCCTCGCGCTTCGCATCGGTGATGCCGCCGCGTCCGATGGCGCAGGGCAGGCGCCGGTTCCCCAGCCGAGCGCCCTGACGTGTCACCCGGAGGGTCGCGGTCACAGCAGATGCCCGGACTTGGCGGCCTTGGTGTCGAGATAGGCGGCATTGTGAAGGCCGCGGCCGACCTTGAGCGGCACCCGTTCCACCACCGCGATGCCCGAGCGTTCCAGCATTGCCACCTTGGCGGGGTTGTTGGTCAGCAGGCGGGCGCGGGAAAATCCCATCCGCCGGAGGATCGCGGCGCCGATGCGGAAATCGCGTTCGTCATCCTCGAAGCCGAGCCGGTGGTTGGCCTCGACGGTGTCGAAGCCCTGGTCCTGCAGCGCGTAGGCGCGCAACTTGTTGGCAAGGCCGATGCCGCGGCCCTCCTGGTTGAGATAGAGCAATACGCCCGCGCCCGCCGCCCCCATCTGCGCCAGGGCGCCGCGCAGCTGCGGGCCGCAATCGCATTTCAGCGAGCCGAGCAGATCGCCGGTAAAGCAGGCGGAATGCAGCCGCGCCAGGACAGGTTCGGCGCGGTCCGGTTCGCCGATCTCGACGGCGTAATGTTCCTCTCCGCCATCCTCGGGTCGGAAGATGTGGAGCCGCCCGGCCTCAGAGACGGACATCGGCAGGCGCGCGGCAACGATCTCGTTCATCGGACTGGTCTCGCTGGCAAGGCGCAGCACATCGGCGCCGTCGAGCAGCGTCAGACCGGCCGCGGCCGCCAGTCCCGCCGCGTCTTCGTGGCCGATCACCAGGGCGGCGGGCAACAGCCGCGCGGTCTTGCAGAGCCGGATCGCGGCGCGGTGAAGGTCGGCCCCGCCGTCGCGTTCCGCCAGAAGCGGCCCCTTCATCGGCATGGCAAGATCGTCAGCCGGATCCGCCAGCGCCTGGACCCAGTCCAGGTCGGCATCCCCGGGCAGGACGATTCGCGCCAGATCGCCGTCGTAGGGACGGGCCTTGAGGGTTTCGGCCCGCCGCGCGGTCAGGGCAAGCGTCGGGCGGCCGAGCGCGCGGGCATCGGCAAGTCGCGCCTGGCTGAGTGTCTCGGCGGCAAAGAGAATCGCGCCGTGCGGTCCCGCCGCCGATCTGAGCACGACACCGAGACCCATCCGCAGGTCGGCCCGCGCCCGGGCCAAAAGCTCGACTGGTTCCGGAGAAAGCGCCACGCCGCCGATCCAATTTCCGGGCTGCCCGCTGCGCCCCCGACGGGCAATCTAGGGCCGACGCTGTCCGGGCGCCAGTCCCGCCCGAACGGCCGCCGCACTGACGCGGCCGGACCTGTAACATCGCTCGCGCGCTCACACGTCGGCGTGATCCTGGCGTCACATACCTTGTCCGTGGCGGGAAGCGATCTCAACATCCCCTTGAGAACACGGAGGATATCATGAGCGGCCTGAAGAAGATCCTGCTTGTCGACGACGACGACGACCTGCGCGAGGCGTTGTCCGAGCAGCTCGTGATGACCGAGGAATTCGACGTCTTCGAGGCGGCGGACGGCCATCAGGGGCTCAAGCGCGCCAAGGAGGCGACCTACGACCTGGTGATCCTCGACGTGGGATTGCCCGACACGGACGGGCGCGAACTTTGCCGGATCATGCGCAAGCAGGGGGTGAAATGCCCGATTCTGATGCTGACGGGTCACGACAGCGACGCGGACACCATCCTCGGCCTCGACGCCGGGGCCAACGACTATGTGACGAAGCCATTCAAGTTTCCCGTTCTCCTGGCGCGGATGCGCGCCCAGCTTCGGCAGCACGAGCAGTCCGAGGACGCGGTGTTCCAGATCGGACCGTACACGTTCAAGCCGGCGATGAAGATGCTGGTCGATCCCCAGGACCGCAAGATCCGTCTGACTGAGAAAGAGACCAACATCCTGAAATATCTCTATCGGGCGACCGAAGGCGTGGTGGCGCGGGACATCCTTTTGCACGAGGTCTGGGGCTACAACGCCGGGGTCACCACCCACACGCTGGAGACCCACATCTACCGCTTGCGCCAGAAGATTGAGCCCGACCCGTCGAATGCCCGGCTTCTGGTCACCGAAAGCGGCGGCTATCGTCTGGTCAGCTGAATCTGCCGATCAATGCCAACGTCGCATTGCGCGACGCGGACAACGATGGCACGATCAACCCGTGGTAACCCTCGCGCCGGGGTCAAGGCGCACCTCCCTGTTGGACTGGCCCCTGCCTCCTTGGCGCAGGGGCCGTTTTTTTGGGGAGGTCCGTCCCTCGGGACGGAGAAGTGGCAGTTAGATCGGTTCAGCCTCTCCGTTTCGCTTGAAGTCGCGACTCGCAGAGTGCGGCGAGATCGTTGATCATCGTGCCCAGGCGGTCGGCGGCGGTCTGAGCCTCAGCCTCGCTCATCCGGCGCGGCGGCACAAATCCCTCGCCCACCGCAAGGACGCCGCGCCCCCAGGGCATCGGCACGACAAAGCGGTCCCAGGTGCCGAGTCGGATCTTGTGGGTCACTGCATAGGCCACTGGAGAGACCGTCACGCCGGCAAGCCCGGCGATCACCACTGCCCCGGGCTTGGCGATCAACGCAGGTCCCATCGGCCCGTCAACCGCAATCCCCATGGAGGCGCCCCGGCGCACCCGTTTCACCGCATCGCGGATCGATGCGCTGTTGTCGCCCGACGTGCCCACGGTCAGGATGCTGACCCCCGGCATCTTCTCCATGTTGGAGGTCGCGAGCTGGGCGTCGGCGTGGCGGCTGGCAAGGATGAAGAGCGGATGGTCGGTCCAGTCCCGCAGATAGGGGGCGAACATGAGCTGCGAGTGCCAGCAGCTGAGCACTCTGGGCCGACCGTTCGAAAGGTCGGTGTCGAGTTCCTCGAGTCCGATCCACTCCCACCGGATGCGGCGGAAGACGAGATTGACGTAGCCCGAAATCATCGACCGCAATGCGTTCTGAACCCGGCTGCTCTGCTGCAACCGGACCTCGAAGCGTCGCCAGCGTCTCTTAAGATCCTTGAAGTTCATGCCCGGTCCCCGCAGCCGGGTTAGCCGATCCGGGGGGGCGGCTCCAGCGCGCAGTGCGGGTCCATCGGGCGGGCCGGGGTGTTCGGCGCAATCTTGATGCAGGAGGGCAACAGCCGCGCCGCCGGTGCGGGGTTTCGCCTGGCTGCCGGGCACGCTAGACCGGCGGGCGACCTTCAGAACGGAGTCCGCGCATGCTGACCATCGCCACCTGGAACATCAACTCGGTCCGCCTGCGTCAGGGGCTGGTGGCGCGGCTTCTGAGCGAGGAGGCGCCGGATATCCTGTGCCTGCAGGAATGCAAGTCCCCCGTGGAGAAGCTGCCGCTCGACGCCTTCGCGCCGCTTGGCTACGGCCACGTGGTGGCGCGCGGCCAGAAGGGATACAACGGCGTTGCCATTCTGTCCCGCGTTCCGATCGAGGATGCCGGCCACCGCCATTTCGTCGGTCGGGAGGATGCGCGCCATGTCGCGGCGCGACTCCCCGACGGGACACTTCTGCACAATTTCTACATCCCGGCTGGCGGCGACGTGCCGGACCGCACCGTGAACGAGAAGTTCGGCCACAAGCTCGACTTCCTGACCGAACTGCGGGACTGGTTTCGTGGCGAGCCGCCCGTGCGGTCGATCCTGGTCGGCGATCTGAATATTGCCCCGCGGGAAGACGACGTGTGGTCCCACAAGCAGCTTCTCAAGGTGGTCAGCCACACGCCGATCGAGGTCGAGCATCTGAATGCGATGCAGGAGGCGGGGGGCTGGGTCGACGTGACCCGGACCGATATTCCCGAGGGGCAGCTCTACTCCTGGTGGTCCTACCGGTCGCCGGACTGGGACACCGCGGACAAGGGCCGCCGGCTCGACCATGTCTGGGCGTCGCCTGACCTGGCCGCAGCGGCGGGCGGCTCGCGGATCCTCCGGCAGACGCGCGGATGGGACCAGCCATCGGATCACGCTCCGGTCTTTGCCAGCTTCGACCTCTAGGCCGCGCGGCGTTTCTGCCGACCTGCTTCGATCGGCCGAGACCGCGGACGACCCTTGGACTCGTGCCCGTCCTCCTCCATATAGGCCCAGCACGTCTGGACATGGGAACACGCGATGCTTGAACTCGGAACGAAATCCGGCGCGCCGGAGGCGGGTGATCTGATCAAGGACTCTTCGGAAGCCACCTTCATGGCCGATGTCATCGAGGCGAGCCGCGAAGTGCCGGTGATCGTCGATTTCTGGGCGCCGTGGTGCGGACCGTGCAAGACGCTGGGGCCGGCGCTTGAGAAGATCGTGACCGAAGCCAAGGGCCGCGTGCGCATGGTCAAGGTCAATGTGGACGAGAACCAGCGCATTGCGCAGCAGCTTCGCATCCAGTCGATCCCCACGGTCTATGCATTCTGGCAGGGTCAGCCGGTGGACGCGTTCCAGGGCGCGCTGCCGCAGTCCGAGATCAAGGCCTTCGTCGACCGGCTGTCGTCCATGGGCGGTGACGCCGGACTGGGCGACGCGCTTGCGGCCGCGGAAGAGATGCTGGCTGAAGGTGCGGCGGTCGATGCCGCCCAGACCTTCGCCGCGATCCTCGGCGAGATGCCGGACAGTGCTGCGGCACTGGGCGGGCTCGCGCGGGCGCATCTGGCGATGGGCGAGACCGACCAGGCCGAAGCGCTTCTGAACAACGCCCCCGCTGAGATTGCCAAGGCACCCGAGGTCGACGCGGCGCGGGCACAGCTGGCCCTGGCCCGGCAGGCGGTGGATGCCGGCCCGGTTGCGGACCTGCGCGCCAAGGTCGACGCCGATCCCGGCGACCTTCAGGCGCGCCTGGACCTTGCCAAGGCGCTCCACGCATCCGGTCAGGTGCAGGAAGCCGTCGACGAGCTTCTCGACCTGTTCCGGCGGGACCGCGAATGGAATGACGGGGCGGCAAAGGCCCAGCTTTTCACGATCTTCGAGTCGCTCAAGCCGCAGGACCCGATCGCGCTCAACGGACGTCGGAAACTCTCGTCGCTGATATTTGCCTGACGCGCCGGGCGCGTTAGGTTGCAGATCATGTTCTCCGCAGCCGATCTGCCGGCCACCGTCGCCCTTTTCCCGCTTCCCGGGGCGTTGCTTTTGCCCCGGGCGCGGCTGCCCCTGCACATCTTCGAACCGCGCTATCTGGCGATGATCGATGACATGCTGAAAACGCCGCACCGGCTGATCGGCATGATCCAGCCGCGCCAGGTACCTCAGGGAGCGGCGCAGCGCCTGCATGGCATCGGCTGTGCCGGCCGCGTCACCGCGTTCTCCGAGACCGAGGATCGCCGTTATCTGATAACCCTGACGGGCATTTCCCGGTTCCGGCTATGTCATGAGGTGGCGGGCTTTACGCCCTATCTGCGCGCCGAGGTGTCGTGGGAGGGATTTGGCGGCGATCTGGGATCGGCCACATGCGATGCGGCTTTCGACCGGCCCGCCTTTCTCGACCTTCTGTCGCGCTACCTTGCCGCACGGAAGCTTTCGACCGACTGGGACGGCTTGAAAGACGCAGAAGATGAATTGCTGATCAATTCCCTGTCCATGCTCTGTCCGTTCGCGCCGGAGGACAAGCAGGCTCTGCTCGAAGCACCGTCCCTGTCGACCCGCCGTGAAACGCTTGTGACCCTGATGGAGTATGCGCTTCTCGGGGGCAGTCCCGACGAGGTCATGCAGTGAGGGACGTACCGGTGAAAGAAACGGCCGCGCAGTTCGACCGCCGGATGCTCGAATTGCTCGTGTGCCCGCTGACCAGCAGCCCGCTGCACTACGATGCCGCGCGGCAGGAACTGATTTCGAAGGCGGCGCATCTGGCCTTCCCGATCCGCGACGGAATTCCGGTGATGCTGCCAGACGAGGCTCGTGAGATCGACGAAAGCGCGTAGGGCGCAGGGTCAGACAGGCTCGCCCCGCAGAAGCCGCGGCGCGTCGCCGGTCAGGCCGGCGGCCTCGCGCATGAAGCTGCGGCGCAGCGCGGGCGTTGCATTGACCAGCCCCATCCCGAGGTCCCGGCCGAGCCGCAGCAACGGGTTGTCCGACGAGAATATCCGGTTGAAGAGATCGGTTGCGCCGGCGAGCGTCGCCGTATCGAAGCGCCGCCAGCGCGCGTAGCGGGCCAGCACATCCGCCTGCCCGATATCCTCGCCGCGGCGGTGGGCGGTGGCCAGCACCTCGGCCAGGGTGGCGACGTCGCGAAGCCCTGCATTCAACCCCTGTCCCGCGATCGGGTGCACGCCACGCGCGGCATCGCCGACCAGAGCCAGACGGTCGGCGGTGAAGCGCTCGGCCAGAGTCAGGTTCAGCGGATAGGTGAATCTGGCGCCAGCGAGCGTGATCCGGCCGAGAAAATCCCCGAAGCGCGGGCGCAGGACCGCAAGATAGGCGTCATCGTCCAGGGCCTGTATGGCAGCGGCCTGGTCGCTGGATTCGGTCCAGACGATCGAGGAACGGTCGCCCTTGAGCGGCAGGATCGCCAGCGGACCGGACGGCATGAAGAACTGGTGCGCGACTCCGTTGTTCGGCTTCTCGTGCGCGATGGCACAGACCAGAGCCGATTGACCGTAGTCGGTCACGCGGCGGCGGATCCCGGCGCGCGTCGCGGTCGGGCCGGTGCGCCCGTCCGCGCCGACCAGCACGCGGGCGGCGAGCCGTTCGCCATCTGCGAGTTCGACCCAGGCGGTGCCAGGCCCGGTTCCCTGAGTGCGAACGCGCGTTGCCGGGCGGTGGGTGATCCGGGGCTCGGCGTCGAGCGCGTCGAGGAGCACGGGGCGCAGACGCCGGTCCTCGACCATCTGGCCCAGCGGACCCTCCTCGAGTTCGGCCTGGTCGAAATGCATCGTGAACCGGCTTGCGCCTTCGCCCGCCCGGCCATCACTGACGAGGATTTCGCGGATCGGCTGCGCATCGGGTGCCAGCACCGGCCAGAGTCCGAGCGCCGCGAGCATCCGGACCGAGGCGAGGGCGAGCGCATAGCTGCGGCCGTCGAATGCGGCATCCGCCTGGACGTGTCGCGGCAGCGCGTCGAGTACGACGACGCGCAGTCCCGCCTGCGCCAGTGCGAGGGCGAGCGCCGCGCCGTTCAGGCTGCCGCCGACGATCAGGACATCGGACTCGGGGAAGGGGTCGCCGGCCATGGCTGTGAATATGACCGGACGGGCGGGATTGTCCACCGGCGCCGGCGCCTCTAGCGTGGCGCCGCAGGATGGATGGGGAGCGGGCCATGGACGACTGGCGGCGAATGCGCGCGGCGGATCTGGGACGCGGCATCGAGGCGGGGCGGATCGATCCGGTGGAATTGACCGAATGCTTTCTCGCGGCGGCGGCGGTCGAGTCCGGTGACCGGATGACCTATGCCCGTCTGACGCCGGAGCGGGCGCGCTCCCAGGCCGCGGCTGCGCAGGACCGAGCCCGGTCGGGAACCCGGCGAGGCCCGCTCGACGGGGTGCCGGTGAGCTGGAAGGATCTGTTCGACACGGCCGGTACCGCGACCGAGTCGGGTTCGCGGCTGCTTGAAGGCCGGGTGCCCGGGCGGGACGCGGCGGTCGTGGCGACAGGCGAGGCGGCGGGTCTGGTCGGGCTCGGCAAGACGCACATGTCCGAACTGGCCTTTGCCGGGTTGGGCTACAACCCGATGACCGGGACACCGCCCAATGTGACCGATCCTGAAGCCGTCCCGGGCGGGTCGTCCTCGGGGGCGGCGGCCTCGGTCGCCTTCGGACTGGCGGCCGCGGCGGTGGGGTCGGATACCGGAGGATCGGTGCGCGTGCCGTCGTCGTGGAACGACCTGGTCGGTCTCAAGACAGGCCACGGGCGCGTCTCGCTTGAAGGGACGGTTCCGCTTTGTCCGCGCTTCGACACGGTGGGCCCGCTGACCCGCACCGTCGAGGATGCCGCGTTGATGCTCGCCGCGCTCGAGGGGGGAAAGGCAGCGGACCTGACCGGTGCGACCCTCGCGGGTGCCCGGCTTGCCGTCCTGGAAACCGTGGCGCTCGACGATCTCGATGCGATGCAGGCGGCAGCGTTCGACACCGTGTTGCCGCGGCTGATTGCGGCCGGGGCGCATCTGGAGCGGCTCAGGGTGCCGGCGGTGGCGTCCGCAATGCCCTTGTCGGGCCCGCTCTATACCGGCGAGGCCTGGGGGATCTGGGGCGAGGCGATTACCGCCAATCCGCGCGCGATGTACGCGCGCGTGCGCCAGCGCTTCGAGGCCGGCGCCAAGGTCAGCGCCGCGGAGTTCGTGGCGGGATGGCGAAAGCTGGAGGAATTGCGCGCCGAGTACTTGGCCGCGACGGCGGGCTTCGACGCGGTGATCCTGCCCACCACCGCGAACGTTGCGCCGAAACTAACCCGAGTGGCAGAAGACGCCGAGTACTACGTGGCCGAGAACCTGCGCTGTCTCCGCAATACCCGGATCGGCAACCTGATGGGGCTGGCCGGGCTGAGCCTGCCGACCGGCACGCCGGGCTGCGGTCTGATGCTGCTCGGACCGCCGATGTGCGAGGAACGGCTGTTGCGGCTCGGTGCCGCCGCCGAGGCGGCGCTGGCCTGAACTCTGCTTTCACTGGAATGTTTGCGGCGCGCCCGGTAGGATCACTGAAAGCGGGGCGCGACGATCCCGATCCATGAGGCGACATGCAGTATCCGGACCGGTTCACCGATCTTCCGGCCTATGCGTTCCCGCGTCTGCGGGCGCTTCTCGACGTGCATGCGCCGGGCGGCGATGTGCTTGCCATGTCGATCGGCGAGCCGCGCCATCCGTTTCCGGACTGGGTGGGCGAAGTGGTCGCCCAGGCTGTCGCGGGCTTCGGGAAGTACCCGCCGAACGACGGAACGCCGGAACTCCTGGATGCGATCGCGGGCTGGGTCGGCCGGCGCTACGGGGTCCCGCTGGAGCGCGACAACCTGATGGCGCTGAACGGCACGCGCGAGGGGCTCTACAATGCCGCGATGGCGCTGTGCCCCGAAACCAAGGGCGGCCACCGCCCGGTCGTCCTGCTGCCGAACCCGTTCTATCAGGTCTATGCCGTCGCGGCTCTGTCGGTCGGGGCCGAACCGGTGATGGTGCCCGCGACTCGCGCGACCGGCTATTTGCCGGATTATGACGGGCTGCCGGCCGAGATCCTCGACCGCGTGGCGATTGCCTACCTCTGCTCGCCGTCCAACCCGCAGGGCGCAGTGGCGGATCAGAGCTACTGGGCCGGGCTTCTGTCGCTCGCAGAGCGGCACGATTTCCGCATCTTCGCCGACGAATGCTATGCCGAGATCTACACCGGCGCTCAGCCACCCGGCGTGCTGGCCGCAGCCAGGGCCACCGCCGCTGACCCCGAACGGGTGGTGACGTTCCATTCCCTGTCGAAACGGTCGAGTGTGCCGGGCCTGCGCTCGGGCTTCGTCGCGTCGGGAAGGTCCAACATCGCCCGGATTCGCCAACTCCGCGCCTATTCGGGGGCGCCCCTGCCGCTGCCGCTCCAGCGTGCCGCCGAACGGCTCTGGGCCGACGAGGCCCATGTGGTCGAAAACCGGCGCCTGTACGGCGAGAAATTCGCCCTGGCGACCCGCATCTTCGCCGACGTGCCCGAAATCGTCATTCCCGAGGCCGGGTTCTTCCTCTGGCTTCCGGTCGGCGATGGCGAGGCCGCGGCGCTGAAGCTCTGGCGCGAGACCGGGGTGCGGGTCCTGCCCGGTGCCTATCTTGGCCGCGAGGTTGGCGGCACGAATCCCGGCCAGGGCTATATCCGCGTCGCTCTGGTGGCGCCGCTCGACGAAACCGAACGCGGCCTGACCGCGATCCGCACGACCTTGTACCGATAGGATTTTACGATGGCGTTCCAGACCCGTTCCCGCGATCCCCTGTTCGACCAGGCGACCCAGGCCGCTCTGGAGCGTCGTGCGCGGGAACTTCTGGGACTTGCGCTGATTGCCGGGGGACTGGTGTTGTCGCTGGCACTCGCCTCCTACGCGCCGACCGACCCGAGCTTCCTCGGCACCTCCACATCGGCGCCGCAGAACTGGCTCGGTCATTTCGGCGCCTACGTCGCCGCGCCGCTTTACGTGATCCTCGGCTACGGGTCATGGGCGATGGTGCTGGTGATGCTGGTCTGGGGAGGACGGTTCGTCTTGCATCTGGGAGAAGACCGGGCGTTCGGACGGTCGATCTTCTCGCCGGTCTGGGTGGCGGTGGCGGCGCTCTATGCGGCGACCTGCCCGCCGGGATCGGCCTGGGTGCATTCCTTCGGTCTGGGCGGGCTGTTCGGCGACACCGCGCTAGGTGTGCTTCTGGGCCTGCTGCCGATGCCCGCGTCCATCGGGCTGATCCTATCGGCGGTCGTTCTGGGATTCGCGCTTGTCGCCTTGGGCGTTTTCGCACTCGGCTTCACGCGCGGCGAACTCCGCTCCGCCTGGCGCTTCCTCTGGTACGGGTCCCTGTTCGGCCTCGACCGGTTGCTGACTGCCTTGGGACGGGGCGCGGCCCGGACCCGCGCTTCGATGTCGGACCGCGCTGCCGCCCGTGCTGAGCGTCGGGCCGCCCGCCGCGCCACGGAGGACGAGGAGCCCCTGGTCTTCGACGACGACGGAGACGATGCCGCGCAGTCGTCGCGGGCCGGCCTTCTCGCGCGGACGGTCGGGCGGCGCGAACCGGCCCTCGCCTCCGCTGCGCACGCGGCGCACGGAACTGCGGAGGATGACGACCTCGATTACGATGACGACGAGGAAGATCGGGTGCGGGCCAAGATCACCGGTGCGATCCGCAGCCGTCTGCGCGCCGACCGTGCTCGCGTCGCGGCGGAAACGCGGGCGCGGCGCGAACCGGTGCCGAGCCAGTCGGACGAGGACAATACCGAGGCGGACCCGGTGCGGACCGGCGGTCTGTTCGGGCGAGCGGCGGCCATGCTGCGCTCCGATCCCGGCGCGGCGGCGGCCCTGCCGGAGCTCGATCCCGAGACTGACGGGGACCTCGACATCGAGGAGGAGGAGGATGAGGAGTTCCGCTCCGCCCCGGTCTCGCCCGACCTGATCCCGCGCTATGCGGAAGCGAAGCCGGTGGTGCAGCACGCGACGCCCCGGCGGCCGCAGCCTTCGACCCGTGCCCGCGCCGAGGCCGAACCCCGACTGAAATTCGGCGACGAGGACGAGCCCTATGATGCGCCGGCGCTGTCGCTGCTGCGCGACCCCGCAACGGTGGAACGGCACTACCTGTCCGACGAGGCGCTGGAGGAAAATGCCCGGATGCTGGAAAACGTCCTCGACGATTACGGCGTCAAGGGCGACATCGTCAGCGTCCGGCCGGGCCCCGTTGTCACCATGTACGAGCTGGAGCCTGCACCCGGCCTGAAGGCCAGCAGGGTGATCGGGCTGGCGGACGATATCGCGCGGTCGATGTCGGCGCTCTCGGCGCGGGTGTCGACGGTTCCGGGCCGCTCGGTGATCGGGATCGAATTGCCGAACGACAAGCGCGAGATGGTTCTTCTGCGCGAGATCCTCGCGGCGCGGGATTTCGGCGACAGCAAGCTGAAGCTGCCGCTGGCGCTCGGCAAGGATATCGGCGGCGAGTCGCTCGTGGCGAACCTTGCCAAGATGCCCCACTTGCTAATTGCCGGGACCACCGGATCGGGCAAGTCGGTGGCGATCAATACGATGATCCTGAGCCTGCTCTACAAGCTCTCGCCCAAGGAATGCCGGCTGATCATGATCGACCCGAAGATGCTGGAACTCAGCGTCTACGACGACATTCCCCATCTGCTGTCGCCCGTCGTCACTGACCCGAAGAAGGCGG
Source organism: Paracoccaceae bacterium (assembly GCA_020425125.1). Lineage (GTDB taxonomy): Bacteria > Pseudomonadota > Alphaproteobacteria > Rhodobacterales > Rhodobacteraceae > Meridianimarinicoccus. The sequence continues at coordinate 265 of JAGQRV010000004.1, read as the reverse complement.
TGGTGGCACTGAAATGGGTGGTGGCCGAGATGGAGGACCGCTACCGCAAGATGTCCAAGATGGGCGTGCGCAATATCGAGGGCTACAACGGCAAGGTGACGGCGACGCTCGAAAAGGGCGAGATGTTCACCCGCACCGTGCAGACGGGCTTCGACGACGACACCGGCGATCCGATTTTCGAGACCGAGGAATTCGAGCCCGAAACGCTGCCCTATATCGTTGTGATCGTGGACGAGATGGCGGACCTGATGATGGTCGCGGGCAA
>JAGQRV010000046.1 GCA_020425125.1 Paracoccaceae bacterium | reverse complement strand
ACGATGCAGGGCGCGTTCTTCTTCGCCTGCTCGAACATGTCGCGCACGCGAGACGCACCGACGCCGACGAACATTTCGACGAAATCCGAGCCGGAAATGGTGAAGAACGGAACGCCCGCCTCGCCGGCGATGGCGCGCGCCAAGAGCGTCTTGCCGGTGCCCGGCGGGCCGACCAGCAGCGCACCCTTCGGGATCTTGCCGCCGAGCCGAGAGAATTTCTGCGGATTGCGCAGGAACTCGACGATCTCTTCAAGCTCTTCCTTGGCCTCGTCGATGCCTGCGACGTCGTCGAACGTCACCCGCCCGTGCTTCTCCGTCAAAAGCTTGGCCTTTGACTTGCCGAAGCCCATGGCGCCGCCGCGTCCGCCGCCCTGCATCCGGTTCATGAAATAGATCCAGACGCCGATCAGCAGCAGGAAGGGCAGGAAGGTCATGAGCAGCGTGGTAAAGCCCGACTGTTCCTGCGGACGTGCATTGACCGTCACCTTGTGCTCGAGCAGCCGCTCGGTCACCTCGGTCCCCTGCGGCACGATGGTGACATAGTCCTGGCCATCGGTGCCACGGAACATCACCTTCTCGCCGTCGACCGTCGCGCTGGCCACCTCGCCCTTCTCGACCGCCTGCACGAAGTCCGAATAGCCGACCGAACGGGCCGAGATGGTCGACTGCCCTCCGCTGAACAGGTTGAAGAGCGCCAGGATCAGCAGGAACAGTACGACCCAGAACGCGATGTTGCGCGCATTGCCCAAAGGGAGTCTCCCATTTCGTGTGCGGAGTTGTCTCCGCATCGATCGCTCCTAAGATAGACAACCCGGAGCGCAGTTCAATCCGACATGAGGTCGGCGCAGAAGACCAGCTTATCCCAAACAGGCTCGGCCGACCATGGCGAAGCGTGCCGCAGCGCCGTGTCGACCAGCGGAACTGCGCGCAGAACACCGGCTTCCCGTACCGCAGGCGAAGCAATAAGTGCCGCGCGAGGGATTCCGCAGTCGCGCCAGCCGGGGCAGGCCGCAAGGTCGGCCGCACCGAGCGCCCCGGCGACAAGACCCGGACCTGCCGGTCCACGGATGTTCCAGCGTCCGTCCCAGACGCCCGGCACGGGGACGGCAGCACGCGCCGCGGCCGAGAACTCGCGGTCGATGCGCAGGCGGCCGCCGAGGCCCGACACGACGCAGCCGTGCAGCGTGAAGGCCGATCCCGCGAGGGCCGCAGCCTCGGCTTCGTGCAGCGCCTGGAGCCGTGGGCGGTAGACCTGCCCCGAGACCCGGCAGAGCGCCGCCGAAAGTAGCCGCCAGCGGGTTTCGTCGGGCGTTGCTGCGAAGCCGGCGAGATCGAACGTGATCGCGCCATGCGCAACGTCGGCAAGCGCTTCGGCGGCCGTGGCCGCGGCGCGGCCCAGAACTTCCCGCGCGGCCGCCATCCGAACCGCCGTCTGGGACAGCGTGCCGGCATCGAGTCCTGGCAAGACGCCCGAGGCGAGGAGTTGCCTCGCCTTCACCCGGTCGAACCGCATGTCGGCGTTGGAGGGATCCTCGACCCAGCCGATCCCGCGGGCAATCAGATTGGAGCGCAGATCGGCGTGTCCCACGCCGAGCAGAGGACGCAGCCAGACCATCCCCGCGGCATCCCGGCGCACCGGGCCCATGGCGGCCAGCCCATCGACGCCGGAGCCGCGCGCGAGACGCAGAAGCACTGTCTCGGCCTGGTCGTCGCGCGTATGGGCCAGGCAGACATGGCCGATCCCCGCATCGCCGGCCCAGTCCCCAAGCAGGCGATACCGTGCGGCACGCGCAGCCGCCTGGAGATTGCCCTGCCCGTCCCAGCCGGACCAGCGCAGCAGCGTATGCGGCAGCCCCAGACCGGCGGCCGTCCGCGCCACCAGGTCGGCCTCTGCCGCTGCTTCCGCGCGCAATCCGTGGTCCACGGTGGCGACTGCGACTGCCACGCCGGTCGCCCGTCCCCATTCGGCCAGAAGCGCCATCAGCGCCATCGAGTCCCCGCCGCCGGACACCGCCGCGCCGATCCGTGCCACGCCGCCCCCAAGAGCCGCATCCAGCGCGTCCGCCAGCACGGCGGCCGGTGTCACGGACAGGTCATGCCTGCGAGTTCGGATTCGGCCTGGGTCGCGGCCGCGCTGCCGGCGAAATGCATCGGCACCTGCCCCAGCGTGACGCAGGCTTCGCGCGTCTGTCCGAGCGCCTTCAGCGTGGTCCCGAGCTTCAGGAGCGCCTGCGCAGCAAGATCCGGATTGCTCTTCTCTGCCAGCGTATACGCCTCGAGATAGGCGCGGCCGGCCTGCGAGGTATTGCCGAGCGCGGCCAGAGCATCGCCACGGTAAAGTTGCGCCTCGGGTGCCAGCGCACTGCGCGGATAGGTCTCGACAAAGCTGTTCAGCGCGGCATAGGCATCAGCCGGCGTGCCTTCGCTCGCCAGCTTCTTCGCCGCATCGAAATCGGCCTGCTCGCCGACCGCCAGTTCCGGCCCCTTGGCGGGTGCCGCTGTCGGCGCGGCGGCCTCGGGCGCTCCGCCGCCAAGCGGCTGCGTCTTCGGCAGCTTGGCGACGTCGCCGCCTTCCAGTTCGGTCAGGCGGAACTGCAGATCGTCGATCCGGTTGGTGCCGTCCTCGACGACCTTGCTGATCCGGAACTGCAGCTCCTCGGTGTCGGCGGTGAGCCGCCGCAATTCCGCCTCGATCGCATCCAGCCGTTCCAGCGACGTTCCGCCGCTTGTGCCTCCCATCGCCGAGGCGGTGGTCGACAGCTCGCGGCGAAGCGACTGGATCTCCACCGACAGGACAGTGATCTGCTGACGGATATCGGCAAGCGTCGCCGCCCGGTCCTGCGCCGTCGCCGAGGCCGGCAGAAGGCCAAGGACCGCGAGCAGCAGCGCAATGCGGATCACGACAGGCCTCCGGTCGCCAGAACGGTCACGGCCCGGCGGTTCTTGGCATAGCATTCCTCGGCCGAACACAGCGCCACCGGCCGCTCCTTGCCGTAGGTAACCGTCGACAGCCGTCCCGGCTGGATTCCCTGCGCGGTCAGGAATTCCTGCACCGCGTTCGCCCGCCGCGCACCCAGCGCAAGGTTGTATTCCCGCGTCCCCTGCTCGTCGGCATGGCCCTCGATGACGGCGGTATATTGCGGGTTGGCGGTCAGCCAGCGCGCTTGCTGGACGAGCGTCGCCTTTGCCGCCGCGCTCAGCGTGCTTTCGTCAACGGTGAAAAGGACCGTATCGCCGACCGATTGCTGGAAGTAGGCGATCGAGGACGGATCCGATGCGCTGCCGGCGGTCGCGCCGTACCCGCCCGCGGACCCGGCGCCGCCGGCTCCTCCGAAGCGGTCGCCGCAACCGGCAAGGGCCAGGGCGGCGCAGACCGCAAGCAGGGTGGAGATGCGTGTCATCAGGGCGACTCCTCTGAGGAGGGATGCAGGGTCGCGCGGGACGCTATCAGGCCGCCGCGCCTTTGTTAATGCGGCTCAGTTCAGGAGCGGCGACCAGGCAGGATCCGATGCCGGACCGGGCGTCGGCACCTTCTTCAGGTTCCGTCCGGTCACATCTACCGAATAGAGTGCGGATTCACCGGTGGCCCCGGGGGTCTCGCGGGCAAACATCAGGACCCGCCCGTTCGGCGCCCAGGTCGGGCTTTCGTCAAGGAACGACGTGGTCAGAAGCCGCTCTTCGCTGCCGTCGGGACGCATCACGCCGATATGGAAGCGCCCCTCGTTCTGCTTGGTGAAGGCGATCATATCGCCGCGCGGCGACCAGACCGGCGTGCCGTAGCGCCCGGCACCCGAGCTGATCCGCTTCGGCTCTCCGCCGCTTGCGGACATCACGTAAAGCTGCTGCACGCCCGAGCGGTCGGATTCGAAGACAATCTGCTTGCCGTCCGGCGAATAGCTCGGCGCGGTCTCGATCGATGGCGCCTCGGTCAGCCGGGTCATCGCCCCCGACCCGAGGGTCAGACGATAGATGTCGGTGTTGCCGCCGGTGCTGAGCGAGAACAGTACCGCCGAGCCGTCCGGGGAATAGCGCGGCGAAAAGGTCATGCCGGCGGGCTGGTTGGCAAGCGGACGGCGCTGCAGCGTGCCGGCCTCCATCCGGGTGATCCGGGGAATGCCGCTCTCATAGGTGGTATAAAGCACCTCGCTGCCGTCGTGAGAGATTCGCGGTGCCAGCACCAGATCGCGGCTGTCGGTCAGGTAGGCAACGTTGGCTCCGTCGTAATCCATCACCGCGAGCCGCTTCTTGCGCGCATCCTTGGGCCCGGATTCCGACACGAAGACGACACGGCTGTCGAAATAGCCGCCTTCGCCGGTGATCCGCGAATAGACCTGATCGGCAACCTTGTGGGCCAGCCGCCGCCAGGTCGCCGAATTGCCGCCGAATTGCAGCCCCTCGCCCAGCGGAGCCTCGGCGAAGACATCGAACAGGCGGAACTTGACGGTGATCCGGTCGCCCGACTTGGCCACCGCTCCGGTCACCAGCCCCTGCGCATTGATCACCTTCCAGTCGGCATATTGCACCGGGCTATCGAAATTCGACACCTGCGAGACGAAGGCGGTGGGCGGGATGGTGCGGAACAGACCGGTGCCTTCCAGATCCGCCGCAACCACGCTCGCGATGTCGGCGGCAAGCCCGGCCGCATCGGGGGTCTCGGCCAGGAACGGTGCGATGGCGATCGGCACCGGCTCGATCACCCCTTCGGTGATCTCGATCCTCAGCGGGCCGCTTTGCGCCGACACCGCGGCCGGCGCCAGCAATGCAGCGGCAGCGAGGGCCAGAGCGGACAGGAAGCCGCAAAGGCGGGTCACGGGCGGTGCGGGGGGCACGCGGGTCATGGTCATCGTCTCCGCATCTCGTCGGGGTTGAATGTCATCTCGATCGACCGCCACTGGTCGTATTTCTCGGCCGGCAGCGCATAGGGCTGGCAGCGCAGCACGGCGCGGCGCGCGGTCTCGAACGCCTGCTGCGCCGCCGCATCGTTGCCGCCGCGATAGGAAATCATCCGCAGGTTCGACGGGACGCCGTCGAGCGACATTTCCATGCCGACGACCACGCTTACCTGCGCCGCTTCGGTCGACAGCGCCGCGAGGTTCCAGCAGCGGCTGACCGCGACGCGCAGGCCGTCCTGCTCTCCTTGCGTGAGCGGCGGCCCGGACGATTGCGGCACCGGCTCCGCCGGTCCCGGATCGCCCGCCAGCGCCTCGGCCAGAGCCGAGTTCACGGCATCCTGGCGGGCCTCGGCCGTCGGCGGCTCGGGCTTCGGTTCGGCCGGGGCTTCGGTCACGTTCTCGGTCTGGGGTTCGGGTTCGCGCGCCTCGGCCGCCGGGGTCCCGGCTTCCGTCGGCACCGGTGCACGGGCCGCCGCCCGCGGCGGACGCGGCTCGGGCCGGGGCGAAGTTTCCACCGCTTCCGTCACGATCTGCGGCGCCGCCTCGCGCGGGGCGCGGGCTTCCTGCTCCTCCGCGGGCACTTCGGCGGGCGCGGGCTCCGGCGCCGCG
>JAGQRV010000109.1 GCA_020425125.1 Paracoccaceae bacterium | reverse complement strand
CGATCCCGCGATCCGCGCCACCTGGTCGGCCGAATGGGTCCGCGCATTGCGGGCATAGGGGACCAGCGCCTCCACCGCCCGCTGCGCGATCGCCCGCGCTCCGGGTGGCCCGTCTGTGGTGCCTGCGTTCTGCCGCCGGGGCGCCATGGGTCCCCCTTTCCGATTTGATCGCGCGTCCGCGCCTGCCTCTCCGGCATTCTACCGAAGGAACAAAATCGAGTTAAGCCAGACAATTACCGACTTTTCCCGACATCGATCGCCACATTGACCGGGCATGTCGCTCCCGCCTTGGCGCAAGCCGTCCGGGGGGTGGCGATCACGGTGCCGGCCATGTCCGGGGAAGCGGAGACTGCGGTTCCAGATGGCCCGTCGGATCGGGCACTCCGTGCAGCCAGCGGCGGCGGCAGGGACAAAGAGGGACAGTTTTCCCATTATCCGACGTATGAGTCTCGAACTTTCCCATACGTAGGATAGTCCTTTTTTTGTCCCTAAGTGTCCCTGTCACCGGAGCCGCAGCCCCCGGAGCCCCCGCTGGCCGTTGCTTTTCGCGTCGGTGAAGCCGCGCATCTTCAGCTCCTTGACCAGCGTCCGCTTGGACCAGCTGCCAAGCCCCTGCCGCTCGCTCCAGAAATTGAATCGCAGGATGAGATCCTCCGTCGCGGTGATCGCGTGCGGATCGGCGCAGGTCTCGTCCTCGAGGAACTGACCCAGCGTGTCCTCCTCGTCGAAATAGGCCGCCGAGGCCGCCGCAAGGGACCGCGGCACGTCGAGGCCGCGCTCCTGCCAGGCCAGCGCACCCTCGATGCACCAGCGCAGGATTGCCGGCCCTTCGGCCTTCAGCTTCTCGGGAAGCGCCAGGTCGCGCCGCTCGGGCGGGATGATGACCGAGAACGGCACAAGGATCACGCGGCTTCGGATCGCTTCGTCCACCCCCCGGAACGACGGCTGGGTATTCCCCGCAATCATCAGGGTCAGCTGCGGATCGAACTCGAAGTAATCCTGGCGCATGAACCGGGCGGTCATCCGGTCGCCGCCGGTCAGGTCCTTGATCACCGCCTCGTCCCAGGACTTGCCGCGCGGCAGTTCGGAGGCGATCGCGAGGCGCGCGCCCTGCAGGCCGGCGATATCGGTCGGATGCCGTTCTGTCTGGGAGTTGAGGAACGTGGACGCCGGAACGCGGCGCCCGTAATCGCCCCAGATGTGGAGCAGCGTGTTCAGAATCAGCGACTTGCCGTTGCGCCCGGAGCCGTGAAGGAACAGCAGCTTGTGCTCCGCGGTGGAGCCTGTCAGCGCATAGCCTGCCGCGCGCTGGAGAAACGCGATCGTGTCCTGGTCGCCCTGGAGCACCTCCGACAGGAAGCGCAGCCAGAGGCTCGGGCGGGTGGAGGCATCGGCCGGTGCGCAGGCCGTGACGCGGCTGATCATGTCCTCGCGCCGGGCCGCCCGCAGCGCGCCGGTGCGCAGGTCCACCGTCCCGCCCGGCGTGCCGACCAGAAACCCGCTTGCATCGAACGCCTCATGGGTCACGGCCGAGCCGACATTGGCGCGCGCCAGGTTCGAAACCGCGACAACGGTGGCGCTGCTTCTGAGCACCTTCGCCTGATCCCGGGCCCATCTCTTCAGCTTGCGCGCCTTTCCTGTACCCTCCCGATGCTCCAGAGACGCGGCCTCGCGATCTGCCCAGGTTTGCAGCTCGGTCGCGCGCGTCCGGAGAAAGTCCCGGGTCCGGGACAGGTGCTCGAGCGTTTCGTCGCGACGCCAATGTTTTCCGTTCCAAAAGAGCCACTTGCCCCAGAGAGCGACATGACGCGCATTGGCGTCCCAGCTCCGCGCGCCAAGGTCGAGGGCGAGATGATCGTGCGAGAGATCGGGCGGATCGTCGGGAAAACTGTCCGGCTGGTGGCGGAGTCTGTCGCCCCCATGGCGGCGGCGCGCGATGTGCGACAGATCGGCCCCCGAAAGCCGCGCGCGTTGGGCGAGCGTCCCCAGGCTCACACCGCCGCCGGCGCGAAACCCCTCCCATTTGCCCGCGACCTCGCCGGGCTTGAACTTCTTTCCCTGGCGCGACCAGGCTTCGGCAAGGGCCAGCCCTTCCGCGCTACCCCGGAAATGATCGTGCAGGGCCAGGAGGATCTGCATCCAGCCCTCATAGCCATGCGCATCGGGATCGATCCATGACAGCAGTTCCTCGACTTCGGTGGTGGGCGCCCCGTCCAGGCCTGCGAAACCGCGGCCGAGCACTGCCTGTGCCTTGCCGGGCCGCTCCTGCGCCGCTGTCCGGGCCAGACCGTCCACGGTCGGTACCCAGTCGGGCACCGGGGCCGGTGCATGATCCGTCTCGAATCGGTAGTCGCCGCCTTCGAATGTGGAGGGTTCGAGAAGGATGTAGCCGCGGTGCTTGATCTCGACGCCAGGACAGAGCTTGCCCGGATACCGCGCGGCCGCCGCCGACCGGAAGATGAAATGCCTGCCGCCGCGCGGGCTGCGCTGCACGAGCGTCTCAGGAAGATCGCGCCCCTCGATGAAGGTCTTCCAGCCACAATCCGGCTTGTAGGTATCCGCATCGAGCGCAACGAGGCCGGACGCCTCGAGGTTCAGGCCGATATTCGCGCCTGGCCACCGCGTCCACCATGTCCGGATGGTCTCGGGGTCGCAGGACGCACCCTTGTATCCGTTCGAAAGATGGTGTGTCGAGTTCCCGGATCCGTCGTCTCCCTTGGTTCCGGCCCCGATCGGAAGGATGAGCCAGCCACGGCGCGCATATCGCAGCGCCGCATCGAGGAGGGGGCTCGAAGGAACCGCGCAGGTCATGTCTGCCCCTCCTTTTCGCCGGGTTGGGCGCACCGCGTCCCGCGACGCTGCCCGGCCTCGAAAGTTTCGATGTCGCTCTCGAGGTAGCGGATCGCACCGCCCAGAACGGCCCAGGGCGGCCCGTACCGCTCTTTCCTCCATCTCTCGAGAGTTCGGCCGCAGAGCTTCCAGCGCGCTTCCAGGTCGCGCTGCGTGAGGTATCGGGGAGCCTCCGGGGTCGTGGTCATGACGCCCTCCCGATGAACTCCATCAGCGTCTGCCTATCGAGTGCCTCGACTGACTTCAGCCGGTCGAATTCATCACGCGGCAAATGCTCCTCGATGGCGTCGCGCACGATCGCCCGCAGGGTGTCGGGCGGGATCGCATCGAGCTCGGCGGCGACGCCGTAGGGCCAGCGCCGGTCGGCCGTCGTCGCACGCTTCGGCGGCCGTGTCGGCAGGGCGAGGCCGACGACCTGGTCGTGGCTCAGGCCCAGCGACCGGAACGTCACCGGCACGCCGTAGCCGGCGCCGAACCGCTCCACCTTCTCCCGAAGCGCGCGCGCCGCGTCCTGGCCGGAGCGGTCGAAGTCGTAAAGCGCATAGGCCACAAGCCGGCAGCCGGAGCCGCGGAGCCGGGCCACCGCCTCGTGGGCGAAGGTCTCCGACGAGAACCCGCCGGTGCACATCAGCGGCACGTCGAACGCCTCGGTGACCGGATAGAGCACGCCGGCCAGGGCGCTCTTCTCGACCCAGATCTCGATCTCGAGCCCGGTCTCGGCCCAGAGGCTCTTGCGGTAGGAACGGACGGTTTCCCGAAGCGCCGTCTCCCAGCCGTCGAAGGTCCGCGGGCGGCGCACGAAGCGCGTGGCATCGGCGATCGCCGCGTAGGGCAGCCGGCCCGCGCGCCGAAGCTGCAGCACCTGCGCCTGGACCTTGCGATAGCCGCTCTCGGACTTGTCGATCCCCGGAAGACCCGCGACCTCCGCCTGGTAATAGAGCCCGCGCACGGTGATCGGACCATGCGCCAGGGCATAGTCGATGAAGAACACCTCCCGCTCGGCCATCTCCGGCCGCGTCGCCCGGGA
>JAGQRV010000045.1 GCA_020425125.1 Paracoccaceae bacterium | reverse complement strand
CCTGCATCGTCTTCATCGACGAGATTGACGCCGTGGGCCGGTCGCGCGGCATCGGCTATGGCGGCGGCAACGACGAGCGCGAGCAGACACTGAACCAGCTTCTGGTCGAGATGGACGGCTTCGAGGCGAACGAGGGCGTGATCATCATCGCCGCGACCAACCGTCCCGACGTGCTGGACCCGGCCCTGCTGCGGCCGGGCCGCTTCGACCGTCAGGTCCAGGTTCCGAATCCCGACATCAAGGGGCGCGAGAAGATCCTCGGTGTGCATGCCCGCAAGGTGCCGCTGGGACCCGACGTGGATCTCAGGATCATCGCACGCGGCACGCCCGGCTTCTCGGGCGCGGATCTGGCGAACCTCGTCAACGAGGCGGCGCTGATGGCCGCCCGCGTCGGCCGGCGCTTCGTGACCATGGAGGATTTCGAGAACGCCAAGGACAAGGTCATGATGGGGGCCGAGCGGCGCTCCATGGTGATGACCGAGGACGAGAAGAAGCTGACCGCCTATCATGAGGCGGGGCACGCCGTCGTCGGCCTCTACGTCCCGCAGCACGACCCGATCCACAAGGCGACGATCATTCCGCGCGGCCGCGCGCTTGGCCTGGTGATGAGCCTGCCGGAGCGCGACCAGCTCAGCGTGACTTACACCAAGTACCGTTCCAAGATCGCCATGGCCATGGGCGGCAAGGTGGCCGAGGAACTGGTCTTCGGGAAGGAGAACGTCACCAGCGGCGCCGCCAGTGACATCCAGCAGGTCAGCCGGATCGCGCGGGCGATGGTCACTCAGTTCGGCTTTTCGGACGAGCTTGGCAACATCGACTATGCCAACGAACAGGAAAGCTTCCTCGGCGCCTATCAGAACCACACCAACATCTCGCCCGAGACCCAGCAGAAGATTGATGCTGAGGTGCGGCGGCTGGTCGATGAGGGCTACGCGACCGCCAAGCAGATCCTGACCGATCACGCGGAAGAGCATCACCGTCTGGCCCAGGCGCTGCTGGAATACGAGACTCTGACCGGCAGCGAGATCACCCGCGTGCTGTCGGGCGAGCCGCTGAACCGGGGCGAGGACCACGACGACACACCGAAGGGCAACATGCCGTCGATCACCGCGATCCCGAAGACAAATGCGCGGCCGAAATCGTCCGGCGACGGCGGGCTGGAACCCGAACCCTCCGCGTGAGCGGTAAGGCGGCGGATTGGAGCCCCGGAGCCTATCAGAGGTTCCGGGGCTTTCGCTTGCGCCCCGCGCTGGACCTGCTGGCGCAGGTGCCCGGGAAGCTTCCTTCCGGCGATGTGGTCGATCTGGGATGCGGAGCCGGAGCGGTTGGCGCGGCCCTGGCGGAGCGCTATCCGCGGCATAGGCGCATCGGGCTCGATGCCTCGCCCGCGATGCTGGCCGAGGCCCGTGCGTCCGGCCTCTACGATGCCGTCGAAGAGGCAGACATTGGACACTGGCAGCCTGGCGCGGCGCCAGCGCTGATCTTCTCCAATGCTGCCCTGAACTGGGTGGCCGGGCATGACCGGCTGCTACCGCGGCTTGCCGGTCTGATCGCGCCCGGCGGCGTTCTTGCGGTGCAGGTGCCAGATCAACAGGCGGCGCCGTCCCACCAGCTTCTGCGGGAAATTTCGACGGCGCTCTTCCCCGACCGGTTCGACTGGACGAACTGGACCCCGGAAGTCTTGCCGGCGGAGCGCGTCGACACCCTCTTGGCCCCTTTGGGCGCGCTTACGCTCTGGCGCACAATCTATTACCAGAAGCTGCCCCCGCAGACCGCGGCTCACCCGGTCAGGGCCTTCACCGAATCGACCGCGGCGCGTCCGATCCTGGCGCGGCTCGAGCCGGCCGAGAGGGAGGCGTTTCTGGCTGCCTACGACGCACGGCTGGGCGCGGCCTATCCGGCCGGTCCCGATGGCGCGGTCCTCTTTCCCTTCGCGCGTCTCTTCTTCGTGCTGCACCGTCCGGGCTGACCGCGGCCGATCTCGGCCGCGGTCAGCGCTTGCCGGTGGCACTCGCCGCGGTGCCGCGATATTCTCCTCCGACCCATGAAGGAGGGATCGATGCGCGCACCCGAAGACTGCCACTCGCTCGTGCAGCTCCGAGCCCTGATCGACCGGATCGACCGCGATGTCGTGCGTCTACTGGCGCTGCGCCAGTCCTGTATCGACAGGGCTGCCGAGCTGAAACGCTACGAGGGTCTGCCGGCGCGGATACCTGCGCGGGTCGAGGAAGTCGTGGAGCGGGTGCGCGAGGCGGCCGAGCAGGAGGGGTTCGACGTGGAATTGGGCGAGACGCTCTGGCGCCGCCTGATCGAATGGTCGATCGAACGCGAGGAAGCTCTGCTGGCTGGGCCCGACGGTACCGGCGCCGAACCCGGCACGTGAGGTCGTGCGTCGAGCGACGATTGGTGGTTCCGGTCAGTCGGCCGGACCTGCCGGCGTCTCAGGCGGGAATCATGGTGCCCTGCAGAATGGCAATCAGTTTTTCGGTGCCGTCCGTCAGTTCCGCGACCTCGCCCTGGACCACCATGACCCGGCGACCCGGCCGGACCACGCGGCCGCGGGCGATCAGGCGACCGGCCCGTGCCGGGGACAGCAGGTTGATTTTCACTTCGATGCTGAGGACCTCGGCGTCTTCGGGCATCAGGCTCAGCGCCGCCACACCCATCGCGCTGTCGGCAATGGAGAACATCAGCCCGGCATGGCCATAGCCGTGCTGCTGGGTGGCGCCGGGCAGGATCGGTGCGGCGATTTCGCAGGTGCCTGGGCCGATGCCAACCAGTTCGGCGCCCAGCGTCGCCATCATCGCCTGGTCGGCAAAGCTTGCCCGCAGCTTGGCTGCGATGGCCGGGGACAGGGTGGACGTCATGCGCTTTGCCGCTGGCGCCGGGGCATGGGCACTGCATAGGCGCTGCGCCCGGTCAGGACCGCGAGCGCGTCGCGTCCCATCAGCTCCGACAGAACCGGGTCCGTGGTTGCGAGCCCGCCGGTATAGGTGCCGAAGGCCGGAAGCACGATGCGGTCGGCGTCGATCAGGAAGCAGGGCCGTGTCGTCGCGCCGCCGCCAAGCGCAATCCGGGCCTTGGGATGATAGTGGCCCGAAATTTCGCCGCTGGCCTCGGTTGCGATGTGACAGAAGTCGAGCGCCCCCAGCGTGACGCGCGCATGATGCGTGCCGGGCAGGGCGAGGGGGGACGGGTCGTGGTTGCCTTCGACCCAGAACCAGTCGCGCTCCGCGATCAGCCGGCGCAGCCAGGCGGTGTGGTCGGGCGCAAGACCTTCGGCGGCCTCGGTATCGTCGAAACTGTCGCCGAGGCAGATCATTGACCGGGCCCCGGTCGCATCGAGCTCGGCCTCGAGCCGGGCGAGAGTGTCATGGCACTCATACGGAGGCAGCATCGCGCCGCTCCGCCGGGCGATCCGTCCGGATTTGCCGAGATGCAGGTCCGACACGCAGAGAAGCGCCCGCGCGGGCCACCAGAGCGCCCCGGAGGCTCGGGCGTGCAGCCGGATACCGTGAAAGTCGAAGGCGAAATCGTTCATGATCCGTTCACACCCGATCCGCGCGAGTCGTGCAAGGGCGAAGTGGCGGTCGGCGTCCGGGTGTCAGTCCGGCAGGCCGGCTTCGGCGATCAGCCGCGCGGCGGCATCGGCGAGCAGACGCTCCTGCGCCGCGCCAAAGACGGGGACCTTGCTGGGCTCCAGAAGAAGCGGCGCGGCGAGGGGCGTGATGTGGTCGGCGATGACATGGTCGACCCGGCCCCGCGTGCGCGCGATCATTTCCTCGATGCGACCGAAATCGACCAGCCCCTTGAGCGCCTCCTCACGGGTGATCTGCAGCAGCAGGTGGTCGGGATCGTATCTGACAAGCGTGTCGTAGAGAATGTCGGAGGAAAACGTCGCCTGCCGTCCGGACTTGCGTGCGCCGGCGCTGCGGCGGTCCAGCAGGCCCGCGACATGAGCCACGGCCTTGAAGGTGCGCTTCATCACCGCGTTACCCTTGAGCCAGGTCTCGAACCCGTCGCGGAGGTTGTCGCTCTGGAACAACGGCGCCGGGTCGCGCAGCCGGTCGAGGCCCCAGATCAGCACGGCGTAGTCAGATGCGACGAAGCCCATCGGGTGCAGCCCCATCGCCTCCATCCGCCCGGTGACCAGCAGCCCCAGCGTCTGCATCGCGTTGCGGCCGGCAAAGCCGTAGACGCAGGTATGTTCGCGGCCCTCATGCGGGAAGCTTTCGATCAGCAGCCGGTCGGCGCGAGGCAGCCGGGACATCTCGCGCTGGAGATGCAGCCAGCGGCGGGTATGGCCGGGCAGGTCCGGCCAGTCGTCATGCGACAGCATGTCGAGGATACGGGCGGAGAGTTGGGTCGAGGTGGCGAACTTGGTGCCCATGAACGCGGCGATCCGGGGACGGTCGCTGTGCGACCGGGTGACCTCCACGGTGAGTTCGCGCAGGGCCTCGTAGCGGACGATCTCGCCGCCGATCAGGAAGGTATCGCCCGGGGTCAGCGTGGCGGCGAAGCCTTCCTCGATCTCTCCCAGAGGCGTGCCGCCGCGGCCGCGCATCCGGACCTTCAGCGTGTCGGTGTCCTGGATGGTGCCGACATTCATCCGAATCTGCCTTGCCGCCCGGGGATCGCGCAACTGCCAGAGCCCGTCCGGGCGCTGCATCAGCCGCTGCCAGCGGTCGTAGGCCTTGAGGGCGTAGCCGCCGGTCGCGCAGAAGTCGAGGCAGGCGTCGAAGGCTTGTCGGGACAGCGCGGCATAGGGGCCGGCGGAGGTGACCTCGGCAAACAGTGCATCGGCATCGAACGGGCCGGCGCATGCGGCGATGAGTATTTGCTGGCAAAGCACATCCCGCGGCCCCGGACCGCGCGGTTCGCCGTCAAGGTCGTGGTCCCGGACCGCCGCCAGCGCGGCGACGCATTCCACCACTTCGAACCGGTTCGCGGGCACCAGCCGTGCCTTGGAGGGCGCGTTGTCGCGGTGGTTGGCGCGGCCGATCCGCTGCACCAGACGCTTCACGTTCTTCGGTGCGCCCACCTGGATCACCAGATCGACGTCGCCCCAGTCGATCCCCAGATCGAGGCTGCCGGTCGCCACGATTGCCCGCAGCTGTCCGGCGGCCATGGCCGCTTCGACCTTCAGCCGCTGCTCGCGTGCGAGGGAACCGTGGTGGATTCCGATCGGCAGGCTGTCCTCGTTGGCCAGCCAGAGATGATGGAAGAAGATCTCCGCCTGGGCGCGGGTATTGTGGAAGATGAGCGTCGTGCGATGGGCGCGCACCGCGTCGAGTACCGCCGGAATGGCGTGCCGCCCGCCGCCGCCGGCCCAGGGCGGACGGTCCGGGACGTCAAGCATCGCGATGTCGGGTTCGGGTCCGGGATCGGCCGTGAGGATAGCGCAGCGATCGGGATGCCGCGCAAGGAAACGGGCGAGCGCCGGCGGGTCCTCGACGGTGGCGGACAGGCCGACGCGGCGGAGGCCGGGGCAGAGCGATTGCAGCCGCGCGAGTCCAAGCATCAGCTGGTCGCCGCGCTTGGACTCGGCCAGGGCGTGGATTTCGTCCACCACGACCCGTTCGAGGCCGGCGAAGGTTCGCGGCGCGTCCGGGTAGCTCAGCAGCAGAGCGAGGCTTTCCGGCGTGGTCAGCAGGATGTGCGGCGGGTCGGCGCGCTGGCGCTGCTTGGTGGTGTACGACGTGTCGCCGGTGCGGTCCTCGACCCGGATTGGCAGCCCGGCCTCGGCGATCGGCGTGGACAGGTTGCGCCGGATATCCGCGGCGAGCGCCTTCAGCGGCGAGACATAGAGCGTATGAAGCCCCGGGCGCGGCGCCGCGGTCAGCGCCGCCAGCGTCGGCAGGAAGCCTGCGAGCGTCTTGCCGCCGCCGGTCGGGGCAACCAGGAGCGTCGCAGGGTCCCCGGCGCGGTCGAGCATGGCCTGCTGATGCGGATGAAGTGCCCAGCCGCGTTTACCAAACCAGTCGATGAGGGCGTGGGGAAGTCGGTTCATGGCGCAGAAGTAGGACAATCGAAAGTCCCTTGCAGCCTAATCGATGTCAGGACCGCCAGGGGGCAGGCGCGGTCCGGGGTGTCAAGACCGCGTTGGTGCGCGGTACAGGGGATGAATGGGGAATTCTGTGCGACAGAGCGATGGAATCGATGCAATCCCGCCTTCCGCGGTGCCGGGGCCGGGACCGCTTCCGCTCGTGGTCGATCTCGACGGCGGTCTCTTGGCGCGCGACCCGGTCGCGGATGTGCTGGGATGGGGCAGCCGCCATCAGCCTGTCGCGACCGCCCATCTGCGCTGGAAAGTGCCCGGCCGGCCGGATCTGGCTGCCGGCACGCTTGTACGTCTCTATCCGGCGGCCCGCCTCTCGCTTCGCGTGAACGGCGAGATCCTCGATCTGATCGCGACACACCGGCGCTGCGGCGGCGAGGTCACTCTGGTCAGCGCGGCGCCGGCCGGCATGGTCGATGCTGTGGCGCACGCCCTCGGCCTGTCGGTCTGGGTCTACGGGTCCGACCAGGACGGGCGGTTCACGCCCGAGCGGCGGGCCTTGGCGCTGGCCAGCCTGTTTGGCCATCGCGGTTTCGACTATGCCGGCGGCCGCGCCGATCAGGCGCCGATCTGCCACGTGGCCCGGCGGGCCTTGATGGTGGAAGGAGAGGCCGGACTGCGCGCCGAGCTTCGGACCGCCGGCGGGGCGCTGGTCAGGCTCGGCTCGCCCGTCTGGCAAGTGATCGAGATGAGCCTGCAGGACCTGGCTGGCGTGACCGCTGCCTCCGGCGCGGCACCGTCGACCAACCGCCGCCTGTCGGCGGCGATCTGGTCGGCGGCGGGCGCGCCCGTGACGCCCGCTGCCGATCCGGGCGATTGGGACGTGGATTCCGCGCTCAGTGGCCGGCGCCTGCGCGGCCGCTGAGCGCGCGCACTCTGCGTCCGTCAGCCGACGATCGTCGCCTCGGTGTTTTTGCGGA
>JAGQRV010000108.1 GCA_020425125.1 Paracoccaceae bacterium | reverse complement strand
GCTGCTGCAGGTGCTGGACGACGGCATCCTGACGGACGGGCAGGGCCGGACGGTCGACTTCAAGCAGACATTGATCGTGCTGACCTCGAATCTCGGCTCCCAGGCCCTGAGCCAGTTGCCCGAGGGGGCGGATGCAGCCGAGGCGAAGCGCGACGTGATGGCGGCGGTCCGGGCGCATTTCCGGCCCGAATTCCTCAACCGTCTGGACGAGATCATCGTCTTCGACCGGCTGACGCGGGCGGAAATGGGCGGCATCGTCGCGATCCAGCTCAAGCGGCTCGAGAAGCGGCTTCTGGCGCGCAAGATCGAGCTGTCGCTGGACGATGCGGCGAAGCAATGGCTTGCGGATGAAGGCTATGATCCGGTCTTCGGTGCGCGACCGCTGAAGCGGGTGATCCAGCACGCGCTGCAGGATCCGCTGGCCGAGATGATCCTTGCCGGCGACGTGCTGGATGGTGCGGTCGTGCCGGTCAGCGCGGGGCCCGACGGTCTGATCATCGACGACCGGGTCAGCCGGTCCCGGAAGGAGGCACCGCTGACCGCCGTCCTCCACTGAGACGCGACATCGCGGGGCCGCGCCGGAGACTTTCCGGCGCGGCCCTTCTTTTTTGCGCGGATATCCCCGGGCCTGACGCAGGCCTCGCCGGACCGGCCGGCACGTCCCTGCGCGATTGCGGCAATTCGATGCGGGCGTCTCTTGGGCCGCGCCGCCTCGTCGACCTTGCCAGCGGTCCGTCCCGTCGAAAAACTGTCATGGTCCGGTTGCCATAGTGGCGCGAAGCCGGACGACGCGGCTGTGGGGAGGGAGCGGTCATGCTGTTCGAGCGAGGTCTTCAGTTTCTGGGCCAGGCACTGGTGCTGGTGGTCTTCCTGGCGATTGTCGCGGCCATCGTCCTGTTCGTCGTGGACCGGTCCCAGACGCGGGACGCGATCCGCAGGAACTATCCGGTGATTGGCCGGTTCCGGTATTTCTTCACCGATCTCGGCGAGTTCTTCCGGCAGTACTTCTTTGCGATGGACCGCGAGGAAATGCCGTTCAATCGCGCCCAGAGAGGCTGGGTGGAGCGGGCGTCCGAGGGGATGGACAACACCCTCGCCTTCGGCTCGACCCGCAATCTGGAAATCGTGGGGACGCCGATCTTCGTCAATTCCTCGTTCCCGCCGCTGGACGAGGAGGCGGCATCGGCCGCACCCCTGCTGATCGGTCCCGAAACGCGCCATCCATATGTGGCCCGCTCGATCTTCAACATCTCCGGAATGAGCTATGGCGCGATCTCGCGACCGGCGGTGGAGGCGCTATCCCGGGGGGCCAAGCAGGCCGGCATCTGGATGAATACCGGCGAGGGCGGGCTTTCGGAGCATCACCTGAAGGGCGGCTGCGACATCGTCTTCCAGATCGGCACGGCGAAATATGGCGTCCGGACGAAGGACGGCGCGCTGGACGACGACAAGCTCCGCGCCATCGCGGCGCACGAACAGGTGCGCATGTTCGAGATCAAGATCAGCCAGGGGGCGAAACCCGGCAAGGGCGGCATCCTGCCCGGAGCGAAGGTCACGCCCGAGATCGCACGGGTGCGCGGGCTGGAAGTGGGGCAGACCAGCTATTCCCCCAACCGGCACGCCGAGGTGCATGACTGGGCCGACCTGCTGGACTTCATCGGCCATGTGCGGGAGGTGACTGGCAAGCCGGTGGGCGTGAAGATGTGCATCGGATCGGTCGATGCCTTGCGCGAACTGTTTTCGACCATCTGCGCGCGGGGCGAAGCCAGCGCACCCGATTTCCTGACCATCGACGGGGGCGAGGGCGGAACCGGGGCGGCGCCGATGCCGCTGATGGATCTGGTGGGCATGCCGATCCGGGACGCGCTGCCGCGGACGGTGGACATGCTGCACGAATACGGATTGCGCCAGCGGATCCGGGTGATCGCCAGCGGCAAGCTGGTCAATCCCGGCGATGTCGCTTGGGCGATTGCGACGGGGGCGGATTTCGTGACCTCGGCGCGCGGGTTCATGTTCGCCCTTGGCTGCATTCAGGCGCTGCGGTGCAACCGGAACACCTGTCCGACCGGGATCACCACGCACGATCCCCGGCTTCAGAAGGGGCTGGTCGCGGAGCGGAAGTACAAGCGCGTGGCCCAGTATGCCACCGGCCTGGTCAAGGAGGTGGAGACGATCGCCCATTCGGTGGGCGTGGCCGAGCCGCGCAGGTTGGCGCGCCGCCATGTCCGCCTGGTGCAGCCGTCCGGCCGGTCGATCCGGATGAACGTGCTCTATCCCGAGCCCGAACCCAACGTCGCGGCCATAGCGCAGAACGCGGCGGATGGCATCTCGGCCGGAGTGCTGCCAACGCAGACGTGACCGGCGGTGGTTTGGCGCGGGACCGTGTTTCGGCTATGTTGTTGGCAGCAAAGGAGGTCACAATGCGCCGGTTCAGACCCACGCCAACCGTCGGGCGGAGGCCCGGAGGGGCTTCCGGCCTGTCCTGGTCAGACGTCACCCCCGAGACGGCATTCCTGAACCGCAGGGAGATCCTCGCGGCGGCCGGGGCCGTGGCTCTGAACGGAGCGGCCCTGCCGGCAGGCGCCGCGACCGGCCCCTATTCCACCGACGAAGAACCGAACACCTACGAGGAGATTACCTCGTACAACAACTATTACGAGTTCGGCACCGACAAGGGCGACCCCAAGCGCTATGCGGGCGACCTGGTGACGAAGCCCTGGTCGATCGAGGTGGCCGGCCTGGTCGAGAAGCCGGGCACCTACAGCTTCGACGATCTGGTCGACGAGAGGGCAGTCGAGGAGCGGATCTATCGCTTCCGCTGCGTCGAGGCCTGGTCGATGGTGATCCCCTGGATGGGAATCGAGCTGAGTTCGGTCCTGAACAAGGTGGGCGTCCAGCCGTCGGCGAAATACGTTGCCTTCCAGACCGTCTATCGGCCCGACCAGATGCCGGGGACGCGCCGGCCGGTGATCGAGTATCCGTACCGCGAAGGGCTGAGGATGGACGAGGCGATGAATCCGCTGACCATCCTTGCGACGGGACTTTACGGCAAGCCGCTCGACCTGCCGAACCAGAACGGGGCGCCGATCCGGCTGGTCGTGCCTTGGAAATACGGCTTCAAGTCGATCAAGGCGATCGACCGGATCGAGCTGGTGGCGGACGAGCCGCCCACGACCTGGAACATGATCGCGCCGAACGAATACGGCTTCTACGCCAACGTGAACCCGGACGTGGACCATCCGCGCTGGAGCCAGGCGACGGAGCGGCGCGTGGGCAGCGGGCTCTTTGCACGGCGCGAACCGACGCTGATGTTCAACGGATACGGCGACGAGGTGGCCGGGCTCTATTCCGGCATGGACCTCCGGCGGAATTTCTGACGGGCGCGCCGTTGGCCTGGACCGACCCCATCAACACGAGGCTGCGCCGGGTGCCGACCTGGCCCATTTATGCCGCAGGGTTCGTGCAGGTCGGCTGGCTGTTCTGGCTGGGCACGAGCGGAAATCTGGGGGTCGATCCGGTCAAGACGCTGGAGCACCGCTACGGACTTCTCGCGCTTCAGCTTCTGGTCGCTGGGCTCGCGGTGACGCCGCTGCGGCGGTTCGTGGGGCTCAACCTGATCCGGTTCCGTCGCGCCATCGGGCTGATGGCCTTCTACGTCCTGATCGCCCATGTCCTGGTCTGGCTGGTGCTCGATCTGCAATCGCCGGCGGCGGCCTGGGCGGATATCGTGAAGCGGCCCTATATCACCATCGGGATGGCTGCCTTCCTGCTGCTGGTGCCGCTGGCGCTGACCTCGACCGACGGCGCGGTCCGCCGGCTCGGATCCGCCTGGCGGCGGTTGCACCGGCTTGTCTATCCGGCGGTGCTTCTGGGCGGGGTTCACTTCGCCATGCTGGTGAAGGGCTGGCAGATCGAGCCCTTCGTCTATCTGGGGCTCGCGGGCGGGCTGATCCTCTTGCGGGCCGTTCCCCGGACCCGGACGCGGCCGGCTTTCGGCCGCTGAGTGCCGATCGGCTGCGCCGCTCGACTCGGCTGACCCCACGGAAGCCCATTTCAGGCGGGCCGAGACGTGCGGATCCGTCCACTGCATCGGGGTCCGGGTGCGCCCGCAATCTTCTCTCAACCGCTTGATTTCACAAGAATGTCGCCCCGCCTTGCGAAAACTTTCACATTTTTCGCTTTGGGGGGTTGCGTGGTTAGTCGAGTGC
>JAGQRV010000044.1 GCA_020425125.1 Paracoccaceae bacterium | reverse complement strand
GCGTCGTTGAAATAGGCCGGAACGGTGATCACCGCCTGCTCGACCTTTTCGCCGAGATAGCTTTCGGCGGTTTCCTTCATCTTCTGGAGGATGAAGGCCGAGATCTGGCTGGGCGAATATTTCTCGCTCCGCGCCTGGACCCAGGCGTCGCCGTTGCCGCCATCGACGATGGTGTAGGGAACGATCTTCCTGTCCTTGGTAACCTCCGCATCGTCGACGCGGCGCCCGATCAGACGCTTCACGGCGAAGATGGTGTTTTCCGGGTTGGTCACCGCCTGCCGTTTGGCCGGCTGGCCGACAAGGCGTTCGCCTTCGGTAAAGGCGACGATCGAGGGGGTCGTCCGTGCGCCTTCGGAATTTTCGATCACGCGGGCCTGCGACCCGTCCATGATGGCGACGCAGGAGTTGGTGGTCCCGAGGTCGATACCGATGACTTTAGGCATGTGTTGCACCTTCTTTCTGGCGATATGGGGGAAGGGCCCGCTTTCGGCGCCGCCTCCCGATCCCTGGTGTGCCGGGGTTTCCGGTTGATTGCGGCGTATATAAGGTTGGGTCTTGGGGCCTGCAAGCGCGGGGGGGACAGGGAAATGCAGCCGTTCTCGACGGATCCCGGACGCACCGGACGGACCCCGGGCGGCGAGGGTCCGCAGGCGGGCACGACGCCCGGAGCTGATGGCTCGGCCCGTGAACTCCGCCTTGGCGGCCTCCGCATTCTGCCGGGACGGATCGCGCCGCCCGCTCAGGCGGCACTTCTTGAGGATATTCGCGAGGTCGTGCGGCAGGCGCCACTCTTCACGCCCGAAACCGCGCGGGGCAGGCGCATGTCGGTGAAGATGACGGCGGCGGGACGCTTCGGCTGGATTTCGGACCGCCGTGGCTACAGGTACGAACCGCGCCACCCCGCCGGTACGGACTGGCCGCCGATTCCGCTGGCGC
The DNA here is from genome assembly GCA_020425125.1 of Paracoccaceae bacterium. Classification (GTDB taxonomy): domain Bacteria; phylum Pseudomonadota; class Alphaproteobacteria; order Rhodobacterales; family Rhodobacteraceae; genus Meridianimarinicoccus. The sequence goes on along the minus strand of JAGQRV010000044.1, from coordinate 69,389 downwards.
TGACCGATCTTTGGCACGCGGTCGTGCCGTCGGCGAAGGACCCCGAATGCTGCCTCGTAAACTTCTATGGCGAAGCCGCCCGGATGGGCCTGCATCAGGACCGCGACGAAGCCGACCTCACCCAGCCTGTGCTGTCGGTCTCGCTCGGCGATGCGGCGCTGTTCCGGATCGGCGGCGCCGAACGCGGCGGCAGGACCCAGTCGGTCTGGCTCAACTCGGGCGATGTCGTCGTGCTGGAGGGAGATGGGCGCCTTGCGTATCACGGCATCGATCGCATCCGGTTCGGCAGTTCCGCGCTGCTTGAGGGAGGAGGCCGGATCAACCTCACGCTGCGGGTCGTGCGATGACGCGGGCGGGCGCCGGACCGCTTCCCGGCGACGCCGGGCCGAGTCCGCGCTTGCCCAGACGTGACGATAGGGAAATAACCGCAGGAAGTTGTGTGTTTGGTGCAGGAGAACAGGCGATGGATTATCCCCTCTTGGAAACGGTCATGCGGCGCCTTGCGCTGGAGGCGGGCGATCTGATCATGGAGGTCTACCAGAGCGCCGATTTCGACGTCAGGGCGAAGTCGGACCAGAGCCCGGTGACCGAAGCCGACGAAGCCGCCGACCGGCATATCGCATCCGGCCTTGCGGCGGCCTTCCCGGAGATCCTGATCGTGACCGAGGAACAGGCTGCGTCGCATGCCGAGTCCGCTCCGAACTTCCTGATCGTCGATCCGCTTGACGGCACGAAGGAGTTCGTCCAGCGGCGCGGCGATTTCACCGTCAACATCGCCTATGTCGAAAACGGTGTGCCGATCCGCGGTGTGGTCTACGCCCCGGCCAAGGCGCGGCTCTTCTATACCGAGGCCAGCGGCCGGTCGGTGGAGGAGGCCGGGCCGTTCGACAAGTCCGTGAAGGGCGTGGTCTCGCCCGTCTCGGTCGCCGAGCCCAACAACGGCGCGCTCATGGTCGTCGCCTCCAAGAGCCACCGCGACGCGGCGACGGATGCCTATATCAGCAAGTATTCCGTCGCCGACATGAAGAGCGCGGGTTCGTCGCTCAAGCTCTGCCTGGTTGCGAGCGGCGAGGCCGACATCTATCCCCGGCTCGGCCGCACGATGGAATGGGACACCGCGGCGGGACAGGCGGTGCTGATGGGAGCAGGCGGCCGGATGATCCGTTTCGACACCCACGAGCCGCTGACCTATGGCAAGCCGGGCTACGAGAATCCGTTCTTCATCGCCCACGCGCCGGGCGTCGAACTGAAGCCGGCCTGAGCGCATGTCGGTCGTCATCATCATTCCGGCGCGCTACGCATCGACCCGCTATCCCGGAAAGCCCCTGGTCCCGCTGAGAGCGGCGGACGGCACCTCGCGGACTCTGATCGAATGGACCTGGCATGCGGGAATGGCCGTCCGGGGCATCGACCGCGTGGTCGTGGCCACCGACGACGACCGCATCGCCCAGGACTGTGCGCGGTTCGGGGCCGAGGTGGTGATGACCTCGGAAGACTGCGCCAACGGGACCGAACGATGCGCCGATGCGCTGCAGCGGATGGAGGGCGCGTCGCCCGAGATCGTCGTCAACCTTCAGGGCGATGCGCCGCTCACGCCGCCCTGGTTCGTCGAGGACCTCGTGGCCGGTCTCAGGGCGAATCCCGGTGCCGACGTGGCGACGCCGGTGCTGCGCTGCGACGGACGGGCGCTTTCCGGCTTCCGCGAGGATCGCCAGGCCGGCCGCGTCGGCGGCACGACGGCAGTGTTCGGCACCGGGAACCGTGCCCTCTATTTTTCGAAGGAAGTGATCCCCTACACCGGACGCGACTATCCGCCGGCGGAGCCCACGCCGGTCTTCCACCATGTCGGCGTCTACGCCTATCGGCCCGAGGCCTTGTCCGTTTACGGTAAGCTCATTCCGGGGCCCCTCGAGTCCCTCGAAGGGCTTGAACAATTGAGGTTCCTGGAACATGGTCGGGACATTCTTTGCGTCGAAGTCGAGGCGCGGGGACGGCATTTCTGGGAACTGAACAATCCTGAGGACGTTGTGCGAATTGAGACGATCCTTGGAGTGGCATAGCTTAGGGACAATTCGTGGCTGCGCGGCGCGGGTGGAGATTTCGCTCATCCGCGTATAGACTGTTTCCGTATGGTAGCAGACGCGCCGCCACAATTTGCGTAAGCTGTCGTCGCAGGGATCGGCTGGCGAAACGCGGCATTCTGCGGCGTAGCAAAGTTGAAAGTGGGTGCAGAAATGAATCGCAAGGTAACGAAGGCTGTCTTTCCCGTTGCGGGCATGGGGACGCGCTTCCTGCCGGCAACGAAATCGATCCCAAAGGAAATCATGACCCTCGTCGACAGGCCGCTGATCCAGTACGCGATCGACGAGGCCCGCGACGCAGGGATCGAAGAATTCATCTTCGTGACGTCACGGGGCAAATCCGCATTGGAAGATTATTTCGATGCGGCGCCCCAGCTTGAGGATTCGCTTCAGAAGAAGGGCAAGACAGACCTGCTCGCAGAGCTGAAGCGGACCGACATGCCGAGCGGTGCAATCGCCTACGTGCGTCAGCGCGAGGCGCTCGGGCTTGGCCACGCGGTCTGGTGCGCGCGACGGCTGATTGCGGACGAGCCCTTCGCAGTGCTTCTGCCGGACGATGTGATCGCGGCAGACAAGTCGTGCCTGCATCAGATGGTCGAGGCCTATCAGGAGACCGGCGGCTGCATGGTCGCGGCGATGGAGGTGCCGAATGACAAGGTGTCGTCATACGGCGTGCTGGACGTGAACCAGGACCTCGGTTCCATCGTCAGCGTCAAGGGCATGGTCGAGAAGCCCAAGGCATCCGAGGCGCCGTCAAACCTGGCCGTGATCGGCCGCTACATCCTCAATCCGGGCGTGCTGGACTATCTCGATCAGATGCAGGTCGGCGCCGGCGGCGAGATTCAGTTGACCGACGCCATCGCATCCCAGATCAAGACCGAGGACGGAGTGCATGGCTACCGCTTCCGCGGACAGCGCTTCGACTGCGGATCCAAGACCGGGTTCCTTCAGGCAACGGTGGCCTTCGGACTGGCACGCGACGATCTCGGCGACGACTTCCGGACCTTCCTCACCGACTTCCTGGAGCTTCGCCGCGCCGCCGAATAGGCAGCCCGGACGTCCCAGACGCAAATCCCTGCCGGCAGGAATGCCGGCAGGGATCTTTCGTTGAGGCGCGCGTGATACCGGAGCCGCAGGAGATCAAGCTGCCTGCGATGCCTCCGACCCCATCAGGATCGTATGCAGGATCGCGGGATCCTCGTTGGCCCTGAGCTTTGCCTGAATCTTCGTATCGCGCATCGCCCGTGCCACCAGCGCAAGCGCCTTGAGATGGCGGACACCGCTGTCCTCGGGTGCGAACAGCGCGAAGACGAGATCGACCGGCTGTCGGTCCACCGACTCGAATGGCAACGCCCGTTCGAGCCTGAGAAAGACGCCCACGACCCGGTCGAGTCCGGCGATCCGGGCATGGGGAAGGGCGACGCCGTTTCCCACACCGGTCGGACCGATGCTCTCACGGTCCTGCAACGCATCGAGCGCCTCATCGGTCGCGATGCCGTAGCACGCTGCGGCGATCTCGCAGAGATCGCGCATCAGGCGCTTCTTGCTGGCGACGCTGGAAACGACCTTGACGGCTGCCGGACTGAGCAGGGTCGACATGGACAGCGCCGCCGGACTTTCAGGTCTCGGCTGCACGGAACTCAGGTTATCTTTTCCGGCTCGATCCATCCGATATTCCCGTCATCGCGACGATAGACGACGTTCACGCCGTCAGTCCCTTCGTTGCGAAACACCAGTACCGGTGCCTCAGCCAGCTCCATCTGCATCACGGCTTCGCCGACCGAGATCGAGGGGATCCGGGTCGGAACTTCGGCAATGATGACGGGGGTCAGAGAGGATGGTTCGGAGTCATCACCCTGGCCATTCTCGCCCGCAGCGATCACATACGTGGAAGCGTCGACGGCTTCAACCGGCTGGGTACGGTCGCGATGATGATCTTTCAACCTACGCTTGTATCGACGGAGCTGCTTTTCCATCTTTTCGCAGCACAGGTCAAATGTGGGATAGATGTCGAATGCGCGTGCCCGGGCCTGTGCGGTCAGCCCGGTCGACAGATGCACCGTGGTCTCGCAATGGAATTCCGTCCCGCTCTTGGAGAAGACGATCATCGCATCGGTCGGACGCTGAGCGTACTTGTCCACCACGTCGTCCAGCTGCGCCTTTACATAGCTCTGCAATGCTTCGCCGATATCGATCTGTTTGCCGGTGATCTGGTAGCGCATCTTGCCTCCTGTGCGTCAGACTTCTGGGGCATTTTGAGACGAGGGACCCCTTCCAGGGTCGTGTCAGGGTGCCGTCGACTGCGGCGACAGAACGGTGATCTCCCGCGCCGGCGGCACGCGCCAACCGTCGGCAATCTTGGAGTGAAGGGGGGAGCCAGGCCGTTTCGATTGCATGAAGGGTATTTGGCGCCAGATCCAAGGTTCATGTCAACTGACCGCATCGGCGTTTGCGCATTTCCCATTCAGTCGATCTTGAAGCCCTGGCCGAGGTAGACGCGCCGGACGTTTTCGTTCTCCACCACATCCTGAGTCGTGCCGCTCATCAGGACCTGTCCATCATGAAGGATGTAGGCGCGATCGACGATCTCCAGGGTTTCACGCACATTGTGATCGGTGATCAGAACGCCGATGCCGCGGGTCTTCAGATCCGAGACCAGCGCGCGGATATCTCCGACCGCAATTGGGTCGACCCCGGCAAACGGCTCGTCCATGAGGACGTATTGCGGATTGGCCGCCAGGCAGCGGGCGATTTCGACTCGCCGCCGCTCGCCTCCCGACAGCGACAATGCGCGGGCGCGCCGCAGATGCTCGATGGAAAACTCGGAGAGAAGTTCCTCCAGCCGTTCGCTGCGGGTCGTGCGGTCCTGGGTGGCGACCTCCAGAATCGCCATGATGTTGTCTTCGACGTTCAGGCCGCGGAAGATGCTGACTTCCTGCGGCAGATAGCCGATGCCCAGGCGTGCCCGGCGGTACATCGGCAGTAGCGTCACATCGCGCCCGTCCAGCAGCACCTGACCGCCATCGGGCGAGATCAGCCCGGCGATCGCGTAGAAGCAGGTGGTTTTGCCCGACCCGTTCGGCCCGAGCAAGGCCACGACCTCGCCCCGATGCAGATCCAGCGACACGTCGCGGATGACCGGCCGCTTGCGATAGCTCTTGCGCAGTCCGATGACGCGCAATCCGCCCTGACCGGCGACGTCTGCGTGTGCTGGCTCCGCCCCTGTCTCGGGACTGCCTCTCATGGCGTCTTCTTCTTTTCGCTGCCCGGCTGAAGGATCGTCCGCACGCGGCCTTCGACCTGACCCATCCCGGTTTCGAGATCCACCGTCATCTTGTCGCCAGCGACCGTGTTGGTGCCCTGCGTCAGCAGGACGTTGCCGGTCATTACCACGTCGTTGGTCAACGGATGGTAGATCGCTTCGTCGCCTTCGGCTGCTTCGGTCGGCGTCACCAGGAGAACCTTGTCGCGCGCAGTGATGGTGTCGATATCCTGCCCGACGGTCCCGTCGGGCAGCATGACGTATTCCACCAGGACCCATTGCGCGTTCAGCCGCATCTCGCCCTGGATCGCTACCACGTCTCCGGTGAAGAGCGCCGTGCCCGCGGCACGCGAAAGGTCCAGCCGCTTGGACGTGATCTCCACCGGTGCATCGGGATTGGGATTGGTGAAGCCGCCCAGCTGGACGCCGGTCGTCTGCGCCGCCGCCGCGATGGGGGCGATCAGGGAAACGGCAAGAAGAAATCGGAAAAACCGGGGGCGCATGCGAGTTCCGGGGCGGCGTTCAGGGAAGATATAGCAGTCGCACGCCGCCGGTGAACACCATTCGCGTCCGCGTCTCATCGTCAGGGTCGGAATAGATCTGCATCTTGCCGGCATCGAGGGTGCCGAGCGGACCGTCGGCATGTACAGGGGCGTGGGTCTCGAGATAGGTCAGGTCGGTGCGCATCATCATCTCGTCCGTGGTCATCCGGTAGCCGTCCGAGGTCAGGATCACCACGTCTCCGGTCAGGGTGGATTCCATTGCGACCTCGTCGATCACCCCGGTATCCGCGTCGATGTCATAGATCTGGTCGTCCTGCGTCAGCATCTGTGCCGCCAGGTCGGTGCCGTGGGTCACGCGCGGGCGTTTCGCGTCCGGCACCAGCTGCTGGGCCACGATGGTAATCTCTGCGCCCTCCTTGGTCACGGCCTGGTGCACCGGCTCGCCAAGGCGTTGGCGGTCGGCAAGATCCTTCACGTCATCTTCCACATAGCGCAGCGGCTCGCCTTGCGGCGAATTCCGGGCGAGGAAGAAAAGCGCCGACAGGATTGCCAGGGCGATCAGCGGCAACACGATCTTGGCGACCGTGACCGCGCGGGTGTATCCCCCTCCCGCGCTGGCCACCGCTCATACCACTCCGGCGCGCAGGCAGTCGTGAATGTGGATGATGCCCCGGGCGCGATCCGGCGTGTCCGGATCGACGGCGAACAGGCAGGTGATCTTGCGCACCTCCATCTCCGCCACCGCCTCCTGCGCCAGCGCTGAGGTTGCCACGGTCTTCGGATTGGCGGTCATCACCTCAGCGGCGGTGTGTTCAAGCAGCCCGTCCATCTTCCGCCGCAGGTCGCCATCGGTGATGATGCCGACAAGGCGGCCGTCCGCGTCGGTCACGCCGACCACACCGAAGCCCTTACGGCTCATGGCGACGATCACTTCCGTCATCGGCGTGTCGACGGGGACGAGAGGGATCTCGTCGCCCCGGTGCATCAGGTCCGAGACCTTCGACAATTGCGCGCCGAGCTTCCCGCCCGGATGGAACTGACGGAAATCCTGAGGCGTGAACTGGCGGTGCTCCATCAGTGCGACCGCAATCGCGTCGCCAAGTGCAAGGGTCATGGTCGTCGAAGTCGTGGGCACGATTCCCTGGCCGCAGGCCTCCTCGGCCTTCGGTAGCACAAGGGCCACGTCCGATTGCCTCAGCAGCGTGCTTTCCGGCCGGCTTGCTACGCCGATCAGCGGGATGCGGAACCGCCGCGTATGGGCAATCATGTCCGCAAGTTCCGGCGTTTCGCCCGAATTCGACAGCATGATCACGACGTCCTGCGGCGTGATCATGCCGAGATCGCCGTGGCTGGCTTCTGCAGGGTGCACGAAATGCGCCGGGGTTCCCGTCGACGCCAGAGTCGCCGCGATCTTCCGTGCGATATGTCCCGACTTTCCCATGCCGGAGACGATCACCCGGCCACGGGTCTTCAAGAGCAGCGCCACCGCGTCGGAAAAGCTCTGGTTCAACGCGGTGCCCAGAGTGCGAAGGGCGTCGGCCTCGATCCCGATGACGCGGCGTCCGGCTTCGAGAAACATGTCGCTGTCGTGGGTCACGGCGCCCCCGGTCAATGTGCGAAGATGTCGATTTCGGGCCAGCCGGCGAGGTCGAGCCTGGCCCGTGTCGGAAGGAAGTCAAAGCAGGACTGGGCAAGCCGGGTGCGCCCTTCACGGGCGAGCAGCTGGTCGAGCTTCTCGCGCAGCGCATGGAGATACAGTACGTCGGAGGCCGCATAATCCATCTGCGCCTGCGTCAGATCCTCTGCGCCCCAGTCGCTCATCTGCTGGTGCTTCGAGATGTCGATGCCCAGAAGTTCCTGCAGCAGCACCTTGAGCCCGTGCCGGTCGGTATATGTACGCACGAGCTTCGACGCGATCTTGGTGCAATAGACCGGCGCCGCGAGCGCGCCGAAGGCGTGCTGTAGCGCGGCAATGTCGAAACGGCCGAAATGGAACAGCTTCAGGACCGTTGGATCGCGCAGCAGCCTGACCAGGTTGGGGGCGGCGGTCTGGCCGGGCGTGACGCGGACGAGATGTGCGTCGCCGTCGCCCCCGGACAGCTGCACGAGGCAGAGCCGGTCCCGAATCGGGTTCAGCCCCATCGTCTCGCAATCGATGGCGACAACAGGCCCAAGGTCCAGCCCTGCAGGCAGGTCGGAGATGTGGAGATGGATCGTCACGCGGTGCTTGCCTTCGTTTTGCGCTCGGTAGTCGACTGCGGCCGCCGTGTCAAAACGCAATCGTGTGGGACCCGCCTGCCGGACGATACAACTTAATCGTGCGTTAACCAATTTCGACGAAGCAGGAGGGACAAGACTCCAAGACATGGAAGAGGGCTGTGAAATGGCGAGTCGTGGGGAACAGGTACAGACAGAAAGTGCGGTACCGCTGTGCCTGATGCTGTCCGATGACGAGGACCGCAACATTCGCATGATGTTCGAGCATCCGGAGCGTCTGACCGCGCCGCGCCACTCGTTGCCGGAGCGCAAGTGGGCATTCAGCGGTGCCATCGGTGCATTTGCCGGTGCATGCGCGGCGGCGCTGGTCAATCTGCGCAAGGACTTGATCTGACGGCCGGGGCGCCGACCGAAATCGGGAAATGCCGATCCGATCACGTGACAAGGCCCGCTGCACGAGCGGGCCTTTTGCGTGTCGGTCTCTGGCGCTTCCTCCGGCCGTCCGTGCGGGCGGCCGGTCGCGGCGCTAGGCCTGTGCCTTTGCGCGCCGCTCGATCTCCTGCCGGTAGATCGTCATGAAATCCACATTGTCGAGGAAGAGTGGCGGGAAGCCGCCGTCGCGGGTGATGTCCGACACGATGCGCCGGACATAGGGAAACATCATCCGAGGACATTCGATCATCAGGAAGGGGTGAAGCTGCTGATCGGGTACGCCCTCGATGTGGAAAAGGCCGCCGTAATCGATCTCGAGTGCGAAATAGACTTCGTTGGTTTCCTTGTTCCGGGACGTCACGTTGAACTTGGAGAAAACCTCGTACTGATGGTCCGTCGGACGCTTGCGAGCGTCGAGGCTGACCTGGACCTGCACATCCGGCTGGACGCTGGCCGTCAGGCCTTTCTGCACCAGAATGTTCTCGAACGACATGTCGCGAATGAACTGCCCCAGGATCTGCATCTTGACCTGGGTCTGCTGCTGGTCGGCCCCATTTGCTGCTTCAGTCATGGGTGTCTCCGGTCTGAACGAAAGCTGCGCCGTGCCTATCAGGTGGCAGCGGCCCCCACAAGCGGTGCGCGAACTGCCGGATCAGTGCCGGGTCCAGCCAGACGGACGGCCCGACGGACGCGACGGCACCTTGTCCGGATCGATCTCCTCGAACTCGCCGTCGATGATGTCGCCGTCATGCCCCTGCCAGCCGGCGGGGCCCGCGTCGCGGGGCGGAAACGATCCGAAACTCACAAGAGTGATCCGGCGGCGCAGGAAGTCGAACACGCGGGAACGCACGCCGGGAACCAGCAGCGCGAAGCCGAGGAAGTCGGTGAAGAAGCCGGGCGTGACCAGAAGGACCCCGGCCAGCAGGATCATGGCACCGTGGGCCAGGGGCTCGGCCGGCCCTTCGGGCGTGGACAGGGACTCCTGTACCCGGCGCAGCGCATCGATGCCCTGGCTTCGCACCAGGGCCGCGCCGAGCACGGCCGTGAAGAGGACCATGAACAGCGTGGGCCAGAGACCGATCCATTGTCCCACAAGGATGAAGAGGGCGATCTCGATCAGGGGAATGCCGATGAAGGCGGCAAGCGGCCACATGTCTGCCTCACTGCTGTCGGGTCTGTCAGGTGGACTTGCGTCCTTGCAATCCCTACATAGGAAATCGCAAGCGAACCTGCCACGCCAACCCGCGACGAGGCCGCAATGAATTCTGCCCTGATCCAGCTTCTGGTACTCGCTGGAGTTGCAATCTTTCTGATCCTGCGCCTGCGGAACGTGCTGGGGACACGCGAGGGCTTTGAAAAGCCGCCGCTCAGCATGCCCGGCAAGAGCGGCGCGCGCGATCAGGCGCGCAAGGATTTCGAGGTGATCGAGGGCGGGCCCGATCACGACATCACCGATCACGTGGAGGCTGGAAGCGACGCGGCCGAAGCGCTGACCGCGATGAAACGGGTGGATCCGGCCTTCAACGTCAAGGGCTTCCTCGAAGGTGCCCGGGGTGCCTATGAAATGATCCTGATGGCGTTCGAGAAGGGCGCGATCGCCGATATCGCGCCCTATCTGGCCGATGATGTCCGCGAAAGCTTTGCCGAGGTCATTGCCGAACGCGAGCGCCAGGGGCTGAGGATCGACGCGAATTTCGTCGGCGTGCGCGAGGTCAAGCTGGTCGATGCGAAATTCGACCGCGCGACCTCCGAAGCCGATGTGACGGTCCGCTTCGTGGGCGAACTGACTTCGGTCGTGCGAAATGCCGATGGCGAAGTGGTCGAAGGCGATCCGAACGAGATCAAACGCCAGCGCGACGTATGGACCTTCGCGCGGGTGATGGGCACCGACGATCCCAACTGGCAGCTGGTCGCCACCGGCCAATAGCCTTGGACGGCGCAGCACCGTGGCGCGGCGCCGCAAACAGGGCCTGACTCCGGAAGACCGCGAGATCTGGGACAGGGTCGCCGCAAGCGTGACCCCCTTGCCGCGCGCCTCGCTTGGTCCCGGCGGCGGCAAGGCTGCCCTTCTCTCAAGTGCCGCAGCGGAACCGCCGTTTCGGGCCGATCCGCCAAAACCTGATGGTGCGATGCCGCCCGCCGAGCAGGACGGACCGGCGAACGGCCGGTTTCGCATCGGCATTTCCGCGCGGCCGAAGCCACCGCGGCACGATCTCGTTCCACCGCTTCCCGACCGCCTGGCCGCGGCCACGCCGGGGGTCGATGGCGCGATTCAGTCGCGACTGAAACGCGGCAAGCTGCGCCCGGAAGCGCGGATCGACCTGCACGGGATGACGCTGGCGGAGGCCTATCCCGAACTGGTCCGGTTCCTCCATGCGGCGCGGGCGGATGACAAGCGCCTGGTCCTCGTGATCACCGGCAAGGGCAAGCACCGCGACGACGGCGGCATCATGCCCACGCCGCGCGGCGTGCTGCGCCATCAGGTCCCGCACTGGGTCCAGACCGGTGCGCTGGCGCAGATCGTGGTGCAGATCACTCCGGCGCATTTCCGTCATGGCGGCGAAGGCGCCTATTACGTCTATCTCCGCCGCCGCCGCTGAGTGCCGCAGGCGCCTTGCAACCTGCGCCCGGCTGCATAGGTTGCGCTCGATCAAACACAGGAACGCCCATGACCACCCTCACCCCGCGCGAAATCGTCTCCGAACTCGACCGGTTCATCATCGGCCAGGCCGAGGCCAAGCGGGCCGTCGCCGTGGCGCTGAGGGACCGCTGGCGGCGCAAGCAGCTCGACCCCGCTCTGCGCGAGGAGGTCTTCCCGAAGAACATCCTGATGATTGGCCCGACCGGTGTCGGCAAGACCGAGATCAGCCGCCGCCTGGCCAAGCTCGCCCGTGCGCCCTTCGTCAAGGTCGAGGCGACCAAGTTCACNNGTCGGCTATGTCGGCCGCGACGTGGAGCAGATCGTGCGGGATCTGGTCGACAGCGCCATCGCGATGACCCGCGAGGCGATGCGCGAGGATGTCAAGTCGCGAGCCGAGGCCGCCGCAGAGGACCGGGTGATCGCTGCGATTGCCGGAACCGACGCGCGCGATTCCACCCGTGAGCGGTTTCGCGAACGGCTCAGGAAGGGCGAGCTCGACGGCCACGAGATCGAGGTCGAGGTGGCCGACCAGTCGAGCCCCTTCCCGGCGATGGAGATTCCCGGTCAGCCCGGCGGGATGGGGATGATGAATCTGGGCGACATCTTCGGGAAGGCCTTCGGCGGCCGCAAGGTGCGCCGGCGGATGACCGTCGCCGAAAGCTATGACGTCCTGGTGGCCGAGGAGGCGGACAAGCTTCTCGACGACGAGACGGTGAACCGCACGGCGATGGACGCCGTGCAGGAAAACGGCATCGTCTTCATCGACGAGATCGACAAGGTCTGCCGTAACGCCGATGCGCGGGGTGCCGATGTCAGCCGCGAAGGCGTGCAGCGGGACCTGCTGCCGCTGATCGAAGGGACCACGGTGTCGACCAAGTACGGGCCGGTGAAGACCGACCATATCCTCTTCATCGCGTCGGGCGCGTTCCATATCGCCAAGCCGTCCGACCTGCTGCCCGAACTTCAGGGCCGGCTGCCGATCCGGGTCGAGCTTCGGGCGCTGACCGAGGCGGATTTCGTCCGTATCCTGACCGAGACCGACAATGCGCTGACGCTGCAGTACCGGGCCATGATGGAGACCGAGCAGGTCAGTGTGGCCTTCACTGAAGGAGGCATCGCCGCGCTCGCCCGAATTGCCGCCGAGGTCAACCGCAGCGTCGAGAATATCGGCGCAAGGCGGCTCTACACGGTGATGGAGCGGGTCTTCGAAGAGCTCAGCTTCACCGCGCCCGACCGCTCGGGCGAGACCGTCACGATCGACGACGCCTTCGTGGAGCAGCATCTGGGCGATCTGGCCCGCTCGGCCGATATCAGCCGCTACGTGCTTTAGGGCAACGGGGCAGATCGCCCGTCGGGCGGTCGGCTGGACACGATCTGGCATCTGGTATACCGCGCCCGCGACGCGCCGTCCCCATGGGCTCCGCGCGCAGCGGACAGGTACACCCACATGCAGTATCCGAATGCCCGGTTCTTCCGTGACAACTTCCCGTGGCTCGCAGCGGGCATGCTCATGGCATTCTCGTCGAGCTATGGGCAGACCTATTTCATCTCGATCTTCGCAGGCGAGATCCGGGCCGAGTTCGGGCTGAGCCATGCCGGCTGGGGCACGATCTACAGCGCCGGCACGCTGATCTCGGCGGTGCTGATGATCGTTCTCGGCGGCCTGATCGACCGGATGCGGGTCAGGAGCCTCGGTGCCGCGATCTTGGTGCTTCTCGCCGGGGCCTGCCTTGCGATGGCCAGCGTGCCAGCGGCCTGGGCGCTGGTGCCGGTGATCCTGGGCCTGCGCTTCGCCGGGCAGGGAATGTGCAGCCACATCGCCACCACAGCCATGGCGCGCTGGTTTGTGGCGTCACGGGGCCGGGCGCTTGCCACCGCGACCATGGGGTTCGCCTTGGGCGAATCGATCTTGCCGATCGCCTTCGTGGCTGCGCTGCGGGTAACAGACTGGCGGACCCTCTGGGTCGTCGCGGCCTGTCTGGCGCTGGCGGCGATCCCGGTGCTGTTCCTGCTGCTGAGGCGGGAGCGGACGCCGCAGAGCATGGGCGACGCGCATCAGAGCCCCGGCCTGCAGGGCCGCCACTGGACCCGGGCCGAAGTGATCCGGCATCCGCTGTTCTGGTGCTCGGTGCCGCTGATCATCGGCCCGGCCGCTTTCATCACCGCGCTCTTCTTTCAGCAGGTGCATCTGGCGGAACGGAAAGGCTGGTCCCATGTGGAATTCGTTTCGCTCTTTCCGCTCTACACCGCGGTGACCATTGCGGCGATGATTGCGTCCGGCGTGCTGATCGACCGTTTCGGCACGGCGCGGCTGATGCGGGTGTTCCAGTTTCCGATGATGGCCGGGTTCGTTCTGATGGGATTGGGGCAGGGGATCTGGGCGGGTGCCGGCGCGATGGCGCTGATCGCGCTGTCGCATGGCGCCAACACCACCCTGCCGACGGCATTCTGGGCGGATTATTTCGGCACGCGCCATCTGGGAGCGATCCGGGCGCTGGCCGCCGCGATCATGGTCTTCGGCACCGCCCTCGGCCCGATCCTCACCGGATGGCTGATCGATGCCGGCATCCCGTTCGATCAGCAGATGCCGGTGATCGCGCTCTATTTCGTCGCGACCTCGCTGCTCATTTCCGTGGGTCTTGCGGCGTCAGGCGACCCGACCTCCGTGCGCGAGGTCTAGGCCGGCTCAGCCGATGGTTTCCACACAGACGTTGCCGTTGGTGTAGACGCAGATATCGGCGGCGATCGCCATCGCCTTGCGGGCGATTTCCTCGGCAGAGGCATCGGTCTCCATCAGCGCCCGCGCGGCGGCCAGCGCGTAATTCCCGCCCGAGCCGATGGCAGCGACGTTGTGCTCGGGTTCCAGCACGTCGCCCGCTCCGGTAATGACGAACAGCTCGCTGCCGTCCGAGACGATCAGCATCGCCTCGAGCTTCTGCAGGTACTTGTCGGTGCGCCAGTCCTTCGCCAGCTCCACCGCAGCGCGGGCCAGCTGGCCGGGTGACGCTTCCAGCTTGGTTTCCAGGCGCTCGAGAAGGGTGAAGGCGTCGGCGGTCGATCCGGCAAAGCCGGCGACCACATCGTGGCCGCCCGGGGTGAGCCGACGCACCTTTCGCGCGGTGCCCTTGATGACCGTATCGCCGAGGCTGACCTGCCCATCGCCCGCGATCACCACCTTGCCGCCCTTGCGCACCCCGATGATCGTGGTGCCGTGCCAGCCGGGAAAGTCCTTGTCCGCCATGTCGCCTCCGTATCGTTGCGGGCTATATGGCGGCGGTCCGCCGGCAGGGCAACCAGCCCCGCACGCCTGCAGGGCCGGATGAGGCAGGTCCGGGCGTCAGAGTGCGCCTTCGATCCAGCTTTGCAGCGCCGCCTTCGGTGCAGCGCCGGTCTTGTTCGACACGACCTGGCCGTCCTTGAACATGAACAGCGCCGGAATGCCGCGGATGTGCAGCTCCTGCGCGGTCTTCATGTTCTCGTCCACATTGACCTTGACGATCTTGACCTTGCCGTCGAGTTCCTTGGCGATCTCTTCGAGCGCCGGGCTGATCTGGCGGCACGGGCCGCACCATTCGGCCCAGAAGTCGACGACCACCGGGATCTCGGACTTGCGCACTTCCTCGTCAAACGTGTCGTCAGTGACTGCTTGGGTTGCCACGGGAACCTCCTTGGCACGAAGGGAACAGGCACCGAACCTAGGAAGCAACCGGCAGAGCGTCAAGTTGCGCTCAGGCTGCGCCAGCGCGCTGCAAGGCCGCCATGACGAGAGAGTCGGGCAGAGCCATCAGCTGGCCGGTCCGGGTCCAGAGCAATGCGGTCGCGACCCGTCGCTCGGGATAGATCGCCTTCAGGGCGGATGCGTAGGCCCCCATCTGCCGCAACAACCCGTCGGGCGTCTCGTCCGGCGTGGCGGGAACCACGCGGTTCGACTTGAAGTCCACCGCCAGGACCTGCGATGCGGTGACGATCAGCCGGTCGACCTTGCCGTGAATCCGCCCGCCGCCGGGCAGTGGCGCGGTCAGGTCCACCTCGGCGAGCGTGGCGGGCGCAAAGAGATGGGCGAGGTCCGGGCGGGTCAATACGCCGACAGCCTCGTCGAACAGATCTGCGTGTTCGGCCTCGTCGAGCAGGTCGTCCGGTGCGCCAAGAAGATCGGCGGCGGCGGCGCGCCATCCGGCCTTGGGCAGAGCAGGGAGATGCTCCAGGAGGAGGTGCAGGCGGCTGCCGCGGTCGAGTGCCGTGGCCTCGTCGAACCCGGCTTCTCCCGGCAGGGCCTTGGCACCGCCAAGGTCCGAGGGCCGAAGCGGTTCCGGCACATCGCCGGCCGCCGGGGCGGCGGCGGTGGCCCATTCCGGCAGGAATGCGTGCATCGATGGTGCTGCCGGGATCCGGACCTGCGGCGGTCCGGTCCAATCGCCCGAGGCGAGTCTCAGACCCGGTCCGGTGGGATATTCCAATTCCGTGGCGCCCGCCCGGACCAGCCCGGACTCGATCTGCCGGTGCCAGCTTGCATCGGCCTTCGAATCGTCGCCCGCGGCACAGATCCAGAGCCAGACCTCGGCCCGCGTCATCGCGACGTAAAGCAGGCGTTGCCGTTCCGCCGTCTGACCCGCCTGCCAGTCGGCTTTCGCTGCCGCAACCGGCGGGGCCGTGGCCTCTGCCGCGGTCTTCCACGCGGCCCAGCCCTCCGCGGTGACCAGCACCTCGCCCGGCTGGGCATCCCGGCGGGTGCCGCAATCGGGCAGAATGACCAGGGGCGCTTCCAGACCCTTGGCGCCGTGTACGGTCATCACCCGCAGCCGTCCACCGGCGCGTTCGGCCTGGCGCTTGATCTCCACGTCGTCGGCGCGGATCCATTCGAGGAACCCGGTCAGGCTCGGCACCTCGGCCTGTTCGTAGGCGAGCGCCTCGGCCAGAAGCGCATCCACCGCTTCCTCGCAATCGGGGCCGAGCCGCGCAATCAGCCGCTCGCGGCCGCGATTGCGGGTCAGAATGCGCTCCAGAAGGTCGTAGGGGCGGCGAAAGTCGGCCTGGTCGCGAAGATCGGCCAGCATGGCATGGGCCGGACTGTCGCCCGCGCGCGTCCTCAATTCCGCCCAGAGATATCCGGACCGCGGCTGCGCGAGGCGGTAGAGGTCGTCCTCGCTCCAGCCGAAGAGCGGCGAGCGGAGCGCGCAGGCCAGCGACAGATCGTCTTCGGGCAGCGCCAGGAAGGCGAGAAGCGCAAGCAGATCCTGAACCGCCAGATCCCTGGTCAGGTTCAGCCGGTCGGCCCCGGCAATGGCGAGCTTCCGTGCCTTGCAGGCACGGATGATTTCGCGGAATAGCACGGCCCGCCGCTGTACCAGGATCAGCACGTCGCCTTCGGTCAGCAGGCGCCGTCCGCCCGTGCCGTCGGGGATCGTTTCGCCGCTGTCGATCAGCCGCCGCAACTCGCCTGCGATCGCATCCGCAAGCCGGGCTTCGGCCGATTGCGGGCTGATCCTGTCGACCGGATCGGTCCAGTCGCGCTCGGCATCGTCCTTTTCCCTGGCAACCCAGGGCCAGAGATCGACCCGCCCGGGCAGGGCATCCTTGAACGCCAGATGCACCGGTGCCCCGCCAATCCCGGCACCGGCCGTCCCGTCGAAGGTCGCGTCGACCGCGGCAAGGATCGCGGGCGCGGAGCGGAAGGAGTGCTGCAACTCCCGCGATGCCAGCCCGCCCCGCCCGGCGAGCGCCGCGTCGAAATCGCGCCGCAGGTGGTCGAACGCGTCCGGATCCGCGCCCTGGAACGAATAGATCGACTGCTTGCGGTCGCCCACGACGAAGATCGTCCGGTCGGTGTCGCTCCGCGCACTCGCGCCGGCGGTGATCTCCCGCGCGAGAAGGCGGATCAGGTCCCACTGCACCGGACTGGTATCCTGGGCTTCGTCCACCAGGATGTGATCGATCCCGCCGTCGAGCTTCCACAACACCCAGTCGCCCACCGCCGGATTGTCCAGCAGGGTCCGGGTCTTCAGGACCAGATCGTCGAAGTCGAGGACGCCGCGCGCTGCCTTCCGCGCCGCCATGGCCGGAAGGAAGACAGATGCGAATAGGTGAAGCGCTGCCGTCTTCTCGGCCGAGGCGAGCGCGACACGACGTGGGCGTGCGGCTTCCACCCTCTCCATCAGGTCGTCGATGTCTGCAACAGTCGCGGGACCGAGCTGCGCGCGCGAGGCCTTGGTCGGAAAGCTGCCGCGCTTCGCGGTGAACGGGGCGGCAGCCGTCCCCCCCGTGAGCAGCACGTCCTCGAGAACCTCGAGACAGGCGCGGTTTTCCAGGTTCTCGGCGACGCGGGCGAGCCTCTCGGCCGCCTTGAGATCGTTGCCGCCCTTCGCGGTCAGGACGGGCAGGACGGTGGTGATCAGGTCATCCTCGGCGCCGGTGAATACCTCGGCGAGAAGCGCCGCCTCATCGTAGCCGGGCGGCAGGCCGTGAGCCGCGCACGCCGCTGCCAGATCAAACGGGCGCTCAAAGGCCGCGCGGCGGGACAGCACCTCGCGCACAAGTTTCGCCAGTGTTTCGTCGCCGGAAACGTGCCGGGCGAGCGCGTCGACGGCCCCGCTCCCGGACCCGTCGGCCAGTTCCTCCAGTACCTCGTCTGCCAGGGCCGTCGCACTGCGCTCGTCAAGCTCCGAAAAGGTTGGCGGCACCCCCGCCTCGAGCGGGAAGCGCCGCAGCAGGCTGCCGCAGAAGGCGTGGATGGTCTGGATCTTCAGCCCGCCCGGTGTCTCGATGGCCTGCGCGAAAAGCCTGCGGGCGGCGTCGAGACGTTCGGGGCTCATCTCTCCCGCCACGCCCTTTGCGGCCAAGGCCTGGCCCAGTTCCGCATCCGGCTTCATCGCCCAGTCGCCGAGCTGGGCGAACAGCCGGTTCTGCATCTCGCCGGCCGCGGCCTTGGTATAGGTGAGGCACAGGATGTTCTCCGGCGGCACCCCGTCGAGCAGAAGCCGCGCCACCCGGTCCGTCAGCACCCGCGTCTTGCCCGATCCGGCATTGGCCGCAAGCCAGGTGGAGCGCGCCGGGTCCGCGGCTGCGACCTGGCGCGCCGTGGCATCGTCGGGTCTCAGGTCCATTCGCCGACCCTCTGGCGCAGCGGCGTATCGCTCAGATCCCATTCCCCGGCGCGGGAGAGCTGAAGATAGTCTCCCGCGAAGGCCTCTGTCTCGGGCGCGGTTTGCGCCACATAGCCGGTCCCCGGATCGTCGAAGACGCCGATCAGCCGGTCGAGTCCTTCCAGAACCATGTCGACGGGCAGCGTGTCGAGAGGTGCGGGTTCCACCTTCAATGCGCGGTTCAGCCCGAGATAGGCCGCGCCGGACACGCGGGCCGGTGGGACACCCTCGAAACCGGCGCGTTCGGCTATGGCGGCTTCGAGCAGAAGCTGCTTGGCAAAATGCCGCTGCTGCTTCTGCGAAGGCGGACTGCCGGTCTTGTAGTCGTAGACCCGCAGCGTTCCATCGTCGCAGATGTCGATCCGGTCGGCTTTGGCGCTGAGTTGAAAAGCACGCGCCGGCAGGTCGAGGATCCCGCGCCGCTCGCCGTCGACCGGTCGCGCATCGCGTTGCCGCTGGACTTCCGCGGCCAGGAACCGGTCTGCCACTGCCTCAAGCCGGGCGAGCCACAATCGCCGAGCCGCGGGCCAGGGCACCTCGGCGTCCAGAATGGCCTCCGCTGTGCTGAGAAATTCTGCGCGCCGGTCGTCCGGCGAAAGGGCCGCGAAGCGCGGGATGAACCGCTCCATGACCTCGTGCAGGACAGTGCCCCGGTCGCGCGCCTCCGGGCGGCGGTGCAGCGGATCGAGGGCGCGAAGGCGCAGGATATGGCGGGCGTAGATGTCGTAGGGGTTGCGGATCAGGGTTTCGATCTGCGTGACGGACAGGGCGCGTGGGCGGTGGGCGAGAGGCGGCTGCGGCGCGGGACGAGGCGCGCGCGGTTCCGTGCGCGCCGGCCGGTCCAGGGCGCGCGCGAGTGCGAGCCACTGGCGACCCCGGTCGCGCATCGCCGCCAGAGCCTCCGGTCCGCCCTGGTCCGGAAGGCCGCTCAGCAGGTTCGTCAGACGGTTCAGCCAGCGAGACGGCACGGTCTCGGCCTCGGCGTCGCGGCCGGCGCGGCTGAGCACCACGCGCGGTGCGGCGATCGCCTGCTGGAAGTCGTGTGCGGACAGGCCGATTCGCCGCTCGGGCAGGAGAAGGCCGGCCTCGGCCCGCATCCTTCGATTGAGCCAGGGATCGGGCGCGGGAAGCTCGGGCCAGCTTCCTTCGTTGAGGCCGCCGAGCACCACCAGTCCGGCGCCCTGCACGCGCGCCTCCAGCGTGCCCCAGATCATCACGCGGGAATCGGCGAGCTTGGCGTCGCGCACCTCGCCGCCCAGCACGCCGTGAAGCAGAGCCGCAAAGCCCGGCGGGTCGAACGCGCCTCCATGCGGTGCTTCGCGGGCAAGCTCGTCCAGCGCCATGCGGACCTGCTGGCAATCCTCGTCGCCGGTCCAGATCGCCCGCGCCGCTTCATGGTCAGCCTCGGCGCCGATCACCAGGAGGTCGAGCGCGTCCGAGAGCAGGGCGACGAGGTCCTCAAGGGGAGCGGTTCCGACGCCGTCAAGGCCCAGACAGCAGGTCGCGACCCATTCCGCCCAGGGCCGCGGATCAGGCTGAGCCGGGCGCTGCGCCGCTTCTGCCACGGCCCAGCGGGCAAGGCTTGCCGCATCGGGAAAGTGCGGGCCGAACCGCCGCAGAGAGCGTTCGAGTTCCCGCGTCCGGAGCAGGTGACGGTTGCGCGCGCTCCCGCGGTGGACCAGCGGGTGCTTCAGGACGACCAGCAACGCATCGGCGGTCAGCCGCCGCCCGAAGAGCCCGGCGACGTGCCGGACCAACCGCCCGGCTGCGGTCTGGCGCAGCGGCGTCCCGGCACTGTCGTCCGGAAGAATTCCCCAGCGGTCGAGCTGGGCCGTCACGCGGCGGGTCAGCATCCGGTCAGGGGTAACGAGCGCCGCCGTCTCGCCGTCCTCGACGGCCTTCCTGAGTCGGACCGAAATGGCCAGGGCTTCGTGCCGCGGATCGGGGGCCTCGATCAGGTCGATGCCGGCGGTCGCGTCGATCAGGTTGCCGAGTGCCGGTCCGTCGCGGCGCCAGCCATCGGTGACCGGCGCGGGACGAAGCGCCAGTGAAACGAGGGCATTGCGCGCGGGTGCGGGGGGAACGCATTCGGTCCAGAGCGGGATCTCCCACGGCGCCATGCCCAACGCCGCGGCGAGGGCCGCAAAGCGGTATTGCGGGTGATCCTCGGCCGGACCGGGTTCGCGCAGGCGGGACCAGACGCCCCCCGGCATGTCGCGGTCGAGCCCCGGCAGCACGACGGCACCGTTCGGAAGCCGCGCAACTGCCTGCATGAAAAGTGCCGTCGTCCCCCGCGAGCCGGTCGAGCCGGCGACGATGATTGGATCGCGCGGCGGCTCGGCCTGCCAGTGCCGGCTCAATGCCTCGACGGTGAGGCGCTGGCGCGCTGCCGGGTCGAGCCCGGCAGCGGGATCGGCGGCGAGGAACTGCCCCACGAGGCCAAGAAAGCGCCGGGCCCGGTCCCAGTGGCCGGATTGGTCAGTCACGTCGAGCCCGGCGATCGCGTCGAGTCCGACGCCTTCGCCCTGCATCTCGTCCATCAGTTCTGCGAGGCTGACGGCAAGGTCGAAAGCGGCACTCGCCGGTGCGAGGTCGGGTTCGGCCGCGATCAGGCGGGCGACGAGCTGCGCAAGCTCGAGCCGGCGGCGCAAGGGCGGGACGGGGGACGGTTGCCCCGGCGGTCCGAAATGCGTCAGATCGGTCACCAGGCGGATCCGCGGCAGAAGCCGCGGCGGCCCGTCATCGAAGATGGCGGCAATGCGGCGGGCCATGCGTGTCGTGTTGACGTAGAGCGACACGCGCGCCAGCGCTTCGGGCGGCTGGCCGTCCATGCGGGTCAGAAGCCCCTCGACCAGCGCCTTCGGGAAATCCACGCCAGGGGGTACGCCGAAGAGCGCGGGCGCCGTTTCGGAAGGCTCGGTCACGCCAGTAGTTCCGGTGGGTCGGCGAGCATCGCTTCGGCCTCGGCAATTCCTTCCGGTCGGCCCACATCGCACCAGCCGCCGCGATGAACGACGCCATAGAGCCGTCCCTCCGCGCCGATGCGGTCCCAGAGCCGGTTGAGCGAAAAGACGGTTTCGGCAATCGTCGCAAGCCCGTCCGGGTCCAGGATCTGCGCGCCGGAATAGACGTATCCCGGACCGCGGGCGATGCGGCCGTCCGGATCGAGGGTGAAATCACCCGCGCCCGAATGTCCGTGCGCCCGCCCGGCGGGAACAAGGAGCAGCAGCGCATCCATTCGCGCCGGATCCCAGGCAGCGCGCAACGCGGCCAGCGGATTCGGCCCGGTCCAGACGGCATCTGTGTTGAGAGTGAAGACCGGCCCGGCGCCCAGAAGCGGCAGTGCGGCACGCAGTCCGCCGCCAGTGTCGAGGATCTCGGGTGTCTCGACGGTGACCTGCGCCGAGCCGCCGTTCAAATGCGCGACGATCTGGTTGGCAAGGTAATGAGCGTTGACCACCCGGCGCGGGATTCGGGCCGCATCGGCAAGGTCGAGGGCACGATCGAGAAGCGACCGTCCGGCCACCTCGATCAGGGGTTTCGGGCGGGTGCGGGTCAGCTCCTTCATCCGCGTTCCGAAGCCCGCGGCGAAGAGCATTATCGCGTCGGGATCGTGCCGCATCGTGCCGTCAGCATGGACAAGAATTGCGGTGTCGGCACCGGCAGGAGCCGTGCCACGGTCTCTCCGACAGCCCTCAGCGACGGATGCGCCAGATCGCCGTGCAGATGCTGCCAGACGCGCGGGATCAGGTCGACGTAGCGCGGCTTGCCGCCCAGCAGCGAGAGTCGCGCGAAGATGCCGAGAATGCGCAGATTCCGCTGCGCGCCGAGAATGGCGAGCGCGCGGTGGAGCTCGTCTGGTTCGGTGCCGGTCAATCGTGCGTAGTGCGCCACCATGTCCGCGCGCAGATCCGGCGCAAGGTCGCGCCGGGCATCCTCGAGGAGAGAGACGAGGTCATAGGCGGGATGCCCTGTGAGCGCGTCCTGGAAATCCAGGAGCCCGATCTGCGCAGGGCCATCGCGGTCAGGCAACCAGATCAGGTTCTCAGCGTGAAAGTCGCGATGGACGAAGACCGGCTGGACTGCAGGCAGGATCCGTGCCAGTGCCGGTCTCAGCGCCGCGGCCAGCGCGGCTGCCGCGTCGGGTTGCGCCGTCCCCTGTCCAAGATACCAGTCGGCCGCGGGCGCGACCGCCTGGGCCAGCGCGTCAGGCTCCTGGATCTCAAGCCCGGCCAGTGCGGAATGGGATGGGAGACCGGCCAGAAGCTCGACCGCAGCCATGTAGAGGGGACGCTCCACCGTCGGATCCGTTTCGATCAGACGGGCAAAGACGGCATCGCCCAGATCCTCGAGCAGCAGCAATCCGGCCGCCGGATCGGCCGCGAGAATCTTCGGCACCGAAAGGCCGATACCATGCAGGTGCGCGTCCACTGTGACGAAACGCGCAGTGCTGGCATCGCCGTGGGCCAGCATGAGAACGGCGCGCGATCCGTCCGGGCGTATCAACCTCAGGTAGGCACGCGCAGAGGCGTCGCCCGCAAGGGGTTGCGCCGCGGCTGTGCCCCAGCCTGCGGCCGCGAGGAACCCGGCGCTCGCGTCGTCAAGCATCAATGCAGGCCCGGCGGGCAAGGATCGCATCGAGACGGACGGCCCAGTCAGCAGCCGCAGACTCGAGCGTCAGGTAGCGGGCGCTATCGGTCGGGCCCGGGGCGAAGCGAAGATGAAGCGTCTCGGGCGGCAAGTCGGCGCCGAGTCGGTCCGGCCATTCGATCAGCGAGAGCGCGGTTGAAAACGCGTCCTCGAGCCCCAGTTCAAGAGCTTCGTCCGGATGGGTCAGCCGGTAGAGATCGCTGTGCCAGATCTCCAGCGCCCCGGCGCGATAGGTCTGGACCAGCGTGAAGGTGGGTGAGGGCACATCCTCGTCCCGGCCTTCGGCGCGCAGCCGCGCCTTGATGAGTGCCCGGGCGAAATGGCTCTTGCCCGCGCCAATCTCGCCCCAGAGCGCGAGCACGTCTCCGGCGCGCAACAACGGCGCCAGCGACTCGCCGAAGGCGCTGGTTGCGGCTTCGTCGGGCAAGTCGATGCGGCAGGGCAGGGTTGACGGCATGGCCGGACTATGAGGCGCGGCTGGCGCGGCGACAAGGCACATCGGCCCTGCTTCCGCGCCTGCCGCCGCCAGTCTCGTTATTGATTGTGGCTGAGGACGGACAGTCCGTTCAGGATGTCGATCGCGTAGGCGAGCTGGTAATCCTCCTTGCGCAGCTCGGCGGATTCCTTGGCGCGGGCTTCCTCTTCTTGCAACTGCTTCAGCTCGTCCTCGCTGACCGCGTCGTTTTCCAGGCGGCCGCGCAGATCGTCTTCGGAGCGGACCGCCGTGGTCGGAGCCGCGTTCTCGGTATCGGCTTCGGCATCGGGTGCGGCGGCGGTCTGATCGGGCTGTTCGACAATGATGTCGGGTGCAACGCCAAGCGCCTGAATCGAGCGCCCCGACGGGGTGTAATAGCGCGCTGTGGTCAGCCGCATCGCGCCGTCACCACGAAGTGGCATGACCGTCTGAACGGAGCCCTTGCCGAAGCTCTTGGTGCCGACAACGATCGCGCGGTGGTGGTCCTGGAGGGCGCCGGCAACGATCTCGGAGGCCGAAGCGGAGCCGCCGTTGATCAGAACGACCATCGGCTTGCCATCAATCAGGTCGCCTTCCGTCGCGTTGTAGCGTTCGCTGTCCTGCGGGTTGCGCCCGCGGGTCGACACGATCTCGCCTTCGTTCAGGAAGGCGTCGGAGACACGGATTGCCTGATTGAGAAGCCCGCCGGGGTTGTTCCTCAGATCGAGCACCACGCCGGAGACCTTGTCGATCCCGCCGATCTCGGTGATCGCGTCCTTCAGCTCGCTTTCAAGATTGGGATAGGTCTGGTCGTTGAAGGTGGTCACCCGCAAGACGACCGCGTCACCTTCGACCTTGGTCTTGACTGCCGTCAGCTTGATGGTGTCGCGCACGAGCTTCACGTCGAACGGCTCATCCTTGCCTTCACGAACGATGGTGATGACGATCTCGGACCCGACCGGGCCGCGCATCAGATCGACCGCTTCGTCAAGGTTCAGGCCAAGCACGCTTTCGCCATTCACATGAGTGATGAAGTCGCCGGTCTGAATCCCGGCTTCGGCGGCGGGTGTGCCATCCATCGGCGAGACGACCTTCACGAAGCCGTTTTCCTGCGTGACCTCGATACCGAGGCCGCCGAATTCGCCGCGGGTCTGGACGCGCATGTCGTCGGCGTCATCGGGCGAAAGATAGCTGGAATGCGGGTCGAGCGATGTCAGCATTCCATTGATCGCCGCCTCGATCAGCTTGTTGGGATCGACCTCTTCGACATATTGCGCGCGGATCCGCTCGAATATGTCGCCGAAGAGATCGAGCTGCTCGTAGACCGATTTGCTGTCCTGTTGTTCCTGGGCGAGCAGAGGGCCGGCGATCTGGGTGGTCAGCAACGCCCCCGCGAGGGTGCCGCCGAGCGCGGCCATCACGAATGATCTCATCTCAGGTCGGTCCTTTCGCGTCTCAAGGCTCTGAGCGCCCCGTCATCTCCGGTGCACATATAAACCCGGTCGCCGCGGCGGACGCCAGTGGGTTGCGAGCGCGGTCGCGTGTTTGTGCGCGAATGCGCCGGAACCGCTCAGGCCGTCGCGTGTTGCGGTTGGCGCACAATCAGGCTTTCGCCGGTCATCTCGGGCGGCAGTTCGAGCCCCATCAGATCGAGAAGCGTCGGCGCGAGATCGGCAAGCCGCCCGTCGCGTAGCCGCACGCCGTCCGGACCCCCGATCAGCGCCACCGGCACCGGGTTGGTGGTGTGGGCGGTGTGGGGTCCGCCGGTTTCGGGATCGACCATCGTCTCGCAATTGCCGTGGTCGGCGGTCAGGATCATTGCGCCGCCCGCCTTTTCCAGCGCGGCGACAACCTTGCCCAGCCCGTCATCGACCGCCTCGCAGGCCTTGATCGCGGCCTGCAGGTCGCCGGTATGTCCCACCATGTCGGGATTGGCGAAGTTGGTGACGATCAGATCGTATCCCTTCTCGATCGCCTCGACGAATTTCTCCGCCACTTCGGGCTCGGACATTTCCGGCTGCAGGTCGTACGTCGCGACCTTGGGCGATTTGGGCATGAACCGGTCCTCGCCCTCCTCCGGGCTCTCCTTTCCGCCATTGAGGAAGAAGGTGACGTGCGGATATTTCTCGGTCTCGGCAAGCCGGAACTGCCTGAGATGATGCTTGGCGACCCAGGCCCCCAGCGTGTTGACGATCTCCCGCTTCGGGAAGACGGTCTTCAGCCACGCGCTGTGCGCGTCGGAATATTCCACCATGCCCAGAAGCGCGGCCCAGTCCGGGCGGCCCGAAACGTCGAACGCATCGAAATCGGGCTGGGCAATGGCGCGCAGGATCTCGCGGGCCCGGTCGGCGCGGAAGTTGAGGCAGAAGAAGCCGTCGCCGTCCTTGGCCCCGTTGAAATCGCCGATCACGGTGGCGGCGATGAATTCGTCGGTTTCACCGCGGGAATAGGCATCTTCGACGGCGCTGCCCGCATTGCCGAAGCGGTGCTCGCCCTTGCCGCAGATCATGGCGTCGTAGGCCTTCTGCACCCGTTCCCAGCGATTGTCGCGGTCCATGGCGTAGTAGCGCCCGATCACCGTCGCGACGAAGGCCCGCTCCGGCAGCCGTTCGACGAGTTGGCCGATGAAGTTCTGGGCCGATTTCGGGGCGACGTCGCGGCCGTCGGTGATGGCGTGGACCGCAACGGTGACGCCGGCCTGCGACAATGCCCGTGCGGCGGCCAGGGTATGTTCGATATGGCCGTGCACGCCCCCGTCGGAGATCACGCCCATCAGATGTGCGGTCCCTCCCGACGCCTTCAGGCTGGCGATGAACTCCTTCAGCGCGGCTTCCTCGAAGAAGCTGCCATTCTCGATCGCGAGGTCGATCTGGCCAAGATCCATCGCGACGACCCGCCCGGCGCCGATATTGGTGTGGCCAACCTCGGAATTGCCCATCTGTCCGGTGGGAAGCCCGACATCCGGACCGTGCGTGATCAGCTTGGCATGGGGGCAGGTCGCCATGATCCTGTCGTAGGTCGGGGTATTGGCCAGCGCCGGCGCATTGGCCGTCGTGTCCTCTCGCAGGCCCCAGCCATCGAGGATGCACAATACGACGGGTTTCGGACGGGTCATGGCGTCACCTCCGGATGTACCTGAAGCCGATATAGCGGTTGGTCCGGGTCAGTGCGAGGGGAGTGTTAGCGCTCGCGCCCGGTTTCGACCTCAGATTACGGCGTCTGCGGGACACGTGCCCGGATCAGACCGTGCTGTCGAGACGCCCCAGATGCCGGCGGCCGCGGGCCCTGGCGAGATTGATCTGCTTCTGGCGTTCCCGGAAGCGGGCCTTGTCCGCGTCGGTGGTTTCACTGGTGCAATGGTGGCAGGCGACACCTTGCTCGAATTCCGGGTGCTCGCGGTCTTCGGGGAGGATCGGTCGTCGGCAGGCGTGGCACAGAAGATGCGGCCCCTCGCGAAGGCCGTGGCCCACCGAGACGCGTCCGTCGAAGACGAAGCATTCGCCTTGCCAGAGGCTTTCGGATTCCGGCACCCCTTCGAGATATTTCAGGATTCCGCCTTTCAGGTGATAGACCTCGGCGACGCCCTGACCGATGAGGAAATTGGTCGATTTCTCGCAGCGGATCCCGCCGGTGCAGAACATCGCGATCCGCTTGTTGTGGAAGCGATGGCGGTTCGCTTCCCACCACGCCGGGAAGTCGCGGAAACTTTCCGTGGCGGGATCGACCGCGCCCCTGAACGTCCCGATGGCGGTCTCGTAGGCGTTGCGGGTATCGATCACGGCGACATCCGGTGCCGAAATCAGCGCGTTCCAGTCGCCGGGCTCGACATAATGGCCGGTGCCTGCCCGCGGATCGACCTGCGGTTGGCCCATGGTCACGATCTCGCGTTTCAACCGCACCTTCATTCGTCCGAAGGGCTGCGTCGACGCCGCGCTTTCCTTCCAGATCAGCCCGTCGCATCCAGGCAAGGCGCGCACATGCGCAAGCACGCGGTCAATTCCGTCCCGCGGCCCGGCGATGGTGCCGTTGATCCCCTCGGGCGCCAACAGCAGCGTTCCGGTCACTCCTTCGCGGCAGCAAACCTTGGCAAGCGGCGGCTTCAGGCCCGCCGGGTCATCGAAACGCGTGAAGTGATAAAGTGCCGCCACGGTGTACATGCCCGCGCCCTATCGCAGAACGCGGCACGCACCAAGCCCCGTGAACGCCGGCACCCTGCGCAGACCCGGCCGCCGTGCCGGAGGTGACGCAGGCATCGACGGTCGTGTCGGTTGACGCTCAGACAGTCGCTTCCTACCACGGAAGCAGAGAAGATGGAGGAAGACGTGCGTCCCCAGACCGAAGCGCTGATCGTGATCGATATCCAGAACGACTTCTGCGAGGGCGGTGCGCTGGAAGTGCCGGGCGGGTCCGAGATCGTTCAGCCGGTCAATGCGCTGATGCAGGATTTCCGCGTGGTCGTCCTGTCGCAGGATTGGCATCCGGCACGGCATTCGTCCTTTGCGTCGGAGCATCCGGGCAAGCAGCCGTTGGAACTGATCGAAATGCCATACGGTCCCCAGGTCCTGTGGCCGGATCACTGCATCCAGGGCAGCGTTGGCGCCGCCTTTCATCCGGATCTCGACGTGGACTGCGCCGACCTCATCCTACGAAAGGGATTCCGGCGCGAGATCGACAGCTATTCGGCGTTCTACGAGAATGACCGGACAACTCCGACCGGGCTTCATGGCTATCTGCGCGAGCGGGGCGTGACCCGGGTGGTTGTCGTCGGTCTCGCGCTGGATTTCTGCGTGCAGTACTCGGCCGTGGACGCGGCGACGCACGGCTTCGAGACCGTCGTCCTGCCCGAATTCTGCCGCGCAATCGACGTGAACGGGTCGCTCGACGATGCACGCCGGGATTTCGTGGCGCATGGTGTTCGCCAGGAATAGCCGCCGCGATTCAAGCGGCAATCCGGCTTTGACCGCGCCGGTGCATCGCATATCAGGATCGGGTCAGCAGATCGAGGTCGTTCCCTTGGACATCGCCACGCGCGTCTACAATCACAAATGGAAAATCGATCCGATCATCCGGTCGCTGATCGACACCGACTTCTACAAGCTGCTCATGTGCCAGTCGATCTTTCGGAACCGGCCGGACACCACGGTCACGTTCAGCCTGATCAACCGATCCCGGGATATTCGGCTGGCCGACCTCATCGACGAAAAGGAGTTGCGCGAACAACTCGACCATATCCGGTCGCTCAGCCTCAGCCGCGGCGAATCCACGTTCCTGCGCGGCAACACCTTCTACGGCAAGCGGCAGATGTTTCGCTCGGATTTCATGGAGTGGTTCGAAGCATTTCGCCTGCCGCCCTATCAGCTAGAAAAGCGCGATGGGCAGTACGAACTGACGTTCGAGGGGCTCTGGCACGAGGTCATGCTGTGGGAAATTCCCGCTCTGGCGGTGCTGATGGAATTGCGGAGCCGTGCGGTCCTGGACGGGATGGGCCGGTTCGAACTGCAGGTTCTCTATGCCCGCGCAATGACCAAGCTGTGGGAAAAGATC
Source organism: Paracoccaceae bacterium (assembly GCA_020425125.1). Taxonomy (GTDB): domain Bacteria; phylum Pseudomonadota; class Alphaproteobacteria; order Rhodobacterales; family Rhodobacteraceae; genus Meridianimarinicoccus. The sequence goes on along the minus strand of JAGQRV010000044.1, from coordinate 40,466 downwards.
GAACGTCTTCGCGACGAACCCACACTGCGCATCGCCGATTTCGGGACGCGGCGCAGGCATTCCTTCCTCTGGCAGGATTGGTGCGTGCAGGCGATGATCGAGGGACTGGGTCCGGGGTTCGTCGGCACGTCGAATTGCCTGATCGCCATGCGTCGCGACATCGAGGCGATCGGCACGAACGCCCATGAATTGCCGATGATATATGCCGCGCTTGCGCGAACCGACGACGACCTGCGCGCTGCGCCCTACAAGGTTCTTGCGGACTGGCAGGAGGAACACGAGGGAAATCTCAGGATCATCCTGCCGGATACGTATGGCACACCGAACTTTCTCGAGAACGCTCCGGATTGGCTGGCCGCGTGGACCGGGATTCGCATCGACAGCGGCGACCCGGCCACGGGCGCGGAAACCGCGATCGATTGGTGGATCAGCAGGGGGGAGGATCCACGCCACAAGCTTGTCATCTTTTCCGACGGACTCGACGTCGGAACGATGCTTGAACTTCAGGCCCGTTTTTCGGGCCGCGTCCGGGTCTCGTTCGGCTGGGGCACACTTCTGACCAATGATTTCCGTGGCCTGGTGCCCGGCGACGGGCTGGCGCCGTTCTCGTTGGTCTGCAAGGCGGTCAGCGCCGAGGGCCGGCCCACCGTCAAGCTCAGCGACAATCCGAACAAGGCGATGGGGCCGGCGGACGAAATAGTGCGCTACAAGCGGATCTTTGGTGTTGGCAAGCAAATGGCCCAAGAGGTCATAGTCTGAACCGGATCCGGCCCGCGCAACGCGCCTGTCTGCCCGTCAACCGCCAATCAGGAAATCGTCGGGATCGGCGCCCGCATCCACGGCGTCCTTGAACCACTGCGGCTGGCGGCCGCGCCCGCTCCAGGTCAGGTCGGCATTCTCGGGATGACGGTATTTGGCCGGCCGCGGTGTATTGCTTTTCCGCGAAGCATTGTAGAGATCATTCAGCGAGAAGCCCATTTCCTTCGCTTTCGCTTCGACGACGGCAAGCGCTTCTTTCCGGCGCCGGTCCTCGAATGTGTCGATGGCACGGGTGATTTTCGTCTGAAGCGATTTCAGCTCTTCCAGCGAAAGCTTCGCCAGATCGATATCCGACATGGACGGTTCCTGTTCTAAGAGATGTTCAATTTGGCTTCCGTAATGCAATAATGCAACATCGTTTGCAATTGAATTCTCTCGGTAATTCTGTGCGCGATGCGCACTCTCTCCGGCAAGACAGCGGAAATGTGGCGCCTTGGCACTTCATTTCAAGGGATACGGGCATTTCCGGCGAATATTGACCTTGCGTCAGGGAAATCGGACTTCGAATGAAGGATCCCGCCCCGAACGATCCCCTTGACTCAATCGGCGAGAATCCGCCGGGCAAGGCTGTGGATGATGGGTTCGAGCCGATGGTCCACGTCACCTTGGGAAAGCGCTTGAAGCAGCATGAAATGGTCGAGCGCATCAAACGCGGTGTCGGGAAGCGGGCCCTCGGCCGAGCGGTAGCCGTCCACAAGCGCCGTCCGCATGGCGGTTTCGTCCGGCGCGCCAACTGACGGCACGAGCGCCGCGGCGAGGTCGTCGAGCCGGTAGCCACGTCGGCCGCGGAAGAAGCCGACAAGGTATAGCTGGTTGCCGGCGATCCGCAGCGTCTGGGGACGGACATTGCCGTGGATCAAACCGGTCTGCGCTTCGGGAATGCGGTCAACGTGGTCTGCGGCGCGGTTTACGGCGGCCCTGATCCGCGCAAGGTCTGAACTGTCCAGGATCGCGCGGCCGAGCTGAGCGGCTTCGACGGGGTTGCCGGACGGAAGGTGAAGATCGAGTGGGGCCACGGCATCGGAGGTGAGATGCAGGTCGGCAAGCAGGAATCCGATCTGGCGGCACAGGTCGGCACGCGCGGTTCCCGGACGGGAAAGCGGTAGGGCGAGGCTCCGCGAGTCGATCCACTGGACGGCCGACGCCACCGTTCCATCGGGCAGATCCGGTACCAGACTGTTGTCGCGGGTCCGCTGCGGCCAGGGGCAGGCAAAGCCGGCATCCGCCAGACTTTCGGTCCAGCGCTGCTCGGCAATGACTGCGGCCCGGCTCTCTTTCCCTGCGGGATGAATGCGCAGGGCCATGCGTCGGCCGGACACGCGGCGCACGTTGTAGACCGCCACCTTCCCCAACGTGACCAGACGGGGATCGCCGTCCACGCCATCCCAGGCGGAAGCGGCTTCCCGCGCCCGCGCCGTGAGAAGGCCATCAGTCATCGCGCCGCCCCGCCAAAGGACTCGTGCCTCCGAAATATCTGCCACCAGCCCCCAATTCGCGAGGCCGCGGAATCAGGTTTCATCATCCACCGGCCCGCGCAGCGCCTTGACGGCGCCCCGACGGGTCTTGGAGTCGAGCCGTCGGCGGATGCTTCCTGGAGTGGGTCGCGTCGGGCGGCGTGGCTTCGGGGCGACCGCCGCCTCGCGGATCAGATCGACCAGACGGGTACGCGCGATCTCGCGGTTGCGGGCCTGGCTGCGCGTCTCGTCGACCTTGAGGACAATTGCGCCGTCTTCGGTCCAGCGCCGGCCGGCGATGCGGCGCAGGCGATTCTTGACCTGCACGGGAAGGTTGGGGCTCCGCGCTGCTTCGAATCTGAGTTCGACGGCGGTGGCGACCTTGTTGACGTTCTGGCCGCCCGGCCCCGAGGCGCGGATGAACGACTCGGTCATCTCCCAGTCTTCGAGCGTGATGGTGTCGTCGATTCTGAGCACGCCGGCGGCCCTCCCTCGGCTATCTCATAGGGTCTCGGGGCATGGACGGCAAACCTAGCAACGGGCGCCACAGCAGACGTTGCAGCTGCGACGGGGATTTGAAACTGGATTGAGGCCTCGACGCAGAAAGGGCCGCCTTTTGGGCGACCCTTCCGAGACGACAGGAGGTGGTCGGTTCAGGACCTCCGTCCAGTTCGAGTGGCCTTTGGCCAATTGGGGTACCCTACGGGCGCCCCCCCCGAACTTTACCGATGCCGCACTCCAGTACCTCTCTAGACACTGGATCACCTCCTTTCGCTTGTTGCACCTGAGTTCAGCGTGCCATCGAAGGGATGAATGTCAAATGAAATTGCCGGCGCCAGCGGCCACGCTTGCGTGGCCGCTGATGCTCCCGCGTCTTCCGCCGGGAAATGCGGCAGCGCGTGAATCGCCCGGGGGTGTCCGAGATCGGCGTCCGTCGGGACGCCCGTTCAGGCCGGCCGGGCCACCAGCCGCGCGACGATCAGGCGGAACGGAATCAGCGCCAGGACTGCAAGTGCGAGCTTCACGCTCCAGTCGGCGACGGCCAGCGAAACCCATAGCGGCGCGGCCGGACCGGTGCCCAGAAGCGGCAGCGACTCGTTTGCCCAGGCAACGTCGCTCGACGGGTCGATGAAGCTGAACGCGGCGGCGAAGGCGATCGAGAAGAAGATCGCGGTATCCAGCGTCGAGCCTGCAAGGGTCGAGACGATCGGGGCGCGCCACCAGCTGCCGGCCCGCAGCCGGTTGAAGACGGTGACGTCGAGAAGCTGCGCGGTGAGAAAGGCAAGGCCCGACCCGAGCGCAATCCGCAGCGTGACCAGCGGACCGAACTCACCCTGGATTTGCGTGCCGATCAGCGAGCAGGCGACGCCCACGGCGAATCCCGCGACCACCACGCGGCGCGCTGCTGCCGGTCCCTGGACCCGGTTGGTCACATCGGTGACCAGAAATGCAAACGGATACGTGAAGGCTCCCCAGGTGAGCCAGTTCCCGAACAGAAACTGCACGAGGATGTTCGAGGCGACGACGATCGCCGCCATGGCGAGAATGCCGGGCACGAGCCGCGTGGACATGAAGCGAGGTTCCGTTTTCACAAGGTTGCGGAGACTTGGCCCCGATGCGGGACGGGTCTCCGTACACGCGCGCGCCGGCGGTTTCAAGGCGACGGTCCTGGACCCGGCTATCGCGGGCGGCGCCGGCTGTCATCGGCCGCGTCGGGCCGGATCCGGTATTCGACCACCTCGGTCTTCTGGAAGATGTTGAAATTGTCGTCGGAGATCATCGTGAGCCGGATGTCGCCGTCTGAATCGCGCCAGACCGAAAGTCCTTCAAGGTTGTCGTGCTGCCCCAAGGATGTTTCCAGAATCAGCCGCTCGTCTTCCAGACCGTTGGGGCCGTAGGCAAAGCTGCGGACGCGGCTGCGGAAGCCGATGCCGGCGAAATGGCGTTCGAGCAGGTAAAGGTGCCCATCCGGCCCCGTGTCGGCGCCGACGGGAAGAAAGGGCGGCTCGCGGCGCACCGCATAGGGATTGGTCCAACGTCCGTCCGCCTCCAGACGGTAAACCGGGAACGGACGCTTCAGATCTCCCGAACGTTCCAGGATCGTGATCGGCCGGCCTTCCGGATCGATGGCCAAGGCTTCCATGCCGGAATTGGTCTGGAAGTTGTCAAAGTCGGGGCCGCGGTCGATCCAGTGCAGCCGGTTCTCACCCGGTGGCAGATAGTTCACCCGCGCATATCCTTCGAAGGACACCCAGAGTCTGCCCTCGGCGTCGAGAGCGAGACCTTCGGAGTTGGCCTGAAACCTCCCGGGTTTCTTTCCGCTAGAATTCCGGATCTCGACCGGCGGGTCGGCGGCGATCCCGAGGATCCGACCATCCTCGCGCACGAAATTTCCGCGGACGATCCAGGCCTCGTCCGAAATGGTCACGAAGCTGGTGCCGTCGTCGCTGACCTCAAGGCCCGAGAAGCCGCCGAAATGTTCGAAATCGCCGGCCCGCCACGTGTAGCTGCTGACAAGCTCCGCCGGTTCGGGAACCGCCCCGGACGCCGTGACGGCCCCTAACAGCGCGACCACGGCGGCAATCACTGTGCGGCGAGAACGGCGCGGCATTCGTTCGGCAGATCTGCGAGGGTGTAGTCCTTCGGTCCGCGGACCTTCGGTCCGGGCTTGCTGGGTCCTTTCGGCGGATTGAGATAGTCGGTGACCCACCACGTCAGTGTCTCGTCACAGCCGCTGCCGCCCTTCGACAATTCGTTCACCGTCGGCCTCTGTGTCACGCAGGCATCGCTGCCGGGCGGGCATTTCATGCGGACATGGAAATGGTAATTGTGCCCGTAGAGCGGCCGGATCTTCTGGAGCCACGCGTCGTCGCCGGGTCGGCGCTTGGCGCACATGGCGATCTTGGCAGGTGCGGTGACGAAGATGCGGTCCACCGCGGGATCCTGCGCGGCGGCCTTCAGGATGGCCTCGTGCTGCGGTGTCCAGGCGCCGGTGACGTGGCGCTGGTCGGCGGATCGGACCGAGACCGAACTGATCTTCTCGCGCTCGCTGCGGCTGAGATGAACCGACTTGGGCGGCAGCATCCAGATATCGGCGTCGAGCCCGATCTGGTGGCTGGCGTGGCCCGACAGCATCGGCCCGCCGCGAGGCTGGCTGATGTCGCCGACATAGAGCCCGGACCAGCCCGGCTGGGTCGCGGCAAAGCGGCTGAGGCGTTCGATGAAGGCGATCGTCGCGGGGTGGCCCCAGTTCCGGTTCCGCGACAGCCGCATCGCCTGCCATGTCGGGCCAGTTTCGGGTAGTTCGACCAGTCCGGCGCCGCAACCCTTGGCATAGGTTCCGATGGCCTCGGGAAAATGTGCGGATCCGACACTTTCGGCGCCGAAGAGCTGATAGGCCCGCGGTTCGGCAGTGGCGCTGGTGGCGGCGCAGGCAACGCCGAGGCCGGCGATCAGGCAGGCTGCTCGAAAACGGGTCATCTTGATGTGTCCCCTTCTGCTCGGACCCAGACTAGCAGGATCAGTCCGACGAGGAAAAGGGCGAGCAACGGGAAGATGCCGATTTGCTGGCTGCCGCTGAGATCGGTCACCAGGGCGACCGAAAACGGGGCGAGAAAGGCTGTCGCCTTTCCGGTCAGTGCATAGAGTCCGAAGCCCTGCGTGATCCGCGCCGGATCGGCCTGCCGGACCATCATTCCCCGGGACGAGGCTTGCAGGACGCTTCCGGCGGCGCCGATGATCGCACCGACGGCGTAGAAGGCGACGTCCGGCCACGGGCTCCCCGGTCTCGTGGAAAATCCGAGTACACCGTCGCGCGAGATGGTGACGGCGATGCAGGTCACGAGGCAGAGCGTCACCAGAGCGGTCATCATCACTGCCTTGGGTCCGAAGCGCGCATCGCACTGCCCGCCAATCCAGCCGACGACGGTGGCCGCGATGATCGCGACGATGCCGAAGATGCCGACATCCGTCACCGTCCATCCCAGCACTCCCGCGGCATAGATGCCGCCGAAGGTGTAGAGCCCGTTCAGCGCGTCGCGGTAGAACATGGAGGCCGCAAGAAACGTGGCGAGGCTTCGCCGGGCCGACAATGCAATCAGGGCGTTCCGCAGTTCGGGCCAGGCCCGCCGCGCGGCAGTGGCAAGCCCTGGCCGCGTCGGATCGCCAACTTCCCGCACCCAGGCAAAGAACGGGATCATGAAGACGACGTACCAGAGCGCCGTGAACGGCCCGACCGCCCGCGTTCCCTCGCGCACCGCTGGGTCAAGCCCGAGAATCGGCGGGATGCCCAGCAGCGTGTGGCCCGACGGACCGCTCTCGGCGAGCAGCAGCAGCACGAAGATCAGCGAGATGAGACCGCCCAGGTTGCCGAAGGCCCAGCCGGTCCCCGAAATGCGGCCAAGCTGCGAGCGCGGCCCGAGCTCGGGCAACATCGCGTTGGTGAAGATCGTGGCCAGTTCCATGCCGACGAGGCCGAGCCCGAAGAAGCCGAGGGTGCGCCAGAGGTCGAAATGATCCGGCGCGGCCTCCCAAAGCTCCAGCGCGCCCACCACGTAGAGACCCGAGCAGATCCAGATGAAACGCAGCCGCATCCGCGGCCCGGTATGATCGGCGATGCTGCCCAGCACCGGAGCCAGGCATGCGATCACTATCCCGGCCAGCCCCATGGCGTAGCCCCAGGCGGCCTGCGCTTCGGCGCCCTGACCCATCAGATCCTTGAGATAGGGACCGAAGATGAAGGTGACGAGCAGGGTGTTGTAGGGCTGACTGGCCCAGTCGAAGAAGTACCAGCCCCAGATCCGCCGCGCCGTCTGTCCGTCCTGCATGACACCGCACCCCTTACACCGGCGCGACTATGGCGAAGCCGCGGCAGCGCGGCAATCGCCAAACCGGCGCCGGTCAGAGCGGGCCGGAACCGGCGTCGTCGCCGCTCATCGGTGGCCAGGGGCGTCGGGCCTCGGCCTCGATCCAGGTCCGGATCCAGTCCGGCAGCGGCGGCGGCTCGGGCAGATCGACCGCGCGCGCGAAGCGGTCCATCCGCACCAGCCCGGCGGCATCGGTGACAGCCATGCGCACCACCAGATGCGAGGTACAGGTGCCGCGATGCCACATCGACTGCTCGGCATAGAGAAACTTGTCGTCCCATCCGACCAGGCGCGAGGCCATGTCGAGCCGGTAGAAAGCGCGGACCCGCCGCCGGTAGCGCACCACGGAGCCGGCCACGGCGAGTTGCCAGCGCTCGTGCTGCAGGACCGGGACCAGCGCGGTTCGCTGGGCCAGGACCAGCCGTCCCAGATCATAGAGCGTGAGGGTGCGCCCGTTGTTCAACTCGCGCCAGGGGTCGATATCCCACGGCCAGCAGACGTGCGTGGAGTGGTGCGTCTCGAACAGACCCAGACGCGGGGAGGCGCGAAACTTGACGACTTCCTTGGCCAGACGGACGATCGGATACATGGGCCGGCTCCTTCGCGGGGCAACTTGCCCGGCCCGCGGATCCCGTCAACGGCGACGTTGCGGCACGGGCACGGCGCTTGTCCTTTGCGCGTCGACCGCTTACCTCTCGAGCGATCGCCGAACTGACGAGGGCCTTGAATGACGTCGCTGTTTCAAATCCTGCTGCTGATCCTCGACGTGGTCTGGTTCCTGATGATCGCGCACATCATCATGAGCTGGCTGATCAATTTTCAGGTCCTCAATCTCGGGCAGGAGCTGGTCCGGTCGATCTGGTACGGTCTGAACCGCCTGCTCGATCCGATCTACCAGCCGATCCGGCGCATCCTGCCGCCGATGGGTGGGCTTGACCTTGCGCCGCTCGTGGGTCTGCTGGCCGTCTACGCGATCCGGATCATCCTGATGAACAACATGGCGGTGTTCTACTGATCAGCGCTGCGCCGCGGGGACCCGGGCTTGTGCCGCGGGTCGCCCTGTGGGACTGTTCGGCAACGAGCAGACAGGCCAAGCCCGACCCGTGATGACCGTCCCCATGACGCGCGCCGAGGCGCTTCTTTCCTCGGTTTTCGGCTTCGACACGTTCCGGCCGGGGCAGGAGGAAATCGTCCGCGCCGTCATCGCGGGACGCGATACCTTGGCGATCATGCCGACCGGCGGCGGAAAGTCGCTCTGCTATCAGCTTCCGGCGCTTTGCCGCGACGGTGTGACGGTGGTCATCTCGCCGCTCATCGCGCTGATGCGCGACCAGGTGCGCGGGTTGCGCGAGGCCGGGGTTGCGGCCGGCGCGCTGACCTCGGGCAATACCGAAGAGGAGACCGAAGAGGTCTTCCAGGCCCTCGATGCCGGTGCGCTCAAGCTTCTCTACCTCGCGCCCGAAAGGCTGGCCGCTGCCGGGACGCAGACCCTGCTGAGGCGGATCGGGGTCGGTCTGATCGCAGTGGACGAGGCGCATTGCGTCAGCCAGTGGGGCCACGATTTCCGTCCCGACTATCTGCGGATCGGCGAGTTGCGCGCGGCGCTTGGCGTGCCGGTCGCAGCCTTTACCGCGACGGCCGATGCCGAAACGCGAGAGGAGATCGCCGCGCGCCTGTTCGGTGGCCGCGAGCCGTCCGTCTTTCTGCGCGGGTTCGACCGCCCGAACATCCACCTTGCCTTCGCAGCGAAGAACAGCCCGCTCCGGCAGATTCTGGACTTCGCCGGGCGCCGCCGCGGTCAGTCGGGAATCGTCTATTGCGCCACCCGCAGCCGGACCGAATCCTTCGCGGCCGCGCTCTCCGAGGCCGGGCACAGCGCCTGCGCCTATCACGGCGGAATGGGGCCCGACGACCGCCGCAATGTCGAGACCCGGTTCCAGCGTGAGGACGGGCTCATCGTGGTCGCGACCGTGGCCTTCGGCATGGGAATCGACAAGCCGGACATCCGGTGGGTGGCCCACGCGGATCTGCCGAAATCCATCGAATCCTATTATCAGGAGATCGGGCGTGCTGGCCGCGATGGCGCGCCTGCCGAGACGCTGACGCTCTTTGGTGCCGACGACATCCGCCTGCGCCGCAGCCAGATTGACGAAAGCGCCGCACCGCCGGACCGCCGCCGCGCCGATCACGGCCGCCTCAATGCCCTGTTGGGTCTTGCCGAGGCGTTGGAATGCCGCCGAAAGACGCTCCTTGCCTATTTTGGCGAGCACGCGGGGCCCTGCGGAAACTGCGATCTCTGCGATACGCCGCCTGACGTCATCGACGGGACCGAAGCGGTGCGTAAGGCCCTGTCGGCGATCCTGCGCACCGGCGAAAGTTTCGGCGCCGGGCACCTCATCGACATTCTGACGGGAACCCCGACCGAAAAGGTACGGACCCGCGGGCACGACAAGTTGCCGACATTCGGGGTCGGACGGGATTTTTCAAAGGCTGAGTGGCAGGGGCTTTTCCGCCAGATGATGGGACGCGATCTGATCCGTCCCGATCCCGAACGCCACGGCGCGCTTGCGATGACCGAAGCTGCGCGGTCGATCCTGAAGGGCGAGGCACGGATCACACTTCGCCGTGACGCGGCGGCGGCCAAGTCCCGGCCAATGGCCCGCGCCCTCGTTTCCGAGGACGATGCGCCGCTCATGGCGCAGCTTAAGGCGACGCGGCGGGCCTTGGCCGAGGCCGCCAATGTGCCTGCCTATGTCATCTTTCCCGACCGGACGCTGATCGAGATGGCCGAGCGGCGGCCGCAGACGCTCGACGCGATGGCCGGGATCAACGGCATCGGCGCAAAGAAGCTGGAGCGTTATGGCGCGACGTTCCTTGCGGTGATTGCCGGGGAGGCAGTCCCGCCGGTGCATCCGGGCCGGCGGAAGCTGGCGGGGCGGCCCGAAGGTGCCGTCTTCGATCGGCTTCAGGCGGCGCAGTCCCGCCTTGCGCGCGGTGCCGACGGGACCGGAAAGCCGATGAGTTGCAGTCCCGCCGAACTCGCCCGCCTGGCGGAGCGCCGCCCGCGGTCGGAGGGCGAGCTTGCCTCGATGCTGGGCGAGCGGCGTTCGGAACGCTTTGGCGCGGCCTTCCTGGAAATCCTGTCGGGATCCTGACGTGGCGCCCGGGCGCCGTCTGTCAGCCCGCCGTCCGCGACACGGCCGCGCCGCCCGTTCCCGGGGGGGCGTGTTCCGCGATGATCTGGTGAATCGCGGCCTTGCGCAGCGGCTTGGTCAGGTAGTGATCGATTCCCGCAGCGAGAATTTCGGTGTCGTCGCCGTTCATCGCATGGGCCGTCATCGCGCAGATCGGCGTGCGGGTCCATCCGTCGCGCAATTCGATCTCGCGGATCCGCCGCGCCGCTTCCTTGCCGTCCATTTCCGGCATCGAGATGTCCATGAAGACGATATCGGGATGCAGACGCTCGAAGATCTCCACGGCCTCGCGGCCATTGTTCGCGAAGGTCAGGTCGATCTGCAGATCTGAGACCATCTTCGAGAAGACGAGCTGGTTCGTGCGGTTGTCTTCGGCTGCCAGAATGCGGATGCGCCGGCGTCCGGGCAGTACGTCGGTCTCTGCCTGATAATTTGGAGCGCTCGGCTCACTGAGGGCGCCCCGAGGTCCGAGATGTGCGATCTTGTCGAAGAGATCACGCCGCAGAAGCGGCTTCTGCAGGACAAGGGTCACTCCGGCTTCACCCGCATGCGCGGTGACGTTCGAAGGAGCCGAGGTGAGGAGCAGGATCGGGGCGGTCTCGCCGCGCTCTCGGAGATGCCGGGCAAGCTCCACCCCGTCCATGTCCGGCATCTGGTGGTCGCATAGGATCAGGTCATAGCCCCCGACCGGTTCGGACAGGACCTCGCTCCCGCCGCGCCGTGTCGTGACTGAAAGGCCCATGGCGGTCAGCTGGCGCTCGAGGATCATGCGGTTGATCTGCTGGTCGTCGACCACCAGGGCCGAGCGCATCCGCCCCGAACCGGCCGCAACCCCGACTGCCATCGGCGTGGGCGGCGCTTCGTCGGTAGGCAGCGACAGGCGGAAGCCGAAGCACGAACCCTGGCCCAGAACCGATTCCACCCAGACCTCGCCGCCCATCAGGTCGATCAATTTCCGCGAGATGGCCAGCCCCAGGCCGGTTCCTTCGAACTTCCGGTTCTGTTCGTCCTCGACCTGGTTGAACTCGCCGAAGATGTGGTCAAGCTTGTCCGCTGCAATGCCGATCCCGGTATCCTCGACCGAAATGTGCAGATCCTGAAGCGTTTCGGCCGTCGCTTCGCCGATGCCGGTGACCCGCACCAGGACATGACCTTCAAGCGTGAATTTCACGGCGTTTCCGATCAGGTTCGTCAGCACCTGACGGATCCGGCCGGGGTCACCGATATATCGGGTCGGCAGGAACAGGTCGAAATCCACCATGAGATCGATGCCCTTGGACTGGGCAGTGGGCTTCAACAGAAGCAGAACCTCGTGGATCGTCCGCTCCAGATCGAAGGATTCGGGATTGAGGGTGATCTTCTGTGCCTCGATCTTGGAGTAGTCGAGCACGTCATTGATGATGACGAGAAGCGTCTCGCCCGAACTCTTGATGGTTTCGGCATAGAGCCGCTGCTCTTCGGTCAGATCGGTGTCGCACAGCAGCTCCGCCATGCCGATGACGCCGTTCATCGGCGTGCGGATCTCGTGGCTCATGTTGGCGAGGAAGGCGGACTTGGCCCGGTTGGCCGACTCGGCCCGGCCGCGCTCTTCCCTGAGTTGCTGTTCGTATCGGATCGTGTCCGTGATGTTGAGCGCCAGGCTGACCATGTCACCGTCCCGCGCCCGCCGGTCGATCAGCTTGATGAAGCGCTCGTCCCAGAGCTTCAGGGTTACCGGCTCGATCCGGTCTGACTGCCAGCGGGCCAGCATCCGTGCCTGCCAGGCGGCCGCCTCCTCGAAGCCGATATCGACAAGCCCGTCTTCGGCGAGGATCGACAGGATATCGTCGTAGGTGGCGCCGGGCCGGATGGTGTCGAGCCCTTCGAACATCGCCATGTAGGCGCGGTTGGCGATCACCAGCTGGCTCTTGGTGTTGTAGACCGCAAACCCGTCCTGAATGGTTTCCAGCGCTTCCCACAAACGCCGTTCGGCACGGACCGCCTGCTGGCTGGCCCGCTGCAGGTCGGCGCGGACCTGTGTGTTCTCGCCCTTCAGAACTTCGGCTTCGGACTGGAAGGTCCGCACCTCGTTCCGCTTGACGATGATCTCGTCGGACAGAAGCCGGGCGTGATCGGCGAGCTTCTTGTTGGCCGTGAACAATTCGCGGCTCTTCTGCTCGAGCATACGCTCGGCAGCCAGGCGCGCGCGGCGCTCCTGTGCCAGTAGGTCGGATAGGTTCGGCCCGCCGCCCAGCGTCATCGTCCTGCTTCCATGATCACGCGCCGGATCATGGGAGCGAAGGGGTGAACAGGCGCTGAACGGCGGGCCGGATTTGACGGGTCCGCCGGCCGGGATCAGACCCGTTCGATGGCGATCGCGATGCCCTGTCCGCCGCCGATGCACATGGTACACAGCCCGCGCTTTCCGCCGGTCCGCTCGAGCTCGTAGAGCGCCTTGACGATCAGGATCGCGCCGGTGGCACCGACCGGATGGCCGAGCGCGATGGCGCCGCCATTCGGGTTGACCTTCTCGGGATCGAATCCGAGTCCCTTGGACACCGCCAGCGCCTGGGCCGCGAAGGCCTCGTTCGACTCGATCACGTCGAAATCATCGACGGACAGGCCGGTCTTGGCCAACAGCTTCTCGACCGCAGGGACCGGGCCGATGCCCATCACTTCGGGACGCACGCCGGCATGGGCATAGCCAAGGATCCGTGCCTTGGGCGAAAGGCCCGCGGATTCGGCCGCATCTGCCGTGGCAAGAACGAGGGCGGCGGCGCCGTCATTGATGCCGCTGGCATTTCCGGCCGTGACCGATCCGTCCTTCTTGAATACCGGCTTCAGCGATGCAAGCTTGTCCAGCGTGGTCGCCTTGGGATGTTCGTCGGTGTCGAAGGCGACGGTCTGCCGCTTCACCGTCACTTCGACGGGCACGATCTGGCTCTTGAACCGGCCCTCCGCAATGGCGCGTGCGGTCCGCTCCTGGCTTTCCAGAGCGAACGCGTCCTGGGCTTCACGGCTGATCTGGTGCTCCGAGGCGACATTCTCGGCGGTTACGCCCATATGGCCGGTGCCGAACGGGCAGGTCAGCGTGCCGACCATCATGTCCACGGCACCGGCATCGCCCATCTTCTGACCCCAGCGGATCGCGGGCACCACATATGGCCCACGGCTCATGTTCTCGGATCCGCCGGCCAGGCCGAACTCCGCGTCGCCCAGCATCAGCGACTGGATGACCGAGATGGTGGCCTGCATGCCCGAGCCGCAGAGGCGGTTCACGTTCATCGCCGGTGCTTCCTTCGGGACCCCGGCCTCGATGGCAGTCACGCGGCTGAGGTACATGTCGCGCGGTTCCGAGTTGATCACGTGTCCCATCGCGACATGGCCGATCTTTTCGGGGGCGACGCCCGACCGTTCCAGCGCCGCCTTTGCCGCGGTTGCGCCCAGCGTGGTCGCAGGGGTGCCGGCGAGGCTTCCGCCAAAGGTGCCGATCGCGGTGCGGGCGCCGTCGAGGATTACGATTTCAGTCATTGCAGGAGGCCTCCTCAATTTCTGCAAGGTGGGTGGTGGTGGCGTCGTGCCGGACGACCTCGATCACGACGATCTCCGGCGGAACTCCGAAACGGAATGGCATACCCGAATAGCCGATCCCGGCCGAGACGATCAGATGCCGGCCGCCTTCGACGATATGACCGATCGAATAGCGGTCGCCGTAGCGCGACGGCGTCATCGGACGGCGGCCGAGCAAGACGAACTGGCCGCCATGGGTATGACCACTGATCTGCAGGATCGGGCGGGTGTCGCCCTTGGCAAAATAGTCCGGCTCGTGGGCGAGCAGAATCGCCGGTGCGCCTTCGGGGACCTGGGCGAATGCCTCGTCCGGACGGACAAAGGGCTTCTGTCCCCAGCGCAGGGGTATCTGACTGTCAAAGCCCACGACCCAGAACGGATAGCCTAGATGGGAGAGCTGCCGGGACTCGTTGCGCAGGAGCGCCATGCCTTCGCCTGAAAACGCCTCGACGACCGAGTTCTCGGCGCCGCCGGTTTCCATTGCCTGCCGGCAATCCCGCCAGTCGTGGTTGCCCAGAACCGAGAAAACGCCCAACGGCGCGCGCAACGGTCGAAGCAAGGGGACGATCTCGTGCGCCTTCAGATGCTGGCAGGCCAGATTCCGGTCGGGCAGCACATCGCCCGCGACAACGATCATGTCGGCGTCAAGCGCATTGACCTGAGCGATGATCGCGCGCATCCGTCCCGGCGCGACCCAGGGTCGGCAGACATGGGGATCGGCAATCACTGCAATGCGCAGGGGCGGTCCCCGCCATCTTGCGAGGGCGAGCCGATACCGGCGCAATGCCGGAAGCCCCCAGAGCCCGCACCAGCCTCGGGCCGCCCGGCGCGGTGCGCGCGGGGTCCATGGCGCCCGTTGCGAGGTCGGTTCAAGCCGTGACATGGCCGTCAAAGTGCACGCGGGGCGCAGACCTTCAACTGATATGGTGTCACGCCCCGGGGCACCTCGCCGCAGCGCGATCGCGATGGTCCTGGGAGAGCCTATCGCGGTCGGTTCGGAACACCGATGAAGGGTCCCGCGCGGAACCGGTCATCGAGCGGTCCCGCCGCCCGGCAAGGGTGAAGTCTGACTGCCGGCGACGATGCGCTGTTGGGGTGGCGTCGCCTTCATACGGCTGAAATCTCCGGCATTTTTCCTGACCCGATCGCTGAGCATGCTGGCGCGTGCCGGAGATCTGGTCCGCGATGCGCCGTCCCGCATGGCGGGACGGCGCGGATCGTCTCACGCCGCGTCGAAGTGAAGCGGGCGCACCTGCTGGAACAGGCCGGTATCCGTCAGCGCCTTCAGGACGGTGTCGCCGGGCTGTTCGTCGAGGTAGAGCAGCGCGATCGCATCCTTCCCGCTGTGGCTGCGTCCCAGGGTGAAGTTGGCGATGTTCACCCCGTGATTGCCAAGCGTCATGCCAAGCGCGCCGATGATCCCCGGCACGTCCTTGTTGGTCGTGTAGAGCATGTGCGTCCCGATCTCGGCATCGATGTTGATGCCCTTGATCTGAATGAACCGCGGCTTTCCGTCCGAGAACACGGTGCCGGCGATCGTCCGGGTCCGCTTTTCGGTTTCCACCGTCAGCTTGATATAGGCGTCGAACACGCCGGACTTCTTCTGCGTGGTCCGCGACAGCTTGATGCCGCGTTCCTGTGCGATCAGCGGTGCCGAGACCATGTTCACGTCGGGATTTGTCGCCTTCATGAACCCGGACAGCGTGGCGGCATCGAGCGCCGCGAGGTTCATCTCGGCAACCAGTCCGTCGTAGAGCACGTTGATCGACTTGACCGGTTCGTCGGTCATCTGGCCGACGAAGCTGCCCAGATTCTCGGCGAGCTTGATCCAGGGGCCCATCACGGCCGCTTCCTCGGCGGTGACCGACGGCATGTTGAGCGCGTTCTGCACCGCGCCGGTCAGCAGATAGTCCGACATCTGTTCGGCCACCTGAAGCGCGACATTCTCCTGCGCCTCGGTCGTGGAGGCACCCAGATGGGGCGTGCAGACCACGTTCGGCAGACCGAAGAGCGGGTTCTCCGTCGCCGGCTCCACCGCGAACACGTCGAAGGCGGCGCCAGCCACCTTGCCCGCTTTCAGCGCCTCGGCCAGCGCCTCCTCGTCGACCAGCCCGCCGCGGGCGCAGTTGATGACCCGCACGCCGGGCTTCATCTTGGCGATCGCCTCACGCGAGAGGATCCCGGCGGTCTTTTCGGTCTTGGGCACGTGCAGGGTGATGAAGTCGGCCCGCTTCAGCAGTTCGTCCAGTTCGACCTTGGTCACGCCCATCTTGGTCGCGCGCTCTTCCGACAGGAACGGATCGTAGGCGATCACCTTCATGTCGAGCCCGAGCGCCCGGTCGCAGACGATGGAGCCGATATTGCCGGCGCCGATCACGCCCAGCGTCTTGCCGGTGAGCTCGACCCCCATGAATTTCGACTTTTCCCACTTGCCGGCATGGGTCGAGGCGCTGGCCTCGGGGATCTGGCGGGCCACGGCGAACATCATCGCGATGGCATGTTCGGCGGTGGTGATCGAGTTGCCGAACGGCGTGTTCATCACGATCACGCCCTTCTTGGAGGCGGCGGGGATGTCGACGTTGTCGACGCCTATGCCGGCGCGGCCGATCACCTTGAGATTCTTGGCGTTCTCGAGGATCTTCGAGGTGACCTTGGTGGCCGAGCGGATCGCGAGGCCGTCATACTGGCCGATCACTTCGGCAAGCTTTTCCTTGTCTTTTCCGAGCGTTGGCTGGAAGTCGACGTCGATGCCGCGATCACGGAAGATCTGGACGGCGGCGTCCGACAGGGCGTCGGAGATGAGAACCTTGGGAGCCATGGCGGCGTTCCTTCGTGCGAGGATCCGGCATCGGACTTGCGTCGGACTTTCATCGGACTTTCATCGGACCCGCTGGGGCCCCGCGAAGCCGGGTGTACGGCGCCAGCCCCGATGCATCGGGGGGAGGAGGAGAGGCGGGGCCGGTCGCGGCCCCGCGGCACTGTCGGAAAGATCAGGCGGCTTCGGACTGCGCCGCGAGTTCGGCCTCGAACGCCCATTCGAGCCACGGCATCAGCGCCGCGACGTCCGAGGTCTCGACCGTCGAGCCGCACCAGATCCGCAGGCCCGGAGGCGCATCGCGATAGGCGCCGAGGTCGAGCCCGACCCCTTCCGCCTCCAGCCGCTTGGCCACGGCCTTGGCGAAGGCGGCACCGTCCCTGATCCGCGCGTCGGTGAACTTCAGGCAGACCGACGTGGTGGAGCGCGTCGCCGGGTCGGTGGCGAGGAAATCGATCCAGTCATGCGCCGCGACGAATTTCCCGATCTCGGCGAAATTGGCGTCGGCCCGCGCGATCAGGCCCGTCAGCCCGCCCACGGATTTCGCCCAGGCCAGCGCCACGAGGTAATCCTCGACGCAGAGCATCGACGGCGTGTTGATCGTCTCGCCCACGAAGATGCCTTCGATCAGCTTGCCGCCCTTGGTGAGCCGGAAAATCTTCGGCAGCGGCCAGGCCGGGGTGTAGCTTTCCAGCCGCGCCACGGCGCGGGGGGACAGGATCAGGATGCCGTGCGCGGCCTCGCCGCCCAGCACTTTCTGCCACGAGAAGGTCACGACATCGAGCTTCTCCCAAGGCAGATCCATCGCGAAGGCGGCCGAGGTCGCGTCGCAGAGCGTCAGCCCCTTGCGGTCGGCCGGGATCACGTCGCCGGAGGCGACGCGCACGCCCGAGGTGGTGCCGTTCCAGGTGAAGCAGACGTCGTTGTCGTAGTTCAGCGCCGCCATGTCCACGATCTCGCCGTACTCGGCGGTGTGGACCGTGGCGTCGATCTTCAGCTGCTTGACCACGTCGGTGACCCAGCCCGCGCCGAAGCTTTCCCAGGCGACCATCTCGGCCGGGCGTTCGCCCAGCAGCGACCACATCGCCATCTCGAAGGCGCCGGTGTCCGAGGCGGGCACGATGCCGATGCGGTACTCCTCGGGGACGCCGAGGATCGCGCGGGTCTCGTCGATCGCCTGCTTGAGCTTCTTCTTGCCGATGGCGGCGCGATGCGACCGGCCGAGCGCGGCGTCGGCAAGCAGGTCGAGCGTGAAATGCGGGGGTTTGGCACAAGGGCCGGAAGAAAAGCGCGGATTGGCCGGGCGCGCGCCCGGAGTCGTCGTGACCATCAGTAGTACCCTTCCAGATAACCGCCTCTCGTTGGGGAGAGGTGTCCCACGGCGGCGCATACAGGAGGACGGGCGCGGTTGGCAAGGCGATTTGTCGAGGATCGAATGACGCAGGTGACAGAACCAGACGGCCTTTGCCCGTGCATGTGTGAATCGACGGTTATCTCGCCCAATTAATGGGTCTGGAACCTAGGGTAGATGCGCACCCTCCGTCCGTTGGAGGCCCATAAGTAAGTGTCAATTTTTCGTAAATATGAACATTCGTATGTATGAAATTATACGTTTGCGGTCTCGCATATTTGCGGTAGCGTCACCAGAAAATTGGAGAGGCCCGATGTTCTTCACACGAGTGGGACGTATCGTTGCGTGGCTGGCAGTCATTCATGGCGCTTTCAGTGTTGCCCTTGCACTGTTCGTGATATGGTCGGGCGACCCCAACCTTGCGCATCGATACCTTGGGAGCGGCACCACCGGCCAAGCAATAAATCAGGGCACCCTTGTGCTGATCTTCGGAGTTGTCGTCGGCGTTCTGACCGACATTAGCCGGTCCGTTGCCAGCGCAACCCGCACCCAATGATGAAAGCGATCTTGGCAGCCGCTCAGAAAGCCGGGGCGGGAAAAACCGCATTGGCCCGTAATCTATCCGTTGCCGACGCTCTATATGGCAGGAAGGTGCTTTGCCTCGATCTGGACCCACAAGGCTCGCTATGAAGATGGTGGGAGAACCGCGAATCTGAATCACCGGCCATGCCGGATCGTGACACCGCCCCTAACGCGTCAGTTCCGTCGTCATTCCCCCCGCGGGTAGCGCTTGTTTTCCTCCAGCACGTTCAGGTCCATGTGGTTGCGCATGTAGCGTTCCGACGCCTTCTGCAGCGGCTGGTAGTCCCACGGGAAATGGTCGCCGTTGCGCAGCGCCTCGTAGACGACGTGGCGGCGGGCCTGGGACCGGCGTACCTCGGCGTCGAACCGCGCCAGATCCCAGCGGGCATCGGCCTCGGCGCGGAACTGCTCCAGCGTGTCGCGGTGCGCCGGATCTTCGACGAGGTTGTCGCGCTCGTGCGGGTCGGCCTCGAGGTCGAAGAGCTGTTCGGGATCGAGCGCGCAGCGGGTGTATTTCCAGCGCCCGGCGCGGAGCGCGACCAGCGGCGCCTCGGACCCCTCGGCGGCGTATTCCATCGCGACCGGAGTATCGCGCGTGCCGCCGGTGCCGAGCGGAACCAGGCTTTCGCCCTCGGTCCAGGGCGCGACCTCGTCCATGGCGATCCCCGCCAGATCGCAGAGCGTCGGGCAGACGTCGATGTTGCTGACCGGCGTGTCGACGCGGCCGGGCGTCATCCGCGGCGCCGAGACCATCAGCGGCACCCGGCTGGAGCCGTCGAAGAAGGACATCTTGAACCACAGCCCGCGCTCGCCCAGCATGTCGCCGTGGTCGGAGACGAAGAAGATGATCGTGTCCTCCTCCTGCCGCGTGCCGCGCAGCGCCTCCATCACCTCGCCGATCTTGCCGTCGATATAGGAGAGGTTGGCGAAATAGCCCCGGCGGGCGCGGCGGATGTGATCCTCGGTGATCGAGAAGCTGCGCCAGTCGCTGGCATCGAAGAGGCGCCGGGAATGCGGGTCCTGGGCGTCGTAACCGAGGTCGGCGACCTCGGGCAGCAGATGCGCGCAGTCGGCGTAGAGGTCCCAGTATTTCCGCCGCGCGACATAGGGGTCGTGGGGATGCGTGAAGCTGACCGTCAGGCACCAGGGGCGGTCGTCCAGCCGGCGGCCCAGGTCATAGACCTTTCGGGTGGCGTGATAGGCGACCTCGTCGTCGTATTCNNATTCCATCTGGTTGGTGATCTCGGCGACGCCCGCGCCGGTGACCGAGCCGAGGTTGTGGTACCACCAGTCGATCCGCTCGCCGGGCTTGCGGTAATCCGGCGTCCAGCCGAAATCCGGCGGGTAGATGTCGGTGGTCAGGCGTTCCTCGAAACCGTGCAGCTGGTCGGGGCCGACGAAATGCATCTTGCCCGACAGGCAGGTGTGATAGCCCGCCCGGCGCAGGTGATGGGCGTAGGTCGGGATCGCCGAGGCGAATTCGGCGGCGTTGTCGTAGACGCCCGTCACCGAGGGCAGCTGCCCCGACATGAAGCTCGCCCGGCCCGGCGCGCAGAGCGGCGAGGCGGTGTAGGCGTTGCGGAACCGGGTCGACCTCGCGGCCAACTTGCGCAGGTTGGGGACGTGCAGCCAGTCGGCGGGGCCGTCGGGGAAGAGCGTCCCGTTGAGCTGATCCACCATGAAGATCAGGATGTTGGGGCGAGTGGTGTCGGTCATGCGTCGCGTCTCCTGCTGCCGGTCCCGGGCGAGTCGCGGGAAGGTTCCGCGACACTAGCCTGCGCGGACGCCCCGTCACAGGTGCGGCAGGGACCGGCCGGATACCGCCGGTCGCCGTGCCGGCGCGCCCGGCGGGGCTGCGGCGCTGGACCGGGCGCGACCTGCGGACTAGATGCCCTTGCATGACCGCCGACCAGACCATCCTGTTCGCCCTGTTCGGCGTCGTCTTCGCGATGCTGATCTGGGGACGCCTGCGCTACGACCTCGTCGCGTTCTCGGCGCTGATCGTCGCCGTCGTCCTGGGCGTGATCCCGTCCGAGGAAGCCTTTGCCGGCTTCGGCCACCCGGCGACCATCGTCGTCGCGCTGGTCCTCGTGGTGTCGGCCGGGCTGGTGCGGTCGGGGGCGGTGTTCCTGATCACCCGCACCCTTGTCGATCCCTCGCGCAACCTTGGCGGGCATATCGCCTTCATGGGCGGTATTGGCGGCGCGCTGTCGGCGTTCATGAACAACGTCGCCGCGCTGGCCCTGCTGATGCCGGTCGACATCCAGTCGGCGCGCAAGGCGGGGCGTTCGGCGCGCCTGTCGCTGATGCCGCTGTCGTTCTGCACCATTCTCGGCGGCATGATCACGCTGATCGGCACGCCGCCCAACATCGTCATCGCGACGATCCGGCGGGACCAGCTGGGCGAGAGCTTCCGGATGTTCGACTTCGCGCCGGTGGGCGGGGTCGTCGCCCTGGTCGGGCTTGCCTTCGTGGCGCTGGTCGGCTGGCGGCTGATCCCGAAGGTCAAGGGCGAGGGGGCGCTGGCCGAGGCCCGCGAGAGCGTCAAGGACTACATCGCCGAACTTACGGTCCCGGCAGGCTCGGACCTTGTGGGACAGCGCCTGTTCGAGATCTACGAGACGGCGGAAAAGAACGACGTCGCGGTGCTGGGACTGGTGCGGAACGGCAAGCGCCGCTACGGGACCCAGCGCAACACCGAACTGCAGGAAGGCGACGCGATCGTCATCGAGGCGCGCCCCGAAGCGCTGGACGAATTCCGTGCCGCGCTGTCGCTGGATCTGACCGACGGCAGCGAGCAGGAACGCCGCAGTCTCGACGGAGAGGGGCTTTCGGTGACCGAAGCCGTGGTTCCGGTCGGTGCGCGGATCGTCGGCCGGACGGCGCGCGGAATGGGGCTGGCCTGGCGCCAGCGCACCGTCGTTCTGGGCATTTCCCGCCAGGGACGGCGGATCTCGAAGGAGGTGCGCCAGACCGTGATCCGGCCCGGCGATATCCTTCTGCTGCTGACGCCCGAAGGGGATGAGAGCCCGGTGACGGAATGGCTGGGCGTGCTGCCGCTGGCCGACCGGGGCCTTGCCGTGACCGATTTCAGCAAGGTCTGGCTGTCGATCGGTATCTTTGGAGCCGCGGTGGTGGCGGCCTCGCTGGGGCTGGTCGATCTTCCGGTGGCGCTGGGCGCGGTCGTGATTGCCTATGTTCTGACCGGGATTCTGCCGCTGACCGATCTTTACGGGAATATCGAATGGCCCGTCGTGGTGCTGCTCGGCTCGATGATCCCGCTCGGGGCGGCACTCGACAAGGTCGGCGGCACCGCCCTGATCGCAGGCGGTCTGGTGAACCTGACCGGCGACTGGCCCGCCTGGGCGATCCTGACGATCCTGATGCTGGTGACGATGAGCCTGTCGGACGTCCTGAACAATACCGCCACGGCGGTCGTTGCGGCGCCGGTGGGCATCCAGATGGCCCAGAGCCTCGGCGTCGATCCGGACCCGTTCCTGATGGCCGTCGCGGTCGCGTCGTCCTGCGCGTTCCTGACCCCGATCGGGCACAAGAACAACACGCTGATCCTGGGGCCGGGCGGCTATGCGTTCGGCGATTACTGGCGGATGGGGCTACCGCTGGAGCTTCTCGTCATTGCCGTCGGCGTTCCGATGATCCTGCTGGTCTGGCCGATGTAGGCAGAGAGCCGACGTGCGCGGCCGGGATGAACGGGCGGGGTCAGTTCACCACCGAGAAACTCTGGACCGCTCCATCGCTGCCGGCCCGGCACGACCATTTCGCGCCGCCGAGGTCGGTCAATCCCACCGTCGTCGCCGAGGCGCCTTGGCTGGTCGACGTCACTCGGGCGCCGGGCCCGCCGTTGAAGTCGTTGAGATGCTGGACGCAGGCGGCTTCCGCGGTGGAGAGATTGGCCGGCGGCGCGACGGCGTTGACCACCTGACCCGTTCCCGGTCCCGGGGATGCGCTGTCGCACGCCGCGACCGCAACGAGGGCGAAGACAGGGCTCAGTCGCAATAACATCAGATTGAATTCCTTCGGTCGGGACAGGTTCTGCGCTGTCTCGACGCTGGGCGGCGCATGCCGCAGAGTCAATGGCCGATGCGGCGGGGGGACGGTCCCCGCGGCAGAGCCCGCCCCCGTCCGGAATGGGCGCGGGGGCGGACGGGCGGGATCAGCCGTTGGTGACCGCCAGATCCTCGACCGTGCCGTCATTGGACGCCAGGCAGCGCCACGAGGTGCCGTCGCGGTCGCTGAGCATGACGGTCGAGCCGGCCTGCGAGAATTCGGACGACGTGACATAGCCGCCGGTATGCCCGTTGTTCTGGTCGACGAGCTTGATGCAGGCAGCCTCGGCTTCGGCCGTGCCGGTGCGGGTCAGTTCCGCCCCGGTGGTCGGGGGTTCGTTGCAGGCGGCGACGGCCGTGAGCAGCAGCGCAGCGGGCGCCATTCTGAGCGTCCAGTGCATGGGGGGTCCTCCTCATTCCTATGCCTAGACTCAGAAGCTTAGACCGCGCCCGGCATCGGTCAACGATTTCCGGCTCCTCTGCCGGATATGGGCGGCGTGGCACCGTGACCGGCGGGCCGAAGCGGTCTAGACTGGTCCGGTCCGTCGCCAAGGAAGTGTCCGCCATGATCCGCCGTCTTGCCGCCGCCGCAGGGATGTTGCCCGCCTTCGTGATCCTGGCCGGCTGTCAGTTGTCGCTGGGCGCCGGGTCGGGGTCGGGTGTCGCGGCCGGCGTCGGCGTCAATCTGGGAGACGAGGCCGAGGCGGGCGCGCCCGGGTCGCCCGAAGCCAATTGCATGCAGGAAATCCGCTGGCGATCGGGCGGCTCGGCGCGGCTGGTCAAGGTGACGCCGACGGAGTCCGGCGTCACCCTGGTCGAGGCGGCCGGGTTCTGGGGTGTGCGCTATACCTGTTTCGCGGATCCGGACGGCAAGGTGGTGCGGGTGATCCGGAAGGGCGTCTGGGACTGATCCCTGATCCCCGAGCGCCGGACGCGCGGCGATCTTTTCCCGGCAGGCTTGTCCGGCGGGGGGGAGCACTTAGATTTGGACTCTTGAATACGTGAACGTCGGATTTGGAGCCCCACCATGTTCAGCCCGGTCAGCCTACTTCGTACATCTCTGATCTGCGCCGCGGCGCTTTCCATCGCGATGTCGGTCGCCGTACCGGCCAGCGCGCAATCGGTGCAGGAGGTCGCGAAGGCGAACTGCATGCGCGAGATCGCCGCGCGGTCGGGCGGGACGGCCCGGTTCACCAAGGTCTCGTCGGGCCGCACGCCGATCGTGTCGGCGCGTGCGTCGGGCGGCGTCAGCTATACCTGCATGACCGACTCGTCGGGCGAGCCGGTGCGGGTGAAGAAGAACGGGGCGTCGAATTTCTGAGCGCCGGTGCAGCCCAAGGTTGCGTCGCTGGGACCAGGACGGGATATCCGGACCGTCCGCTGAAATCTGCGTGCTGGTTGGAGCCGCCACTTGTGCTAACCTCCTGCGAAGGCGGAGTTAATCCGCCGAGTCGCAGGGAGTCACACCGTCATGGTGATGCGATATGCCTTGGCCGTCGCGGCGATTGCCGTGGCCGGCGCCAGCGTGGCCGAAACGCCGGCCGAACGCGGCGAATATCTCGTGCAGGGGCCGATGGGATGCGGCAACTGCCATACGCCGAAAGGACCTGACGGACCGATCCCGGGGATGGATCTGGCGGGGTTCCTGGTGATCGACGACCAGGGCATAAAGGCCTATGCCAAGAACATCACGCCGGGCGGCGAGGTCGCCGGCTGGAGCGACGCGGAACTGGCCCGGGCGATCCGCGAGGGCATCCGCCCCGACGGCTCGCTGATCGGTCCGCCGATGCCCTTCAGCTTCTACAAGGACATCTCGGACAGCGACCTGGCGGCGATCGTCGCCTATCTGCGCACCGTGCCGGCGGTCGAGAACACGGTGCCGGATTCGGTCTACGGCTTCCCGCTGCCGCCGGCCTACGGGCCGCCGATCAAGTCGGTGCCGGACGTGCCGCGCGGCGAGACGGTGGAATACGGGCATTACCTGGTCAGTCTCGCGCATTGCCTGGAATGCCACACGCCGATGGGGCCGCAGGGACCGGCGCTTGACACCGATCTGGGACGCGGCGGCTTCGTGTTTCGCGGGCCGTGGGGCGAGGTGACGGCGCCGAACATCACGTCGAGCGAAGACGGGATTGCGGATCTCACCGACGATCAGCTCAAGACGATCATCACCAAGGGCATCGCGCCGGACGGATCGAAGATGTCGCCGCCGATGCCGTACCCCTACCTAGCCCGGATGACTCCCGAGGATCTGAATGCGGTGATCCTCTACATCCGCACCCTGCCGCCGCTGCCGGACAAGTAGCACCCGGATCGAGTTTCCGGCCGGTCCCGTGCGGTAGCCCGGCCGGACATCCGAAGCCAGCGAGCCAAACACAGGAGATTTTTCGGGCCCTGTGGTGTAGGCTTTCCGGGTCGGGGCGGACACGCCCGGCTCTGCCTCGTCTCGCAACCGAGGGAGGTGGATGATGACTATCTGGCGGACATTCGGACTATCCCTGGCCGCGGGCGCGATGCCGCTCGCCGCGGCTTTTGGCGGGCCGGCCGAGGACGTGGCGGCGGCCAGCGATGCGTTCCTGCAGGCGTTCAATTCAGGCGATGCGGCGGCGGTCGCCCAGTCCTTTACCGAAGATGCCATTTCGCTGTCACCCGGCTGGAAGGTCGTGGAGGGGCGCGCGGAGATCGAGAAGATGTACACCGCGTTCCTGAAGGCGGGCTTCGGCGACCTGACCCGCAAGGTCGATTCCGTCACTGTCGTCGGGGACAGCATCGTCATTCAAGTCGTGCGCGACTACGCCACCCGTACCGATGGCCACGGTGCCAAGACGAACCATGCCTACAAGGTTCTGACGGTCTGGCGCCGCGGCGATGACGGGGTCTGGCGGGTCTATCGGGACAGCTTCAACGATCTGCCCCAGGGCTGACGGCGCCGGTCAAAACAGGCCGCCTGCGCCAGTCTCGGGCGGAAGACTGGCACAGGTCGCGCGTCCGTGGGATAGGAGCGCGGAACCAGCGCCGGAGTAGCCCATGTATGCCGTGATCCTGTCGACCGATCCTGCCCGTCCTGCGCTCGATCCGGACCGGGTCGCGGCACTGAGCGACGCCTGGGGCGGCGGTGCGATGCACTGGCTTGCGCCCGGCGAGGCGGCGGAGTTCGAGACCGCGGCGCTCCCGGCCGATTTTCGGGATCAATGGGCCGCGTTCCAGAAAGCGGGGATCGACCTCAACGCGGTGCCGGTCGCGGGCCGGCGCAAGCGGATGCTGCTGGCCGACATGGACAGCACGATGATCCGGCAGGAATGCATCGACGAACTGGCAGAGATTGCCGGCGTCGGCGCCCATGTTCGCGAGATCACCGCGCGGGCGATGAACGGCGAGTTGGACTTCGAGGGCGCGCTGAGGGAACGGGTCGGTCTGCTGAAAGGGCTCGACGCCGCCGTCATCGACCGGGTCTACGACGAGCGGATCAGCTTCATGCCCGGCGGGTGCGAGCTGGTCGCGACGATGACGGCGGCCGGCGCGCGCTGCGTGCTGGTGTCGGGCGGCTTCACCGCCTTCACCGGAAAGGTGGCGGCGGCGCTGGGCTTTCACGAGCATCGGGCCAATACGCTGGGGATCGCGGAGGGCCGGCTGACCGGCATTCCGGTAGAGCCGATCCTGGGCCGCGAGGCCAAGGTGGCGGCACTGCGCGAGATCAGCAGGGACCTGGGGATCGGACTCGATGCAGTGATCGCGGTGGGCGACGGTGCCAACGATCTGGGGATGCTCGGCCTGGCCGGAATGGGTGTGGCGCTGCACGCCAAGCCGCGGGTCGCCGAGCAGTGCGCGCTGAGGATCAATCACGGCGATCTGACAGCGCTGCTCTACCTGCAGGGCTATGCTCGGGACGACTTCGCCTGAGCCTTGCGACGCTCGGAAATTCTGCCCGTTTGGCCTTTCGGCCCGGGGCCGTTTTCGCTAGAGTGCGGCACAGAGGACGTGCCGGTGGAGCGGGCGGAAGACCCGGTCCCAGGTGCGACGTGGCAGATTTCTGACGGCAAGGAGACGTTGATGAATCCTCGCATGATGGCAGGCATTTCCGTGACGGTGGCTCTGCTGGCTGGCATGGCCAGCGCGACCGGGGCCGCAACCCGGGTCGCGGCACAGTCGGACTGGAGCATATTCGTCGAGGACAAGCCCAAGCAATGCTGGGTGGTCTCGGCCCCGAAGGACACGGTGAATACCAAGGACGGGCGCAAGGTGGCGGTGCGGCGCGGCGACATCTTCATGTTCGTGTCGTTCTGGCCCGACAGCAAGCAGCTGGGCGAGGTGTCCTTCATGGGCGGTTATCCCTTCGCCGACGGGTCCACCGTGTCGCTCACCGTAGGCGACGCCAAGTTCGAGCTGTTCACCGATGGGGAAATGGCCTGGGCCGCGTCCCCGGACGACGACCGGCGCATCGCCACGGCGATGAAGCGCGGCTCCGAAGCGGTGATCGAGGGCCGGTCGTCGCGGGGAACCGCGACCAAGGACACGTTCTCGCTGATGGGGTTCACCGCCGCCTACGACGACGCGATGAAGCGCTGCGACAGCTGAAACGCGCGCGGCAGGTCGCGCTTCAGTCGGCGTTCTGCGCCGTCTGATAGATGGTGTAGCAGGTGTAGTATTTCAGGATGTTGCGGACGTAGATCACCGGCTCGCGGCTGATGGTGCGGGCCGCCGCCACCTCGACATTGCCGAACCATCGATTGGGGTCGAGTTCCATCGCCGCGGCGCGCTTGCGGGCCTTGGCGATGTTGCGCGGTCCCGCATTGTAGGCGGCGAAGGCGAACAGCGCCTGGTCGAGGTCGCTGATCTCGGGGTCGCTGAAATACCGGTCCCGCAGGAAGCGCAGGTATTTCACGCCAGCCTCCACATTGCGATCGGCTGTTTCGATATCGGGGATGGCGACATTGGGATCGGCCGCCGTGGCGGGCAGAACCTGCATGATGCCGATGGCGCCGGCCCGGCTGCGGACGGACTGGTCGAGGCCGGATTCCTGATAGCCCTGAGCCGCGATCAGGATCGGGTCGAAATCGTAGGCTTCGGCATGGGTCCGGATGATGCCGAAGGTTTCGCTGAATTTCGTGTCCTCGCCGGGGGCGATCGCGTTCCGGACCCGCTCGGCATCGCCGAACCAGCGCCGGAACAGGATGTTGCCGATCTCGGTACCCTTCGCGGCCTTGTCCTGAAATCCGTTGATCGCCTGCTTCAGCTGCGGCGAGTCCTTGCGGATGGCCCAGGCGATCTCGCCGCCCTCATGCACGGCGATGTCCTCGTGCAGCGTCAGGTCGGGATAGATCTCCGCGTAGAGCCTAGCCTTGTGGTCGTCGAGAACGATGGCGGGAAGCACCCCGGCAGAGACCAGCTCGGCAAGGTCGGCATCGTCGAGGTTTCCGTCCGCCGCCACAACCGGAATCGGATCGCGGCCGTCCGCGGTCCGGGCCGCGTTCAGCGTCGCCAGATGTTCGAAATAGCTGCTGGATGGCCGGGCATGAATCCGGGTGGCGGCGAGATCGTCCAGAGTGGCAACCGGCGGGGCCGCCGGACCGGTGACGACGATCTCGGACACGCCGGTCAGGGTGGGATCGCCGAAATCGACCCGTTCGCTGCGCGCAGGCGTGATGGTGAGATTTGCTGCCAGGATGTCGACCTCGCCGTCGACCAGCGCATCGAGCATCCGGTCTCGGGTGATCGGCGCCAGGGTCACCGTGAGCGTCGCCGCCGCCTTGCCCAGCGTGGCGCGCAAATGCTTCTCGAATTCCCGCGCGATATCGACGGTGATCCCTTGCGGCTCGGGACCGTCATAGAAGAAGAAGACCGGTTCGTCGCCGACCCCGATCCGGACGTATCCGCGCTTGATCATGCCGTCGAGATCGCCGGTCCAGGGCGCGAGGATCGCAGCGGTCAGGGCGTCTTCGGCCAGTTCCTCCGCGGTCAGGGCGTCACTGTCATCCTCCGTGACCGGCTGTGCCGGAAGGCCGGCGGCCGAAAGCAGCGCGCCCGCTGCGACCCATCCCAGAAGCCCCGGACGAATGCACATCGTCTCCTCCAACGACCGAGTCTCGTGCGGTCCAGAATAGCATGTTCCGCGCCGGTCAAGCGGCCCTTGTGCGGTGGTACTGCCTCGATTTCGCGGCAAATCCGGGGATGCTTTGCAAGTGCGGCGCAATCGTGTATGAAGCGAGGTCTTCCCGGACCGGACCCCTGCCATGACCGCTTCTGCGCCGATCACCCAGGACGTGCTGACCCTGCCGCGCAACCTGCCGGAGGAAGGGCGGCGCAACCTTGTCGGGCTGACGCGGCCGGAGCTGCGCGCGGCGCTGGTCGCGGCCGGCACGCCCGAAGCGCAGGCGAAGATGCGCGAGAACCAGATCTGGCAGTGGATCTATCAGAAGGGCGTGCGCGACTTCGACGCGATGACCAATCTCGCGAAGACCTACCGCGCGCTCCTGGCCGCGCATTTCGTCATCGCGGTTCCCGAGATCGTCGCGCGCCAGGTGAGCGAGGACGGCACGCGGAAATACCTGGTGCGGATCGCCGGCGGGCACGAGGTCGAGACCGTCTACATCCCGGAAGAGGATCGCGGCACGCTCTGCATCTCGTCGCAGGTCGGCTGCACGCTGACCTGTTCGTTCTGCCATACCGGCACCCAGAAGCTCGTGCGCAACCTGACCGCGGCCGAGATCGTGGGCCAGGTGATGCTGGCGCGGGACGATCTGGGGGAATGGCCCGAACCGGGGCGGGCGCCGAAGGACGAAACGCGGCTTCTGTCGAACATCGTGCTGATGGGGATGGGCGAGCCGCTCTACAATTTCGAATCTGTCCGAGACGCCATGAAGATCGTGATGGACGGCGAGGGGATTAGCCTGAGCCGGCGGAGGATCACGCTGTCGACCTCGGGCGTGGTGCCCGAGATTGCGCGTACGGCCGAAGAGATCGGCTGCATGCTGGCAGTAAGCTTCCATGCCACCACGGACGAGATCCGCGACCGGCTCGTGCCGATCAACAGGAAGTGGAACATCGCCGAACTGCTCGATGCGCTCCGCGCTTATCCGAAACTGTCGAACTCCGAGCGGATCACCTTCGAATACGTGATGCTCGACGGGGTGAACGACAGCGATGCAGATGCGCGGCGGCTGGTGAAGCTGATCCAGGGGATCCCGGCGAAGATCAACCTGATCCCGTTCAACGAATGGCCGGGCGCGCCCTACCGGCGGTCGTCCGAGGCGCGGATCCGCGCCTTCGCCGACGTCATCTACAAGGCGGGCTATGCAAGCCCGATCCGCACCCCCCGCGGCGAAGACATCATGGCGGCCTGCGGACAACTGAAATCGGCCACCGAACGGGCGAGAAATCCGCGGCGGGCGTCCTGACGCGCCGGGCGGATCCCGCGGCTCGGGTTCGGTTTCAGGACGGTCCGGTCCGGCGGCCGTAGCGGGCCATGAAGGTTTCGACCGCCCCGTCGATCACCCGCTCGATTTCGGCATCGGTGATGCGCTCGCGGACATTGAACACGCGGCGGGCAAAAAGGTCGGCCTTGCAAAGCTCGACGAACTGGTCGGCGGCAAGGTGGCAGTCCTGTACCACAAGCTCGCCCTTGGCCACGGCTGCAGAGAGGAACGCCGCAAGCCGTTCGCGCGCCAGGGCCGGGCCGGACTGGTAGAAGGTGCGCCCGAGTTCGGGAAAGCGGTCGCATTCGGCGACACAGATGCGGAAGACCTGGAGACCGAAATCCGACAGGTAAAGCCCGGTGATGCGCCGCGCCACGTCCTTGAGCGTCGCCGCGACGCCCTGGCCGGTGCGGGCCAGAACCATCGCGGATTCGGCGTGGCGCAGGCATTCGGTCCGGGCGACCTCCAGGAACAGCAGCCGCTTGTCGGGGAAGTAGCTGTAGAGCGTCGCCTTCGACACGCCCGCGGCCTTGGCGATGGCGTCCACGCTGGCGCCTTCGAAGCCTTCCCGAAGAAACACGTCGCGGGCGCCGGCGACCACATCGTCGAACTTGCGTCCCCGCCGAATCTCGCGGCTCAAATGGGTCACGCCGGCCTCCCTCTTGACCTATCGAACATAGGTATGCCGCGACGGGCGGTTCAAGTACGGGGCGCGCTGGGCAGGTGCAGGGTTGCGTGATATCCGCGGACCATGCTCGTGGTGTTCATGCAGACGCTGCCCTTCTTCGCGCTCGTCGGTCTCGGCTATGGAGCGGTCCGAACCGGCATCTTCGCGCCTGAGGCGAATGCGGCGCTGACCGGGTTCGTGTTCTATTTCGCGTTGTCGGCGCTGCTGTTTCGCTTCGCGGCGCAGCTCAGCCTCGCGGCGATTCTCGACTGGACGCTGGTGCAGGCGTACGTCGCGGCGAGCGTCACGATCTATCTGCTGACGACGGTGGTGGCCGTCCTCAGGGGCTGCGGCATGGCCGAAGCTGCGGTCGAGGCGCAATGTTCGGTCATCGGAAATGTGAGCTTCCTCGGGCTGCCGATCCTGGTCCTGCTTCTGGGCGAGGGCGCCGCTGGTCCGGTGTTGCTGGTCCTCTCGGTCGATCTGATCGTGTTCTCAAGCCTCATCGTCATCCTGATCACGCTGGACCGCGACCGGGGCCTGACACTAAGGGCGTTCAAGCAGGTGGGGCGCGGTCTGATCGCCAACCCGATGATCGTGTCGATCGTCGCCGGGCTGGCCTGGTCGGCCGCGGGCTGGTCGCTGCCGGCGCCGTTCCTGTCCTTCCTGACGACGCTGGGATCGGCCGCAACGCCGGGGGCGCTTTTTGTCATCGGCGCCTCCCTCGCGGGGAGGTCGGCCGAGCGGCTGGCGATTGCGGGCTGGCTTTCCGCCTGCAAGGTCGTCCTTCATCCGCTGGCCGTCGCCCTTTCCGCGCGTTTCCTCTTTCCGGTCGCGCCGCAGTCCTATCCGGTCCTGGTCGCTGTGGCGGCGATGCCGGTTGCGGGCAATGTCTATATCCTGGCGCAGCATTACCGGGTCGCGCCCCAGCGCGCTTCGACTGCGATCCTGCTTTCGACAATGGCCAGCGTCGCGACCCTGCCGGTCGTGATCTCTCTGGTCACGGGCGGCTAGGACCGCCGGGGCTTGCCTGTCCGGGTCGCGGGGTCTAGCCATGGCCCGGGACCGCCGCGGAGGAAGGAACGCGATGGAGACGAAATCGGAAAACCGGGCGTTCGGCGGGGTTCAGGGCGTCTACACCCATGCATCGGCCGTCTGCGGCTGCGACATGACGTTCGGCCTTTACCTGCCGCCGCAGGCCGAAAGAGGGCCGGTTCCGGTCCTGTGGTATCTCTCGGGACTCACCTGCACCCACGAGAATGCGATGGTGAAGGCAGGCGCGCAGCGCTTCGCCGCCCGGCACGGGCTGGCGCTGGTCTTTCCCGACACCTCGCCCCGGGGCGAAGGGGTTGCGGATGACGGGGCCTACGATCTGGGTCAGGGCGCGGGCTTCTACGTGGATGCGACCGAGTCGCCCTGGGCACCGCATTTCCGGATGTGGAGCTATATCGCGGACGAGTTGCCGCGGGTCATCGACGCCGCCTTTCCGATCGATCCGGAGCGGCAGGCGATCACCGGGCATTCCATGGGCGGGCATGGCGCGCTGACCCTGGCGATGCGCCATCCGGGCCGCTTCGCCAGCGTCTCGGCCTTTGCGCCGATTGCGCATCCCGGCGCGTCGGACTGGGGCCGGAAGCAGTTCACCGCCTATCTCGGCCCCGACGAGGCGTCCTGGGCGCACCACGATGCGACGCGGCTGATGCGCGAGGTGGGGCTCGACGCGCCGCTCCTGATCGACCAGGGCGCGAACGACCAGTTCCTTGACCTGCTGCGGCCTGCCGATCTGGCCCGGGCGATGGCCGAACGGCGGCAGTCCGGCGCCTTCCGGATGCAGGCCGGGTACGACCACAGCTATTTCTTCGTCGCCACCTTCATCGCCGATCATCTCGAGTTTCATGCGGCGGCTCTGGCCGGGTGACGGTCTATGTCGATGCCGATGCCTGCCCGGTGAAGGCCGAGGCCGAGCGGGTGGCGATGCGCCACGGCGCCGATCTGGTGCTGGTCTGCAATGGCGGCATCCGTCCCCCCGCCAACCCGCGGGTGCGACTGGTGATCGTCGACGAGGGCCCGGACGTCGCCGACCGCTGGATTGCGGCCCAAGCGGGCCCAGGCGACGTGGTGGTGACCGGCGATATCGTCCTGGCCGACGCCTGCCTGAAGCGCGGCGCCGCAGTGGTGACCCATGGCGGCGAAGACCTGACGCAGGCCAATATCGGCGCGCGGCTCGCGGTGCGCGACCTGATGGCCGATATCCGCGCTGCGGACCCGTTCCACCAGGGCCGCGGGTCCGGGTTTACAAAGGCCGACCGCTCGCGTTTCCTGCAAGCGCTCGACTCCGCCCTGACCCGAGCCAGCCGAGGGACCTGATGACCATCGACGCAGTGATCTTCGACATCGGCAACGTGCTGATCGAATGGCAGCCGGAACGCTTCTATGACGCCGAGGTCGGGCTCGAGCGGCGGCGTGCCATGTTCGCCGAGGTCGATCTGCACGGCATGAATGACGAAGTCGACCGGGGCGGCCATTTCCAGACGACCGTCTATGCCTGGGCCGAGCGTTACCCGGATTACCGCGACGAGATCCGGATGTGGCACGACCGCTGGCTCGAACTGGCCACACCCCGGATCGAGCCGTCGATCGCGATCCTGCGCGCACTCCGTGAGCGCGGCGTTCCGGTGTACGCGCTATCGAATTTCGGCATCGAGAGTTTCGCGCTGGCCGAGGAGCATTTCGACTTCCTGTCGGAATTCGACCGCCGCTTCATTTCCGGCCATATGGGCGTTACCAAGCCTGATCCGGCGATCTATGCCATGGTCGAGGCGGAGACCGGACTCGCGCCTGGCCGGCTTCTCTTTGTGGACGACAAGCCCGAGAACATCGCCGCCGCTGCGGCGCGGGACTGGCAGACGCATCTGTTCGACGGACCCGCGGGATGGGCGGCACGGCTTGAAGCCGAGGGGCTTCTGCCACAACCGGAAAGGGCTGCGGGCTGATGCGCGGTGTCGACTATATCGGGTTCGAGGCCAACCATTTCCTCACCTGGCACGGGATCACCGAGGCGATCGCCGAAGGCCACCGCCACCCGAAGGCGGTCGTCGACGACACGTTCCTGAAGCGCGGCGAGGACACGCTGATGGTCCGCGCGGCGATGATCGACGGTCTGGGCTCGGCGGTGAAGGTGGCGACGGTGTTTCCGGGCAATCCGCAGCGCGACCTGCCGATGGTCAACGGGGCGGTGAGCCTCTTCAACGACCGGACCGGCCAGCTCGAGGCGATGGTCGACTTCAACCTCGTGACGCGCTGGAAGACCGCCGGCGACAGCCTGCTGGCCGCGACCCTGCTGGCCCCGCCCGAGGTTCGCACGATCTTGGTCGTGGGCGCGGGGGCGGTCTCGGAAAGCATGGTCTTCGCCTATCGCTCGGTCTGGCCCAAGGCGCGTTTCCTGATCTGGAATCGCACCCGCGCCAAGGCCGAGGATCTGGCCGAGACGCATCGGATGAGCGTCGCCGACGACCTTGCGGACGCCGTGGCCGAGGCCGACATCATCACCACCGCCACGATGGCGCCGGAGCCGCTGATCCGTGGCGACTGGCTGCGCCCCGGTCAGCATGTCGACCTGATCGGCGCCTTCCGGGCGGATCTGCGGGAGGCGGACGACGTGGCGATGCAGCGGGCGCGCATCTTCGTGGACAGCTACGCCACCACGCTCGACCATATCGGCGAGCTGAAGATCCCGCTGGCAGCGGGTACCATCACGCGCGAGGATGTGATCGCCGATTACTACGACCTCGCGGCCTTCTCCCGTGACCCCGACGACATCACCCTGTTCAAGAACGGTGGCGGGGCGCATCTCGATCTGATGGTGGCCCGCGCGATCCTCGACACGGTGCGCCGGCGCGGCGGCTGAAGCCGCGACAACAGCTCAGCCAAGCGGGCCTGTGCGGTAGAGGCGGATCCTGATCCCGCCATGATCGACCGGCGGTCCGGTCTCGGCGAAGGGCAGCGTGGTGGCGTGGGCAAGTGCCGGATCGCTGGTCACCAGCCCGACTCGCCAGCCGGAAAACCGCGTTTTCATCACCTCGCCGAAACTGCCGTAAAGTGCATAGAGCGGCTTCTTGTTGCCGATCCGGGCGCCGTAGGGCGGGTTGACGATCACAAGGCCCGGAGGCCCGCCCGGCGGCGCAAGCGCGCCGATCGGCTGACAGCAGAACGCAGTCACGTCCGCAACACCGGCGCGCGCGGCATTCGCTTCGGCGGCGCTGATCGCGCCCGCGTCGCGGTCGAAGCCGTGGAACTGCGGCGGCCCCGGGACAGTCTTGCCGCCCGCGCGCATCTCCTGCCAAGCCGCGGGGTCGAAGCCGGCGAACTCCTCGAAGGCGAAACGCCGGATACGGCCCGGAAGCAGACCGCTCGCGATTTCCGCCGCCTCGATCACGAAAGTGCCCGAGCCGCACATCGGGTCCACAACCGGTTCACCTCCGCGATATCCGCATTGGCGCAGGAAAAGCGCGGCCAGCGTTTCGCGCATCGGCGCCTTGCCGACGGCTTCCTTGTGGCCGCGCCGGTGCAGCGGGTCCCCGGAACTGTCCAGGCTGATCGTGACCCGATTGTCCTCGATCCGGGCCAGAACCCGGATGGGGGCATCCGGCGAAGACGACGGCCCGAGGGCGTCGGTGATGGCGGCGCCGATCCGGTCCGCAGCCGCGCCGGCATGGTAGATTTTCGACGCCCTGCAGGTTGCTTCCACCTTGACCGCCTGGCCCGGCCGCAGGAACTCGGCCCACGGCACCTTTCGGGCGCGCTTGTCGAGTTGCGCGAGATGGAACGCCATGAAGCTGGCGATGCGGACCAGAACCCGGCTCGCGCCGCGCAACTCCAGATTGGCGCGCCAGATCTCGGGCCAGCCGCCTGTCACCGTCACTCCGCCCGGCACCGCGGCAGCGGCGGCGAAGCCGCGCTCTGCCGCCTCGTCGAGCAGGGCAGTTTCAAGCCCCGGCGGTGCCGCAAGGAAGATCTCGAACGTCGGTGCATCGGTCATGGCGGTGAGCTATCGGCCATGACCCGGACTGTGCGCAAGGCCCGGCGGCAAGGCACGTTCGACAAATCGCCGGCGATTGTTCCTTCATCCATTCTGTATGGTGATGGATGGCATCACGCATATGCGTTGGACCGATGGAGCCGCCGCCGCGATAAGGCTGCATGAGCACATCCCGCCTCATCACTCCCGTCCTGCTTGCCGGCTGCGCGATCCTGCTGGTGAGCTTCGCGATCCGCGCCTCTTTCGGTGTGTTCCAGCTGCCGATTGCCGCCGCCTTCGGCTGGCCGCGGGCGGACTTTTCGCTTGCGATTGCGATCCAGAACCTTGCCTGGGGGTTCGGCCAGCCGATCTTCGGTGCGATTGCGGAACGCTGGGGCGACCGCAGGGCGATTGTGCTGGGTGCGCTGCTCTATGCGTGCGGGCTGGTGCTGTCGGCCTTCGCGGTCACACCGCTTCAGCACCAGATGCTTGAGGTTCTGGTCGGCTTCGGGATCGCTGGGACCGGCTTCGGGGTCATCCTCGCGGTTGTGGCGCGGGCCAGTTCGGATGCGCATCGATCTATGGCGCTGGCGGTCACGACCGCGGCCGGGTCGGCGGGACAGGTGGTGGGCCCGCCGCTGGCCGAGGGTCTGCTGGGCGTGATGCCCTGGTCGTCGGTCTTCCTGGTCTTTGCGGTCCTGATCGTTGCGGCGCTGATCTTCCTGCCGATGGTCCGCGCCCCGCAGGCAAGCCGGGCCGAGGTCGAGGAAAGCATGGGCCGGATCCTCGGCCGGGCGATGCGGGATCCGTCCTTCACGCTGATCTTCCTCGGTTTCTTCTCCTGCGGCTATCAGCTCGGCTTCATCACCGCGCATTTTCCCGCTTTCGTCACCGAGCTTTGCGGGCCGATCAGCCCGACCGGCACGCTCGCGGGGCTCGGCATCAGCTCGACCTCGGCCCTGGGTGCCGCAGCCATCGGGGTGATCGGACTGGCGAATATCGGCGGGACGCTGGCCGCAGGCTGGGCGGGACGCTGGTTTCCGCGGAAGTACCTCCTGTCGTCGATCTACGCGGCCCGGACCGTGACTGCCGCCTGGTTCATCCTGACCCCGGTCACGCCAGCGACCGTGCTGCTGTTCTCGCTGGTCATGGGTGCGCTCTGGCTGGCCACCGTGCCGCTGACCTCGGGGCTCATCGCCCATATCTGGGGGTTGCGCTACATGGGTACGCTTTATGGCATCGTCTTCTTCAGCCACCAGGTCGGATCGTTTCTGGGTGTCTGGCTGGGCGGGCGGCTCTACGACCTCACCGGCGGCTATACGCTGGTCTGGTGGGTGGGCGTGGGCGTCGGTGCCTTCAGCACGCTGATCAATCTGCCGATACGCGAGAAACGCGGCCTGGCATCGCCGGCCCTGGCAGTCTGACGCCGATCTCTCGGGACTAAGAGCATCGGTGACGGCGGAACCTCAGGACTCCGCAACCAGCCTGATCACCGGCAGGCTCTCGATGAGCCGCTTCCGGTCACAGACATCCAGCCGCGCAATCGCGTCGATCATCCACGACCGGCTCAGGGCGCTGCCACGCTGGCGCATTTGCGTGCCGCGGCGGGTGAGCCGGTACAGGAACTGACGGCGATCCGACGGGTGCGGATGCCGTTCGACCAGACCGGCGCGTTCCAGATCGACGAGGATTTTTCCCATCGACTGGGGCTTCATCGCTTCGGCGCGCGCCAGATCCGCGGTGGACAAACCGGTCTTCCTTTCCAGCCGTGCCAGAACGCTGGCCTGGGACAGGCTGAGTGCGTGCGGCGCGGATTCGCTCCGGATCCGGCGGCTCAGCTGCCCGACCGCGAGCATCAGCTCGGCGGCCGCAGGCTCCAGCTCCGGGACGGGGTCGGGCATATCGCGCATGTGTGAAAAATTACATTCAAATGTATCTTCAGGCAAGGCGTGGCGTTAACCATTGCTGCGGATTGGCGGCCCCTCACGGCGCCAGTTCGGACACGCTCCGCAATGGCATGTCGTCGTGGCGCGGGACGGTTGGACGCTCGATCATCCGGTGGACCTTCGGATGGCCCTCGCCCTGATGCAGGGCGCGCAGGTGGTCGAGGTTGTCGGCGTCGGCCCGGGTCCGGCGCATGTTGTGGCGCAGGTATTCGGTCCAGGTCGCCACGTGGTAGCTTTCGCTCCAGAGCCGCGGGTTCTCCAGGTCGCGCAGCAGCGCCCATCTCCGGGCGCCGTCACGGACCCGGATGCGCCGCCGAACCGCCATGTTTGCCAGAAACTCCGCCACATCTTCCTGACGGATTTCGTATTCCACGGTGACGGCAATCGGGCCGCTGCGCAGGCGCAGGTCGAGCTGAAGCTCCGGTTCGCGGAACCGGTCCAGCGGATCGAGATCGATCAGCCCGGGTTCGGGAAGTCGGCGCGCCAGGCCGACCAGCGCGCCGACGGCAAGGGTGGCCGCGGCGATTGCCAGGGCCGCTGGAACGCCGAACCGTGCCGCCGCGCCGCCCCATGTCCAGGAGCCAAGCGCCATGCCGCCGAAGACCGCCGTCTGGTACAGCGAGATTGCCCGTCCCACGACCCAGCGCGGTGTCGAAAGTTGCACCATGACGTTGAAGAGCGAGAGCGTTAGCACCCAGGACGCGCCGGCGAGCGCCAGTGCGGGAGCGCTGACCCAGAGATCGCGGCTGACCGCAAGCCAGACCAGAGCCAGCCCGAACAGCACGAAGCCGGCCCGTGCCCGCCCCTCGCCGGACAGCACTGCGGCCAGCCGCGGATTGAGCAGGCCGCCGAGGATCGCGCCCATCCCGAACGCGCCCAGCATCAGACCGTAGGAGAGCGGTCCGGCATCGAGCATGTGGCGTGCGACCACTGGCAGAAGCGCCAGCAGGGCGACGGCGCCGAAGCCGAACAGGAAGGCGCGCAGGAGCACCCGCAGCAGGTTGGGCGACATGGCAACATACGCGACGCCGTCGACCACCGCCCGCCAGATCTCTTCGCGCGGGAGCGCGGCCTTGCGCGGCTCCGTCCGCCAGCTGACCAGCGTGCCAAGCATCACGAGGAAGCTCGCGGCGTTCATCGCGAAGGCGACCGCCGCTCCCGCCGCCGCGACGATCAGGCCGCCGATTGCCGGGCCGATGCTTCGGGCGATGTTGAAGCCGATCGAGTTCAGCACCACGGCCTGCGGCAGCTCGGCCCGGGGCACCATGTCGCCGACCGACGCCTGCCAGGCCGGATTGTTCAGGGCCTGCCCGGCACCCAGCAGGAAGGTCAGGCCCAGAAGCGACCACGGCGTCAGCAGGCCGGCCCAGGCCAGCGCCGTCAGTGCCAGCGCCGTGACAAGCATGAAGCCCTGCGCTGTCAGCATCAGCCGGCGCCGGTCGATATTGTCGGCGAGCGCGCCAGCGACGAGCGCGAAAAGCATCACCGGCAGCGCCACGGCCGACTGCACAAGTGCCACCTTGTCGGGCGAGGTGGTCAGGCTCGTCATCAGCCAGCCGGCGCCGACCTGCTGCAATTGCGTGCCGAGGTTCGAGATCAGGGATGCGCCCCAGATCGTCGCGAATATCCGGTACCTGAACGGCGACAGCTGGCTCGAATCCGAGTGCGGTGCCATGGCTCCTCCCGCCATTTCCGTTCTTGCCTAGTCGGCGATGCAGGTTCCGGCAAGACCCCGGGCAGCAGGTCGGGCCGATTGCTGCGCGGGCAGGTCACGGCACGCAGTCTGGGCCTGGCGGCGCCTTCCTGGCCCGTTGCGGATCGGGGTCGCGATCTGTGCCGCTGCAAGGGAGAGCCGGACCGCCTTGATCCACGCCCTGCGGCCTGTCGTCCTAGCACCCGCGCCTCTCGGTTCGGGCGGTGTTTCGTGCGACCGGCTGCTCTGGCCGGAGGGGCCGGATCGTGTCCGGCCCGAAGCGGCCGGCCGTACAGTTCAGGCCGGATCGGCCGGCGTGCAGAACAGCTGGCCCAGAAGGGCGACCAGCTGGATCACTTTCGGATCGGTAATCGAATAATGGATCGCGTGGCCGTCCCGGCGCGATTGCACCAGGCCCTCCAGGCGAAGCCGGGCGAGTTGCTGGCTGACCCCCGACTGGGTCAGGCCGAGCAGCGCTTCGAGTTCGCTCACCGTCTTTTCGCCTGAGATCAGGTGGCAGAGGATCCGGAGCCGCCCGCCATGGCCGAGCGCCTTGAGAAAGGCCACGGCCTCCTCCGAGCGGTCGACGATTTCCTCGATACTGCCGGCAGCGCCATCGTCCGGCACCGCATCACCTCCATCCGGCTTTCGGATCGGGCTCTGCGACGGGCGTGCGTCAGTCATGGACGGTTCCTGCGGTCTGCGCGTCCTTGTGGCGACCGAAGCGCCTGCTCCGTTGGGTCGGAGGCAAGTGGCGGCGGCCACGTCGACGGATAGACACATTATAATTAATTGATACGATGTCGGCAAGCGCGCTGGCGCAGCACTGTCCGAAGCCGGTGGTGCCAATGCCATGGAATGCGACGGAAACCTCATGGACTTGTGCATCTTGCAGGACCGCAGGTGCCGCGGACGCGCCGGCCCTGCCGATGTCGGTCACGCGGTAGCACTACGCGGAGGACGCGGCGGCACCGGTCTGTCGGTTCGTCGGACCGGCGCCTTTGGCAGGATGCGTCGCCGATCACGCGTCCTGTT
>JAGQRV010000003.1:67868-105760 GCA_020425125.1 Paracoccaceae bacterium | reverse complement strand
GCATGATCGTGTTGGTCACCGGATGGACGCGGATCTGCGCCGAGTCGGGGACCTGCTTGATGCAGACGACAATGTTGAGGCCGTCGATGTCGTGGTTCTCGTCCATGCCGGATCTCCTTGGCGCGCGGTTACTTGGTGGCCAGGGTCAGGCTGTCGACGGCCACGAAGCGGCGCGCGTGCTTCTCGGCTTCATCCTTGAAAACCTTGAAGACTTTTTCCTTCAGCGGAGTCGAGTCGACGAAGTCCTGGTAGGCCTGCTTCAGGGTCGCGCGGGCTTCGAGGAAGATCGCGTCGTCGTCCATGCCGGCGAAATCGCGGCTGCGCAGGTACTGGCCCATCCGCTTCATGATGTGCAGGCGGTTCACGTTCAGCACCGCCTCCTCATAGGGCAGCAGCAGGTAGGTGAAGATGTCCTCGGCGGAGCTCAGCTCGGCGATGCGGTCGAGGACGGACTTGCCTTCGAGGTCGGTCATGGCGCGGGTCTCCTGGATGTCGGGGTTTCGGAATTGCATCGGACTTTCATCGGACTTCTGTCGGACCACAGCGGCCCGGGACGGCTAGTGGCGCGGCCGGTCGGGCGGCGCGTTGCACGGCCCCGGCGGCACCGAGAAGGAGGCGGCCGAGGCTTCGCTGCGGGTCGCGCGCGTCTCCGCCAGGCGGGCTTCGAGAAAGGCGATCCGGTCGGCAAGGCGTGCCAGCGTCCGGCCCACCGGGTCGGGGATCAGGTGGTGGTTCAGGTCGACCCGGAGCGGATCGGCCGAGGGCTTCGCTTCGGTCTGGACGATCCGGGCCGGCACGCCGATCACGGTGCATTCGGCCGGAACGTCCGAAACGACCACCGAGTTGGCACCGACGCGGACGCCTTCGCCCAGGGTCACGGGGCCGAGGATCTTGGCGCCGGCCCCCACCATCACGCCGTCGCCGAGCGTCGGGTGGCGCTTGCCGGGCGACCAGCTGACGCCGCCCAGGGTCACGCCGTGATAGAGCGTGACGCCGGCACCGACGACAGCGGTCTCGCCGATCACCACGCCCTGTCCGTGGTCGATGAAGAAGCCGGGGCCGATCCGCGCGCCGGGATGAATGTCGATGCCGGTCACCGCGCGGGTCAGGTACGACAGGCACCGCGCCGGGAAGCGGGCGCCCGCCCGCCACAGCGCATGCGCAAGGCGGTGGCCGATCGCGGCGTGGAGGCCGGGATAGCAGAGCGCGATCTCGAGCCCGCCGCGGGCGGCCGGGTCGCGCGCCCTGATGCAGGCGAAGTCCGAGGCGATCAGGCGCAGCAGGGTCATTTCCGGGCTCCGGGGCGGTGGGTCTGGACGGGAACAGTGGCGAAGCGATGCGCGGCGCCGTGGCGACGGCCGGCCGGCATGGTGCGCAGCGCTTCTTCGATCATGGCAAGGATCCGGCGGCGGCGCGGCATTGCGCAGATCGCGGCGGCGGCGGTGGCGAGCAGGACGAGGATCATCAGAGCGCCCCCCGCTGAAGCCCCGTGGCGCCGCGGGCGGCGGCCATCGCCCCTTCCATCGCGGCGATCATCAGGGCGAGGTCGGCAGCGTCGGCCGGCCGTTTCGCGGTCTCGGACCAGATCCGGAGCGCCGGCAGAAGGGCGTCGACCGTGTCGGGGTCGCTGGGCAGCCCGGCGGCGCAGAGTGCATGAACGAGTCCCGCCCGGCCGGAATGCTTGCCGACCGCGAAGACATGGGCGCGCCCGTAGCTTTCCGGCTGCAGCGCCTCGCTGCCGTAGCTGAGCGGATCCTTGAGCAGGCCGTCCACATGGATGCCGCATTCATGGGTGAAGACGCCGTCGCCGACGATCGGCTTCGACACCGGCAGCGGCCGGCCGGAAGCGGCGCTGACGGTGCGCGAGAGCGGCGTCAGGCGCGTCAGGTCGATGCCGGTGGAAACGCCGGTCGCGGCGAGCACCGCGGCGACCTCTTCCAGCGCGGCGTTGCCGGCGCGCTCGCCCAGCCCGTTCACCGTGACCGACAGATGCGTCGCCCCGGCAGCGGCGGCGGCAAGCGTGTTCGCGGTCGCCATGCCGAAATCGTTGTGGGCGTGGAATTCGAGCGGAAGCTCCACCCCCTGCCGCACCAGTGTCACCAGGGCATGGGTGCTGAACGGGTCGAGGATGCCAAGCGTGTCGGCGAGGCGGAACCGCACCGCGCCCGCAGCCCGCGCGATCCGGGCGATCTCGACCACGAAGGCCGGGTCGGCGCGGCTGGCATCCTCGGCTCCGACCGAGACCTCGAAGCCCCGGCTGGCGGCGCAGAAGACCAGCTCGGCCGTGCTCTGCCGTGCCCAGTCGCGGTCGGCCTTGAGCTTGCCGGCGAGCTGGCGTTCGGAGACGGGAATGGCGAAGTGCAGCCGCCGCACGCCGGTCGCATGGGCGGCGTCGAGGTCGGCGAAGCGCGCCCGGCACCAGACGACCGGTACGGCGCGGCCGAGGGCGGCAGCCAGGCGGCGAATGTCGGCGATCTCGTCCCGGCCCATCGCCGGAACGCCCAGTTCGACCTCGGCCACCCCCGCCGCGTCGAGGCTGCGCGCGATGGCGAGCCTTTCGTCGACGGAGAAGGCGACGCCGGCGGTCTGTTCGCCGTCGCGAAGCGTCGTGTCGCAGATCGCCACCGGGCCGCCACTGCGCATGCGGGAACGGATCGTCTCCATCGGGGTCACCTTCGTGTCAGGAGCTGCGGGGCTCAGGCATAGGCAGGGTTGAAGCCATCGGGCGCTGCGCCGCCGGACGTCCAGAACGGCGACATTTCCCGCAGTTGGGCGATGATCGCCGGCATCACTTCCAGCACGCGGTCGACCTCGGTCTCGGTGGTCTCGCGCGACAGCGAGAAGCGGATCGCGCCGTGCGCGGCGGTGAAGGGGATGTTCATCGCGCGCAGCACGTGGGACGGCTCCAGACTGCCGGAGGTGCAGGCCGACCCCGAGGACGCCGCGATGCCCGCCTTGTTCAGAAGCAGCAGGATCGCCTCGCCCTCGATGTATTCGAACGCGATGGTGGAGGTGTTCGGCAGCCGGTCATGCGGATCGCCGGTGACGAAGCAATGGCCGATCCGCTGCACCAGGCCCTTTTCCAGCCGGTCTCGCAGCGCCGCCATCCGGGCCATGTCGGCGGGCAGCGTGGCGCGCGCCAAGTCGGCGGCCTTGCCGAGCCCGACGATCGCCGGCGCGTTCTCGGTGCCGCCGCGGCGGCCGCGCTCCTGATGCCCGCCGCGGATCAGCGGCCGGAAGCGGGTCCCCTTGCGGAGATAGAGCGCGCCGAGCCCCTTCGGCCCGTGCAGCTTGTGGGAGCTGAGCGACAGCATGTCGATATCGGTCGACTTGAGGTCGATCTCGACCTTGCCGACCGCCTGCACCGCGTCGGTGTGGAACAACGCCCCGGCGTCCTTGGCGAGACCGGCGAGGCCGTCGACGGGAAAGATCGTTCCGGTCTCGTTGTTGGCCCACATGAAGCTGACCAGCGCCGTCTTCGGCCCGAGCGCGGCCTTGTAGGCGTCGATGTCGAGCCGGCCTGCGCTGTCCACCGGGACGCGGTGGACGGTGACGCCCTCGTGCTTTTCCAGCCAGTCGCAGAGCGACAGGATGGCGGGGTGTTCGACCGTCGAGGTGATGATCTCGTCGCGGCCGGGCTGGGCCGCGAGCGCCGAGCGGATCGCGGTGTTGTTGGATTCGGTGCCGCCCGAGGTGAAGATGATCTCGTGGTCGAATTCGGCGCCGATCAGCGCCTGCAGCGAGCGGCGCGCGGCGCGGATCGCCTTGCCGACCTCGTCGCCGAAGGCGTGGATCGAGGAGGCGTTGCCGAACTGCTCGGTGAAGAAGGGCAGCATCGCCGCGACCACGTCGGGATAGACCCGGGTGGTGGCGTTGTTGTCGAGATAGACGGGGCTGGGTTTGCTGTCGAACATCAGGGCCTCCTCAGGTCTTCGCCACGGGCATCACCCGGACCGGGCGGCCGAGGGTTTCGCCGATCTTCTGCTGCAGCCCGCCCAGCGTCTGCGACGCAAGCTGGCAGCCCGAGCAGGCGCCGGTGAGGTGGACGAGGACGAGGTTGCCCTCCATGTCGACGAATTCCACGTCGCCGCCGTCGCGATGGAAGACCGGACGCAGTTCGTCGATGGCGCGGGAGATGGCGAGGATCTCCTGCACCGGGCTGCGGCTGGCGGGCGCCGCGGGCGCGGGTGCCGCAGCCGGCGCCGGGGCGGGCTTCGCCGGAGCGGCGGCAAGGGGCGCGATCTGCACCGGGGCGGACGGCTGCGCCGGGGCGGCAGCGGGGGCCGGCGGCAGGTCGGGGATCACGAAGCCCTTGGCTTTCGGCT
This sequence comes from Paracoccaceae bacterium, assembly GCA_020425125.1. GTDB lineage: Bacteria > Pseudomonadota > Alphaproteobacteria > Rhodobacterales > Rhodobacteraceae > Meridianimarinicoccus. Next base: position 101,435 of record JAGQRV010000003.1, on the reverse strand, counting down.
TCTTCGGCGCGGCGACCGGTGCCTGGCCGAAGACGAAGGCTTCCTCGGCCTTCAGCGTGCCGTCGGCGACCATCGCCTTGTTGACCTCGGCCAGAAGCTCTTCGAGCGGCTCGCGGCAGGAGGAGCAGCCGCCGCCGGCCTTGGTGTAGAAGGTCACCATCTCGGGCGTAGTCAGCTTGTTGGTGCGGATGGCGCGTTCGATCACACCGGCATCGACCGCGAAGCACTTGCAGATCAGCGCGCCTTCCTCGTGGTCGTCATCCTCCAGCGCCTCGCCCTTCCAGGCGGCGACGGCAGCGGTCAGCGCTTCCTGCCCCATGACCGAGCAATGCATCTTCTCGGGCGGCAGGCCGCCGAGGAATTCGGCGATATCCTGGTTGGTGAGCTTGCGGGCCTCGTCGATCGTCTTGCCGATGATCAGCTCGGTCAGCGCCGAGGACGAAGCGATCGCCGAGCCGCAGCCGAAGGTCTGGAACCGGGCATCCTCGATCACTTCGCTGTCGGGATTGACTTTCAGCATCAGCTTCAGCGCATCGCCGCAGGACAGCGAGCCGACCTCGCCCACCGCATTCGCGTCCGCCATCGCGCCGGCATTGCGCGGGTTGAAGAAGTGATCCTTGACCGCGTCGGTATATTCCCACATGCGCCCGGCCTCCCTCAGCAGAACGACTTGCCGCAGCCGCAGGAGCTGCTGGCGTTCGGGTTGTTGAAGACGAAGCCGGAGCCTTCGAGACCGGTCACGAAGTCGATCACGGTGCCGGAGAGGTAGGACTGGCTTTCGGGGTCGATCAGTACCGTCACCTCGCCGGCCTCGATCACGGTGTCATCGGCCTGGCGGCTCAGCTCCAGCGCCATGCCGTATTGCAGACCGGCGCAGCCGCCGCCCTGGACCATGATCCTGAGACCCGCGACCGGCTGTTCGGCGCCGTCGATGGCGGACTTGATCGCCTTGCGGGCGGATTCGGTGACTTCGAGCATTTCGGGTGTCTCCTGAAAGATCGGGAACTCTCGGGACACAGCCAAGCACGCCATATGCCAACTTCCTAACACCCTGTCAGATAACGATTTGTCGGATAGAACCGGCAGGACCACGGCGACATTGACGCATTTGCGACATGTCGGACTCGGCACGTGGCGCAATCAGGTCGGGTCAGCGCCGCGGCATCTGCTCGACCGGACCGGCCCTCCCTGTATGGGCCAACTGGCGCCACGGAACGCCGCAGGCTACTCTCCTCTGCGACAAGCTGGCAGGTGGCGGGCCGGGTGGCCATGGGGTCTGTCGATTGCGTCAGCGACGTGCAGCGAAGGGGGATCGACATGCACTACCGGACACTCGGCCGCAGCGGCCTGAAGGTTTCCAACCTGGTCCTCGGCACCATGACGATCGGTGGCGGTGGCGCGTTCGCCAAGGTCGGCGACCAGGATGCAGCGATGGGGGCGCGACTGATCGACATGGCGCTCGAGGCGGGCGTCAACATGCTCGACACGGCGGATATCTATTCGGCCGGGATCTGCGAGGAGCGGCTGGGCGAGGCGATCAAGGGGCGGCGCAACCGGCTGCTGCTGGCCAGCAAGGTGCGCTTTCCCACGGGCGACAAGGGGCCGAACGACCGCGGCCTGTCGCGCCACCATATCATCGAGGCCTGCGAGGCGAGCCTGCGCCGTCTGGGCACGGACTACCTCGACCTCTACTGGTGCCATTCCTGGGACGGGCAGACGCCCCTGGACGAAACGCTGCGCGCCTTCGACGACCTCGTCGGCGCAGGCAAGATCCGCTATCTGGGCGTGTCGAACTTCTCGGCCTGGCACATCATGAAGATGCTGGCTGCAGCCGAGCGCGAGTCGCGGATCCGCCCCGTGGCCCAGCAGATCCACTACACCCTGGAGGCGCGCGAGGCCGAACACGAGCTTCTGCCCGTCGCCGTCGACCAGGGCATCGAGGCGGTGATCTGGTCGCCGATCGCGGGCGGGCTGCTGACCGGCAAGTACCGCCGCGGCAAGCCGCAGCCCGAAGGCACCCGCCATGCCGCGGAGTGGAACGAACCGCCGGTGACGGATCTGGAACGGCTCTACGACATCGTCGAGGTGCTGGTCGAGGTCGCGGACGGCCTGCCCGGCGCCAGCCCGGTGCAGGTGGGGCTGGCCTGGCTTCTTGCCCAACCGGGGGTCAACAGCCTGATCGTCGGCGCGCGCACCGAGGCGCAACTGGCAGAGACGCTGAAGGCTGCGGACCTGACACTGCCGCAGGAGGCGCTCGACCGGCTGGAAGCGGTCAGCCGCCGGCCGCTGCCCTACCCGCTCTGGCACCAGATGCGCACGGCCGCCGACCGCCCGTCGCCGGCCGACCTGGTCGCGTATGGCGCGCATCTGAAGGACGGAAGCTGACCGGAGCCGCCCGGCCGGGGCTCAGTCCCCGGCCTCCTGGCGCGCGCAGGCGTCCAGATGGGCGAGGATCCAGCCGCCGCCGAACCGGTCGGTGGGGTCGAGTTCGGACGCCTTCGCCAGCGCCTCGCGGGCAAACGCCGCTTCGCCCAACCGCGCGGCGCAATAGCCCAAGGCGACCAGCGCCTGAAGGTAAAGCCCCGGCGCGAAATCATGGGCGGTGAACTCGGCGTCGCCGGGGCCGACGGCGCGCCAGTCGGTGGCGATGTTCAACCGCCGCGCAGCGCCGGCGAGCAGCAGGACAGCCTGGTCCAAAGCTGCGGCATGGTCATGGTCGTAGAAATAGAAGCGATAGGCGGCGAGGCGGACCGCCGCGTCGTCCGGTGCCGCAGCCAGCGCCCGTTCCACCGCGGCGCGGCTTTCGAGGGGGCGCGTGCGGGCGGCCTCCGCCCCGGCGAGAAGTGCGAGGGGATCGGCGGCGCCGTTCATGTGCCGCGCCAGCCATAGACGCGGATCGGATCGCCGAAATGCGGGTGCACCTCGTCGCGGAGGAAGGCGAGACCGTGGCGTTCGTAAAAGCGGATCGCGGGTCGGTTCACCGGGCGGGTGAAGAGCGTGAAGCCGGTCGGCATGCGCGCCTTGGCATGGGCCAGCAGCAGGGAGCCGATGCCCCGGCCCAGACAGTCGGGCCGGAGGAAGAGCTGATCGAGTACCCCGTCCTCGGGCCGCAGGGCGAGGAAACCGGCGATCCCGCCTGCGGTGCCGGCAACCGTCACTTCCCAGCCTCGGGCGCATTCCGCGTCGAGCCGCCGGCGCAACTCTGCCGCGCTTGGCATTGCCGGCACACCGACAGACAGCAGGCTGGCGCTTGCGTGCCAGAGCGCCGCGATGGCGTCGCGGTCTCCCTCGACCGCGGGTCTGAGAACAGGACGATCCATGGCGCCGTGGTAGCGGGCGCGGCCCGCCCCCGGCAAGCCGGTCGGCGTCCATTCATGACCGGCGGTCCGTGACGCGTGCGGGACGTGGCGCGCCGGTTGCGGGTTCAGTCCGGCGCGAAGCATTCGCGGTATTCCGCACATTCGCCGCAACTCGGGGCGAGGCACAGCGAGAAGCCGGCATCGGCGCAGATCTGGCGGTAGAAGAACTTCTTCCAGCGCATGTTCCGGGTGTTGGCGGCGTGGAGGCGCGGGAAGTGGCGCCGGATCAGCGCGCCGAGCGCGGTGCGGGACGGCAGGCCCAGATCCTCCCACAGGTGGTTTCCCTCCATCGACCGGCGGGCCAGAATGCAGGCCAGCCAGCGCGCGTCCTCGCTCGCCGCGCCGCCGCGCCAGGTCAGCAGAAGGGCGAGCTGCTTCTGTGCCTCGGGCGGCTCGGGGAAGGGCAGATCGAGGTCGGGAAGGTCGAGCCCCGGAAACCAGCGCGCGACGAGCCGGGCAAGATCCGCGGGGGCGAGGCCGACGCGGTCGGGCAGCGTACCGAGGCCGCGGTCCCGCTCGGCCAGCGCATGGGCGAGGATGCAGGCGAAGTCGGACTGGTCGAGCACCGGGCGGTCCGTGCCGACGCCCCCGGGGTCAGGCTTCGGCAGGGGCATGGGTCTGGCAGTTCTTCGGGCAGACGCGGTTGCACGCGCCGCAGCCGATGCAGTTCTCCGGCGCGACCATCACCATGATCGACCGTTCGATGTCGTCGTCATCCTCGTCCGCGTCGACAATCGCACCCTCGTCGGTGATGCCCTTGAGGGTCATCACGTCGCGCCCGCAGACCTTGTAACAGCGGCCGCAGCCGATGCAGGTCGCGGCGTCGATGGCGATCAGGAATTCGGGGACGTATTCGGTTCCGCCGCGGGTAAAGGCCGTGATCGGCATGAGGATCTCCTTCGTGTGTCGGTCAAACGGCGCGCTGTTGCGCCGGGTTCGTCCTCCCCCGCCTGGCCTGCCGGCCGGACCGCGCCCCCGAACCCGCAGGGCTCAGGCGGCGGTCTTTCTGGCGGCCTTCAGCGCCTTGCGGGCCTCGGCAAGCTCCCTGAACACCTGAAACGTCTCTGCGGCCACGTCGGGGATCTTCTCCCAGTCGGTCGGCAGTTCCTCGGACAGGTCGTGCAGGTTCATCTTCGCGGTCGTCGAGCGCATGGAGAGTTTCTTCACCTGCGCTTCCAGCTCGTCGATGCTCATCGCTCAGGCCCTCGCGGCTTCGGGGAATCTCTCGATGACGGCGGCCGCCTCGTCGGTGATCTTCTCGCCGGCTTCGCCGAGCTTGGCGTAGGTCTCGAAACCGAAGCGATGGACGTCGCGGAGATGCCTCGAGACCACGACCAGCCGGCCGGCGATCAGCACCACGCGGCCGAAGCCCTCATGGCTCATCTTCTGCATCTGGCTCGCCATGCAGCCGGTGCGCTTTTCGATCAGCAGGCCGATGGCGTCGTAGAATTTCGACACCCGCCACATCACGTCCGGGTCGGGATCGCCGATGATCGGGATCTCGCGCCGCTCTTCCTTCGTCACGATGAACTCGGACATGATCTGGGCATCGGACTTGTCGTCCCAGGTGCCATAGCTGTCCTCGGCCCGGATCACCTGCGCGAGCTGCTTCAGGAACGGGCTGTCGGTCATCTCGCCGCCTCTGGGCGCGGCCGGGGCGGTTGCGGTCTCGGTGGTCATTGGGCGTATTCCTCGGTGTCGTCGTCCATGAACGAAGGTTTCGGCGCGCCGCGGCCCAGGATCTTGCGCAGGAAGGGCGGCGGCGAGCCTTTCAGCATCGTCTGGGTTTCCTCGATGATGTCGGCGATCGACCCGGGATCCTTGCGCTTCACCGGGTGAATCCCGGCCTTGACCACCTTCGCCGCCGAGGGCCCGCCGATGGCGAGCACGAACAGCAGCGCGCAGCCGGTCAGCGCCTCGACCTTGGGAGTGATCTTGTCGTCGATGTCGTCGTGCCGGCCCGCCTGCGCAGTGACGTCGTCGAAGCCGGCGGCGCCGACGAAGCGGGCGTTGGTCGTGGTCACGTCGTAGATCGCGAATTTCCGAGCCGAACCGAAATGGGCGTTCAGATGCTCCAGATCGTTCGTCGCGATGGCGATGCGCAGCGGCCGCTCGCCGCCTTCGGGCGCGGCCTCGTCAACAAGACGCAGTGTGCGGGTCATGCTCGAACTCCTTCTCGATGGGGGCGGCGCCGAAATCCTCCGGCGCCGGGCGGTGATGGACGGCCTGCACGGCATTCGCGACCTCGTAGAGGAAGGCGCGGGTGCCGCGGTAGCCGACCCGGCATATGTCCTGGGCGCCGAGCCGGTCGAAGATCGGGAAGCCTGCCCGGATCAGCGGCAGGTGCAGCCGGTGTGCGGCATGGCGGCCATGGGCATGGGTGACCAGGATCTGCGCCCCGGCCGCCTGCGCGCCGCGTTCGACATCGCCGAGATCGCCGATCACGACCTCCGACGCCGGAACCCGTTCGAGCACCCCGTTCGCGGTGGTGGTCGAGACCGCGGTGACGATCTCGGCACCGAGCCCGGCGAGCGTGGTGGAGAGCGCGAACAGCAGGTCCGGATCGGCGCCGATCGCAACCTTCAGACCGCCGATATGGAAATGCGCGTCGAGCGAGGCGTCGATCAGGCGGGCGCGGTCGCGCTTGACCGAGGGCGGCGCATCGGCGGCATGGGCCAGGCCCATCAGGGTGCGGACCAGGGCATCCACGGGCTTGAGCCCGGTGACCGACTGGAAGACCCGGTAGGGCACGAAGGCACGCGCTTCCAGCTTCTGCGCCGCCGGGCGCATGGCTTCGCCGATGGCGAGGGTGAAGACGCTTTTCGCCATCGCCGGGATCGCCTCCACCCGCGTCCCGCCCAGCGAGGTGCCGCGCCAGTCGTCGGCGACATGACCGTCGAGCGACCCCGAAATGTCCGGCAGCACGACCGGGTTCAGCCCGAACGCGCGCACGAGGCGCACCAGTTCCTCGACCTCGGCGGGAGTGAGGTGGCTGCCCGCAAGCAGGTTGACCTGGCGCAGGTCCGGATCGCGGAAGACCGGGTCGGTCTCGGGCACCAGCGCCTCGACGATGGCGGTGACTGCCTTGGACCAGCCGTCCTCCATCCCACCCGCGAAATCGGGGGTCGAGGCATAGACGATCGCGGTGTCGGCGAAATCCCGGCGGCGGGCGACGATGTCCCTCAGCTCGCCCGCCACGTCCTCGCCGCGGGTCTCGGTCAGCGCGGTCGAGGCGATGCCGATGAAGCGGGGGGCGGATTTCTTGCGCAGGTTCTCGATCGCTTCCTCGATCTGGTCGGCGCCGCCGAGTATGGTCGAGACCTCGTTCATCGCCGTGGTCTGGAGCGGCACCGCCTCCTTGAAATGGCGCACGAGATGCACCATCGCAAAGGCGGTGCAACCCTGGGAGCCGTGAAACAGCGGAATCGCTCCGTCGATGCCGAGATAGGCCAGCGCCGCGCCGAGCGGAGCGGAGGATTTCAGCGGATTGGTCGACAGCGCGCGTTTCGGGTGGGTGATCCTGGCCATCCTAGCAATCCTCGAAATCCGTGCCCGAGGACAGGTAGCCGCCAAGCCCCGGCCCTTGCGCCAGATCCGCATCCGAGGCCCGGTGCGGGCGCGGGGCCGGCGGCATCGGATCGTCAGGCTGGGAAACCGGACCGGTCCAGGGCGGCGGCACCAGGCTGACGTTGGAGGCATTGGTCACCGGACAGGTGCCGGTCAGCGGCGGCAGGAATCCGGTGCCTTCGGCTCTCTCGCCATCCTCCCAGGGCGCCGGATCGCGCAGATCGCGCCACATCGGATTGTTCACGGCCCGGTCGATGGCACGGACCAGATCCAGCATGCCGACATAGCCGGCATAGGGTTCGTGCTTTTCCTGGTTCACGTCGACCCACGGCATCTTAGCCTTCAGGGCCACGAACTGGGACCGGCCGCCCGACATCAGCACGTCGGCCCCGGCTTCCTTCAGCAGCCTGTACATGTCCTTCGGCGCCATGTTGTCGAACATGTGCGCGTCGGTCTGCATGATCTCCTTGACACGATCCTTGTCCTCGTCGGTGGCCTTGCGGACCGAGGTGCCGATCACCTCCATCCCGAGCTCCTGCAGGGCCGAGACCACCGACCAGGACTTGTGCCCGCCGGTATAGAGCAGGACCTTCCGGCCGGCGACGCGGGGGCGGTAGACTTCGAGAGCGGCCCGGATCTTCGCCTCTTCCTCGGCGATGAGCGCCTCGCAGCGGTCGAGCAGCGCCGCCTCGGCGCCGCGCTCCACCAGCATCCGGCACATCGTGCGCAGCGCGTCGGACGTATCCGAGATGCCGTAGAACGACCCTTCGAAATAGGGGATGCCGTAGCGGTCGTCGAGTTTGCGGGCCAGGTTGATCAGCGCCTTGGAGCAAACCAGCATGGTGACCTTCGCCCGGTGTGCCATCGCGACCTGGCGGTAGCGCGCGTCGCCGGTGATGCTGCCCAGGATGCGGATGCCCAGACGGTCGAACAGCGGTTTGACCTGCCAGAGCTCGCCCGACAGGTTGTAGTCGCCGATGATGTTGACATCGAGGGGCGTCTCGAACTCCGGCTCGATCGTGCCGATCACGCCGTCGAGCAGCGCCTCGCCGGCAAGCTTGTTTCCGAGGTTCTTCGAGCCCGCAAAGCCCGGCGCGTTCACCGGTATGCAGGGCGTGCCGAACTGCTCCGTCGCCGCCTTGCAGACCGCGTCGATATCGTCGCCGATCAGCGCGGTCACGCAGGTGGAATAGACGAAGACGGCAGGCGGATCGTGCGCCTCGATTACCTCGCGGATCGCCCGGTAGAGCTTCTTCTCGCCGTGGCCCATGACGATGTCGATCTCGGTCAGGTCGGTGGTGAAGCCGGTGCGGTACAGCTCGGAGCCCGACGAGGCGGCACCGCGGTTGTCCCAGCCATTGCCTTCGCAGGCGAGCGGCGCATGGACCAGGTGGGCGACGTCGACGATGGGCTGGAGCGCGATCTTGGCGCCGTCGAAGGCACAGCCGCCGGCGGCGGCGCCGGGGCTCAGCGGCTTGGCACAGCCCTTCTTGCGCTGCTGTTCGGACTTGTTCAGGTTCGTCCCGCAGCCGGGCTCGTCGAACACGTCCTGAATCTTCGCCTTCAGCGCATCGGCCATGCGGGCATCCCCTTCCACTCATCCGGACCGGCCCCGGCTTCGGGCCTCGGACGATGAGAAGCATGGAGCGTGCCAAACTCTGCAGCCGGTAGCGTGGCTGAGGCGGGCGCATTGAGGTGCGTGTTTTCAGACCCTTACCCGGCGCGGGGCGGGTCGTTTCCGTCTCGGGGCGACGGACCGGACCTGGGTTCGTGTTCCGTCACCGACAGGTGCAGGCGGATTGTCCGTGTTCCGACAATCCGCCTAGGGGTACGCCGCGGCGATGCGGTCGGCGGTGGCATCGGCATAGGCTTCCATCGCCACACGGACATTCGGCGTCAGGAACCCCAGGCTCTCGGCGCGCGCCATGAGTGCGGCATAATCCTGTTCCGTCCGCAGCGGCCGCAGGATCCGCGCATTGTGCATGCTCTGGCCGAGCGACTTGAACTCGGCCGCAAGCTGCGTGCAGTTCTTGTAGGTCTGTTGGGCGTCGAAGACTTCCTTCGCCTTGGCGCCGAGCGCGGCACCGGCGACGGCCCCGATCCCGCCCAGCAGCGTGCTGTCGGTCGCCCATTTGGTCAGCCCGCCGACCACCGCCGCGCCACCGACCATCCATGGCAGATTGCTGTTCGAGAAGTTGCCCTGGCCATTCAGGATCGACGCCGCTTCCCAGACCGCGGTGTCATAGGGACTGGACAGGTTCATCGCGCCTGTCGAGATCTGCGCCCACGGCAGATTGCACTGGGTCTGGCTCACATGCGTTGCGCATTGCTGCACGATGGGGCCGGGAAGCACCGTGTTCAGATCGTTTCGCGTGAAATCGAACAGCCCGACCTTCGCCGCGAGACGCGCATCCGACAGCCGGCTCGGCCCGGTCGCCGCACCGCACATCTGGTGATCGCCGATCTTTGCCGCGGACTGCACCAGACCGCTCTGCGCCGCCGCAGGGTCGGGCGATCCCGAAAGCGCGACACCAAGCGCCGCCATCGGTGCAATCCACCGGAACCCCGCCCGACTCTGAAGGAAAATCCTGTCCCGCATCGATAGTCCCAAACCCGTTCCCCTGCGCCGCGCCGAATCCGCGTTGACCCGGCCCATCATGGCACAGGGACGTCCGGACAAGAACGCTTGCGGGAAAGAGCCTTACCGGCCGTACCCGGACAGGAGCGCCAGGGTACGGCCGGGCGGGCAAAGCAAGACGGCCGGCGGATGCTCCGCCGGCCGAAAGGTGCGTCCGTTCCGCCCTCAGCGGGTCAGGTCGTAGCTGTAATCGGTCTCACCCGGGACGATCGTGTCGGTGTCGAGCTTGTCGAAGATCGTGTCGAGGATCTTCACCAGCACGTTCATCGCGCCCTGATAGCCCCAGGTGGGCGAGCGGTGATGGTGATGGCGGTCGAAGATCGGGAACATCAGCCGGATCAGCGGCGTGCCGATGTCCCGCTCCAGATACTTGCCGTAGGAATTGCCGATCAGCATGTCCACCTTCTCGGTCGCGAGGAGCGAACGCATGTGCCACAGATCCTTCCCCGGATAGGCGTGGCAATTGGCGCCGAAGGACGAGCTGTCGAACAGCGCCTGCATCTGCTTTTCCCACGCCTTGCCGCCATTCGTCGCCAGGCAGTGAACCGGCTCGCCGCCCATTTCCATTACGAACCGCGCCATGCCGTAGACGAAGTCCGGGTCGCCGTAGATCGCGAAGGTCTTGCCATGCAGCCAGGACTGACTGTCAGCCATCGCGTCGATCAGGCGGCCGCGCTCCAGACGCAGGCTTTCGGGGATCTCCTTGCCGGTCAGTTCGGAGATCTTCATCAGGAATTCGTCGGTCCCCGCGACCCCCATCGGGTAGTGCAGCGACGCCGTCTCCTGGCCCACCTCCTCGCAGTATTCCAGCGTCTTCTTGCTGCAATATTCCTGCATCGACAGCGTCGCCTTGGCGTTCAGCGCCGCCTTGACGTCGTCGAGCTTCGTGCCGCCCGAATACATCCGGAACTCGCCGTCCGACGGCGTGTCATAGACATCCGACACGTCCGACAGGATGGTGTAGGTGTCGACGCCCATCTCGGCCAGAATGCGGCGCATCTCGCGAATGTTGCCCACGGCGAAGCCGTCGAAGCCGGGGATGATGTTGATCGCCTCGGACGGCACGCGGGTCTCGCCCTTCCAGAAGTGGCTGAGGATCCCCTTCTGCATGTTGTCGTAGCCGTCGACATGGCTGCCCACGAAGGCCGGGGTATGGGCGTGCGGGACGTCGAAGTCCTGCGGCACGCTCTCCTTCTCCTTCGCCTTGAGGATGAAGGAGTTCAGGTCATCCCCGATCACCTCGGCCATGCAGGTGGTCGACACCGCGATCATTTTCGGCTGGTAGAGCGAATAGGTGTTGGCGAGGCCGTCGATCATGTTGTTCAGACCGCCGAACACCGCCGCGTCTTCCGTCATCGACGAGGACACGCAGCTTGCCGGTTCCTTGAAATGCCGCGAGAGGTGCGAGCGGTAATAGGCGACGCAGCCCTGGGAGCCGTGCACGAAACTCATTGTCTGCTCGTAGCCGGCGGCGGCGAAGACCGCGCCGAGCGGCTGGCAGGCCTTGGCCGGGTTCACCGTCAGTGCCTCGCGGGCGAAGTTCTTCTCGCGGTATTCCCACGACTTGGTCCAGTCGCCGATCTCCTTGACCATGTCGTCGGGATGGCCGCATTCGAACTTGATCTTCTTGTTCTTCAGCATCTCCGTGTATTCGGGCTGCTGGAACAGAGGGGCGTGGTCGAGCACCTTGTCTGCCGACTGGGGCATCTTCGTCATCCTTTTCCTGGCCGTCCGCATTCCGAGACGCGCCGTTGAGATGTTGGGGGACCGGACGGACGCCGCGGAAGAGGCGCCCGTCCGGGATCGGTCTCAGGCCGCGTCGGCCTTCTTCCAGGGCGCGTCGAACAGCCCCCAGACCGGATTGTTGATCGCCAGGTCCATGTCGCGCGCGAAGATCGCGTAGCCGTCATAGCCGTGATAGGGGCCGGAATAGTCCCAGCTATGCATCTGACGGAATGGGATGCCCATCTTCTGGACCGGGTACTTCTCCTTGATCCCCGAGCCGACGAGATCGGGGCGGATCCGCTCGATGAACTTCTCCAGCTCGTAGCCGGTGACGTCATCGTAGATCAGCGTGCCTTCCTTCACGTAGTGGCCGGTGCGCTTGTAGTCGTCGCCATGGCCGAACTCGTAGCCGGTCCCGGCGATCGTCATGCCGAGGTCTTCATAGGCGGTGACGACGTGACGGGGGCGCAGACCGCCGACATAGAGCATGACCGACTTGCCTTCGAGCCGCGGCCGGTACTTCGCGTTCACGGCGTCGACCAGCGGCTGGTACTTGGCGATGACCTTCTCGGCGTTTTCCTGGATCGTCTCGTCGAACTGGGCCGCGATCTTGCGCAACGACGCAGCGATCTGGCTGGGGCCGAAGAAGTTGTATTCGAGCCAGGAGATGCCGTATTTCTCTTCCATGTAGCGGCAGATGTAGTTCATCGACCGGTAGCAGTGGATCAGGTTCAGCCGGGCTTTCGGCGCGCGCTCGATCTCGGCGAGCGTCGCATCGCCCGACCAGTTGCCGACCACGTTCAGGCCCATCTCCTCGAGCAGGATGCGCGAGGCCCAGGCGTCGCCGCCGATATTGTAGTCGCCGATGACGTTGACGTCGTAGGGTCCGGCCTCGTAGCCCGCCCCGGCGCCTTCGCCCTTCTCGAACACCCAGTCCCGGACCGCATCGTTGGCGATGTGGTGGCCGAGCGACTGTGAAACGCCGCGGAAGCCTTCGCAGCGGACCGGCACCATGGTCTTGCCGTGTTCCTTGTTCTTCTGCTTGGCGACCGCCTCGATATCGTCACCGATCAGGCCGATCGGGCATTCCGACTGGATCGTCACGCCATTGTTCAGCGGGAACAGCGTCTCGATCTCGTCGATCGTCTTGGCCAGCTTCTTGTCGCCGCCGAAGACAATGTCCTTTTCCTGGAAGTCGGTGGTGAACTGCATCGTCACGAAGCTGTCCACGCCGGTCTTGCCGATGTAGTAGTTGCGCCGCTGGGACCAGGAATACTGGCCGCAGCCGACGGGTCCGTGGCTGATATGGACCATGTCCTTGACCGGCCCCCAGACCACGCCCTTCGAGCCCGCATAGGCGCAGCCGCGGATCGTCATGACGCCGGGCACCGACTTGATGTTCGACTTCACGGTGTCACATTTCGACGCGATCTCGGTCTCGGTCGAATTCTCGGGATCGGGCTGGGCCACCGACAGGTGCTTGGCCCGCCTCTTGCGGGACTTCTCGGGATACGCGGCGAGGACTTCCTCGATCAGGGCTGCATGGCCTTCCGCGTCGTTCACATAATCCTTTGCCATCTTGCGAGGCTCCTCTTCGCGGGGGGGTGCGGCCGGTCCGGGCGGCGGACCGGCCGGGCGTGTGTCAGCCTGCGACGGCCTGACCCTCGGTCGCGGCGATCATCGCCAGGCGCTCTTCTTCCGACTGCATGATGCCGAATTCCATCAGCATCTCTTCCAGCTCGTCCATCGAGATCGGGGTCGGGATCACGCCCTTGCCCGAGTTGTTGTGGATCTTGTTGGCGAGCTGGCGGTACTCGTCCGCCTGCTTGGAGTCGGGCGCGTATTGCAGCACGGTCTGGCGGCGCAGTTCGGCGTGCTGCACGATGTTGTCCCGCGGCACGAAGTGGATCAGCTTGGAGCCGAGCTTGGCGGCCATGGCTTCGGCCAGTTCCAGTTCCTTGTCGGTCTGGCGCTCGTTGCAGATCAGGCCGCCGAGCCGGACACCGCCGGAGTTGGCGTATTTGAGGATGCCCTTCGAGATGTTGTTGGCAGCGTAAAGCGCCATCATCTCGCCCGACATGACGATGTAGATTTCCTGGGCCTTGTTCTCGCGGATCGGCATGGCGAAGCCGCCGCAGACGACGTCGCCGAGAACGTCGTAGGACACGTAGTCCACATCGTCATAGGCGCCGTTTTCCTCGAGGAAGTTGATCGAGGTGATCACGCCGCGGCCGGCGCAGCCGACGCCCGGCTCGGGGCCGCCGGATTCGACGCACTTGATATCCTTGAAACCGACCTTCAGGACGTCTTCAAGTTCGAGGTCCTCGACCGATCCCATCTCGGCGGCGAGGTGCAGCACGGTGTCCTGCGCCTTCGAGTTCAGGATCAGACGGGTCGAGTCGGCCTTGGGGTCGCAGCCGACGATCAGGATCTTCTGGCCCAGTTCGACGAGGGCGGCCAGCGTGTTCTGCGAGGTGGTGGACTTGCCGATCCCGCCCTTGCCGTAGAAGGCGATCTGCCGGAGGTCGCTCATGTTGGGGTCCTTTGTTCAGGGTTCAGAAATGTCGCGAGGCGGCACGTGCCGGTCTCGCACCCCAACAAGCAGGCGGCGTGCCAATCTCGGTCGAAATTTTTAAGTGATCAAATCCAGTGATTTACGCGGAACATTGCGCTGCGCCCGCGAAAATGTCCCTTTGTGGCGAACGCGACAATGGCCCGACAATGGCGTCCCGCGGCGCCGGCTCCGGCCGGGCGGCTCAGGCGGCTTCCGGCACCGGGTCCGGCACCGGCCGGGCGTCAGCACCCGCCAGGGCCGGGCGAACCCAGCGCAGCCGCAATGCGTTCGACAGCACGAAGACGCTCGACATCGCCATCGCCCCGGCGGCCAGGATCGGCGACAGCAGCGTGCCGTTCACCGGATAGAGCAGCCCCGCCGCCACCGGAATGAGCGCGACGTTGTAGCCGAACGCCCAGACCAGGTTCTGGCGGATGTTGCGCATCGTAGCCCGGCTGATCGCGAACGCGTTCGCGACGCCGCCCAGGTCGTCCGACATCAGCACCACTTCGGCGCTTTCGATGGCGACGTCGGTGCCGGTGCCGATGGCGATCCCCACGTCCGCGGCGGCCAGCGCGGGGGCGTCGTTGATACCGTCGCCGATGAAGGCGAGACGTCCCTTCGCCTTGAGATCGTCGAGCGCGGCGACCTTGCCGTCGGGCAGAACCCCGGCAACCACCTCGTCGATCCCGAGCGCGCGGCCCACCGCCGCGGCCGTGGCCGGGGCATCGCCGGTAATCATGGCAACCGCGATGCCGTCCTCCTTCAGCGCCGCGATGGCGCCCCTCGCCGACGCCTTCACCGGATCGGCCACCGCGATCACCGCTGCCGCCTGTCCGTCGAGCGCGACATGAAGCGCGGTCTTGCCGGCGCGGGCCAGATCCTCGGCGCGGCCCGCAAGGTGACCGGGCGCGACGCCCTCTTCCTCCATCAGCCGCGCGGTTCCGACCACCACGTCGCGGCCGGCGACGCGGGCACGCGCGCCGCGCCCGGCCAGCGCCGCGAACCCCTCCGCCATCGGCCGGTCCAGCCCCGCCGCATCCGCCGCCGCGACGATGGCCCGCGCGATCGGATGCTCCGACCGGTCCTCGACCGCGGCGACCAGCGCCAGCACCTCGTCCCGCGCCTGCCCCTCGGCAAGCTCGAGATCGGTGAGCGCCGGGCGCCCCTCGGTCAGCGTGCCGGTCTTGTCGAACGCCACCACGCGGACGCCTTGAAGCGCCTGCAGCGCATCGCCGCGCCGGAACAGCACGCCCAGTTCCGCGGCGCGGCCGGTGCCCACCATGATCGAGGTCGGCGTCGCGAGCCCCATGGCGCAGGGGCAGGCGATGATCAGCACCGCGACGCCCGCGACCAGCGCATGGGTCAGCACCGGCGCCGGTCCGAAGACCAGCCACAGCCCGACCGTCAGCAGCGCCACCCCGATCACAGCCGGCACGAACCACAGCGTGACGCGGTTGACCAGCGCCTGAATCGGAAGCTTCGCGCCCTGCGCCTCCTCGACCATGCGGATGATCCGGGCGAGCGTCGTGTCGGCGCCGACCCGCGTGGCGCGGAAGGTCAGGCTGCCCGAGCCGTTCACCGTGCCGCCGGTCAGCTCGTCGCCGGGGCCCTTGGCGACCGGAACCGGCTCGCCGGTGATCATGCTCTCGTCGACCCAGCTTTCGCCTTCGCTCACCTCGCCGTCGACTGCAATCCGTTCGCCGGGGCGCACATGCACCTCGTCGCCCGCGACGATGTCCTCGATGGCGATCTCGGAGATGCCGCTGCCGCGGCTGACCCGCGCCGTGCGCGGGCGGAGCCCCGCAAGCTTGCGGATCGCCGCCCCGGTCCGCCCCTTGGCACGCGCCTCCATGAACCGCCCGACGAGGATCAGCACGACGATCATCGCCGCGGCCTCGTAATAGACATGGCGGCCATCCGCCGGCAGCACGCCCGGCACGAACGTCGCGACAAGCGAGTAGAGATAGGCCGCCGCCGTGCCGATGGCGACCAGCGAGTCCATGTCCGGGGCCCCCTTCACCAGCGCCGGGAAGCCGCGCAGGTAGAAGCTTCGCCCAGGCCCCGCCAGCACCGCGGTGGTCAGCAGGAATTCGACGATCCGCAGCGTCCCCGCGCCGAAGGTCGCGACTGACCAGTGGTGAAAGGCCGGCACCAGATGCCCGCCCATTTCCAGCACGAAGACCGGCAGCGCCAGCGCCGCGGCAAAGATCAGCCGGCGGCGCAGGGCGGCGGCCTCCTCGGCCTTGCGGTCGGTCTGCGTCTTCGGCGCGGTCTCGTTGCGCGGCCGCGCCGGATAACCGATCCCGGTGGCCGCCGCGGCGATCTGGTCCGGCGCAACGGCGCCCTCCAGATAGGTCACGCGCGCCGATTCCGAGGCAAGGTTCACATCGGCCGCCAGAACCCCCGGTACTGCCGCCAGCGCCCGTTCGACCCGGCCGACGCAGGAGGCGCAGCTCATCTCCTCGATATCGAGCGTCAGCGACGCCGTCCGCGCCGGATAGCCGGCCTTGTCGAGCGTCTCGGCAAGCCCTGCCGCGGTGGCGGGCGCATCGAACACAACCCGCGCAGTCTCCGCCGCCAGGTTCACCTGCGCGTCCTCCACGCCGGGAACCGCCGCGAGCGCGCGCTCCACCCGTCCCACACAGGACGCGCACGACATTCCGGTGACTTCGAATTGCAGCGCCTTCGGTTCGAACATGCGCCCTCCGATCGCGTGCGGGACGGAAAGTCTACATGAGGGAAGCCGGGCCGCCGATGTCAAGATTGCGCCGCAATGCGGCGTCGCCGCGGTCACAGACGCGCGCGTTGCCGCTGCCGGGGCTTGACCTTTCCGCCGCGCGGAGCGGGAAAGGGACTGACACACACGTACGGGAGTCTCCGATGGCCGCTTTCCGCGTCCCCGACATGACCTGCAACCATTGCGTCGCCACCATCACCAAGGCGCTCGAAGCACGCCTGCCCGGCGCCCATCCCGAAATCGATCTCGAAACCAAGCTGGTCCGGGTCGAGGGAGACAGCGCCGCGGCGGCGGCAGCCATCGCCGATGCCGGCTATTCGCCCGAACCCGTCGCCTGAGATCCGCCCCTACCGCGCCCCGGCGCGCGGCGCGGCCGCGCCGTCATCGTCCGTGTGCTCGTCCGCACGGTCGTGCGCGTCCGCCGCATCACCCGGCCCGAACCGGGGATCGAGCGCGCAGGCACCGCCCAGGCGATCCCAGTCGATCTCCACGGTCGAATGCTCGATTCCGAAATCGACCGACAGCTTCGTCTTGATCGCGCGCACCGCGCCGCCCGGGTCGGTCCCGGCGGCGATCTGGACCTCCATCGTCGCGGCCGGCCGGCCCGAGGTGATCGACCAGACATGGACATGGTGCACGTCGAGAACGCCCTCGACGCTGTCCCGCACCGCCACCCTCAGCTCGCCCACGTCCACGCCCTTCGGCGTGCCCTCCATCAGGATGTTGAGCGAGGATTTCAGCAGCGACCAGGCGCTGCGCAGGATCAGCGCGGACAGCAGCACCGACAGGATCGGGTCGATCGGCGTCCAGCCGGTCAGCGCGATCACCACCGCCGCCAGGATCGCCGCGACCGATCCCAGCATGTCGCTCAGCACGTGCAGCATCGCGCCGCGGATGTTGACATGGTCGCGGTCGCCCTGCCGGAGCATCAGGAAGACGCCCGCATTCACCACGAGCCCCAGCGTGGCGATCACGAACATCGGCCCGGCCAGGACCGGATCGGGCGTGATCAGCCGCGCCACCGCCTCGACTGCGATCCAGATCACCAGGACGATCAGCGTCAGCGCGTTGACGAAGCCGGCGAGGATCTCGAGCCGCATGTAGCCGAATGTCCGCCTTGCATCGCCGCCGCGCCGGCCGAAGTGGAACCCGGCCCAGGCCAGCCCCAGCGCCGCCGCATCGGTCAGCATGTGCCCGGCATCGGCAACCAGCGCCAGCGACCCGGCGATCAGCCCGCCGACAAGCTCGACCAGCATGAAGCCGAAGGTGAGTGCCAGCGCGACGAGGATCACCCGTTCGTTGCGCGGCGTGACGTCGGGAGCATGGTGGTGGTGCCCGCCCCCGCCATGGTCATGGCCGCAATCCTGCGTGCCGTGTCCGTGGCCGGAATGATCGTGGGGCATGTCGGCCTCGGCCATGAGGGCTCCTTTCAGCGATGGATGATGGACCAGCCGCCGGCCGGGGGCAACGCGGCAGCGCCCGGACCGCGCGTCACCTGCCGAGAAGCGGCGCAATCATCGGCAGAACCGCGACGCTGAGGGTCGCGAAGGACAGGAGCGTCGTCGCCAGCAGCGCCGAGGCCGCAACCACCCCCATGCCGGCCCGCTGGGCGAGCAGAGGGAAGATGCTGAGCATCGGCACCGCCGCAAAGACCACGCCGCCGGCCAGGGTCGTCGGATCCACGCCAGGCATCAGCGACAGCGCAGCGAACACGGCAATCGGGTGCAGGACGAGCTTGCCCGCCGCGACCGCGGCCAGCGGCCCGGCCATCCCGCCCAGCGGCGCCGTGGCGACCGTCGCGCCGACCACGAAGAGGGCGATCGGCGCGGCGATCCGCGACAGCATCGCCACCGCATCCGCCACGGCAGACGGCAGGCCGAGCCCCGAGGCCGACACCACCAGCCCGGCCACCACCGCGACGATGATCGGGCTGCGCAGCGCGACGGCGAGGATCGCCATGACCCGCCCCGCCCCGGCGCCGCGCCCGCCGGTGTCGATCAGGATCATCGCCAGCGGAATGATCAGGATGTTCTCGACAATCATGCACTGGGCGAGCATCGGCGCGGCCGCCCCGCCGATCAGGGTCAACGCGATCGGATATCCCATGAAGCCGCTGTTCGAGTTTGCCATGCCCAGCCCGAGCACCGCGGCCTGGGCCACCGGCAGGCCGAAGACCAGCCGGCCGGCCGCAATTCCCGCCGTCAGGACGGCCAGGCTCGCAGCTGCATATCCGGACAGGAAGCCCGGATTGATCGCCTCGCCCAGGGGCGCCGAGGTGACCGCGCCGAAGATCAGCGCAGGCAGCGCGATGCGCACCACGAAGGCGCTGATCGGTGCGATCGTCTGTGCCGGCACATAGCCGGTGCGCGCCGCGACCGCGCCAAGCAGGATGATCGCGAAGAGCGGCAGCAGCGCCGCACTCATGGTCTGGTCACGTCCCGGCCCGTCATCCGCGCCCCTCCACCATCGCCTCAAGACATGCTGCGGCGCGGCATGTCAATGCTTCAGCGACGCTGCCCGGACCGGCGATTTGCGCCGAAACCCGTTGCCGAGGCGCGCGGCACCACTCTAGTGTCGGGCCGACACCGACCGCGGGAGGCGCGCCGCGGTCGCCGCCGCCTGCGCCCGCGCCCGACGCGGTGCCGGCACCGCTGCGTCAGGAAGGAAGGCCCGATGTCCCGCACGATCTATGTCCTGAACGGACCGAACCTCAACCTTCTCGGCCAGCGCCAGCCCGAGATCTACGGCTACGACACGCTCGACACCGTTGCCGAGAATTGCCGCAAGGCCGCCGCGCCGGGCTACGCGATCCGGCTCGAACAGTCGAACCACGAGGGCCAGATCATCGACTGGATCCACGAGGCGCGGGGCGACGGCGCCGCCATCGTCATCAATCCCGGCGCCTTCACGCATACCTCGGTGGCGATCCTCGACGCGCTCAACGCCTTCGAAGGGCCGGTCTTCGAAGTGCATATCTCGAACGTCCACAAGCGCGAGAGCTTCCGCCACCATTCCTACGTCTCGCTCCGCGCCGAGGGCGTGATCGCCGGGCTCGGCATCGAAGGCTACGAGGCCGCGGTGCGCCGGGTCTGCTCGCTCCTCGGTCCGGCCTGAGACGCGCGATGACCGGGACCGAGCTTCCCCGCAACGCCTTCAAGGCCGCCCTTCTGGCCGGGACGCCGCAGATCGGGCTCTGGTGTTCGATCGGCGACAGCGGCGTGGCCGAGATGCTCGCCGGATGCGGCTTCGACTGGCTGATGTTCGACACCGAACATTCGCCCACAGACGAGAACACCGTCCTGCCGCTGCTGCAGGCGGTGGCGCCCTATCCGGTCAGTCCCGTGGTGCGGCCGTCAAGCCTGAACCCGCCAGAGATCAAGAAGCTGCTCGATGCCGGTGCTCAGACTATCCTGGTGCCCTATGTCCAGACCGCCGCCGAGGCCCGGCTGGCGGCGGCGGCGGTCGCCTATGCGCCCGACGGCATCCGGGGCGTCTCCGGGATCAGCCGTGCCACCCGGTTCGGCCGGATCAAGGACTATGCCAGGCGCGCCCGCGACGAGATCTGCCTGATCGTGCAGATCGAGACCCAAGGCGCGGTCGACGCGATCGAGGAGATCGCCGCGGTTCCCGGCGTGGACGCGCTCTTCGTCGGCCCTGCCGACCTCGCCGCAAGCCTCGGATATCCGGGGGAGTCCGGCCGCGCCGAGGTCCGCTCTGCGGTGGCGGCGGCGATCCGCCGGATCCGCGCCGCCGGCAAGCCCGCCGGCTTCCTCGCGGTCGACGACAGCTATCTCGAGGAGGCCGTGGCGGCGGGATCGCTGTTCACCGCGGTCGATATCGACATCGCCATCCTGCGGCGCACGGCCGAGGCTCGCGCCGCGGCCTGGAAGGCGCGCCTCTGAACCCGCTCAGTCCGCCTTCGGTCCCTTCAGCCAGGTCCCGATCCGCTCCATCAGGCTGTCGAGCAGACTGAGCCCGAGCAGCGTGCCGACCACCAGCACCAGATAGCGGTAGTCCCAGAGCGCCGTCCCGCCGAGGACGCCGATCCCGCCGGTCCAGACCCAGAGGATCGCCCCCGCCCCGGCCAGGGCCAGCACCGCAGCGGTCAGCCGCAGGATCATCGCGCCAGCCTCACGCTCGCAGGGTCGATCAGGAAGACGTGGATGCCGCCGCGCCGCTCCACCCGGCCCTCGGCCTCGACCAGCACTGCGGTATGGTCCAGCACCTCCTGCGTCACCGGCCCGCCATCGGCATTGCCGAGCAGGAAGAACTCCGCCCCGTCCACCCGGCCTGTCGCAACGAAGACCGGCGGCGCGCCACCGATCAGGCAGAGATTGGCACAGGCCTTGTGCGCGAGCCCGGTGCCGGGCCGCATCGCGCCGTTCAGGCATTTCCCGTCGCAGATCTCGCCGGTGATCCGCCAGCGCCCCAGATCCGCGGCCACCGGCCTCGCCGCGGCGCCATCGGCTTCGACCATTCCGTCGGCGCCGGGCGACACCTGCACCCCTTCGATCTCGCCGCGCGCCAGCCGCACGCCCTTCACCGCCACCAGCTTCCCGTCGAGCGACCCGGCGCGGTCTTCGACCCCGCGCTTGCCGACGCCCGACAGCAGCAGCGCCGTGCCGGCGGCGAAGCTCTCGCTGTCGGTGACGTGGAGCACCGGATAGGGCGCGGCCTCCAGCACCCCGACCGCCGCCGCCCCGCCCAGGACGGCGCCGTCGCCCGGGTCGTTCTGGGTCGCGGCCACCATGAACCCCGCCAGCGCCAGCAGCACGACGAGGCCGAGCCCGATGCCGATGGTGAAATCCCGCAAGGCGGCGGGCATCTTGCCCCAGCCGATGAAGAAGGGCGGCTCCTTCGCGGCCATCAAATCATCCCCGCGACGTCGAGCGGCGGCACCGGCGTGCCCGGCGCGTTGGCCCGCGCGTCGATCTCGATCACCCCGTCCCTGAGGCGCAGGTTGTAGGTCGGCACCTTCTCGGTGAAGGGCGGCGGCGAACAGCCGTCCTCCATCCGGTACTGGTAGCCGTGCCAAGGACAGGTGACGCAGCCAAAGACGATCCGCCCCTCGCCCAGAGGGCCGTTCTGATGCGCACAGGCATTCGAGATCGCCGAGACCCGGGCGCCGTTGCGGAAGACTGCCGCGCGGTCGCCATCGGGCAGACGCACGATCCGCGCCCGCTTGTCCGCGATCTCGCCCGGCGCGCAGACCGCCACCCACGTTCCGGCGCTTCGCGCCTCCCGCCGCCCCTCCAGCGCCGCGGCGGCATGCAGACCCGCCACTGCAAGCGCGCCGCCGCCGAACAGGATCGCGAAGGCCGGGTTGTCGACGTCCTGCAGATAGCCCAGCGCCACATGGGCCACGAGCGCCGCATAGGCGGGGTAGATCATCAGGTGCAGCGCCTTCCAGACCGGCGCGGTCAGGAAGCTGAGCCAGAAATCGTGGCTGGTCGCCGCCAGCAGCGCCAGCACCACCAGCGCGAAGGCGCCCAGCGCCTCGAAGGGAAAGCCCAGCGCCGTGCCATAGCTCGTGTTGGAGGACAGCAGCGCCGCCACCGGCGGCGTCGGCGCATAGGCGAAATACCAGCCCAGCACATAGGCCGCATGGGTCAGCGCCACCGCGAACGTGACCACGCCGAAATGGCGGCGGTTGTAGAGCAGCGGCAGGAAGCGCCGGTCGAGCCGCGCCAGCGGGCCGATGCAGAGGATCACCGTCAGCAGGAAGAAGGCGCAGGAACCGAAGGCGCGCATCCGCAGGATCGCCCCGTCCACGGGCCGCGTCGCATCGGCCATCCCGGCGCCGATCTGCAGGAAGGCCACCAGATAGGCCAGCACGCCCGCGACCAGCAGCCCGTCATAGACCCATTTGATGCGGTTCCACTGCACCGGCACATAGCGCACGCTCATTGCGCCGCCTCCAGAAGCGCCGGGGGCCGCTCCCTGGGGCCATCCTGCCGGATGACCAGCCCGAGGCCGAGGATCAGCGGCACCAGCACCGCCAGCGCCACGCCGATCCGGACCTGCGCCACCCGCGGCGGACGGTGGCGCGCGCAGCCCGCGTCGCGCCCCTGCTCCAGCGCCCGCCAGCGCCACAGCACCAGCGGCCAGATCAGCACGCATCCCGGCACCAAGAGCGGACGGAACAGGTAGCTGCCCCGCGCATGGGGCTCCACCCGCCCGATGCCCCAGGTCAGGAACAGGGCCGCCACCGCCGCACCTGCCCAGAGATAGACCTGGCCTGCAAGGATCAGCGCCGCGGTCATCGCCGTGCCCCCACGGCGCACTGCCATCCGCCGTCCGCACCGCAGGTCCGCGCCGCCATCCTGTCCCGCCTCCGCGCCGATCACGTCGCCCTGACGCTACGCAAAGGCGCGCGCCGGGTCATCCGAAACCTTCTCACGGATCTGCGACGGGCCGGATCAGTTGATGCGGCGGGGGCTGACGCCGGCCGCGCGCGGGCGTATCGTCGCGCCAGTGCCCCGATCCGCGGAGATCCCGATGGCCCTCACCCTTTACGGCCACCCACTGGCCTCGTTCTGCCACAAGGTGCTGATCGCGCTCTACGAAGCCGGCACCCCGTTCGAGTCGGTGACCGTCGATCTGGGCGATCCGGGCGACCACGGCCGGTTCCTCGACCTCTGGCCGGTGGGCAAGATGCCGGTGCTGCGCGACGCGGCGCGGGACCGGGTGGTGCCGGAAACCCCGATCATCATCGAATATCTCGACCGGCATTATCCCGGCGCGGCGCCGCTGCTGCCGGCCGATCCGGAAACCCGGCTCGATGTGCGGCTCTGGGACCGCTTCTTCGACCTTCATGTCCAGGACCCGATGCAGCGGATCGTGGCCGACCGTCTTCGTCCCGAGCCGCGGCGCGACCCGGAAGGGGTGCGCGAGCAGGAAGCGCGCCTGAGGACCGCCTATGGAATGATCGAGCGTCAGACGGCGCACGGGGACTGGGCGGTCGGCGCCGCTTTCAGCATGGCCGACTGCGCCGCCGCGCCGGCGCTGTTCTACGCCGGGATCCTGGTGCCCTTCCCCGAAGACCACCCCCATCTCGCCGCCTATTTCGAACGGCTGCTGGCCCGCCCGTCGTTCCGGCGCGTCCTCGCCGAGGCGCGGCCCTGGTTCGATTACTTCCCCTTCAACGACCGGATGCCCGACCGTTTCCGGACCATCGAACCCGCCTGACCGCCCCGCCGGCCGCGTGCCGTCTCAGACCGCGCGCCGGACCCAGTCGACGATGCCCGCCGCCGGCATCGCACCGGCCTGCCGCGCCGCCTCGCGGCCGCCGCGATAGGCCGCCAGCATCGGGATGCCGCGGATGCCATAGCGGCTTCCCGCCTCGGGATGCTCCTCGGTATTGAGCTTGACCAGCCGGGCCGCGCCCTTCAGCGCCTTCGCGGCCTCGCTGTATTGCGGCGCCATCATCCGGCACGGCCCGCACCAGGGCGCCCAGAAATCGACCACCAGCGGCAGCGCATCGGTGCGCGCCGCCTTTTCCAGCATCGCCAGATCCACCTCGCGCACGCGCCCGTCCGCCAGCGTCGCGCCGCAGACACCGCAGATCGGCCCGGATCCCAGCCGGTCTGCCGGCACCCGGTTCACCTGCCCGCATTCCAGACAGGTCAGCTTCAGTCCCTCGGCCATCGCCGCCTCCGTAACATTCATCTTTCGGCATATATGGTCGGCCTCCGCGCGATGTGAAGTCCCCGCCGATCCGCCGCCGCATTGACGCGGCCGCACCCGCATGCTGCTTTCGCGGCAGCCGCGGCTCGCCCCCGGCACTGCCCGACATGAGAGCCGATGTACCAGAGCCTCGCCCTTCTCGCCGCCCTCGGCTTCCTCTACGCGCTCATCTCGGGCCGGGTCGCGACCTCGTGGCTCAGCGGGCCGATCCTGTTCGTCACCGCAGGCTTCCTGCTCGGCCCCGGCGCGGCCGGGCTGCTCCGGCTCGACATCGATGCCGAAAGTCTGCGGCTTCTGGCCGAACTGACGCTGGCCATCGTCCTCTTCACCGACGCCGCCAACGCCGATCTCGGACGGCTCCGCCGCGCCGCCGGCCTGCCCGAACGGCTGCTGCTGATCGGCCTGCCGCTGACCATCCTGCTCGGCTTCGGGGTCGCCTGGCTGCTCTTTCCCGGCCTCGCCCCGGTTGAGCTTGCGCTGCTCGCCGCGGTGCTCGCGCCGACCGATGCCGCGCTCGGCGCGCCGGTCGTCAGCAACCCGGCCGTTCCCGCGGATACCCGCGCCGCGCTCAACATCGAAAGCGGGTTGAATGACGGCATCTGCGTGCCGGTGGTACTGCTTCTGCTCGGCGTCGCCATCGGCATCGAGTTCGAGGGCCTGCCCGCACTCTACGTGATCCGCATCGTCGCCGAGGGGCTGGGCATCGGTCTGCTGACCGGCGTCGCCCTGTCGCTCGCCGCAAGCTGGCTGCTCGGCCGCGCCGAGGCCGCGGGCTGGATCGGCGAGGACTGGAACAACGTCACCGTCGTCGCCCTCGCGCTCACCGCCTTCGCGGCCGCCCAGGCGCTCGGCGGCAGCGGCTTCGTCGCCTGCTTCACCGGCGGCCTCGCCTTCCGCCCGCCTGCCGGTCGCAGGCACCGGCTGCTCGTCGCGGCCGAGGGGACCGGCGACGCGCTGGCGCTGCTGACCTGGGTCGTGTTCGGCGCCGGCGTGGTCCACACCTTCCTGGACCGGATCACGCCCGCCGCCTTCCTCTACGCCGTCCTCAGTCTCACCCTGATCCGGATGCTGCCGGTCTGGCTCAGCCTCGCGGGATCCCCGGTCGGCACCCCGGGGCGGCTCTTCATCGGCTGGTTCGGCCCGCGCGGACTGGCCAGCATCGTCTTCGGCATCCTCATCATCGATGCCGACCTGCCGCACGAGGGCATCCTCCTCGCGACCATCGTCTGCACCATCCTGCTCAGCGTCCTGGCCCACGGGATCACCGCGACGCCGCTGGCCGGGATGATCGCGGGCCGTGCGAAACGCGGGCGCCGATCCGGCCCCGGCGACTGACCGCGCAGACCGGCAAGCCCCCATGTGGGGGTGCGGCAATCGGTCTGAGAATCGTTGTCAAGCCAGGCCGATTTCGTGTATCCAAGTCGCTGCGAACGTTACCGCATTCGATCCCTGTCTCGCCTCCGGCCGTCAGTCCTATCGATCCGCTGAACGACGCCGACCTGCCGCAATCCCGCGGGCAGAGGACAGACAGGAGAACCACGATGGCCACCGGCACCGTGAAATGGTTCAACACCACCAAGGGCTATGGCTTCATCGCACCCGATGAGGGCGGCAAGGACGTCTTCGTGCATATCTCGGCGGTCGAACGGTCGGGCCTGACCGGCCTCGCCGACAAGCAGAAGGTCGAATACGAGGTCCAGTCTGGCCGCGACGGCCGCGCCAGCGCGGTCAACATCTCGCTCATCTGAGCCGGACCGGCGCCGTCCCGGGCGGCGCCCCTCTCGCAACCAGGGTCCCGAAGCAGCCCCCTGCGTCTTGAACGCACTGCGGCCGCGCTTTCGTCCTTGCCGGAGCGCTCGCGACAGGCCGTGTCGCTCTGCCGCCCGCATCCGCACGGCAGGGCTTCCTGTTCGCGCCGCGGGTTCCGATGGGGGGCGGCGAATGGCTGTCGATGGCCCTGTTCGCGGCGGCGATCCTCATCGGCAGCGTCGGCGCGGCGGTCGCCGACCAGAACGGCCCGCCCGCCACGGCCGGCGCCTTCGACTTCGCCTGTGTCGGGTTCGCCGTCGTGAGGGGGATGCTTTTCTTCGCCGAAATTCCGGATGCGATCTCGGCCTTCGGGATGGCGCTTATCGTCGGGGCCGGCGTGCTGTCGCTCCGGCGATGACCCCGGTCACGGCCCGGATCTGAGGGACATTTCGGCCCGCATTCGCCGTGCTCCGCTACATGCTTACGTAACGTCAACACACGGAAAGGGGTGCGTCCTCCCGCCCAAACGTGGAAAAGTGTTAACAAATGTGGACAAGGAGGGACGTCCCATGCAGCTCGGTATCTGGATCAGCCTGACGATCTACTTCCTGGCGATGCTCGCCATCGGCTTCTACGCCTGGCGCACTTCGACCTCGAACGAGGAGGAATACGTGCTCGGCGGGCGCAACCTGCCGCCGGCCGTCGCGGCGCTGTCCGCGGGCGCCTCGGACATGAGCGGCTGGCTGCTCCTGGGGCTGCCCGGGGCGCTCTACCTCACCGGCCTCGTGGAGGCCTGGATCGGCATCGGCCTGACCGTCGGCGCGCTCCTGAACTGGATCATCGTCGCGCCGCGCCTGCGCGAGCAGACCGAACGCTACGACAACAGCCTGACGATCCCGGCCTTCCTGGCGAACCGCTTCCCGACGCAGGCGATCGCGCTCCGGATGATCTCGGCCGTCATCATCGTCGTGTTCTTCGCCGTCTACACCGCCTCGGGACTGGTCGGCGGCGGCAAGCTCTTCGCCAGCGCCTTCGGCGGCAGCTACATGACCGGGGTCTGGCTCACCCTCGGCGTGGTCATGGTCTATACCGTGATCGGCGGCTTCCTGGCGGTCAGCCTGACCGATTTCGTGCAGGGCTGCATCATGATGCTGGCGCTGATCATCATGCCGCTGGTCGTGCTCTACGGTCCCGGCGGCGGCGGCTTCGCGCAAAGCGAACAGACGCTGGCCGAGGTCGGGCCGGAATACCTGTCGCTGACCAGCGGGCTCACCGTCGTCGGCTTCCTCTCGGCGGTCACCTGGGGCCTGGGCTATTTCGGCCAGCCGCATATCATCGTCCGCTTCATGGCGGTGCGCAGCGTCGAGGCGGTGCCGACGGCGCGCAACATCGGCATGGCCTGGATGGTGATCTCGCTGATCGGCGCGATCGGCGTCGGCCTCTTCGGCCGCGTCTATGCGGTACGCAACGGGCTCGAGATCTCGGACCCCGAGACCATCTTCATCGTCCTGGCCGAGCTGCTGTTCCACCCGCTGATCACCGGCTTCCTGTTCGCCGCGCTGCTGGCCGCGATCATGAGCACGGTGTCGAGCCAGCTGCTGGTCTCGTCCTCTTCGCTGACCGAGGATTTCTACCACCTGCTGATGAACCGCGAAGCAAGCCAGTCGACGCTGGTGAACGTGGGCCGCGTCGCCGTCGTCCTGGTGGGCGCCGCCGCCGCGATGATCGCCAGCGACCCGAATTCCGAGGTGCTGGGCCTCGTCTCCAACGCCTGGGCCGGCTTCGGCGCCGCCTTCGGGCCGCTGATCATCCTGTCGCTGACCTGGCCGCGGATGACCGGGGCCGGCGCGGTGGCGGGTCTCGTGGTCGGCGCACTCACGGTGATCCTCTGGATCGCGCTCGGGCTCAACGCAAGCTTCCTCGGCGGACCGGGCGTCTACGAGATCATCCCCGGCTTCCTCGCCGCCTTCGCCGCGATCGTTGCGGTAAGCCTGGCGACCGAGGACGCCGGCGAGTTCCGTCCGCTGGCCAAGGTCTGAACGGACCGCCGCTTCGGAGAGAGCATGGCGTGCCCGCCCCGCGGGCACGCTTCGATGCGGCGGCGCTTGCCGCCGCGTGCCGCCATCGCCGGGCTGGCTGCGCCCCGCCCGGCGGACCGCCTCAGCTCAGCGCCGCCAGTACCACGCCGATCTCGTCCACGAGCATCTCCAGCTCGACCGCCGCCGGCCCCTTGCCCGCCTTCTCGGTAACGCCGGTGCCCTCGCCCAGCACTTCGGCAAAGATCACCCGGTTGCCCAGCACCGACCGGGCCCGCGGCGCGTCGAGCCCGTCGATCTGCGCCATCACCTCGGCAGTGAGCTTGGCCCGCCCCGAGGCGCGGTTCAGCACCAGAAGCACCGGCCGCCCGACCCGCTGCGCCAGTTCCAGCACGCTTTCGGTCGCCCACAGATCCACGTGGCTCGACGCCACCGGCACCAGCACCAGGTCGCTTTCCCGCAGCGCCGGGCGCAGATCGCTGTCGATCTTGGGCGGCGTGTCGATGATGACGAAATCGTGGTCCGCCGCCAGCTTCTCGCATTCCCAGGACACGCCCCAGGCGCTTGCGGTGGCGAAGTCGATGCCGGGACTGCCGCCGGTGCGCTCGCGCCGCTCCATGAACCAGCGCCCCAGCGACCCCTGCGGATCGGTATCCAGCACCGCCACGCGGTAGCCGCGCTGCGCCAGGGCGACCGCCAGGTTGGCCGCAAGCGTGGTCTTGCCGCTGCCCCCTTTCTGCTGCGCCACGGTAATCGTCAGTCCCGCCATGCCCGCCCGTTCCCCCTTGATCCGGAGACGTCTTTTTTCACTGCCCTTGCCGTACCGTAAGGGGAGCGCCGGCCTCAGGTCCAGCGCCACGATGCAACCAGAGCGACAAATCGGCACGGGTTTCACGAAAGCGGCGAATTCCTGTCACATGCAGGACATGTCGCGGACTTATCCACATCGGACTTGGACCACGAACGGAGTCCCGATGCCCGCGCTCTTGCCTCCCCTGCGACTGACCGGCGCGATCGCCCTGCGCGACGGCCGGCTCCGGCAGCGTTCGGTGGGGATCGCGGACGGACGCTTCACCAGCGGCCCGCTGCCGGCGGTGGACCTCTCGGGCTACCTGCTGCTGCCGGGGATCGTCGATCTCCATGCCGAAGGACCGCGCCACCGGGCCGCGACGACCGCAGCCGACCTCGCGCACCGCGACGGCGAGGCCGCAAGCCATGGCGTCACCACCCGGTTCCTGTCGGTGCCCTGGTCCTGGGAAGGCCCGGGCGTGGCGCCGCCGGCCGCCGTCGCAGCGCTTGCCGCGCTGACCGACTACCGCAGCCATGCGCTGACCGACCTGCGCCCGCAACTTGCCTGCGACGCTCTGCTGACGTCCGGAGCCGGCCGACTGGTCGATCTGGTCCGCGACGCCGGGGTGGAGCTGGTCCTGTTCACCGACCGCGCCGCGCGCGCGCAGGAGATGCGCCTGAACGACCGGGAGGCCTTCGACCGGCTCGCGCGGACCCATGGCGTCAGCGCCGAGGCCCTCACCGCCGCGCTCGACGGGGTCCTCGCCAATTCCCGCGCCCGGCCGCGGCATCTGTGCGATCTGGCCGAGGCCTTCGACGATCTGGGCGTGGCCTACGGCTCCGTCGGCGACGACAGCGCCGAGACGCGCGAGCATTTCTCGATGATCGGCGCCCGGTTCTGCCTCGCTCCCGGCACGGCCCGCGCGGCGGCCGCCGCAAAGGCGGTGGGCGACCCGGTGCTTGCCTTGGCCGCGGATCCGGTCGCGCCCGACGCGGCCGCGCCGGGGCCCCGGCTCGCCACGCTGGTCCAGAACGGGCTCTGCGATGCGCTGGTCTCGGGCACGCAGTCCGCGGCGCCCTACGCTGCCGCCTTCCGTCTCGCCGAGCTCGGCCTGCTCCCTCTGGAGCGCGCCTGGCGCCTGGTGTCCGAAGCCCCGGCGGAAATCCACGGCCTGCCCGACCGCGGCACCATCGCCCCGGGCAAGCGGGCCGACCTGATCGTCGTCCATGCCGGCACACGGCGGGTCGAAGCCACCATCGCCGCCGGCCGGCTCGTCTTCCTGACCGGCGAGGCCGCCAACCGCTTCTTCGGCACGCTCAGCCCGGTCCGGCTCGCCGCCGAATAGGCCCGGGCGCGTCGCTGCGGCCGATGGCCTGCCGCCGGTCGCACCCGCATCCCGGACCATTCGTCTGCACAGAGCCCTTCGCGGCCGGACGCGCGGCGGCCACCGCGCCACGCGACCGTCAGTGCTTTGGCTGACCCGACGTCGCGCTCCGGCGCGGTGCCACGCCGCCTACCGCGCGATCTGGAATCCCGCCAGGCCCTGCGGCGTCTCGACCGGGGTGATCTGGACGTCGCGCACCCGCGCCGCGGGCGGGCCGCGATGCAGCTCCGCGATCAGCTCGTCCACCCGCGCCTCCGGTCCCGCCGCCAGCACCGCGACGCTGCCGTCCCATTCGTTGCGCACCCAGCCGCGCAGGCCCAGCGCCTGCGCCTCGGCTTCGGCCCAGGCGCGGAACCCGACGCCCTGCACCCGGCCCTCGATCCGGATCCGCCGCGCGATGTCCTTCATGCGTCCTCCCCGCAGGCCCCGCAGCCGGCACCGCTCTGCATCGGGCGGCGTCCCCGGAACCCTTCCGAAGAATAGGCCCCGCGCGGGTTTCCGACAATCGTCCGTCCGATCCGCGACAGGCCCGCGCAAAGGCCCGCCCGCCGCGCCGCCAGCAGGCGCGCCTCGCCGCCTCGGGCCACGGCCGCGACATCCGCAACCTGCCGACCGAACCCTGGACGCCCGACACCCGGCACCCCTGCCGGGGCGTCTCCACGCGTCCGGGCCCACCGGTCACCCGGCAGGCCCCACAGTCCGACAATTCCCGGCGCCGCAGCGCCCGGGAAGGGTTCAGGCCGTCCGGCGGCGGCGTCCGACCGCGACCAGACCGCCCAGCGCAACCACAAGCAGCGGCAGACCCGCCGGCAGCGGCACCGTGGTCACGGTCGGCGGCAGGGACGGCTCCGGATCGCTGCCGCGCGGCGGCTCGATCCCGCCGACAGGGCTTTCCTTGACCGGCTCGAAGACCGGGCCAGGCGCCTTGCGCGGCTCCTCGCGCTTGAATTCGGTGATCTTCAGAGGCTCGGGTTTCGGCTTGCCCATCAACTCCCGCTCCGCCGTCATCAGATTGGCCGAAGCGACCTGAGCGCGCTCAATCGCGTCACGCTCCTTCGCAATTGCAAAAAGGTTAATACCCGAAAACAGATCGAAGCTGGATGCATTCGCGGCACCGGCAAGCCCCAAGGCAATTCCAGCGGCAATGAGAAGTCGCAACATAACGTCACCCTTGTGAATGGCCCCTGCCCATGCAGCGGACCTTGATTTCGTCTCAACCTGGCGAAACTCGCAATTACAGGCGCACGAACAGACGCGGACCCGGTAATCCGGCGCGCACCATCCAAACGCGCAAGGCGCGGTTCGGGTTCCACAAAAAGTTAACCCGAAATTTCACTAAGGTTAATGACATAGTACAATCAAGGTTAACCTGTGGCAAGAAGGAGTCAGGTCAAGGGGCTTGCGGAACATTGACCCAGCGGCATCTTTCATTCGACCCGGCTGATCTTCACGGAAATCGCCCATTCCTCGAGCCAGGTAATAAGAGGGACGCTGCCATTCCGCGCCGCGGCAGGCGCATTCGAATCCGCAGCGAATTCCTGTTCAGAAAGGCAGACAGACCGGCCCGCCCGGCACCACCAGCCTGACGGGAATCGGTACGACCGATGTTCCCTTGCAGGTTGTAGCTTGGTCGATCCGGCGGATCAAGTCCAGGGGCCTACCTGCCTTCGGGGCGCGGCGTGGGCCGCGGCGCCTGTTCCGGCGCGGCTTCGCGGCGCTTCTGGGGCCGGGGGCTGTGCTGCACCGCGGCCATCTCCTGAGCGAGGCAGACCGCCTCCTTCTTGAGTCCCTCGTAGCCGAGGTCCTGCGCCTCGACCCCGAAGAAGGCGAGGCTTGCCAGGCCGAAGCCGCCAATCGTCGCCACGCTGGCCAGCGTGTTCAGCAGCGATGCGCCTTTCTTGCGCTTTTCGTCCGCCTCAAGCGCATCCAGCCGCGTGTCCGTCAGGCGCTGCCTGGCCTCGGCCAGTTCGCCCCGCAACTGGGCAATCGTTGCGTGCAGCTCATTGACCAGCGCCTGCAGCGCGTCGATCTTCTCGGCCTCGGCGGACGACCGGCGCAGGGTCGCCGCGATGGCATTGAACACCCTTGGCAGTTCGCCGAACGGCGCGAAACCATCCGGCAGACCGTTGGCAGGAACCTCGTCGCAATAGCGCGCGATGGCTGTCTCGATCAGGACCGCGACACTCTCCGCGGCATCGGCATGGAGTTCCGGCGCCGCGGCGAGCCGTTCCAGATGACCGCGCAGGGCGTCCTGATCCAGCGGCTCCGGCGCGAACTCCGCCTCGATCTGCGCGATCTCCGCCGCGACCGCTTCCGGTCCCCGCTGCCAGATGGCATCGGGGATCAGCGCCACGGCGCGCTGCAGATCCCAGTCCATCGGGCGGCCGTCGAACATGCCCTGATACCAGCGCCGCCAGAAGCCCCAGAGTTCCGGGTCGGCGTCGAGGAAGGCGAGCAGTTTGCCCCGTGCGTCCGCTACCGCCGTTGGCTCCCCGACGTCGCGCCAGACCGGATGGCGGAACATCGTGCCTGCGGCCTCACCCGCTTCGATGCGCTCGGCATCGCGCGACAAAGCGAGGTAAACCGTTCTGGCGGAAAGGCCGGAATTGCTGTCCGGCGCCTCAGTCGAGCCAATCCGAGCGGCTCGTTCAGCGGCATCGGCGGTAAGATGCGCGGCATAAGTGGCGGAGATGCCGACGCCGCTGTCGAAACCTGCGGCACCGGAGACCGCGTCATAGACGGCGTGGGCCGCACAATATGCCGCATGATTGGGATAGTCGACATTGGCGTCAAACTCGAACCCGGTTGCCTGACCGGCCGCATTGCACGCCAAGCGAGCGGCCTCCTTGGTATCTTGTCCTGACGCTACGCCCTCTATCCCAATGGTCAACATCGCGCGAAAGGTCGGCAGGGCGAGTTCGCCAAGCGACGCGCCATCACGCAGAGACATTACTCCGGCGCCGCGCAAGACCGTACGCGCCGAGAGCACTATGCAGATCGCGCGGCTCTGGGTCTCCAGCCACGCCCTCGCACTGCTCTCGTCCGTGATCTCAACCATCGCCCGCCTGTCCTGCCCAGCCTAGCGGGCAGCCGGGTCCGATCAAAGTCCGATTGCATTCCGATGCGTTTCCGCCGCCCCGCCCCGGCCCATTGACGCCCGTCCGAAGCCCCGGCATATCGCGTCAATGACCGAGCTCGCGCTGATCCGCAACTTCGCCATCGTCGCCCATATCGACCACGGGAAATCCACCCTGGCCGACCGGCTGATCCAGCTCACCGGGACGGTCGCCGAACGCGACATGCAGGACCAGCTGCTCGACTCGATGGATATCGAGCGCG
>JAGQRV010000003.1:67009-67701 GCA_020425125.1 Paracoccaceae bacterium | reverse complement strand
CAGGGCGTCGAGGCGCAGACGCTCGCCAATGTCTACCAGGCGATCGAGGCCGACCACGAGATCGTCCCGGTGCTGAACAAGATCGACCTGCCCGCGGCCGAGCCGGAGCGGGTCAAGGCGCAGATAGAGGACGTGATCGGCATCGAGGCGCATGACGCGGTGGAGATCTCGGCCAAGACCGGCCTCGGCATCCCCGACGTGCTGGAGGCCATCGTCACCCGCCTGCCGCCCCCGAAGGAAGGCGACGCCAGGAAGCCGCTCAGGGCGATGCTGGTCGACAGCAAGTACGACCCCTATCTGGGCGTCGTCGTGATCGTGCGCATCATCGACGGCATCCTGAAGAAGGGCGACCGGATCCGGATGATGCGGACCGGCGGGCTCTACGAGGCCGACCGGGTCGGCGTCTACCGCCCCGCCATGGTCGACATGGCCGAGCTCGGCCCGGGCGAGATCGGCTTCCTCACCGCCTCGATCAAGCAGGTCCGCGACACCCGCGTCGGCGACACGATCACCCATGAACGCCGCCCCTGCGACGCCCCGCTGCCCGGCTTCAAGCCGTCGATCCCGGTGGTGTTCTGCGGCCTCTTCCCGGTCGACGCCTCGGAATTCGAGGATCTGCGCGGCGCGATCGAGAAGCTCGCCCTCAACGACGCCAGCTTCTCCTTCGAGATGGAGACCTCCGCCGCGCTCGG
>JAGQRV010000003.1:0-66992 GCA_020425125.1 Paracoccaceae bacterium | reverse complement strand
CTGCGGCTTCCTCGGGCTGCTCCACCTCGAGGTCATCCGCGACCGGATCGAACGCGAATACGGGGTCGAGCTGATCACCACCGCGCCCTCGGTGGTCTACAAGCTCTACATGAAGGACGGCGAGATGCGCGAGCTGCACAACCCCGCCGACATGCCCGACCTCACCTATCTCGACCATATCGAGGAGCCGCGCATCAAGGCGACCATCCTCGTCCCCGACGACTATCTCGGCGACGTCTTGAAGCTCTGCCAGGACCGCCGCGGCATCCAGCTCGAACTGACCTATGCCGGCAACCGCGCCCTGGTGGTCTACGACCTGCCCCTGAACGAGGTCGTGTTCGACTTCTACGACCGGCTCAAGTCGGTCTCCAAGGGCTATGCCAGCTTCGACTACCAGCTCGAAGGCTACCGCGAGGACAAGCTCGTCAAGATGCAGATCCTCGTCAACGACGAGCCGGTCGACGCGCTGTCGATGATGGTCCACCGCGACCGGGCCGAGGCGCGCGGCCGGGCGATGTGCGAGAAGCTGAAGGAGCTGATCCCGCGCCACATGTTCAAGATCCCGATCCAGGCGGCGATCGGCGGCAAGGTCATCGCGCGCGAGACGCTGTCGGCGCTCAGGAAGGACGTCACCGCGAAATGCTATGGCGGGGACGTGACGCGGAAGAAGAAGCTGCTGGAAAAGCAGAAGGCCGGCAAGANNNNATGCGCCAGTTCGGCAAGGTCGAGATCCCGCAGGAGGCCTTCATCTCCGCGCTGAAAATGGAGTGACATCCGGCCCCGGCTTTGCCGGGGCGAATTCGATCCGGTGGATCGAATTCAGGATGTCACGCCCGGAGCGCAAGCGCAGGGCCACCGTCGGCGGCGCAGGCGCCGCGAAAACGCTCCGGTGGAGCGTTTTCAGGTTCGAACGCCCGAAGCGCACGCGAAGGGCCACCGGCCCCGGCTTTGCCGGGGCGAATGCGATCCGGTGGATCGAATTCAGGATGTCACCCCCGAAGCGCAAGCGCAGGGACCAGCGGCAACCAATCCTGTTCCGGGGCGTCAGCCCCGGATCGCACCCGACCCGCCCCCCAGGGCGGGTGCGATGCACCCACCCTCGGGCCGGGCACGATCCTCGTCCCTTCAAGAATTCCGTTGAAGTTTCGGGTCCGCGAAGCCCGATCGTCGCCATGCCCATGTCGGCCGAAAGCGTGCGCGGCGACGGGACCGGTGCCGGGACGAGCGCGGCTCGGCCCGCCAGCCCCCCGCCCCTCCTCCTCACACCGCCAGCGGCGTCGCCCCGGTCTCGACCCGGCTGATCTTGCCGTCCTTCAGCATGCAGGCCATCAGCACCGCCTCGCGCGTGCCGTCCGGATAGTCGTTGACCGAATGCACCACGAGGATGTCGTCGTTCTCATAGAGACAGCGCCGCGCGCCCATCTTCATCTTGTCCGACGCCACCATCTTCCGGATCATCTCGCCGAACTGCGCCTTGTCCATCTCGGTGCCCGACTGGTGCCGCACGAAGACGGCGTCGTCGGCATAGAGGTCGAGATACGCGTCGGCGTCGTTCTTCTCCACCGCAGCGTGCATCTTCTCGAAAACGGCCATCATTTCCTCCCTTGCATGCGCCTCTTGCGGGCGTAGCTTGGATGATGCGCCCGCAGATCCGGCCGGGCAAGAGAATGGAAGCGTGACCATGACTCCCAACGAGGCCCGCGACGCCCTCATCGCCCGCCGCGCCGACCTTCTGGGGCGCATCGCCGGCATCGACGACCGGCTCGACGATCCCGTGGACCGCGACAGCGAGGAGGCCGCGATCGAGACCGAGGACGACCAGATGCTGCAGACGCTGGGCGCCGTGGAGCGCGCCGAGGTTGCCCGCATCGACGCCGCGCTCGACCGGATCGCGAACGGCTCGTGGGGGGTCTGCGTGAAATGCGGCGAGCCGATTGCCGAAAAGCGGCTCGCGACCCTGCCGGAAACGCCGTTCTGTGCGAGTTGTGCGGGGTGAGGGCAACTGCCGACGCGATGGCGCAAAGGCCCCGAGGTCGCGCAAAAGCCCCGGAAGGCATGGGACACCGCAATTCGGACAGCGCGAGTCCCTGAGCCGCGTACTGATCTCAACCGCGAAACGCGAGACCCGCCCCGCAATGTCGATGGTCTTCCGGGGCGTCAGCCCCGGATCGCACCCGACCCGCCCCCCAGGGCGGGTGCGATGCACCCACCCTCGGGCCAGGCGCGATCCTCGCAGCTTCCAATAGCGACCTTTTCATCGCCCACTTGTCATCTCTGCATTCATCAATTGTTACAAAGTTCGAAGCGCTTATCCAACCACAACCAGCGACGCGGTACATTTGTGCTGAGATGGCGGTGGAGGCTGGCAATTCCCTTGGCTTCCCCAAGCCCCCAAAACGCCGGCCGGCACGATCGAAATATATCTCGTGCGCATCCTCGCCCAATGCGATCCACTTTTTGTTTCCGAAACCTTGTCGCGTAGGTAATCCCCCCCCTGAACCACCGCGCATTGGAGAACAGGCTCGGGAACTCTGTCCTCAAAGGGATTTCTGCTAGAGAACCCACCCAGCTTAGCCTTCGGAATTTTCTGCCATCCCTCTCCCACGACCCTACTTGGATTCGCGTGAACACCGAATTCCCCGCGAAACCACTCGCGAAAGAACGCTTCATAGACATCGCAGTTTCTTTCACAATCCTTGCCATCACATTCGTAAAGAGCCTGAAACGCGAACATGACATCCCTGTTGTCAAACAGTAGTTTGACAATGTAGTCTCCAGGTTTATCACGCGGCTCATACAAGAGATCAATTGACTTAAAGCTTCCATCCAAGCCTATGTGCGGAAGAGTAAAATCACTAAATCGCACATGATCAATAAACTTTGGATTGGCGTCTAAAAAACTATCTACCGTAGTAGCTCCAATTGCGAAGCCTTTAAATGATATGCCTCCCTTCTGAACTTTAGGCTTGGAGCCTAAAATGACGTCAAGTACGCGATCGAGGCGCTTTTCCATACACGCCCTCGCTTCTGAAACTTGATCCGCTTGCACATTAAGTACGTACTCCTCCAAACCTGAAACGATTCCCGACAACGTTTCTCTTTCGACAATTGCCTCACCTTTTGCGGAGGCACCCAATCTTCGGAGGGCAAATCCTCCCTGAGCGTCGCCTTCCACCACCAACTTTTCGCGTCTACCTTCGGCAACGCAGAATGTTATTACGGTGTCAATTGCGGCATTAAGCTGTTCGATGTTTACAGTTTGCGCTTGAAGTGGCGCGGAAGCCATGCAAGCTATCAAGATCGACAGTATCCTATTCATGTCACGACCGCCCCTATTCGATGAGCACTCATCAACTCACTCGACTGAAAACGAAATCGCAGTCGATAACCATCACGTTTCCAATGCTTGCGCTCGGAATTCGGTTTTGATATGATTCTGAACATCGCTGCACCAAAAAGCATTCTTGGTACAGTCTCGTCATTCGCCTCATTTTGCAAGAGATTTTGGGCGCGTCGCCTAACGCTGAGCCATTGGTTCATGCGCTGCAGGATAGCCTGTGTTGTGCTTCGACCCCAAACTATCCCAATTTCGAGTAGGCAATACGCGTGACGCGCATCGGCCTCTTGTCTCAACCTAAGTACCGGTGCCCCGTCAAACATTCGTGATTCGATCTATCTAAATGTGAGACACTCGCCATCAAACTCCGCG
The DNA here is from genome assembly GCA_020425125.1 of Paracoccaceae bacterium. GTDB lineage: Bacteria > Pseudomonadota > Alphaproteobacteria > Rhodobacterales > Rhodobacteraceae > Meridianimarinicoccus. The sequence goes on along the minus strand of JAGQRV010000003.1, from coordinate 63,283 downwards.
CTGAAGGCAGACACACTCACTTAGAGAGATTGCTTGGCGCGGAGGCTTCTTTTTCTTGTAGCCGAGAGCCAGTCATCGGAAAGTTTCATGGGGCGCCGCGTGAAACTCGACCCGCTCGTCGCCGAGAACCGTCCGCCGGACGGTTTCCGGGATGCCGCTGGGGCTCCGCCCGTTCGGCCCTGAAACGCTCCACTGGAGCATTTCCGAGACGGGCCTCACTCCCCGCTTCTTGCCCTCAGGGCGGCCATCTCGGCGACCAGGCTCAGGTGTTCGCGGTAGTGGCGGATCCCCGTACGCTCGAAGCTCTCGTACTGGCGCAGGTCGGCCAGCGGCAGCACGCAGGCGACGGGCTGGCCCTGGCGCAGGATCTCGACCCTGAGCCCGGAATACTCCACCCGCGCCAGCACCTCGCGGAGCTCGCGGCGAAGGTCGGTGGCGCTGATCCGGGCCGGGATCGGCACCCCCCGTTCGTGGAGCTTGCGGTAGAGGCCGAACTCGTGGCTCGGCCCCGTCCGAAGTCCGGTGCGGGGGTCTGGGCCGGGCGGGACGCCCGGCGGGTCGGGTTGGCGGGACATGGGGCGAACGACTCCGTGCAATCGGTGCGTTTGCCAATTTCCCAGCGAAACCCTAACGGCCCGTACCGCGACCGTGCGGCGGCCTCAGCGGCGCTTCTTCGGCTGTGCCATGTTGAGCCAGGGGAACCAGAACGCCATCCAGGTCTCGGTCATCTGGTCCGACCAGGCCTTCATCGCCGCGTTCTGCTGGCGCGACGCCTCGGCCATCACCTGGCCCTTCGCGGCATTGGCCAACTTGTTGTATTCACTCAGCCAAATGCTCATCCACGGGTTCTTCACCGGCACTCTCCTGCAATATCTACGGCGCGACTAACGCTACGTAAGCCTGACCGCCTCCATCCAACTTCGGAACCGCCCTCCGGTCAAGCCCCGCCGTTGCGTCCGCTCACGGCGTGGTGCGCACCTCGTTGCGCGGATTCTGCGCCTCATTGCTGATCGCCTTCCCCGCACTCTGCACGTCCTGCCCCATACCCTCGACAGTTTCGCAGCCCGCAAGAAGCACCAGACCGGTGCAGAAAATCAGGATCGGACGCATGGCAACCTCCTTTTCTGGTTGAGTTTTTTCCAACGCACGGCGCGCCGGATGGTTCCCGGGGAGCTAGGTTTCCGCGACCTCGGCCAGCGCCTCGGCGACCCGTTCGAGGTTGCCGTCGTTCAGCCCGGCGATATTCATCCGGCCGTCATCGGTCAGGTAGACCGCGTGCCGCTCGCGCAGCCGCGCCACCCGTTTTTCGCCCAGGCAGGTATAGGAAAACATCCCCCGCTGCCGGGTCAGGTAGCCGCCATCGGCGCCCCGCGCCGCCAGCGCCGCCGCCAGCGCGCCGCGCATCGCCAGCAGCCGGGTCCGCATCGCCTCCAGCTCGGTTTCCCAGACATGGCGCAGCGTGTCGTCGAGGCAGATCACCGCGACGACCGCGGCACCGTGATGCGGCGGCATGGAATAGTTGGCGCGGATCACCGCGGCCAGCGCCGCCTCGGCGCGGCCGACAGCATCCGGCGTCTCGCCGATCAGGGTGACCGCCCCGACCCGCTCGCGGTAGAGTCCAAAGGTCTTTGAAAAGGAAGTGGTTACGATCATCGACGGCACCCGGCCGGCCAGCATCCTCAAGCCCGCCGCATCCTCCTCGCGGCCTGCGGCGAAGCCCTGATAGGCGTTGTCGACCAAAGGCAGCAGGCCCTTCCGCTGGCAGAGATCCGCCAGCGCCGTCCAGTCCGCTTGCGCCAGATCGACCCCGGTCGGGTTGTGGCAGGCCGCCTGAACCAGCACCACGTCGCCCGGCGCCGCCGCCTCGAGCACCGCCATCATGCCGTCGGCATCGAGCCCGCGGTCGGTGGCGCGGATATACGGGTACTGGCGCACCGCGTTGCCCGCGGCGCGCTGGCCGGGCGCATGGTTGATCCAGGTCGGATCGCTCATCCAGACCGTGGTGCCGGGAAACTGGCCGGCGATCAGATCCCCCGCGACCCGCAGTGCGGCCGTCCCGCCGGGTGTCTGGACCGTCCGAACCCGCCCCTCGGCCCGGGCCGGATGATCGCCCAGCACCAGGGTTTCGGCCGCCCCGTTGAAGGTCGGGTGGCCGAGCGCCCCAACATAAGCCTTGGTCGTCTCGTTCTCCCAGATCCGGCGCTCGGCCTCCTTCACGGCTGCCAGCACCGGCGAGCGACCCGCGGCGTCCATGTAGATCCCGATCCCCAGGTCGATCTTGTGCGCGCGCGGATCTGCGCGGAATCTCGACATCAGGGCGAGCAGACGGTCGCCTTCAGGCGGAGCGATCTTCGCGAACATGAGCCCTCCCGCGGCACCCCCTTGCGGACTTAGCCGCGTTCCTGCGTGCGAGACAAGCAGGTGAAACTCGGGCGTCGCGCGCCTTGTCCGCGGGCACCCGCTGTGCCAGTGCTGGCTGCGGCCCGAAATACGGAAACCGCCGGATGCTCTCACGACTTCTTCGCGAACCGCTTGTCCATTTCCTTGTCCTGGGCGCGGCGCTCTTTGCGATTTATGGACTTGTCGCGGGCGCTGCGCCCGAGCGCCCGTCAGGGGCCGTGATCGTCGTCGACCCCGCCATCGAGACCCAGCTTGACCGCGCCTTCGAGGCCACCTGGCGCCATCCGCCAGACGCCGACGAGCATCAGGCACTGATCGACCAATGGCTGCGCGAGGAAGTTCTGGTGCGCGAAGCGGTGGCGCTGGGGTTCGACCGGGACGATCCGGTGATCCGGCAGCGGCTGCGCCAGAAGATGGAATTCCTGATCGCCGCCGAAGCGCAGGCAGCCACGCCCGACGACGCGAGGCTTGACGCCCATCTCGCGGCCCATCCCGACCGCTTCGCACGTCCCGCAGCGGTCGCTTTCGAGCAGGTCTTTCTGGGCGACGCGCCGTCCCCGGACGAGATCGCCGGGACGCTCGCCGATCTGGACGGCGGCGCCGACCCGGCGATGGCCGGCCGGCCCACGCTGCTGCCGGGCTCTCTGCCGCTGTCCTCCGCACCCTCGGTCGACGGAACGTTCGGATCGGGCTTCTTCAGGGCGCTCGAGGACCTGCCGCTCGGCATCTGGGCGGGGCCGGTTGCGTCGGGCTATGGGCTTCACCTCGTCCGTGTCACGGCGCATCGGCAGGAAACGCTGCCGCCCCTTGCGGAGATCCGCGACGAAGTCCTGCGCGACTGGCGCGCGGACCGCGCACAGGAGCTGACGGACGAGAGGGTGGCCGCGTTGCTGGCCCGCTATACCATCCAGCGCGCGCCGCCACCGGACGCAGCGGAGGCCGGTCGATGATCCGGCTCGTCTTGCGATTTTTCGGGCTGGCACTGCTGCTCGCGGCATGGGCGCTGCCCGCATCCTCTCATGCGCTCGAGCCGGGCTATCTTGAGCTGTCCCCGCTGCACGACGACACCTGGCGCATTGTCTGGCATCGTCCCGACGTGGGCGGGCGTCCCATGGCGATCGACGCACGCCTGTCCCCTCCCTGCTCGCCCGAAATGGGACCGGCGCCGATCCCGAACGGGCGCGGCTGGCAGACGGAATGGATTGCCCGATGTCCCGGCGGACTTGCCGGCGTCACCGTGTCGATCGAGGGCCTCGACGCACAAGCGACCGATGTGCTGGTACGCTTCGATGCCGGTGACGGACAGGGCGGCACCCGGCGGCTTGTCCCCGCCACGCCCAGTTTCGTCATTCCGGCAGAGCAGGGCGCCTTCGGCATCTTCCAGAGCTACACGCTCCTCGGCATCCACCACATCCTCTTCGGATTCGACCATCTGCTGTTCGTCTTCGCGCTGCTTCTGCTGATCCGGTCGGGCTGGCGGCTTGCGGGCGCCATCACCGCCTTCACCCTGGCCCACAGCCTGACGCTCGGCGCAGCGGCGCTCGGCTGGCTCGCGGTGCCAGGACCACCCGTGGAGGCGGTCATCGCGCTCTCGATCATGTTCGTGGCCGCGGAGGTAGCCCAACACAGGGACGGCCAGCCGCGCCTGTCGGAACGGGCGCCCTGGATCGTCGCCTTCAGCTTCGGGCTCATTCACGGGCTCGGCTTCGGCTCGGCCCTGAAGCAGGTAGGCCTGCCCGAGCATGACCTCGTCCTCGCCCTCTTCGCCTTCAACGCGGGTGTCGAGATCGGCCAGCTGTCGTTCGTCGCGGTCCTGCTGCTTTTCTGGTCGGTGCTGCGCGCACTCGCGCCGACCGCCTCTTGGTCGGCGGGCCGTCCGGCGCTGGCCTACGGGATCGGGGCCGTTGCTGCCTTCTGGTTCGTCGAACGTGTCGCAGCGTTTTGAGCGCGGCGCGCCGCCGCCACATCACGGCGCCGGGGCGGAAAGCGGTCCGATGTGGTAGGATCCCGGCGGGAGGAGACCCGCAATGATTTCTCTCGATGACATCGAAGACATGACCTGCCTGACCCGCGAAGAGATCGCCGCACTGGCTGAGCACGAGCATTCCAGCGAATTCGACGCCGCGATCCTGGGCGACTACCTGATGAGACAGCATCACGGACCGCAGGTGGTGCAGAAACTGATCTGCGAGGATGTGCGCGCGGCACTTCACTGCGGCGACCTTGCGCATGCGCGCGCGCTCTTCGTCACGCTTCGCCAATATATGGCCAATCACCCCGAAGCGGCCCGGGGCGCGGAGCCCGTCTGACCCGGTTCAAGCGTTTGGGGCAAGCTTGTCGAGTTCCTCGACCAGAAGCTGGGCGAACTTGGCGGAGGCGACCGGCAGCGTGCGGTTGCGCAACTGTCCCAGCATCAGATGTCCCGCCGGGACGTCCCTTTCGGGCAGCGGGCGGAAGGCGAGTCCGCGCGCGTGGGCACCGATCAGGCCGATCGAGATCTGGAAGCTGATGGCGGCTTCATACAGCACGTAGTGGCGCATGAATTCGAAGCTGTCGCATTCCACGACCGGGTCGAGCGGCCGCGACGCGTTGCGGAGCGCGTTGTCCAGCAGGTAGCGGACGCCGTATTGTGGCGCCGGCAGGACATGCGGCCAGTCCAGGCAGTCCCGAAGACGCAGATCCGGCTTCGCGGCCAACGGATGCTCGGCAGACATGACCGCATAGACCGGCTGACGCACCGAATGCAGGATCTCGAAATCCGCCATGTAGACCGGCTCGAACACCAGCGCGAGATCGGCCGAAAAGTTCGACAATTCACGCTCGGCCGCTGCGCGGTCCCGCACGCGGACGGTGAAATCGACACCGGGGTGACGCGCACGGTAGGCGGCGATCTGAGCGGGCAGGAAGAACGGCGTCAGCGCCTGACTGCAGACGATGCTGACATGTCCCCGCCGGACGCCCGAAAGGTCGGCGATCTGGCTTCGCACGCGCGCCAGGTCGGCCCGCTGCGCGCGGATATGCTGCACCAGCAGCTCTCCGGCCGGATTCAGGCGCACCCCGCGCGGCAGGCGTTCGAAGATCGGCGTACCCAGCTCTTCCTCGAAGGCCTGGATACGCCGGTTCAGCGCCGATGAGGTGATGTTCATGTTTTCGGCCGCCTGCCGGATCGACCCGGCCTTCGCCACCTGTTCGATCAGTTCGAGCGTCAGCAGATGTCGCATCGGGTGCCTCACCGTGCTGCATTCCGCGCAGCGCACTGGTACGAAAAAAGCATTAGAACGCAGCACGTCCCTGACGCAAGCTCGCGCGCAATCGGGAACGGATCGGTTGAAAGAGGGCGGGCAGCGTGCGTGACGAACAATTCGACGGGGATCTTACCCGTCTGCCCTTCACCTTGCCGGCCCTGCGCGCAGCCTATGCCGGAGGCCTCGGCGCCGAAGCGGTCGCGGCCGAAGCGCTCCGGCGCATCGCGGCCGCGGACGATCCGGGCATGTTCATCAGCCTCGCTGCCCCCGATGCCTTGGCTGCCGCGGCCCGCGCGCTCGGCACCTTCGATACGGACCGCCCGCTCTGGGGCGTGCCTGTGGCGGTCAAGGACAATATCGACGCCCAGGGCTTCCCGACCACCGCGGCCTGCCCAGCCTATGCCTACACGCCCGATGCCGATGCCGTCACCGTTGCCCGGCTGCGGGCCGCCGGCGCACTGATTGTCGGAAAGACCAATCTCGACCAGTTCGCCACCGGACTTGTCGGCGTCCGCACCCCCTATCCGGTCCCGATCAACGCGCTCGATCCCGAAATCGTGCCGGGGGGCTCCTCCTCCGGGTCTGCCGTCGCCGTGGCCCGCGGTTGCGTCGCGCTGGCCCTCGGCACCGACACCGCCGGGTCGGGCCGGGTTCCCGCGGGCCTCAACAACATCGTGGGGCTGAAGCCGAGCCTCGGCGCGCTGTCGTCGCGGGGCGTCGTGCCTGCCTGCGCGACGCTCGACACGGTCTCGGTCTTCGCCCTCACCGTCGCCGATGCCTGGGACGCCTTCAAGGTGCTGGCACGCCCCGATCCAGGCGACCCGCGCGGCCGGCCGGCGGTTCTGGCGCCGCCATCGACGGTGCCCTCCGATCTCAGGATCGGCGTGCCGGACGCCGCAAGCATCCGCTTCGCAGGTGACACCGCGCAGGCCGCCATGTTCGCCAGTACCTGTCAGCATCTGGCGGATTGCGGACTGACCATCGTCGAGATCGACTTCGCGCCGTTCTTCGAGGTCGCCGCGCTGCTCTATGACGGACCATGGGTGGCCGAACGTCACACGGTCATCGCCGACCTCCTGGCGCGCGATCCCGAAGCGATCGACCCGACGGTGCGCGGCATCGTCGCAAAGGCGCTCGGCATCAGTGCGACCGATGTCTTCCGCGGGCTCTATCGCCTGACCGATCTGCGCCACGGGATCGCGCCGGTTCTGGCCGGTGTCGACTGCCTCTGCGTGCCGACCTTCCCCACCTTCTGCAGCCGCGCCGACCTGGCCGCTGACCCTGTGGGGCCGAACTCGCTCCTTGGCACCTACACCAACTTCGTCAATCTGCTGGATCTCTGTGGCCTGGCCGTCCCGACCCCGGCGCGGACGGACGGCCGTCCCGGAAGCGTGACCCTTTTGGCAGCGGCCGGGCAGGACCGCAAGCTGGCCGATCTGGGTACGGTGATCGAGAGCTGGGGCGAGCGCAGCCTGGGCGCCACCGGCTGGCCGCGTCCGGAGCCCCCCGCACCGCTCCTGTCCGCGGGGCCGCACGAAGCCGAGATCGCGGTTTGCGGTGCGCATCTGTCAGGACTGCCGCTGAACGCGCAGCTCACCACGCGCCGCGCACGCTTCCTCCGCCGAACCACGACGACTGCCGATTATCGGTTCTACGCGCTTCCGGGCGGACCGCCGGAGCGCCCCGGCCTCCTGCGGGTTGCGGACGGAACCGGGGGTGAAATTGCCGTCGAGGTCTGGGCCATCCCGCTGGCCGAACTCGGCAGCTTCCTTGCCGACATTCCCGCCCCTCTCGGGCTGGGGCGGGTCCATCTGTCCGACGGCAGCACGCCGGTCGGCTTCCTGTGCGAGGCGGCGGGCTGTACGCACGCCACGGACATCACCCGCCTCGGCGACTGGCGCGCGTTCATCGCAGTCGGTGCGGGATGAGCAGCCAGCGCACGCTCACACCGCCATCGCCGCCTTCACCGCCGCCTTCCAGCGGGAATGGCGGGCCTCGCGTTCGGCCGCGTCCAGCCGCGGTTCGAACCGGCGCTCCAGCGCCCAGGAGGCGGCGAATTCCTCCTGCCCCGGATAGGCGCCCACCGCCATTCCGGCCAGCCAGGCAGCACCGAGTGCCGTCGTCTCGGTGATCTCGGGGCGGTCCACCGGGGCGCCGATGATGTCAGACAGAAACTGCATCGCCCAGTCCGACGCCACCATGCCGCCATCGACGCGCAGCACGTTGCCGGCCTCCCCCGCCTGATCCGCGGCCATGGCCTCCAGCAGGTCGCGGGTCTGGAACCCGACGCTTTCCAGCGCCGCCTTGGCCAGTTCCGCCGGGCCGGAATTGCGCGTGAGCCCGAAGATCGCACCGCGGCACTCGGCGTTCCAGTAGGGGGCGCCCAGCCCGGTGAAGGCGGGCACCAGAATGACATCCTGCGCCGGATCGGCGGTTTCGGCCAGGCCCTGGGTCTCGGCAGCCGTCTTGATGATTTTCAACCCATCCCTGAGCCACTGTACCACGGCCCCGGCAATGAAGATCGAGCCTTCCAGCGCATAGGTCGCCTTGCCGCCGATCTGGTAGGCAACCGTCGTCAGCAGGCGGTTCTTCGAAACCACCGGCGTATCGCCCGTGTTGAGAAGCGCGAAGCATCCGGTTCCGTAGGTCGATTTCAGCATGCCGGGATGGAAGCAGGCCTGCCCGACCGTCGCGGCCTGCTGGTCGCCCGCGACGCCCCGGATCGGCAGTTCCTTGCCGAAGAGATCGGCGCGCGTGGTGCCGAAATCGCCCGCGCAGTCCTGCACCTCGGGCAGCATCGCGGCGGGGATGTCGAAAAGATCGCAGATGGTGGTCGACCAGCGGCCCTTGCGAATGTCGTACAGCATCGTGCGGCAGGCATTCGTCGCATCGGTGACGTGCCGGGCGCCGCCAGTGAGGTGCCAGATCAGCCAGGTATCCACGGTGCCGAACAGCAGCTCGCCTCGGCGCGCACGGCTGCGGTCCGGATCGGCCTGGTCGAGGATCCACTTGAGCTTCGTCGCCGAGAAGTACGGATCAAGCAGCAGCCCGGTCTTGTCGATGATCGTCGCCTCGTGCCCAGCCTCGCGCATTTCGCGGCAAAGCTCGGCGGTGCGCCGGTCCTGCCAGACAATGGCGTTGTGCAGGGGCTTGCCGGTGTCCTTTTCCCAGACCAGCGTCGTCTCGCGCTGGTTGGTGATGCCGATCGCGGCAATGTCGCCGGCCGCAAGTCCGGCATGGGCGATCGCCTCACGGCAGGTCGCGACCGTCGTTGACCACAGGTCGCGCGGGTGATGTTCGACCCAGCCCGAGCGCGGGAAATGCTGGGCGAACTCCTCCTGAGCCGTGGCAACGATCTTCATCGCACCGTCGAACAGGATGGCGCGGCTCGACGTGGTGCCCTGATCGATGGCCAGTACGTGGGTCATGCTGGCGTGTCCTCCCTCCGGCATTCTTGTTGTATTCCCGGGTGTCCCGGCACCTTGCCCCGTCTATTCCGCGGCGGCGCTGCGGTGCCCGCGCGTCTCGGCCATCCAGGCGTCGAGCGCGTCGATCTCGGCTTCGGTCATCACCAGGCCGAGCTTGGTGCGGCGCCAGACCACGTCCTCCGCCGTGCGGGCGAATTCGGCCTCCATCAGCCAGCGCACCTCCCGTTCGGTCAGACCGGCGCCGAAATCCTGTCCCAGCGCATCCGGCGACATCGCGCCATCGACGAGGCGCACGGCATCCGTGCCATAGGTGCGCACCATCCGCCAGCATTGGCGATCGTCGAGAAACGGGCAGGCAAGCTTCAACTCGGTGGCCAGCCGCCCCTGGCCATCGACCGGAAAATCGCCACCGGGCAGTGCGGCCCCGGCCGTCCAGGGCGCGCCGCGGGGCGGCAGAGCGTCGCCGATGCGCTCCAGCGCATGTTCGGCAAGGCGGCGATAGGTGGTGATCTTTCCGCCGAAGACGTTCAGCAGCGGCGCCCCCGCGCCTCGCTCCAGCTTCAGAACGTATTCTCGCGTTGCCGCCGTCGCCGATTTCGCACCGTCGTCGTAGAGCGGACGCACCCCGGAATAGGTCCAGACGATATCCTCCGCCTGCACCGGTTCGCGGAAATATTGTGAGGCGAAATCCAGCAGATAGGCGGCCTCGTCTTCCGAACAGACCGGCGTCGCGTCCGGGTCGTGGGCTTCCTGGTCCGTGGTCCCGATCAGGGTGAAGTCGCTCTCGTAGGGAATGGCGAAGATAATCCGCCCATCCGTCCCCTGGAAGAAATAGCACTTGTCGTGCTCGAAGAGCTTGCGGGTGACGATGTGGCTGCCGCGCACGAGGCGGACGTTTTCCCGGGTGTCGACATGAACGCGGTTATGCAGGACGTCGCCGACCCAGGGCCCGGCCGCGTTCACCAGCATCCGGGCCTGGCGGGTGGACTGCACGCCCGTTTCGCGGTCCTCAAGAACGATCTGCCACAGGCGGTCCTCCACCCGCGCCGAGACGACCTTGGTCCGGGTCAGGATCTCGGCGCCGCGATCCGCCGCATCGCGGGCATTCAGCGCGACCAGCCGGCTGTCCTGCACCCAGCAATCGGAATACTCGTAGGCCCTGGCGAACTTGTCCTTCAGTGGCTCACCTGCCGGATCGGTCCGCAGGTCGAGTGTCGCCGTTCCGGGCAGGATTTTCCGCCCACCGAGATTGTCATAAAGGAATAACCCCAGCCGGATCAGCCAGGACGGCCGCCGGCCCCGCATCCATGGCATGAAGGTGCACATGAGCTTCGAGGTCGGCGTTTCGCTTTCGAAGCGCATGCTCTCGTGCCATGGCAGCACGAAACGCATCGGCCAGGCGATGTGCGGCATTGCCCTGAGCAGGACCTCGCGTTCGATCAGCGCTTCGCGCACCAGGCGGAACTCGAAATATTCCAGATATCGAAGCCCGCCGTGGAACAGCTTGGTCGATGCCGACGACGTCGCCGAGGCGAGATCGTTCATCTCGGCGAGCGTCACCGCGTAGCCACGACCCGCTGCGTCGCGGGCGATACCGCAGCCATTGATACCTCCTCCGATCACGATCAGATCCGCGACCGGTTTCTGCTGCTCCAGCCCCGACAAGGCGTCCTCCTTCGGCTTCGTGCTTAGTCAAGCACAGGCGTCCATACAGGTCAAAGCCGTGGCGGCAGGGTCGGTTCCCTGGCCGCGCAGTGCGATGGATGCCGCAGAATCAGGCGCGCTACCGCTATCATTTGTGCGGCGCGCGGGTCCGGGGGCGCTCCGGCACGGCTATTGCAGGTCGGCGCCAAGCCCGCGCATCAGATCGGCGAAGATCGGGAACGATGTCGCGATGGGCCCTGCGTCGTCGACCGTGACGGGATTACGGCTCGCAAGTCCCAGGCAGAGGAACGACATGGCGATGCGGTGGTCGAGATGTGTGGCGCAGGTCGCGCCGCCCGTCACCCCGCCGGGCCCTCGTCCGTGAACAATGAGCGTATCCTCGTCCTCCTCGACCGTAATGCCGCAGGCTTCGAGTCCGCGCGCCATCGCGTCGATCCGGTCGCTTTCCTTCACCCGCAGTTCCTTGACGCCCCGCATGATCGTCGTGCCGGTCGCGTTCGCTGCCACGACCGACAGGATCGGGTATTCGTCGATCATCGACGGGGCGCGCTCGGCCGGCACCTCGATCCCCCTGAGGTCCGAGAACCGGGCGCGCAGGTCGGCCACCGGTTCCCCGCCTTCCAGACGCTCGTTCTCGAATTCGAGGTCCGCGCCCATGTCCCTGAGCGTGGCGAAGAGCCCGGCGCGGGTCGGGTTCAGGCCGATATTGGGCACCAGCACGTCGGAGCCCGGGACGATCAGCGCCGCCGAGACAGGAAAGGCCGCCGAAGACGGGTCCGACGGAACCGCGATCGTCTGGGGACGAAGCTCCGGCTGCCCCGCCAGCGTGATGACCCGGCCTTCGGGCGTCTCCTCGGTCACGATCTCGGCGCCGAAGCCCGCAAGCATCCGTTCGGAATGGTCGCGCGTCGTCTCCGCCTCGATCACCACAGTCTGGCCGGGCGCGTTGAGACCCGCCAGCAAAACCGCGGACTTGACCTGAGCCGACGGCATCGGCGTGCGGTAACGCACGGGCACGGGCGTGGTAGCGCCGACAATCGTCATTGGCAGCCGCCCGCCGGACCGGCCGTAGGATTGAGCGCCGAACAGCGCGATCGGGTCGGTGATGCGCCCCATCGGCCGCTTCCTGAGAGAGGCGTCGCCAGTGAACGTCGCGGTGATCGGCGTCGTCGCCATGGCGCCCATGATCAGCCGCACGCCGGTCCCGGAATTGCCGCAATCGATTACGTCGCCGGGCTCGGCGAAGCCGCCGACGCCGACGCCATGCACCGACCAGGCGCCCTCTCCCGTCCGGGTGACCTCGGCGCCGAAGGCGCGCATCGCCTTGGCGGTGTCGAGCACGTCCTGGCCTTCGAGAAGCCCGGTGACCCGCGTCTCGCCGACAGCAAGCGCTCCCAGGATCAGCGACCGGTGCGAGATCGACTTGTCGCCGGGGATTACGGCCGTTCCCGCAAGCGGGCCGCCGGCACGGGCGGTCATCGGGGTGGCGGGGCCATGGGCGGACATCGGAATACCTCGTCTCTGGGTCGCGCTTCCTTTAGCGCTCACGCTGGTCAGCGTCCATCAGCGAGCAGGGATCATCGGCACATGCGGTGCGGCGTCCGCGCGCAGCAGTCCGGTAAGCCGCGGATCCTCCATCACCTCGACCTCGCGGCGAACAGGAACGAATCCGCAGGCACCGTAGAAACGCAGTGCGCCCGGGTGGTCGTGGGTACAGGTGTGCAGCCGGAGAACCTCGATCTGCCGGGACCAGGCGCGGCCTTGGGCAAGTGCCATCAGCGGGCGCCCGATCCCCCGGCCCATCAGCTCCGCGGCAAGGCCGAAGAAGGCGATCTCGCCAATGCCGGATGTGCGGAAATCAAGCTCGAGCAGGGCCAGATCCACGCCCGACCCGCGCAGCGTCCAAATCTCCACCTCGGGCGTTGCAAGGACCGCCGCCAGGTCGGCTTCGGCAATGGCAAGGCGCGATGCCCAGAGCCAGTCCTCCCCCACGCGCCGGAAAAGCGCCCGGTACCAGTCGGTCGCGGGCGCCGCGACCCGGACGGGCGTCACGCCTTCGGGAAAGACCGGAGGGCCGAGCTTGGCCGGTCCTCTGGCCTCCAGATGGGTAACGACGGTGGCGAGCCGATCGTCCGGCACGGAATGGAAGCCGTCTGCGATCATGCCGCCGTGCCCCGCACGATCACCGTCCAAGCCGCCGGAAGGTGAGGTAGTGCGGCACCCGCCCCTCCCTCAGGGCCTTCTGTTCATAGCGGGTCGGGATCCAGTCGGACCACGGCCGATGCCAGACTTCGCGACTCGCCGCGACGGGTTCGAAATCGTCCCGTGCCGCCATCTCTTCGAGGGTCTGCCGCACATAGTCGGGAATGTCCGTTGCGATCCGGAAGACCGCTCCGGGCGCCAGCACGCGCGCCAGAGGACCAAGATGTTCCGGTGTGACGAAGCGGCGGCGATGGTGGCGCTTCTTGGGCCAGGGGTCGGGGTAGAGCAGGAAGGCGCGGTCGATCGCTGCCGGTGGCAGGACGTCGAAGAGATCCCGCACGTCGCCGGGATGGATACGTAGATTGGCAACGCCCGCGGACCGGATCTTGCCGAGCAGCATGGCAACCCCGTTGATATAAGGCTCGCATCCGATCAGCCCGACCTCGGGATGCAGCTGCGCCTGATGGACCAGGTGCTCGCCGCCGCCAAAGCCGATCTCGAGCCAGACCGGCCGGGCGCCGAATAGCGCTGGCAGATCGAGCGGCCGGCGCTCCGGGTTCTCCTCCCAGCCGACCGGTCCGGGCGACAGCGCGGACAGATCCTCGTCGAGATAGGTCTGCTGGCTCCCCCGGAGGTGCTTGCCCTTGCGGCGGCCATAGAAGTTACGCCACGGAGCGCCCTGAGGATGAGTCGGCTCGGTCATGGGGCGGGGTGATGCGTCGGCCGGTCGCGGAGGTCAAGCGGGCGACGCGGCGGTCCCGTGACCGGAACAGGAAACGCCTCGCGGCGGCCGTCGCGCGTCAGCCCCCGCGCCGGCGCACGGCGAGCAGCCCCAGCACGGCCAGGGCGAGCAGAACATGGACCGGTGCCCCCGCCACCCGGGCATAGAGTGTGGCCGCGCGCGGCGCCGGCAGCGCCACATCGAGCGCACCGGCAGTCTCCATCGGCAGGCTCGCGACGATCCGGCCAGCCGGATCAATCAGCGCGGAGATGCCCGTCTGCGCCACGCGGACAAGGGGCAGCCCCTGTTCGACCGCGCGCATCCGCGCCTGCGCCAGATGCTGCTGCGGCCCGGCGAAATCGCCGAACCAGGAATCATTGGTGATCTGGACGATCCAGTCGGGGCGCTCTCCGGGCACGCGGGCATGACGCGGAAAGATCGCCTCGTAGCAGATGAGCGGCAGGACGTGGCCCAGCCCGATGCGTGTCAGGTCGAGCACCCGCGGTCCCGGCCCAGGCGAAAATCCCCCCAGTTCATCGGTGGCAAGGCCCGCGATCCCCAGATCGGCGATCAGGGCGCCACCCGGAACGTATTCACCGAACGGGACCAGATGGTGCTTGTCATAGACGGCATCCACGGCGCCGTCTCGGCCGAACACGACGAGCGAATTCATCAGCCGCTCGCCATCGAACCGCTGGGCACCTGCCATGACCGGCGCGTGGGCAGTGGTGACGATCTCGGTGTCGAGGTCCGGCCGTTGCCCCAGGAGATAGGGCAGCGCGACCTCAGGCCAGATCACCAGATCCGGCGCCGCGCCGTCGGGAGAGGCGGAGAGCGCCAGTTGCCGCTGCCAGAAGACAGCCACCATGTCTGCGCGCCACTTCAGATTCTGCGCGGCATCAGGCTGAACGAGTCGCAGAACGGGAGCGCCGGGCGGGGCTTCTGCGGGGATTTTGGACAGCATCCGGATGCCAAGGCCCAGACCGCCCGCCACCAGCACGGCCGCCGCGGCGAGCGCGAGGACCCTGGCCCGCCCAGCCGCGGACCATGCTGCGGCGAGAAGCCCGGCAATCAGCAGCGTCAGCAGGTTCAATCCGTGCGGACCGATCCAGGCCGCAAGCATCCGCATCGGGGTCTCGACCCAGATCGTGCCCGGCATCGCCCAGGGAAAGCCGGTAAAGAGGACAGCGCGGAGCATCTCGGTTGCCGTGAAGCTCGCCGTCAGGGCGAGGCTTCGATGCAGCATCCCGCCCTCGGGCGCCAGCCAGGCGGCAAGTCCGAAGGCCGCCCCCCAGAAGAGCGCCAGCCCTCCGGTCAGCGACAGCAGGCCGAACGGCGCCATCCAGGCATCGTGGGCGGCATCGACGAAGAACGGGTCGACGATCCAGTGCAGCGTGAGGACGAAGTATCCGAAGCCCGCAAACCAGCCCAGGACCGCGGCACGACGCGGCGTTGTCGCGGCGCCAAGCACCATGACAATGAGCGCGGCAAGGGCCGGCACAGAAACAGCGGGCAGATCGAACGGAGCCTGGCCGAACCCGACCGCAGCACCGCACACAAACACCCGAAGCCGGTCGTAACCCGTGACGCTGAGGCGGCTCGTCAGTGCCGCGCTATGTCGCATCGGCCGCCGGATCGGGAACCCTGATGCGCAACCGCTTGATTCGCCGCGGATCGGCATCGACCACCTCGATCTCGGCGCCAGCCGGATGCTTGATGATTTCGCCGCGCGCCGGCACGCGCCCGGTCAGCAGGAAGACGACACCGCCCAGCGTGTCGGCTTCGTCATCGTTGTCCGGAACGCTCAGATCCATGCCGATCTTGGCTTCGAACTCGTCGAGAGGCGCCTTGGCCAGGGCCAGGTAGGTGCCCGGCGCCTCCTGGGTCCAGAGCAGATCCTCGTCGGTGTCGTGCTCGTCCTCGATCTCGCCGATCACCTGTTCGATCAGGTCCTCGATGGTGACGAGCCCGTCGGTACCGCCGTATTCGTCGATCACCAGTGCCATGTGGGTCCGCTGGCTCTGCATCTTCTGCAGCAGCACTCCGATCGGCATCGACGGCGGCGCGAAGATCAGCGGGCGCACCAACGCCTTGAGGTCAAATGTGCCGCCATGGCCGTTGAACCCATATTCCAGGGCTACGTCCTTGAGATGGACCAGCCCCAGCGGCATGTCGAGCGTCCCCTCGTAGACCGGAAGGCGGGTGAAACCGCTGTCCCGGAACACCTCGACCAGATCGGCCAGCGCAATATCGACCGGCGCCGCCACGATCTCGCCCTTGGGCACCGCCACGTCGTTGATCTGCATACGCCTGAGGTTGGACAGGCCGGGCCGCGGCGTCCCGGTGGTGGTAACAGTTCTCGGTGTTCCGTCCGCCGCCGCACGCGCTGCGGGACGCGGCGCGCCCGAAAAGACACGTCGCCAGAAACCGTTGGAAGAGTGGGAGGTAGCCTTGCCTCGCGCGCCTTGCGCTGCCGTAGACGACCCGTCGGCGTCCGTCATCATCCTGTTCCAGTCAATCCGGGGATGCAGCCCCGTCCGCATATGGGTCGGGAACCCCCATCGTCGCAAGTATCGCGACCTCGCGGCCTTCCATCAAGGTGGCATCTGCATCTTCCACGTGATCGTAACCCAGAAGATGCAGGACTCCGTGGACGAGCAGATGGGCAACGTGATCGTCGAACCGCCGGCCGGCCGCCGCCGCCTCGCGGGCGCAGACGCCATGTGCAATTGCAACATCACCCAGTTCGACAGGGTCGGCGAGATCGGCGTCCGGCAGGTCCGGCTCCTGCCCCGCCGCTGCGGCGGCGCGATCCTCGGACGGCCAGGACAGCACGTTGGTCGGAACCGGCTTGCCGCGGAACTCGGCATTCAGTTCGGCGATGCGTGAATCGTCGCAGCCGAGAAGGCTGATCGCGAAACCGGACGGGTCGAGCCCCAGCGCGGCGAGCGTCGCCCTTGCCGCCCGCTCCGCAAGGCCGGAAAGGTCGCACTCCGCCCATTCGGGAGATTCGATCAGCGTCTCAACCAGCGGCTCCATCGGCCGCGTCATAGGCTTCGATGATCCTCGCCACAAGCGGGTGGCGCACCACGTCCTTCGCGGTGAAATAGGTGAACGAGATCGCGTCGATTCCCTTCAGGAGCCGCTCCGCCTCGCCAAGACCGCTTTCGACGCCGCGCGGCAAGTCGACCTGGGTCCGGTCACCGGTGACGACCATGCGCGAGCCTTCGCCAAGACGGGTCAGGAACATCTTCATCTGCATCGTGGTGGCATTCTGCGCCTCGTCCAGCACCACATAGGCGTTGGACAGCGTGCGCCCGCGCATGAAGGCAAGGGGCGCCACCTCGATCTTCTTCTCTTCCTTCAGCTTCTCGACCTGCTTGGCGGGCAGGAAATCGTTCAGCGCGTCGTAAAGCGGCTGCATGTACGGATCGACCTTGTCTTCCTTGGCGCCGGGCAAAAAGCCCAGACGCTCGCCGGCCTCGACGGCCGGGCGCGACAGGATGATCCGGTCCACATGGCCCTCGATGAACAGGGACACGCCGACCGCGACCGCCAGGTAAGTCTTTCCGGTCCCGGCCGGACCGATACCGAAGGCGAGATCGTTCTCGAACAAAGCCCGGACATAGGCCTTCTGGGTCGCCGTTCGCGGCTCGACGATCTTGCGACGGGTGCGGATCTCCACGTCTCCGCGCTTGAACATCTCAAGCTGGCCGCCCTCGCTGCCGCCCTCGGCGTCGCTCCGGCCGTTCATGCGCAGTTCGGCATCGATGTCGCCGGCATCCACGGCACGGCCGGATTCGAGCCGGTGGTAGAGCGCGGCGAGGATCTCGGACCCGCGGGCTTGGGACTCGGCCGGGCCGAAGATCGCCAGTTCGTTGCCGCGCCTGAGGATTTGAAGGCCGAGCGCATGTTCGATCTGCGCGAGGTTCCGGTCGTACTGACCGCAGAGGTCGATGAGGAGGCGATTGTCGGGGAACTCCAGATGCACGGCCGGGCTTTCGGAGGTCCTGCTCTGCGGGGTCAACTCGCTGATGGCCAAACATGTCTCCCTGGTTCGCGCCTGAGTCGAGCCTGCCAAGTCGCCACGGACATGGCAAGTCCGCCGATTCGGATGTCACCCGACTGCCACAATCCGCTGAAGTCCAAAGCGCGCGTTGCAAACGTGCCATCATTCACCCATTCGGTTGATCGATAGCACAGGACATGTTATTCACCCATATGGTTGAACGAGAATCAGATCGTCTGAGCGCCATCCTGAAGGCGGCATCCGACCCGACACGGCGGGCGATCCTGACCCTCCTCGCCCAGCACGGGGACCAGCGGGTGACGGACTTGGCGCAACATTTCGCGCTGAGCCTCAACGCCGTCTCGAAGCACATCAAGGTGCTGGAAGCGGCAGAGCTGGTCACCCGGCGGACCGAATGGCGCGAACACCGCATCGCGCTGCGGCCCGAGACGCTGGACGAGATCGACCGCTGGTTCCGGGACCTCAGATCGATCTGGGAGATGCGCCTGGAAGCACTCGAAGCAGCCTTGATGGAAGACATCGACACAGGAGAGAAGGATGACCGAAACGATGACTGACCTGAGCCTGACCGTCTCGCGCGTGATTCCCGCGCCGCCGGAGCGCGTCTTCGACGCGTGGCTGGATCCGAAGTTGATGGCGAAGTTCATGATGGGGATGCCTGGCACGACCGTTCCGAAGGTCGAAACCGACCCTCGCGTCGGAGGGCGGTTCCTGATCCTGATGCGAACGGACAAGGACCTGCCGCACGAAGGAACCTACAAGGAGATCACGCGGCCGAAACGCCTGGTCTTCACCTGGGAAAGTGCACATTCCACCGTCGAGGACAGCACGGTCACGGTGACCTTCGCCGAAGCGGAGGGCGGCACACTGGTCGAACTGACCCAGGTGCGCTTTGCCAGCGAGGGGGCCCGCGATGGCCACAAGGCCGGCTGGAGCTATATCCTTGATCTGCTGGCCGAAGCTGTCTGACAGCCGCGCTCAGACGACCAGCGCGCCCCTCAGAGAATGGGGCGCGCTTTCGACGACGCGGACTCGTACGACCTGACCGATCAGGCTTTCCGGACCATCCAGGTGGACAGCATGAAGGTGATCGGACTTGCCGGCGATCTGCCCCGGCAGGCGGCCGGGCTTCTCCACCAGGACACCGACCTCTCGCCCCACCATCGCGTCCTGGGCGGCCTTCTGCTGCTCGGCAAGCAGTGCCTGAAGCCGCTGCAGGCGGTCTTCTGCCACGGCCTTGGCGACTTGCGGTTTCTCGGCAGCAGGGGTGCCGGGGCGCGGCGAGTAGCGGAAGGAATAGGCCTGCCCGTAATTCACCGCGCGAACCAGGTCCATCGTCGCTTCGAAATCGAACTCGGTTTCGCCTGGGAAGCCGGTGATGAAGTCGCCCGACAGCAGGATATCCGGCCGCGACGCCCGGATCCGCTCGACGAGGCGCAGATACGAATCCGCGGTGTGCTTGCGGTTCATCGCCTTCAGGATCCGGTCCGATCCCGACTGCACCGGAAGGTGCAGATAGGGCATCAGCTTAGCGCAATCGCCATGTGCGGCGATCAGGTCGTCGTCCATGTCGTTGGGATGAGAGGTTGTGTAGCGGATCCGCTCCAGTCCCTCGATTGCGGCCAATTCGCGGATCAGCCGGGCGAGCCCCCAGTCACCGCCGTCGCCGGCACCGTGATAGGCGTTGACGTTCTGACCGAGAAGCGTGATCTCGCGCACGCCCCGCGCCACCAGATCACGCGCCTCGCCCAGTACCCGCGTGGCGGGACGGCTCACCTCGGCGCCGCGGGTATAGGGCACCACGCAGAAGGCGCAGAACTTGTCGCAGCCTTCCTGCACCGTCAGGAAGGCCGCGGGCGCACGTCGGGCTTGCGGCCGCGCGGACAGATAATCGAACTTGTCCTCTTCGGGAAAATCTGTGTCGAGCGCCTTGCGGCCCGCCCGCGCTTCCTCGACCAGCGCCGGCAGGCGGTGATAGCTTTGCGGTCCCACCACCAGGTCGACAAGCGGCTGGCGGTTCAGGATCTCGGCCCCTTCGGCCTGGGCCACGCAACCCGCCACGCCGATCTTCAGCTCCGGCTTCGCAGCCTTGAGGGGCTTGAGACGTCCCAGTTCGGAATAGACCTTCTCGGCCGCCTTCTCGCGGATATGGCAGGTGTTGAGCAGGATCATGTCCGCCTCCTCTGCCCGGTCGGTCGCCGCATAGCCCGACGCAGACAGCGCTTCGGCCATGCGCTCGCTGTCATAGACGTTCATCTGACAGCCATAGGTCTTGATGAACAGCTTCTTGGCCTCGGACATCGGATGGTCCCCTCCCAGCAGGCCATGTCTCTACACGGCCACCGCCCCCAGCCGCAAGACCGCCAGCCCATCCGTTCAGGACTCGGCGCGGAGCCCGTCGGCGCCGCGCGACCGGGCAACGTCGCGGAACACCTCGGTCAGGCGCTGGAACGCCCGTTCATTGCCGCCGCGCCGCCGGGTGACGAGTCCGACCGACCGCGCAACCCGCCCGCCCGCAAACGGGACGGCCCGCACATCTCCAGGTCCGCGCGCGACCTCCGAAGCGACGTAGAGCGCGGGCAGCAGGCAGATCCCCATCTCCATCGCAGTCATGGTGCGCAGCGCATCGAGGCTGGTGCCCTCGTAGGCCTGTTCAAGATGGGCCCCCACATTGGCGCAAAGCGCCGCGACCTGTTCGTGAAGCACATAGTCAGGTCCCATCGATAGAAGCGACAGCCCTGCGAGATCGGCTTCTCGCACGGCTTCTCGCTTCGCCAGCGGATGCCGCACGGGCACGACCAGCAGGAGCGGTTCCCGAAAGAGCCGCACCGCCTGAAGATCGGCGCCGGCTACCGGCAATTGGGTCAGGATCATGTCGTGCTCGCCCCGTTCAAGCTCCTGCAGGAGCCGCCGCGGCGGCGCTTCGCGCACATAGAGCTTCAGATCCGGATGCGCCCGATGCAGCGCGCTGACCGCGCCCGGAAGGAAATAGGGCCCGAGCGCAGGCGAGGTGCCGAGGCGCACCATGCCGGTCAGGCCGGTGGCAATGTCGGCCGCCAGATCGACCAGCGCATTCGTTTCGTCGAGTATCCGCCGTGCCCGCGTCAGAACCTCGCGCCCCACCACCGTTGGCGCGATCTTGCCGCGGCCGCGGCTGATCAGCCTGGCCCCGAGGATCTCCT
The DNA here is from genome assembly GCA_020425125.1 of Paracoccaceae bacterium. GTDB lineage: Bacteria > Pseudomonadota > Alphaproteobacteria > Rhodobacterales > Rhodobacteraceae > Meridianimarinicoccus. The sequence continues at coordinate 42,410 of JAGQRV010000003.1, read as the reverse complement.
CGAGTCCGGCAACCTGCAGACTGAGAGAAGGCTGGCTGACGCCGCAGCGTTCGGCCGCCCGGCGAAAATTGCCGGTTTCGGCCACAGCGACGAAATAGCGGAGCTGTCTAAGGCTTGGCGACGGGCGCATTTGATAGGAATTTCCAATCGAAATTTACAAGCTGATTGTATTAATCGGATGGTCCCGCTCCCCATGTCAAGGTCACAGAGACAGACAGGAGATCACGATGTTCGAGGACCGCAGCCAGACTTCCCGCCTTGCCGGCATGAAAAATCCCACCCTGCGGGGCAGTGCGGCTCTCGGCCAAAACGCGGCGGAAACGCCCGGACAGGGGCCAGACGGCCAAAGCGGATTCCCAGACCGGCAGCCGGACCACGACGGACGGCAAGCTCTCGCCCAGCGGGTCAATCGGCTTCAAGCCAGTCTGGACGAGCTGGAGCGGCAGATCGCCAGGCAGCGCAGCCAGTTCCCGCCAAGCGATGCTGCCCTGAAGCAACTCGCCGGGGCCAGACGCCGGATCCGGGACGAGATCGTCTCACTCAGAGAGCTTCAGAGGACCCTTGGAGCCGGGCCGCCGCCGGGATCCGGCTGACCTGCGGACCAGAAAACCCGTCAACACGCTGGGAGGACGATATGCTCGACACGGTGGTCATGACCCATATGGAGAACTTGCGGGCTGCAGCGGCACCGGACCCGCGTCCGGTCCACGACGCCTTGCGTCGGATCATCGGCGAAATCGAAAGCAACCGAGGCCGCGTGCCGGCCGAGATGCGCGCCCTGGCAGATGAGTTCGAGGCCGAGATCGCCGAACTCCACTACGACAACCTGCCGATCTGACCAAAACAACCCGATAGCTGGTTACGGTCGCCGCGTTCAGCCGCTGCGGTCGGGCGCCTGCCCGCATGTCCCCTGCGCCTTCGGGTGCGGAGGCCGGGAACGGGTCCCTGCGTCGCTTTCAGCGGCGGCGCAGGCGGATCACCACGTCCACTCGGGCGATCTCGGCACCGGCGGGCACTGCGGGCAGGCGGCTAATCTCGAGCTCCGAAACCGGCGCGTCGGTCAGTTCGCTGGTATCTTCCCAGTAGAAATGCGGATGCTGGTCGGTGCGCGTATCGAAATAGGAGCGCGTCCCGTCCACGGTCACTTCCTGCATCAACCCGGCATCACAGAAGGCGCGTAGCGTATTGTAGACCGTCGCCAACGCCACCTTGTCGCCGCGGCGCTGCGCATCGGCGTAAAGCCCTTCGGCAGTGACATGGCGGTTGCAGCCGTCGCCCACCAGCAACACGGCCAGCGCGACCCGCTGACGGGTCGGCCGCAGTCCCGCCCGTCCGAGCCACGCGATTCCCCGCGCCCTCGACGCGGTCACGCCCTGAGTTTCCGCTTCAGCCATCATCTGCCCATATTGGCCGTGATCTGACGCGAATTCAATTGCAATGCCTTGGGATGGCAGCAACGCCGCCGAAACGGCGTGCCCTTGCCAGCGGTCGAACTCGGGTGCTAATGGGGGCGGAACTTGCGCACCGCCAACCGAGGACATGGTCTGGATGGCCGATTTTCCAACGCAATTCGATAAGGATGGTCTTCTCGCCTGCGCGCGCGGAGAGCTCTTTGGATATGGCAATCCCCAGCTGCCCGAACCGCCGATGCTGATGATGGACCGCATCACCGAGATTTCGGCGGATGGCGGGGCGTCCGGGAAGGGCCACGTGATTGCCGAGTTCGATATCCATCCCGACCTGTGGTTCTTTTCCTGCCACTTCCCCGGCGATCCAGTCATGCCCGGATGTCTTGGGCTCGACGCGCTCTGGCAGCTCTCCGGATTCAACTTGGGCTGGCGCGGCATGACCGGGCGCGGCCGGGCGCTTGGTGTCGGCGAAGTGAAGTTCACCGGCATGGTCACGCCCGAGGTGCGGCGGGTCCGCTACGAAATCGACTTCACCCGCATCATCGACCGGAAACTGAAGCTCGGGATCGCGGACGGCCGCATGTATGCCGACGACACCGAAATCTATGCGGCCCAGAACCTGAAGGTCGGCCTTTTCACGGACTAGCGCCCTGCGTGGGCTGGAAGGAGGACAGGCATGCGCCGAGTCGTCATCACCGGCTTGGGAATCGTCTCGCCGATCGGCAATTCGGCTGCCGAGGTGGACGAGAGCCTGCGTCAAGGCCGTTCGGGCATCCGCTTCGAGGAAAACTACGCCGCGAACGGATTTCGAAGCCAGGTCGCCGGCATTCCGCAGATCAACCTCGAAGAAGCGGTGGACAAGCGCCAGTTGCGCTTCATGGGGCCGACAGCGGCCTACGCCTATCTCGCGATGCAGCAGGCGATCGCCGACAGCGGTCTCGAGCAAAGCGACGTCAGCAACCCGCGCACCGGGCTCGTCGCCGGATCGGGCGGGCCGTCGACGTCGAACTTCTTTGTCGCCCACAACATCGTCAAGGAGAAGGGCGCGCCAAAGCGGATGGGCCCGTTCATGGTCACCCGCTGCATGTCCTCGACGGTTTCCGCCTGCCTCGCCACGCCGTTCAAGATCAAGGGGGTGAACTATTCGATCACTTCGGCCTGCTCGACGTCGGCGCATTGCATCGGCAACGGCACCGAGCTGATCCAGTTCGGCAAGCAGGACGTGGTCTTCGCGGGCGGCGGCGAGGAAGTCGACTGGACGCTATCGTGCCTCTTTGACGCGATGGGCGCGATGTCGTCGAAGTACAACGACACGCCGGAAACCGCCTCGCGCCCGTTCGACGCCACACGGGACGGCTTCGTGATCGCGGGCGGCGGCGGCATGGTCGTTCTCGAGGAACTGGAGCACGCGAAGGCCCGCGGCGCCCGGATCTATGCCGAGGTCACCGGCTACGGCGCGACCTCGGACGGCTACGACATGGTTGCGCCCTCGGGCGAAGGGGGCGAACGGTCGATGCGCCAGGCGCTGGCGCAGATCGGCGACCGGAGAATCGACTACATCAATGCCCACGGCACCTCGACCCAGGCCGGCGACGTGACCGAGGTGGAAGCGGTGCGCCGCGTCTTCGGCGAGGACGCCGTGCCGCCGATCTCGTCGACCAAGTCGCTGACCGGCCATTCGCTCGGGGCGACCGGTGTCCACGAAGCTATCTATTGCCTACTGATGATGCAGGGCGACTACATCGCGGCATCGGCGAACGTGACCCAGCTTGACCCCGCGATCCGCCCAAGCGAAATCGTGACCGAACGGCGCGACAATGCCGGGCTCGATACGGTACTGTCGAACAGCTTCGGCTTCGGCGGCACGAATGCCACCCTGATCCTCAGCAAATTTCACGGATAACAAGAACATGGCTGAATTGATGAAGGGCAAGCGCGGCCTCGTGATGGGTGTCGCGAACGATCGGTCGATCGCTTGGGGAATCGCACGGGCCTTGGCGTCGGAAGGGGCCGAACTGGCGTTTTCCTATCAGGGAGAGGCGTTCGGCAAGCGCGTCGAGCCGCTGGCCGCAAGCGTCGGGTCGGACATCCTTCTCGATGTGGACGTGACCGATGACGCGTCGCTCGATGCCGCGTTCGGCGCGCTGGCGGAGCGATGGGAAACGATGGATTTTCTGGTTCACGCCATCGCCTATTCCGACAAGGCCGAACTGCATGGCCGCTTCATCAACACGACGCGGGCGAACTTCCAGAACTCGCTGACGATCTCGTGCTATTCCCTGATCGACCTCGCCCGGCGCGCGCGAGAGATGATGCCGAACGGCGGCTCGATCCTGACGCTCACCTATCAGGGGTCGAACCGGGTGACGCCGTTCTACAACGTGATGGGCGTCGCCAAGGCGGCGCTGGAATCGGCGGTGCGGTATCTGGCCAACGATCTGGGACCCGAGGGGATCCGGGTCAACGCGATCTCGCCCGGGCCGATGAAGACGCTGGCCGGCGCAGCCATCGGCGGGGCGCGCCGGACCTACAAGCTGACCGAAACCAACGCGCCTCTGCGAGCCAATGCGACGCTCGAAGCGGTCGGCGGCACGGCAGTCTACCTTGCCTCGGATTTCGGTGCTTGCACCACGGGCGAGATCGTGCGGGTTGACGGCGGTTTCCATGTCCTCGGCATGCCCCAGCCCGAGAACATCTGAGCGTCTGCCCGTCCAAATCGGCGGCTATTCGGTCAGTTGCTCCGGTGCGATCAGGCCCACCGCGGCACCTCCGGGATCGGACACCAGCGCGATTCTCCCGATCAGGGGAATTTCGAACGGCTGGCGCTGGATCACCCCACCCGCGGCCAGAACCTCGCGCAACGCCTCGTCCAGATCGTCGACCGCAAGATAGGTGAACCAGACCGACGGCGCGCCGTCGAGATTGGGCATGGCCGAAGTGTCCATGATCCCCGCCACCGGCTCGTCATCGATCAGGCACACGTAATATTCGCCTTCCGGCATTTCCATCCGGTCGATCTTCCAGCCGCAGACGCTTTCGTAGAATCCGACCACGCCGGGGATGTCCCGGGTCATCAGTTCGCACCACCAGATCTTGCCGTGGTCCTTGGACATCTCTTCTCCCGTCATGCCGACATGTCGGCGCGAAGCTATCCCAGACGCGGCGGAAGGCCAGCGAAATCCGCAGACTGCGCCGCACAGGAAACGGGCGCCACGCTGTCCCCTCTCCACGAAGAATCGGTCCGCGCCGGAATGTGGCGTTGCCTTTCTTACCGCTTCCAATGCAGGCTCCCGGGAAAGCGTTAACGGGGCACACACGCCATGGCGATCACCGCAAGCATCTATCACCTCACACACTACAAGTACGACCGGCCGGTCCATCTCGGTCCCCAGGTGATCCGCCTGCGTCCTGCTGCCCATTCGCGTACCCGGGTGATCAGCCATTCGCTTAAGGTCTCGCCGGGGCCCTATTTCGAGAACCACCAGCAGGACCCGTATGGCAACTGGCTCGCCCGGTATGTCTTTCCCGAGCCGGTCCGCGAGCTGAAGATCGAAGTCGACCTGGTCGCCGACATGTCGGTCTACAATCCGTTCGATTTCTTCGTCGAGGAAAGCGCCGAGCACTATCCGTTCGAGTATCCGCTCGACATCTCGGACGACCTGTCGATCTATCGCCAGCCCGAGCCGGCCGGTCCGCGGCTCGAGAAGTTCATGGCCACGATCGACCGGAGCGAAGCGCGGACCGTCGATTTCCTGGTCGGGCTCAATGCTCGGGTCTCGAAGGAAGTGGGCTATGTGATCCGGATGGAGCCGGGCGTGCAGACCCCCGAGGAGACGCTCGGGGTCGGCACCGGCTCCTGCCGCGACTCGAGCTGGCTGCTGGTCCAGGTGCTCCGCCACCTCGGTCTCGCCGCGCGCTTCGTCTCCGGCTACCTGATCCAGCTCAAGCCGGATCTCAAGGCGCTCGACGGCCCATCGGGCACCGAGCACGACTTCACGGATCTGCACGCCTGGTGCGAGGTCTACCTGCCCGGCGCGGGATGGATCGGGCTTGACCCGACCTCGGGCTTGCTCACCGGAGAATCGCACATTCCTCTTGCGGCGACGCCGCATTACCGCAACGCCGCACCGATCAGCGGTCTCGCCAGCCCGGCCGAAGTCGAATTCAACTTCGACATGAAGGTGACGCGCACGTCGGAACACCCGCGCATCACCAAGCCGTTCTCGGACGACGCCTGGGAGGCACTGAACCGGCTCGGCCAGAAGGTGGACGAACGCCTTGTGGCGGGCGACGTGCGGCTGACGATGGGGGGCGAGCCCACCTTCGTCTCCATCGACGATTTCGAGAGCGCCGAGTGGAACAGCGCCGCCGTCGGCCCCACCAAGCGCATCCTCGCCGACCGGCTGATCCGGCGGCTACGCGACCGCTTCGCGCCCGGCGGCTTCCTGCATTACGGGCAGGGCAAATGGTATCCGGGCGAGACGCTGCCCCGCTGGACGTTCTCGCTCTACTGGCGTGGCGACCAGAAGCCGATCTGGCGTGACCAGGCCCTGATCGCCGAGGAGGGCAGCCAGTCCAATGTCGGTCCCGAACAGGCCGAAGCGGTGATCCACACGATTGCCGACGTCCTCGGCGTCCCGGTCGAGAACGCGGTCCCGGCCTACGAGGACCCGGCCGACTGGCTGGTCAAGGAAGCGAATCTTCCGGTCAACGTCACCCCCGAGAACAACAAGCTGAAGGATCCCGAGGAACGCACGCGGATGGCGCGTGTCTTCGAGCGCGGCCTCACCAGCCCCACGGGCTACGCCTTGCCGGTGCAGAAATGGCAGGCGGCCGCGTTCGGCGGCTGGCGGTCGGAGCGCTGGTCGCTGCGGCGCAAGCATCTGTTTCTGGTTCCCGGTGACAGCCCGCTGGGCTATCGCCTGCCGCTCGGCGCCCTGCCCTATGTCCGGGCCGTCGCCTATCCCTACACCTACCCTGCGGATCCGACACTCCCGCGCGAGCCACTGCCGGACTTCCCCGAGCCCGAATCGCTGCCGCCCGATCAGGAGCAGCGCCGCGCCCGGTTTATCGCCAGCCAGCCGCAGCAGCCGCGGGTCGAGCAATTCCTGACCGAATACGAAATCGGCGGCCCGGTCCGCACCGCAATCTCGGTGGAGCCGCGCGACGGACGCCTTTGCGTGTTCATGCCGCCGGTTGAACGGATCGAGGACTATCTTGAACTCGTCGCCGCCGCCGAGATTGCAGCCAAGACCCACGGCGTCCCGGTACATATCGAGGGCTACGCGCCGCCCCATGACAGCCGGATGAACGTGATCCGCGTCGCCCCGGATCCGGGCGTGATCGAGATCAACATCCATCCCGCCAACAGCTGGGAAGATTGCGTCGCGACCACCGAAGTGCTTTACGAGGAAGCACGGCAGAGCCGGCTCGGTGCCGACAAGTTCATGATTGACGGGCGCCATACCGGCACCGGCGGCGGCAACCACGTCGTCGTCGGCGGGCAGACTACGCTGGACAGTCCGTTCCTCCGCCGTCCGGACCTGCTGCGCTCGCTGATCCTCCACTGGCAGCGTCACCCGTCGCTGAGCTACCTGTTCTCGGGCATCTTCGTCGGCCCCACCAGCCAGGCGCCGCGGATCGACGAGGCACGGCACGACAGTCTTTACGAACTCGAGATCGCGCTCGACCAGATCCCGCGCCCGGGCGAAGGCGTCCCGCCGCTGCCGTGGCTCGTCGACCGGTTGCTGCGCAATTCGCTGATCGACGTCACCGGCAACACCCATCGGGCCGAGATCTGCATCGACAAGCTCTATTCGCCGGACGGCCCCACCGGGCGGCTGGGCCTGGTCGAATTCCGCGGCTTCGAGATGCCGCCGCACTGGCGGATGAGCCTGGCCCAGCAGCTGCTGATCCGCGCCCTGATCGCGCGGCTATGGGAGAATCCGGCCGCCGGTCCGCTGACCCGCTGGGGCACGGCGCTCCACGACCGGTTCATGCTGCCCTATTACGTCTGGGAGGATTTCCTCGAGGTTCTTCGCGACCTCAAGGACCACGGCTTCGACCTCGACCCGGAATGGTTCAAGGCGCAGGGCGAATTCCGCTTCCCATTCTGCGGCGAGATCACCGTGGAGGGCGTCAATCTCGAGATCAGGCAAGCCATGGAGCCGTGGCACGTCATGGGCGAGGTGGGCGCGATCGGCGGGACCGTGCGCTATACCGACAGTTCGGTCGAGCGTATCCAGGCTCAGCTGACCGCCGGCGACCCCGACCGCTACATCGTCACCGTGAACGGCCGGCGGGTTCCGCTGCGCCGCACGAAGACCAACGGCGTCTCGGTCGGCGCCGTGCGCTACAAGGCGTGGCAGCCCGCGCTGGCGCTGCACCCGGTGCTGCCGGTCGATGCGCCGCTCACCTTCGACATCTATGACACCTGGACCGGACGGGCGCTGGGGGGATGTACCTATCATGTGGCGCATCCAGGCGGCCGCAACTACGAGACCTTCCCGGTCAACGGAAACGAGGCCGAGGCGCGCCGTCTGGCCCGGTTCCAGCCGCACGGCCATACGCCCGGTCTCTACGTGCCGCCGCCCGAGACGCCGCATCCCGAATTCCCGATGACGCTCGACCTCCGGCGTCGTCCGGGTCTCTGACGGCACCACGGGATCAGACTGCCTTGAGCAACGGCGCCGACGCCAAAGTTCCGGAGCCCGAAGCGAAGCTCCTGCGCGCCTACCGAACCGAAGCGGGAGTCGCGGACGAACTTTTCATGCCGGACGGCACCCTGCGTCCGGTCTGGCGCCGGTTCATCCACCACCTTGCCCGGCTCAGTCCCGAGGCGGTCGCAGCACGATTCGCCCGGGGCGACCGCTATCTGCACGATGCGGGCGTGTTCTACCGGAAGTACGAAAGCGAAGGCGCGCCCGAGCGGGACTGGCCGCTGAGCCACATCCCGCTGATGATCCACGAGAGCGACTGGCGGATCATCAGCGAGGGGCTGGTGCAGCGCGCCGAGCTTCTCGAATCCGTCGCCCGCGACCTCTATGGCCAGAACCGGCTGGTTTCGGGCGGCCACCTTCCGGCCTCCCTGGTCGCGCAGAACCCGGCGTGGCTGCGGCCGCTCGTGGGGGTGAAACCTGCCGGCGGCTCGTTCCTGAACTTCATCGCGTTCGAGATCGGCCGCGGCCCCGATGGCGACTGGTGGGTTCTGGGCGATCGGACCGAGGCGCCTTCGGGCGCCGGCTTCGCGCTGGAAAACCGCGTCGCCACCTCGCGGATCTTTCCGAATTTCTACGCCCAGTCCGACGTCCACCGGCTTGCAGGGTTCTTCCGCGGCTTCCAGGCGGCACTGGAGGCGATGGCGGGTGTCCGCGAAGGGCGCATCGCGATCCTGACGCCGGGCTCGATGAACGACGCCTATTTCGAACACACCTATATCGCCCGTTATCTCGGCTTCCTGCTCGCCGAAGGCGAGGACCTGACGGTCCGCCACGGTCAGGTTCTGGTGCGGACGGTGGATGGACTGAAGCCGATCAGCGCACTGTGGCGCAGGCTTGACGCCGGCACCTGCGATCCGATCGAGCTGGACCCGCGAAGTGCGCTCGGCACGCCCGGCCTTGTCGACGCGGTGCGGCAGGGCGGCGTCCACATGGTCAACGCGCTCGGCACCGCAATCCTGGAAACCCGCGCCTTCCTGTCCTTTCTCCCCCGGATTTGCCAGGCGCTGCGCCGCGAGCCTCTGAAGCTTCCGAACATCGCCACATGGTGGTGCGGCGGCTGGCGGGAGCGCGAGCACGTGCTGGCCCACGCCGACCGGATGATGATCGGATCGGCCTATTCCACCCGCCTGCCCTTCGATGCCGCAGACGATACCGTGCTGGGCAGCCACTACCAGACCGAAGGCGAGGACGGTCTTGCACGGCATCTCGCGCTTCATGGCCGTGATCTGGTCGGGCAGGAGGCGGTGACGCTGTCGACCACGCCGGTCTGGCATTCCGGCGGGCTGGTGCCGCGGCCGATGGTCCTGCGGGTCTTCCTCGCGCGGACCCAGAGCGGCTGGCAGGTGATGCCTGGCGGCTATGCCCGGATCGGCACCGGTCCCGACACGATGGCGATCACCATGCAGCAGGGCGGAACGGTCGCCGATGTCTGGGTGGTCAGCGACACTCCGGTTTCGCGCACGAGTCTCGTCACCTCGGCTGCGCCAGGCACCCGGCGGCAGGAGGCGGGGGCGCTCCCGGCCAGGGCGGCCGACAATCTGTTCTGGCTCGGCCGCTATGTCGAGCGCGCCGAAGGCAACATGCGCCTGTTCCGCGCCTACCACGCACGGCTGGCCGAGGGTCTCACCGCCGAAGAACCCTTGCCCACCACGCTGCGCCAGCTGATCTCTCCGGGCACGCGGTCGCGCGCCTCGTCGGTGCTCGCACAGAGCTTCGAGTTGCCGCTTTACGCTGCGCTCACCTGCGGCAGCCGGGTGCGCGACCGGTTCTCGGTCGACGGCATGATGGCCCTGCGCGACCTCGTGCAGACGGCGCGCAAGTTCTCGGCCCAGACCGTCGTCAGCGACGAGACCCCCCAGCGGGTCAGCGTGCTTCTGCGCCGCATCACCGGCTTCTCGGGGCTCGTGCATGAAAACATGTACCGCTCGATCGGCTGGCGCTTTCTCAGCCTCGGCATGTCCCTGGAGCGTGCCGCGACCATGGCATTGATCCTGGCCGAACTGGCCGACGAGGATGCGCCGGACGGCGCGCTCGACCTGCTGCTCGAGGTCGGCGACAGCATCATGTCCCACCGGGCGCGCTATTCAGGGACGGCGTCTCCGGCCAGCGTCGTCGATCTGCTCGCGCTCGACGACGACAATCCGCGCGCCATCCTGTACCACCTGACCCGGACGCGGGACCACGTGGACGAACTGCCCGGATCGTCGGAATACGGGCGCCTCGGCCCGGTGCCGCGGCTTGCCCTGCAGCTTCACACCCGTCTGGCGGTCGAAAGCCCGGCCTCTCTGACGCCGGCCAAGCTTCTCGGACTGCGGCGCGGGGTCTGGCGGTTGTCGGATCTGGTCGCGTCCACCTACATGACCTGAACCCGATGCGATACGATATCCGTCTCAACATCACGCAGGAATATCCTGGCATCGTCGGGAAAGGACGGCACCTGATCCGGGTGCAGCCGGCCGACATTCCGGGGCGGCAAAGCGTCATGTCGCGTCAGGTCCTGGTGACGCCGAACCCGGCCGAGTATTCCTATCACAAGGATTTCTTCGGAAATGCCGGCACGCTCGTCGTGCACGTCCATCCCCATCCGCGGATGGAGATCGCGATGCGGGCGCGCGTGGAATGCTTCGCCCAGTCCCCGGCACTGAACATCTCGCCGGGCCTCCCCGCGCTGGCCGACGAAATCGCTGCGGTCGCCTCGCTGGACCCCGATGCGCCGCATCACTTCCTCGGCTTCTCGCCCCGGATCATCGCCGACGGCGACATCGAGGAATACGCGCGAGACCTGCTGGACCCGGACATGACCCTGCGCGACATCGTGGTCGCGATCGGCGAGGCACTGCACCGCGACCTGAAGTTCGAATCGGGCGCGACCACAGTCGAAACGCCCGCGCCCGAGGCTTTCGCCGCCCGGCGCGGCGTCTGCCAGGACTTCACCCACATCATGATCACCGCGTTACGGATGCTGGGAATCCCCGCCGGGTATGTCAGCGGCTACATCCGCACCGAGCCGCCCAAGGGCCAGCCGCGGCTCGAAGGCGCGGATGCCATGCATGCCTGGGTCCGTGCCTGGTGCGGGATCGAGCAGGGCTGGGTGGAGTACGATCCGACCAACGCCACATTCGCCGCGCAGGACCACATCGTCGTGGCCTTCGGGCGCGACTACGACGACATTTCGCCGGTGCGCGGCATCCTGCGCACCTCAGGCGCCAGCATCGGCACACAGGCGGTCGACGTGATCCCGGTCTCGTCCGGCTTCCCGAACTAAGCCTTGCGAGAATCGGGCCGGGTGCGGAACCAGGGCCCGCATGTCGCCGTCCGGAGAGGATTTCGGAGCCGTTAATGCACATTTCCTGCGCAAGTTTCCCGATCCGCCCCTGAAATCGGCCTCTTGGTGCGGCGATCCTGAAAGCCGGCGGCCACAGCCCGGCCTGGGTTCTGTTCTTGCTTCGGGCGGTGCTGCATGCTGGGTCAGTCGTTCGGAGGTGGCGATGCATCAGCTCCTCCCTTTGGCACGCCATTCTCCGTCCGACACGATACTCTCTGCTCCAGCATCGCTTTCCGCTCAGATGCGGAAGGCCCGGCTTGGAGCCGGTGCCGCCGAAACGCGGACCGGTAACCATCTTCCCCATCAATTATGGCATTTGAAACAATTTTCAGGCGAACTGGATGCAGGAGAGGAGTGTTCGCCATGACCAGTTCCACCGCACAGCATCCGCCGCGCCCCGTCGTTCCGCCGATGCAGCAGAAGCCCAAACCCGATCCGCGAAAGCCCTATATCTTCACCGACTGGGCGATGATCTGATCCACGGCTTCGACGGCTCCGGCCTTTTCCCGGACGCTTCCGGCAAGTAGCATCTCCCTGCCGTGCCGGGAGGTCCCATGCCGGAGCCTATTACCACTATCCGCAATCTCGACCCTGCGATGGCCCGCAGCTTCGCCGCCGCGGGGATCCGCGATACCGCAACGCTGCGGGCGATCGGCGCCGACGAAGCCTATGCCCGTCTGGTCGCGTCCGGATCGCGCCCGCATTTCATCGCCTACTGTGCCATCGCGATGGGGCTGCAGGGACGTCCCTGGACCGACTGCACCGGCACCGAGAAGGTCGCGCTGCGCCGCCGTTACGACGCGCTGATCGCCGGCACCCGGTCGTGCTCGGAGGATGCCGATCCGGATGACGACCCCGCAGCGAACGCGCGCCGGACAGATTCGGGCCGCGCCCGGCTGGACGCGGCCCTGTCCGAAATCGGTGTGATACCGCGACGGCGGTCTCAGCCGACCAGTTCGAGTCCCGAGAAGAAATAGGCGATCTCGGCCGCCGCGGTGTCGGCGGCATCCGAACCATGGACCGAGTTTTCGCCGACGGACTCGGCGAATTCCGCCCGGACTGTCCCCGGCGCCGCGTCGGCCGGGTTGGTCGCGCCCATCACTTCGCGGTTCTTCGCGATGGCGCTTTCCCCTTCCAGAACCTGCACGACGACCGGGCCGGACGCCATGAAGTCGCACAGCTCGTCGTAGAACGGGCGTTCCTTGTGAACGGCATAGAACTCCCCGGACTGTTCCTTGGTCAGGCGAATGCGCTTCTGTGCGACGATCCTGAGACCGGCTTCCTCAAACTTGGCGTTGATCTTGCCGGTCAGGTTGCGTTTGGTGGCATCGGGCTTGATGATCGACAGGGTGCGTTCGGTGGCCATGCGGTGTCTCTCTCGTTCCAGGGGTCCGCGGAGGGCGGATGCCCGGCGCGATTTTCGCCGATCAGCTAGCACGCGGAACCGGGGTTGAAAAGCCGTGTGGGCACGGCACAGATGGCAGGCTGTGGCATGACCGACACCGCAACCGACGCAGGCGCACTTTCCGGACTGGTGAGTTTTCTGCAGGCAGCCGAACAGCTGAAGGATACGCTCCGCTCGGGGTACACGGCCGGCGGACGGCACGAAAGCACGGCTGAACACACCTGGCGTCTCTGCCTTCTTGCGATGATTCTCGAACCCCGGCTGCCGGGCATCGACATGCTCCGGCTGCTCAAGCTCTGCATCGTCCACGACCTGGGCGAGGCGGTTTCGGGCGATGTGCCAGCCACGGCTCAGACGCCCGAAGACGGCAAGGCGGCGCGCGAGCGGACCGATCTCGTCGCCCTATGTGCACCTCTGCCAGTACCTGACCGCGCGGCGATTCTGGCACTGTGGGACGAATACGACGCCGCTGAGACGTCCGAGGCCGTACTCGCCAAGGGCCTCGACAAGCTCGAAACCGTCTTTCAGCACGCGATCGGTGCCAATCCGGATGATTTCGACTACGCCTTCAACCTCCGCTATGGCGCCGATCGCACCGCGGTGCACCCTCTCCTCGCAGAGTTGCGCCGCCTTGCCGACGCGGCCACGCGGGCACGCATGCCGCCGGGCTGACTGCCCGACGAAGGCATTGCAACCCGGCGCCCGCTCGGGCAGAGGGTGCCCATGCTCAGGATCGACGACATCTCCTATTCGGTCGAGGGGCGGCCGCTTCTCGAACATGCCAGCGCGGTCATCCCGACCGGCCACAAGGTCGGTCTGGTCGGGCGGAACGGCAGCGGAAAGACCACGCTCTTCCGGCTGATCCGGGGCGAACTGACGCTGGAGGGAGGGCGCATCACCCTGCCCGAGCGCGCCCGCATCGGCGGTGTCGCGCAGGAAGTCCCGGCATCGGACACCTCGCTTCTGGACACTGTTCTGGCAGCCGACACCGAACGGGCCGGGTTGATGGCCGAGGCCGAAACGGCAGACGATCCGCACCGCATCGCGGAAGTTCAGACCCGACTGGCCGATATCGACGCCTGGTCCGCCGAAGCGCGGGCCAGCGCGATCCTGAAGGGTCTGGGCTTCGACGATGCCGAACAGCGGATGCCCTGCGCGTCGTTCTCGGGCGGCTGGCGGATGCGGGTGGCCCTGGCCGGTGTTCTCTTCGCCCAGCCGGACCTGCTGCTCCTGGACGAGCCGACCAACTATCTCGATCTCGAGGGTGCGGTCTGGCTGGAAAGCTATCTGGCCCGCTATCCGCATTCGGTCATCATCATCAGCCACGACCGCGGCCTGCTGAACCGGGCCGTGGGTGCGATCCTGCATCTCGAGAACCGCAAGCTGACGCTCTATCAGGGTCCCTATGACCAGTTTGCGCGCCAGCGCGCCGAACAGCGCGCGGTGCAGTCCGCAATGGCAAAGAAGCAGCAAGCGCGCCGCGACCATCTGCAAAGCTTCGTGGACCGGTTCCGGGCCAAGGCATCGAAGGCGCGTCAGGCGCAGGCGCGGATCAAGATGCTGGAAAAGATGGAGATCATCACCGCGCCCGAAGATGCCGCGAAGCAGGTCTTCAGCTTCCCCCAACCTGACGACCTGTCGCCCCCGATCATCGCGCTGGAAGGCGGCGAGGTCGGCTATGGCGGCCGTGCGGTCCTGCGGCAGCTCAATCTCCGGATCGACCAGGACGACCGGATCGCGCTTCTGGGGCGGAACGGCCAGGGCAAGTCGACGCTGTCGAAACTGCTTGCCGGGCGGCTGCCATTGTTGGCCGGGCGGATGACGACGTCCTCGAAGCTGCGGGTCGGATATTTCGCCCAGCATCAGGTCGACGAACTGCATGTCGACGAGAGCCCGCTTCAGCATATCCGCCGCGCCCGCCCAGAGGAGGCACCATCGAAGCTGCGGGCGCGCCTTGCCGGGTTCGGGCTTCTCGCCGACCAGGCCGAGACCGAGGTCGGGCGCCTTTCGGGTGGCCAGAAGGCACGGCTGTCGCTCCTGCTGGCAACGCTCGACGCGCCGCACCTGCTGATCCTCGACGAGCCCACCAACCACCTCGACATGGAAAGCCGCGAGGCGCTGGTCGAGGCACTGGCAGAATATTCCGGCGCCGTGATCCTTGTCAGCCACGACATGCATCTGCTGAATCTCATCGCCGACCGGCTCTGGCTGGTGAAGGACGGGCGCGTCGCCCTATACGACGACGACCTCGACGCCTATCGCAAGATGCTGCTTGCAGGCGACGACAAGGCGCCGGACCGCGCGCCGCCACCGAAGCCCGCCGCACCCCGGCCCTCGCGCGAGGCGATCCTGGCGCTGCGGGCAGAGGTGCGCAAGTGCGAGGACCGGCTGGAAAAGCTCAACCAGATGCGCAGCCGGCTGGCCGAGAAGCTGGCCGACGTCGCGCTCTACGAATCCGGCAAGGCAGGGGAAGTCGAGATCTGGCAGAAGAAATATGCCGAAGTGATGGACGGACTCGACCGGGCAGAGTTCTTGTGGCTTGTGGCACAGGAACGTCTGGAAGCGGCCGGAGGGTGATCCCCGTGAACCTCGGTGAAATGCTGTCCGCCTTCGTGACCCTGCTGCTGGTCATCGACCCGATCGGGCTCGCGCCCATCTTTGTCGCCATGACCCAGGGCCGAGGCAACGCACAGCGCCGGGCGATCGCCTTCCGGGCCTGCGCCATCGCGGCCGGGATCCTGACGCTGTTCGGCGTCTTCGGCACGGCGGTGCTCGACCTCATGGGGATCTCGCTGCCGGCCTTCCGGATCGCGGGCGGATTGCTTCTGTTCCTGATCGCCGTCGAGATGCTGTTCGAACGCCGCTCGCAACGCCGCGAGGGCCGGACCGCCGACGAGGACCACGACCCGTCTGTCTTCCCGCTGGCCACGCCGCTCATCGCCGGACCCGGCGCCATGGCAACGATGATCCTGCTCGCCTCGGCCAAGGGTGCGGGCTGGGCCGACAAGCTTCAGGCGCATATCGCGCTGTTCGCCGTCATCGGGCTGGTGCTCGGGCTCTTCCTGATCGCCGGGCCGATCGAACGTGCGCTGGGGCGCACCGGCATCGTCGTCGTGACGCGCCTCCTCGGCATGCTCCTCGGGGCGCTGGCGGTGCAGTTCGTCCTGGACGGGCTGGCCGACCTCGGCCTGCTCGGCGCGCCCAAGGGGTGAAATCGGCCAGCCATCGGCCTATCTCAGGCTAACCCCGCCAGGAGCCCGTGATGAGCGCCGACCAAGTCGCCTCCTTCGTTTACCTCGCCATTCTCGGAACGGTGATCGCGAGCTATTTCTTCGTCGCGAATGCGCATCAGCTGGGCCGGCTCGCCCAGCAGGCGATGATATGGGTGCTGATCATCGTCGGCCTGGCAGCCGCGGCAGGGCTGTGGTCCGACATCCGCGACACCGCGGCGAACCGACAATCGGTCATCGGGGACGGCCACAGGATCGAGGTCACTCTCGCCCGGGACGGCCACTACCATCTGACGCTCGGCATCAATGGCACTCCGGTCCAGTTCCTGGTGGACACGGGCGCGTCCGATCTGGTGCTGAGCCGCGAGGATGCGGCCCGGGCCGGGATCGACACGGCGTCGCTGCGCTTCACCGGCAGCGCGGTGACTGCCAACGGCATGGTCCAGACCGCGACGGTCTATCTCGACTCGGTGCAGCTGGGCGGGAAGGTCGACCACAACGTCCCTGCGGAGGTCGGCGGCGGAACCATGCCGGGTTCACTTCTGGGGATGAGCTATCTCTCCCGCTTCGCTTCGATCTCGATCGAGGGCAACCGGATGACGCTGACGCGCTGACGGACGACAGCGCCCCGTCTCACGCCTTGCGCTCCCAGCGCCCGGAATCCTCGCTCCAGTACTCCGCCTCCGCGCCGGCGCCGGTCAGCATGCGCCATTGTCCACGGGCATGGTCAAGCGCCGGCGGATCGTTGCCGTCGAACAGGACAAATGTCCGGTCAAGCCGTGCCGCCTCGGCGGCCTCGACAGGGGCACCGTCGATTGCCATCAGGCATTGCGTATCGGGCGCAAGGGTTTCGCTCGCGGTCAGCAGAACCGGCTGAAGCGCATCGTGCGGTCCGCCGGCCTGTCCGTGGGGCAGGAACCCGGATTCGTCGCCCAGCCATAGCTTCTGATCGAGCCAATCGAGACGCGCAGGATCGGAGGCGCGGATCTCGACCCGCAGACCGGCCTCGTAGGCACGCTGCGCCAGCCGCGCCAGGGTCGCCTCCACCGGCGACCGAGTCATGTGATAGAAGCGGACGACGCCCACGGATTTCCCTCAGGCAAACGGATCGTAGTCGCCGAAGGTGAAGATGTGGCCCTCGGGATCGCGCACGGAAAAGCTCGACCCGCCCTGCGGCTGCGCTTCCAGCGGCAGGATGATCTCGGCCCCCGCATCCTTCGCGCGCGTGTACCGGTGCGCCACGTCGTCGACCACGGCGTAGACGGTCGTGGTCTCGCGACCGCACGCCTCGGACGGCGCGATCATGTAGGCTTGGAACGGCGTCTCCGCGTCGGGGCCGAACATCAGCATGCCGCGCCCGATACAAGGCTGGGCATGGACGATCGCTCCGGCCTCATCGCGGAAGACCGCGTCGGCCGTCATCCCAAGCGTCCCGGTCAGAAAGGTCAGTGCCGCCTCGGGATCGCGGTACTTCGTTGCCGGAATCAGCATGTCGGCGTCCTCCCTCTCAGCTTTCGAACCGGTCCCGGATCAGCCGGTCGAGCGACAGTACGCCCCAACCGGTCGCACCCTTGGGCGCGAAATCGGTCGCTGCAGGGGTGCGCGCGACGCCCGCGATGTCGAGATGAATCCAGGGTGTCCCGTCCTTGACGAAACGCTGCAGGAACTGCGCCGCAGTGATCGCCCCGGCCGGACGGCCACCGACATTCTTCATGTCGGCGACCTCGCTTTTCAGCTGCTTGTCGTAGGCGGGATCGAGCGGCATCCGCCAGGCGCCCTCTCCTTCGGCAGCCGCGGCGGCCAGGAAACCTTCGGTCAGCGGATCGTCATTTCCGAAGACGGCTGCCTTCTGGCTGCCAAGCGCCACCACCGCCGCGCCGGTCAATGTCGCCAGATCGACCATCGCCCGCGGCGCAAAGCGCTCCTGCGCGTACCAGAGCACGTCGGCCAGGACGAGCCGTCCCTCGGCATCCGTATTGATGATCTCGACCGTGTCGCCCTTCATCGTCGCGACCACATCGCCGGGCCGCATCGCCGCCCCGTCCGGCATGTTCTCGACCAGACCAACGAGGCCAACCACATTGGCCGTCGCGCCCCGCCGCGCAAGCGTGCGCATCACCCCGGCCACGACGCCCGCACCACCCATGTCGGAGGTCATCAGCTCCATCCCGTCGGCCGGCTTCAGGCTGATCCCGCCCGCATCGAAGACGACACCCTTTCCGACCAGCGCGACCGGCGGTTCGGTGCCACCGCCCTGCCAGTGCATCACGACGACCCGCGACGGACTAGAGGACCCCTGCCCGACAGCCAGCAGCGTGCGCATGCCGAGTTTGGCGAGCGCGTCCTCGTCCAGCACCTCGACCTCGACGCCCAGATCGGCAAGCTCCTGTAGCCGCCGCACGAATTCGGTCGTGGTCAGGACATTCGACGGCGCGAAGACAAGATCGCGGGTCAGAACCACGCCCTCTACCCGCGCGGCCAGGTCGGCAGCCGCTGCCGCAGCAGCCTCGGGCTTCGCCACCAGCACCTTCACCGGTGCCGGCGCAGGACGCTTGCCGGTCCGATGTTCGCTAAAGGCATACCGGCGCAGCGCCAGACCGAGGGCCAGTTCGGCCGCCTGCGGATGGGTACCGGCAAGTGCGAGGATTTCGCCCTCGGGCGCAACGGCAGCAATCGCCGCTCCCGCCCGGCGTGCCGCAAGCGCGCCACATTTTCGGTCAAGCTTCACAACCAGCAGCGACTCGGCCGCAAGTCCGGACGGAAAGGCGAGGTCAGCCACCGCGCCGGCCGCCATGTCCGCAAACCGCGCGCTGCCCACGAAACGGGCGAGAGCGCCGCGGGTCGCGCGGTCGATTCGCCGCGCCGCCGGGTCGAGCTTGCCATCCGCCGGAACCAGAACCGCGAGCCTGCCCGATGCCGTCACGAGAATATCCGTGTCGATTTCGGCGAAGGTGATCTCCTGCGGTAGCGTCATGGGGGCCTCTCTCGCTGTGCGTGTCGTTCGTAGTCGCCAGTCCGCCCATTGGCCAGAGATGAGTTTTCCAGGCGAACGCGATGGGCTAAGACCGGAACAGAGAAAAACGAGGCAGAAGACGGGCGAGGCAGGGCTTGGGGCGCTTTGACGGATATGTGCTGTCACAGCTTCTTCGGGTTTTCGGCTTCTTTGCACTCGTTCTCGTCGGGGTCTACTGGATCAACCGTGCGGTGATCCTGCTCGACCGCTACCTGTCCGAAGGTCAGGGCGGCGGCCTGGTCTTCCAGCTGACATTGCTGAGCATCCCCGCCATCATGCTGATCGTGCTGCCGATTGCCGGCTTCGTCGCCTCGGCCTATGTCACCAACCGGCTGCATTCCGACAGCGAACTGGTAGTGGTGCAGGCCACTGGATACGACGCCTTCCGCCTTGTGCGCCCGTTTCTGGTGTTCGGCCTGATCCTGGCGCTGCTGCTGTCGCTGCTGGCGCATCTGCTCGTGCCCCTCAGCATGCAGCGCCTGGGCGCGCTCGAGGTTCAGCTTGCAGATGCGGTGTCGTCCCGGCTGATCGTGCCGGGGGCGTTCCAGAGCCCCACTGACGGAGTGACCGTCTATGTCCGCGACATTGCTGCGGACGGCAGCCTGCAGGGGCTTCTGGTCTACGACCGCCGTGACCCGCTTTACGAGACGACCTACAACGCGCATCGCGCATTGCTGGTCCGCCATGCGGACGGTCCGCGCCTGGTGATGTTCGACGGCATGGCCCAGACCCTGAATACCCGCACGGATCAGCTGTCGACCACCAAGTTCGAGGATTTCACTGTCGCCATCGGCGGGCTTGTCACCACGCCCGAGAAACGGCGCCTGGACTACCGCACCCTCTCCACGCTGCAATTGCTCAACCCGTCCCCGGAGATCCTCGACGCGACCGGACGCTCGGTCGAATCGCTGCGGCGCGAGGGGCATCTGCGGTTTTCCCAGGCGCTTCTGTCAGTAGGCGCGGTGGTGGTGGGCTATGCCGCCCTGATGCTCGGCGGCTTCAGCCGGTTCGGCCTCTCGCGTCAGATCGTGCTCGCCGTCCTTCTCGTGGTCACGACCAAGCTCGTCGACAACGCGGCGGTCGACATGGCCAAGTCCAACCCCGACTCCTGGCCTCTCGTCTACGCCGCCCCGGTCTTTGCGGGCATCGTCTGCACGCTGCTTCTGGTGATCGCAAACGGCACTTTCGCCCCGTTCGTCCGGCGCAGGAAGCCGTCATGATCCTGCACCTCTATTTCGCCCGCCGCTTCCTCAGCGCCTTCGTGGCGATCTTGTCCGGCTTTGCGATCTTCATGTGGCTGATCGAGTTGCTGGAGCATATCCGGCGGTTCGACAGCGATCAGGTGAGCTTCGGGCAACTCGCCTATATGGCGATCCTGCATGTGCCCGAAGTGCTCTATCAGGTTCTCGACCTTGTCGTGCTTCTCACCACGCTGACCATGTTCATCTCGCTCTCGCGATCGAACGAGTTCGTCATCGTGCGGGCCACCGGACGCTCCGCGCTGCGCAGTCTCGTCGCACCAGTCCTTGCCGCGGCCATGGTCGGCGCTGCGATCATCGCCATCGGCAATCCCTTCGTCGCGGCGGTGTCGAAGAAATACAATGCCGAAGAAAACCGGCTCCGGGGTTCGGAGCAGGTGGTTTCGGTCAGCCGCGAGGGGCTCTGGCTGCGCCAGGGCCGCTCCGACACCCAGACCGCGATCCATGCCGAAAGCTCCAATCTCGACGGCACGCGGCTTTACGGCGTCACATTCTACGGCTTTTCCAACGACGACACCCCGCTCTATCGGATCACGGCATCCTCCGCCGCCCTCGCTTCGGGGGTCTGGCTGGTCACCGGCGCCAAGCGCTGGACGTTCGGTGACGGAAATCCCGAGGCAAACGCCGAGACGGTCGCCACCTTGCGCGTACCGACAGACCTGACCCGGGACCAGATCCGCGACAGCTTCGGAACCCCTTCGGCGATCCCGATCTGGGACCTTCCCGAATTCATCGCCCGCCTCGAAGCAGCCGGATTCTCGGCCCGGAGCCATCGTGTCTGGCTGCAATCCGAGCTGGCCAAGCCGCTCGGCTTCGTCGCCATGGTCCTGATCGGTGCCGCCTTCACGCTGCGCCACAATCGGTTCGGGCGCACCGGGCTCATGGTGCTGTTCGCGGTCCTGTCGGGCTTCGGCGTGTATTTCGTCGGCAATCTTGCCCGGCTGATGGGCGACAGCGGCCAATTGCCGATTGCCGTGGCGGTCTGGGGGCCGCCGGTCGCGGCGATCTGCCTGACTCTGGCGCTTCTTCTGCACCTAGAGGACGGATGAGGCGTAGTTTTCCCGCATCCTCATTGCGCGGCATCCTGGCCGTCCTGACCGTGCTCGCATGCGCCGTGGCGCCCTTGATCGCGCGCGCCCAGTCTGGCGGGGACGACATCACCACGATCGTCGCGGATGTCGTGCAGATCCAGGGCGAAGACCTGCTCATCGCCGAAGGAAATGTCGAGGTCTTCTCGCGCGGCGACCGGCTCCGGGCGAGCAAGCTGACCTACGACCGGAACCAGGACCGGCTGTGGCTGGAAGGTCCGATCTACCTCCAGCAGGAGGACGGAACCGTCCTTCTGGCAGACCAGGGCGAGCTTACCACCGACTTTACCAGCGGGATCCTGGAAGGCGCACGGATCATTCTCAACCAGCAGCTCCAGATCGCCGGGTCCGAGGCGATCCGCCGCGAAGGCCGCTTCACCGACCTCAAGCGAGTCGTGGCCTCAAGCTGCGAGATCTGTGAGGGCGGCGGCACCCCGCTATGGGAGATCCGGGCGAGCCGGGTCATCCACGACCAGGAAAACGCGCAGATCTACTTCTACAACGCGCGCTTCCGCATCGCCGGGATTCCGGTCTTCTACGCACCGACGCTGCGCGTGCCCGACGGGACCGTCGACCGGGTGCGCGGATTCCTGACGCCTTATCTCTATTCCACGAACCAGATCGGCAACGGCGTGAAGCTGCCCTACTTCATCCCGCTCGGGGACCACGCCGACCTGACGCTGACACCGTTCATCGCCGGACGCTATTCGAACGGCGGCATCTTCAGCCAGAACTCGAGCGGGTCCAGCGGCGGGGGAAAGTACACGCGAACGCTCGAAGGGCGCTACCGGCAGGCATTCGCCCACGGCGACCTGACCATCAAGGGGGCGATTTCCCAGGATTCGATCACACCGGACGAGACACGCGGCTATGCCTTCGTCGAAGGCAAGTTCGCCCTGCCGCGCGACTTCGTGCTCGGCTTTACCCTTCAGACGACGTCCGACGACGCCTATCTGCGCGACTACGGGTACTCCAACCAGGACTTTCTGACCAATTCGGTGGGCGTCCTCAGGACCAGGCAGAACGAGCGGATCGAGGCCGATATCGTCGGCTACCAGTCGCTTCGGGCCGATACCGACGATTCGCAGGACCCGGACCTCGTCGCGAACGGCCGCTGGGACCGACGCCTGTCCGAAAGCGTGCTGGGCGGCTGGGTCGATTTCGGCCTGGCCGGGCTTGCCTTGCAGCGCCCGTCGGACCAGGACATCATCGGACGGGACCTCGGCCAGTTCCGCGCGACGACCGGATGGACGCGCAACTGGACCGGTCCGGCGGGCCTGCGCTTCAACGCCACCGGCAAGCTCAATGCCGATTTCCTTCAGGTCTCGGACGACCCTACCTACCCGGAATACCAGTCCGCGCTGACGCCGCAGGCCGCGGCGACACTGTCCTGGCCTCTGATGGCCGCAGGAAAGGGCCGCACCCGGTACCTCCTGGAACCGCTGGCCCAGCTGGCCTGGACCGCGCCGGATACGCTCGACGCCCCGAACGACGACAGCACCGCGATCGCACTGGACACCGGGAACCTGTTCGCGCTGAACCGGTTCCCGGGCCTCAACCTCTACGAAGAAGGGACGCGCGCGAACCTGGCGCTGCGCTGGACGCGCTACGACCCGAAGGCCTGGACCTTCGCCCTGACCGCGGGTCAGGTCTACCGGTTCGACACCAGCGACCAGTTCCCGGTCGGCACCGGACTTGCCGGTCGCAGTTCGAACTGGCTGGGCCAGGTCGATATCGACTTCACCGACAAGTTCGCGCTGCGCAGCGTGGTGCTGCTCGATTCGGATCTGAAGCCCACCAGCAATGCCACCCGCATCTCGGTCGATGCGTGGAACTTGCGCCTCTCCTCGAACTATATCTGGCAGCGCGAGGACACGTCCGAGGAACTGGACAACGACCTGTCGGCGATCGGTGCGGCGGCAAGCTACGAGATCAACGACACCTGGTCCGGGTCGGTCGAGTTCCGCCGCGACTTCACTGCCAACAAGTTCACCTACCGTGAGGTCGGTCTGGGCTACGAGAACGAATGCGTCAGGGTTGATCTTTCGGTAACGCAGAGCTTTAGACGGACCCAAAGTACCGAGCCCATCACCAGCTACGAATTCTCGGTGAAGCTCGCCGGTTTCGGATCGCGCACGAATGCGGTCCAGCGGCAACGCTGCACGAGCGGAGGATAAGCCGACCATGGCCCCCAGACTGGCACTACTGCGCATCGCGCTTCTGCTCATCGCCGCGTTCGGCGCCGCACCGCCGGCAGGCGCGCAGAATCCGTTCGAGACGGTGGCGCGGGTCAATGACAGCGTCGTCACCCGCTTCGAGGTCGGCCAGCGCGAACGGCTGATGCAGGTCCTGCGGGTGCCCGGCACCAATGCGGACGCCGCCCTTCAGGCGCTGATCGACGACCGGCTCAAGATGGAAGCCGCGCGCTCGGCCGAGTTGATCCCGACCGAAGATCAGGTCCAGTCCGGCCTCGACGATTTCGCGGCGCGGGTGAACCTCAGCAGCGACGATCTGCTCAAGGCGCTCGCCGATGTCGGCATCCAGAAGGAATCGGTGCGCGACTACATCCGTGTTCTCGTCGCCTGGGGCGACGTGATCCGCGAGCGCTATTCGGCGCGCGCGCGCCCCAGCGAAGCCGAGATCGACCGCGCCATGGATCTGGGCGGCGCCGGCAGCTCGACGCGGGTTCTGTTGTCCGAAATCGTCCTTCCGGTCACGCCCGACGTCGCGTCCATCAGCCAGGAACGGGCCGGAGCGATTGCGGAATTGCGCAGCTTCGATGATTTCGCAGCCGCGGCCAGGCGGTTCTCGGTCGCCGAGTCGCGCAACAATGGCGGCAGGCTGGACTGGATGCCGCTGTCGAACCTTCCGCCCCAGATCGCGCCGATGTTCCTGTCGATGCAGCCGGGCGACGTCACCCCGCCGATCCCGACCGCGGATGGCATCGTGCTGTACCAGCTCCGGGGGATCGAGGATGCGCGCCCTTCGCTGGGCGGCAACACCAATCTCGACTACGCAATCGTGCGGTTCCCGCCCGGCACCAATCTCGACGCCGAAATCGCCAAGCTGCGCGCCGTGACCGATACCTGCGATGATCTCTACGGCATCTTCAAGGGGGCGCCGGAAAGCCAGCTGATGCGCAAGACGGAAGCGCGGAGCGCAATGCCCGGGCAGCTTGCCCTGCGCACCGATCTGCTCGATCCCGGCGAGATGGCGGCGATCCCGCCGCAGGCGCCTGGCGACGGCGGCGCAATTCTGATGCTGTGCGCGCGCGCGGCAATCCGCGAACAGGCGCTCAGCCGCGAGGATGTGCAGCGCCAGCTCTTCGTCCGGCGCCTCGAATCCTTCGGCGATTCCTATCTCGCCCAGCTCCGCGCAGACGCCTTTATCGAGATCATCCGGTGACCCAGCCGATCGCACTTACCTGTGGAGAACCGGCCGGGATCGGACCCGAAATTGCCGCCAGGGCCTGGGACCGGCTGCGTGGGACCCTTCCGTTCTTCCTGATAGGCGATCCGCGTCACCTGCCCGACGGCGTTCCCGTCGCCGAAATCGGGTCGCCGCGCGAAGCCGCAACGGCGTCGCGGAACGCCCTTCCGGTGCTGGTCCATCCCTTCCCGTCCCTGGCCAGCCCGGGCAAGCCAGTACCCGGACACGCCGCCGAGATCATCGCGGTCATCGCGCGGGCCGTCGACCTTGTCGGGCGCGGCGAGGCCGCCGCGATCTGCACGTTGCCGATCCACAAGAAGGCCCTGAAGGACGGGGCCGGCTTCGCCTTTCCCGGTCACACCGAGTATCTTGCCGCTCTGGCCGGGGTGGAACGCGTGGTGATGATGCTGGCCTGCGAGGCGCTCCGGGTGGTGCCGACGACGATCCACATCCCGCTGTCCGACGTGCCTTCGGCGCTGACCGCCGGCCTGCTGCGCGAGACGATCCGGATCACCGACCGCGCGCTGCGCCGCGATTTCGGGGTTGCACGGCCGCGGATTGCGGTGGCGGGCCTGAACCCACATGCCGGGGAGGGCGGCGCGATGGGGAGCGAGGAGATCGCGATGATCTTGCCCGTCATCCGGGAATTGCAGGGCGACGGCCTGGCCGTCGGCGGACCCTATCCCGCCGATACGATGTTCCATGCCGCCGCCCGCAAGGAATATGACGTGGCGGTGGCGATGTATCATGACCAGGCCCTGATCCCGATCAAGACCATCGATTTCGCAGGCGGGGTCAACGTCACGCTCGGCCTGCCGTTCGTGCGGACCTCGCCCGATCATGGGACTGCCTTCGACATTGCCGGACAGGGCCGGGCCGACCCGTCGAGCGTGATTGCCGCGCTGCGCATGGCCGCCGCGACGGCCGCATCGCGCGCCGCGGCAGCAGCCTGAGCACGCGGGCATATGGCGGGCCTTGATGACCTTCCCCCGTTGCGCGAGGTCATCGCGGCGCACGGCCTCAGCGCGCGCAAGGCGCTGGGGCAGAACTTCCTTCTGGATTTGAACCTGACCGCTAAGATCGCCCGCGCGGCGGGGGACCTGTCCGGCGCGGACGTGCTGGAAATCGGCCCCGGTCCCGGCGGACTGACCCGCGGCCTTCTCGCCGAGGGCGCCCGCCACGTCGTAGCGGTCGAGAAGGACCCGCGGTGTCTGCCCGCCCTGCACGAAATCGCCGCGGCCTGCCCGGGCCGGCTGACGGTGGTCGCGGGCGACGCGCTCGACCTCGACCTCTCGGACCTGCTGACCCCGCCGGTCAAGATCGCCGCCAACCTGCCCTACAATGTCGGGACGGAGTTGCTGGTCCGCTGGCTCACGCCCCCAGCCTGGCCGCCCTTCTGGGACAGCCTCACGCTGATGTTCCAGCGCGAGGTGGCCGAGCGGATCGTGGCCAGACCGGGATCGAAAGCTTATGGGCGCCTCGCCATCCTTACCCAGTGGCGGGCGGAGCCGCGGATGGTGATGGAGCTTCCTCCGCGCGCGTTCACCCCGCCGCCGAAGGTCAGTTCGGCAGTGGTGCATCTGACCCGGCTCGCCGCACCCCGGTTCGAAGCCGATCCGGCAATGCTGTCGAAAGTGGTCGCGGCCGCCTTCAATCAGCGCCGCAAGATGCTCCGCGCGAGCCTCAGGGGCCTCGCGCCCGACATCGAGGCCCACCTCAAGCGCGCGGGGCTTGTGCCGACCGCCCGTGCAGAAGAGATCCCGCTGGAAGGCTTCTGTGCGCTCGCCCGTGAACTGTCGGGAACCGGCAAACCGGAAGACTGAAATGCAACCGTCCACGGACCCGACTGGCGTTCTCCCGCTGTTTACAGCAGGAACGCCTGCACGTTTCGGGACCGCAGACCGAGCCGCACGAACTGCTGCCTCTGGGTCACTCCGCCGCCGCGCGGGTCGGGTCGGACTCTTCGTCGGAGGTCTCGGACTGCAGCTCGGAGGACGCCGATCCCGGCTCCGCGTCGCCGCCGTCCTCGGAAGCGGCCGGTTTCGCCGGCGCTTTCGGTTTCCGCGTACGGCGCGGCTTCTTCGGTGCCGCAGCCTTTTCCTTGGCGGCCGAATCCTCGGGGGTCTCGACCAGCCCGCTGTCGCCAGCCTCGGCCACCGGATCGGAAACGTCCGTCACGGCGAGGACATCCGAAGCCGGCTCCTGCTGCTGGGGCTGCGGCTTGTAGGTCTGATCCGCGTCTCTCGCCGGGACCTCCGGCTGCTCGGACCCGGATTGCCCCTGACTCTCCATGGATTGCGCAGCGGCCGGATCGATGTCCCACGGCGCGCGAACGTTGTCCTGGCCGTAGCGGCCGTCGTCCGAAGCATAACGCGGATCGTCCCGCGAACGCTCGCGATTCTGCTGCTGCCCCTGCGCCTCGCGCTGCTCACGCTGGGCCTCGGCCTCGCGCAGCGCCTCGCCCAGGAGACGTGTATAGTGCTCCGCGTGCTGCTGGAAATTCTCTGCCGCCACACGGTCATTGCCAAGATGGGCATCGCGGGCAAGCTGGTTGTACTTGTCGATGATCTGCTGCGGTGTGCCGCGCACCTTGCCTTCAGGTCCGGAAGAATCGAAGACGCGGTTGACGATATTTCCAACCGACCGGTTGCGGTTGTTCTTGGACCGCGAGCGTGACTTGGATGATCTCATGCGAAATGTGTCTCGGCCTTGTGTTGCCTGCAGCCTGCCGGGGCGCTGAACCCAAATCGCGGCACCGGCTGTTTTTGCGGCTTAACGTCAGAGGGGCAGCAATTTGCTGCACCACGACACTGACGTGATCTGTAAAACACGGGCGCTGCAGCATGACAAGCGGAATTTCGCGCCAGTGTTGCGGGCTTCAGGTCAATCGCCGGGCGAGGAGAACACCACCACCCGGTCGCGTCCATCGAGGTCGCCTAGGATTTCGACCTGTTCGAAGCCGGCACGGCGCCCAAGCGCGGCAACGGCAGCGCCTTGGGCGGCTCCGATCTCGACCAGGACCCGCCCGTCCGGCTGCAAGAGCCCCGCCAACTGCGGCAGGAAGGTGCGATAGGCGTCCAGCCCATCGCCGCCGGGCGTAAGCGCACATTCCGGTTCCCACTCGCGCACGTCCGGGTCGAGCCGCGCCATCTCGGCTTCGGAAATGTACGGCGGGTTGGACACGATCAGATCGAAGCGCCCCTGGACGGCGGCGGCCCAGTCGGACTCGGCAAATTTCGCGCGGTCACCCAGAGCCAGGACCTCGGCGTTGCGGCGGGCCACTTCGAGCGCCGCCGCAGAGATATCCGTACCGAGACCCGTCGCTTCGGGCCACTCCGCGAGCAGGCTCAGAAGGATGCACCCGGTGCCGGTGCCCAGGTCCAGGACACGCCCAGCCGGCTGCGTCAGAGCGGCGGCAATGAGTGTCTCGGTCTCCGGCCGCGGGTCGAGGACGTCGCCGCTGACGATGAACTCCCGCCCCCAGAACCGGCGCCATCCGACGATCTGCGCCACCGGGCGGCATCTTGCACGTTCGGCGATCGCCTGTTGAAAGGCCGCGGCAGCCTCGGTCGTGACCGGTTCGGCCAGGGCGAGCGTCAGGCGCGTTGCCGGAATCCCCAGGACATGCGCCATCAGCCGCCGGCCGTCGCGCGCCGGATCGGGAATTCCGGCCTCGCCGAGCTGACGCACACCCTGGGCTAGAACCTGCGCTGCTGTCGGGGTGCCGGTCACGTCTCCATCTCGGCCAGCCGCGCGGCCTGATCCTCGGCGATGAGCGCATCGACGAATTCATCCAGATCGCCGGCGATCACCTGATCCAGCCGGTACAGGGTCAGATTGATCCGGTGGTCCGTCACCCGCCCCTGCGGGAAGTTGTAGGTGCGAATACGTTCGGACCGGTCGCCCGACCCCACCTGGCCTTTCCGCTGGGCGGCGCGGGCTTCGTCGGCCCGGCTGCGCTCCATGTCGTAGAGCCGGGTGCGCAGCACCTGCATGGCGATCGCACGGTTCTGGTGCTGTGACTTCTCGGATGACGTCACCACCATGCCAGTCGGAATATGGGTGATCCGGACCGCGGAATCGGTGGTGTTGACATGCTGGCCGCCGGCCCCCGACGCGCGCATCGTGTCGATGCGGATGTCGCCGGGATCGATGGAAATGTCCACCTCCTCGGCTTCGGGCAGAACGGCCACTGTCGCAGCCGAGGTATGGATGCGCCCCCCCGACTCGGTTTCAGGCACGCGTTGCACCCGGTGCACGCCGGATTCGAATTTCAGCCGTGCAAAGACGCCTTCTCCCTCAACGCGAACGACAACCTCGCGGATCCCGCCCAGTTCGGTCGCCTGCTCCTCCAGCACCTCCCAGCGCCAGCCCTTTGCTTCGGCATAGCGCTGGTACATCCGCAGCAGATCGGCCGCGAAGAGGGCCGCCTCCTCTCCACCGGTGCCGGGACGGATCTCGATCAGCGCCGGACGCGCATCCGCGGCATCCTTGGGCAAGAGCGCAATCTGCAGCCGCTGTTCAAGCTCGGGCAGACGTTCCTCCAGGCGGGGCAGTTCCTCTTCGGCCAGCGCCCGCAACTCCGGGTCGGCACGCATCGCTTCAGCCTCGGCGATCTCGGACTTCAGGCGGCGATAGAGGCGGATCTCGTCGACAACCGGCTTCAGGTCGGCATATTCCCGCCCCAGCTGCGCGAAATCTCCGCCGGACATGCCTTCCGCCATCCGCGCTTCGAGGTAGTCGAAACGCTGGGCGATCTGGTCGAGTTTCGCATCCGGTATCATGACGGCCGGATTTGGCGGACCGCCGGGCGGCGGTCAAGAGCCATCCATTTCGGCACGAGGTCATTGCTGCCCGGCACCGAGCGGAAGGCCCGGCTTCACCGCTGGCTCGATGTCCCGGGCATCCGTTCCAGCCACGCCTCGGTCCGGGCGCGATTCACGCCCATGTCGGCTCGGCCGAACCGTTGCCGCGCAAAAAGCGCCAGCCGCGACCCGCCCTGGCCGTCCGGCAGCGCCCGGACCGATACGTAATCGGGAAATCCGAACCAGCGGCTGCGTGCGACATAGGTGATCATGCCGTCCGCCACCGATCCGGCCAGGACTGTTACGCGCGGCTGCGATCGGGCGACGTTGTCGAAGGCCGCCAGCAACTCCTCCGGCGGCATGGCGAAATCCGGCCCTTGGCTGTCTCCCCCAACGGGACGGATCAGGAAATGCCCCACCGGAACGGGCGTCTCGACCGAGAGCGGATCCACGTGCCAGCGCGCCGGATCGCCGGGTGCAAGGCGGATCCAGGCGAGCAGGCCCAGCAGCGCCGCCACAAGGGTAAACAGAATCAGCGTCACGATCCGCATGGATTTTCCCTCAGCCTGGACGCAGCGCCGCGGCGGCATGTCGCGACGGGCTGGACTCCGGTGCCGCGACCGGCGCATCTGGGCGGGACGCCGGCAACGACGCGAGGCCCGCATGAGCGACCCGATCCACGATCCCGATAGCGCCGGGCCTGGCGGCAGCGTGCCCCGTCTTCTGGAAATCATGCGCCGTCTGCGCGATCCGGAGACCGGCTGCCCCTGGGACATCGAACAGGACTTCGACACGATCGCCCCCTACACGATCGAAGAAGCCTACGAGGTCGCCGACGCGATCGAAAGGCGCCATTGGGACGATCTGAGAAGTGAGCTGGGCGATCTTCTCCTCCAGGCGGTCTATCACGCGCAGATGGCCGAAGAGGCCGGACATTTCACATTTGAAGATGTGGCGCGCGGCGTTGCGGACAAGATGGTCGACCGCCATCCGCATGTCTTCGGCAGCGAAAGCCGCGAAAAATCGGCCGAACAGCAGACCCGCGACTGGGAGGCGCAGAAAGCGAAGGAACGCGCCGCACGCGACCGTGACGGGGTTCTTCATGATGTGGCGCTCAACCTGCCGGCTCTGATGCGCGCGGAAAAGCTGCAGAAACGGGCGGCGCGCGTGGGCTTCGACTGGCCGGAGATCGGCCACGTTCTCGACAAGCTCATCGAGGAAGCGGCGGAACTGGCCGAAGCCCGCGCCACGATGGGTCCGGACGAGACCTTCGAGGAGTACGGCGATCTGCTGTTCGTCGTGGTCAATCTGGGCCGCCACCTGAAGGTCGATGCGGAAACGGCGCTTCGGGCTGCGAATGCCAAGTTCACCCGCCGTTTCGAGGCGATCGAGGCGCAGCTTGCCGCCGAAGGGCGCCGGCCGGAGGACGCAACTCTGGCCGAAATGGATGCGATCTGGGATGCCGCCAAGGTAGCGGAAAAGACGCTCCCGACGGGGCGCGCGGCTGCGACGGGAAGTACCTGACAAAATCTATCAGTCATCATTGACCCGAGAGTTTTTGTCATGTTTACTGGTTTGCGTCGCGGCCCTCGGGTCGTCGTTGCCGATCCGCATTCCGGGAGTGCCCCATGCTGAAAGTCGTCCATTACGGGTTGAGTGCGCTGCTGCTTGCCACTGCCGCCGCGCCGTCCGTCGCGCAAGAAGTCAACGTCTATTCGTATCGCCAGCCCGAACTGATCGATCCCATCCTGCATGCCTTCACCGAAAAGACCGGGATCCCCGTCAACAGCGTCTATATGGCGGAAGGGATGGTCGAGCGCCTGAAGGCCGAAGGTGCGCGGTCGCCGGCCGATCTGGTGATGACCGTCGACATCTCGCGACTGGCCGAGCTTGTGAACGCAGGCGTCACGCAGCCGGTCGACGATGCGGTCCTGGACCAGCAGATCCCGGAATTCTACCGCGACCCGAACAACCAGTGGTTCGGCCTCACCAGCCGCGCGCGGGTGATCTACGCCAGCAAGGACCGGGTCGATCCCTCGGAGATCACCACCTACGAGGATCTGGCCTCGCCAAAATGGAAGGGGCGGATCTGCACCCGCGCCGGGACCGACGCCTACAACGTGGCGCTTGTCGCGGCGATGATTCACCACCACGGAGAAGAGTACACCAAGACCTGGCTGTCCGGGTTGAAGGACAACCTCGCGAAGAAGCCCCAAGGCAACGACCGCTCGCAGGTGAAGTCGATCTGGGCAGGGGAATGCGACATCTCGATCGGCAACACCTATTACATGGGCCTGATGCTGAAGGATCCCGAGCAGAAGCAATGGGCGGAAAGCGTCCAGCTCGTCTTCCCGGTCTTCGAGGATGGCGGCACGCATGTGAATGTCTCGGGCGTCGCCATGACGAAGGCCGCGCCCCATCGCGAGGACGCGGTGAAGCTGCTGGAATTCCTCGCCTCGGACGAGGCGCAGGCGCTCTATGCCGAACTCAACAACGAATATCCGGTGGATCCATCCGTGCCGGTTTCGGCCCTGGTGGCGAGCTGGCCCACGCTGACGCCCGATGACGTGAACCTCGCGGAGCTGGCCGCGTTGCGGCCCGACGCCCTGCGCCTCGTCGAAGAGGTCGATTTCGACGGCTGAGGCCTGGCGCAGGCTTTCGCTCCGAAAGACACGCGTGACAGGATGAGGCCCGGCTCAACGCCGGGCCTGTTCTATTTGTCGAGATCTTGGTCCATGGCCGCCCCACGATGCATTGTCATGCATATTAATGCATGATACCGCAACTTCATGCGCAGAATCGTGGGCACGCAATGGACCTGAACAATCCCGACATTCGCCAGTCGCTTCTGCGCGAGCGCCTCTGCGCCGGCACGGCCCTGGTAGCGGCAGAGCTTGCCGACGAGTTCGGCATCTCTATCGACACGGTGCGCCGCGATCTCATTGCTCTTGAAGCGGAAGGGGCTATCCGACGGGTGCGTGGCGGCGCTCTGCCCGTGCGGACACCGGCCGCGCCGTTAGCGGAACGCCGCGCGGCAACGCCGGTTCCACCCTCTCTGGTCACCGCCACATTGCAGGAACTCGGCGGTGCCCGGACCCTGCTTCTGGATGGGGGCACGACGGTCATGGCAATAGCCCGCGCGATGACCCCCGCTGCCGGTCTTCTGGTGATCACCCCCTCGCCCTGGATCGCCGTGGCAGCCGCCGAACGGGGTATCGAGGTGGTTACCCTGGGCGGTCAGATCAGCGCGCGCGGCGGCATCGCCATCGGCACGGACGTGACCGCAGCGCTTGCCGGGACGGCGGCCGAGATCGCGCTTCTCGGCGCTTGCGGGCTGGATGCGGAGTTCGGGCTCAGTTCGGACGACGTTTTGGAAAGCGCGGTCAAGCGGGCCATGGCGCAGGCCGCCCGGAAGGTTCTCGTGGTGACGGGCGCGGCCAAGATCGGTCTGCGGGCGCGGCACCGCACCCTGGCGCCGGACGAAATCGACGGCATCGTCACGGATGCGCCCCCCGTCGCCGCAGCGGCGCTCCGAGACAAGGGAATCGAGGTCAGACATGGCTGAACCGCAGCACAAGCCCGGCGCCCCCTGGCGCGCGGTCGCGGCGATGTTCGCGCTCAATGGCGCGCTTTTCGGGCTCTGGGCGTCCCGCATCCCCGCTTTCGTTGACAGGCATGGCATCGAGCCGGGCGCGCTCGGCCTCGTCCTCTTTGCCATGGCGGCCGGTGCGATCCTCTCCTTCCCCATCGCGGGCGGATTGTCTGACAAGATGGGCGCGGCCCGCGCGACACGCCGCATCGCCCTCGTCTACATGGTAACGCTATGGCTTCTGCCGCTGGCACCGAATGTCTGGATGCTGGCGGCGGCATTGGCCCTTTTCGGCTCCGCCCACGGCGGCATGGACGTGACCATGAACGCCTGGGCCGCAGAGGTTGAATCCCGCGCGGGCCGGCCGGTCATGTCATCGCTCCACGCGATGTGGAGCCTCGGCGCTGGCCTCGGTGCTGCGCTGGGATGGGGATCGGTGCAGATCGGGCTGGCTCCGGGGCCGCAATTCTGGGGACTCGGCCTGGCGCTTGGCGCCGCCGCGATGTGGCTGGCGGCGATCGCTTGGGAATCGACCCGACATCATGGCGGCCCGGCCTTCGCGTTTCCGCGCGGGATCCTGCTGCTGGTCGGCCTTGTCGCCTTCGGCTCCGCCATCGGCGAAGGCGCCATGGCAGACTGGAGTGCGGTCTTCCTGACCCGCGTCGCAGGTGCGACCGAAGCACAGGCCGCACTCGGATACGCGGCCTATTCCGCCGCCATGGTGGCGATGCGTCTGGCCGGAGACCGGGTGGTCCTGTGGTTCGGGCCGGTCCGTGCGGTCCGCACAGGCGGGCTGCTCGCTGCTGCCGGCGCGCTCGTCGCGCTCACCCTTGCCACCCCGGCAACCGCCATCCTCGGCTTCATGGTGATGGGACTCGGCTACGCAGTGGTGATGCCGCTCGCCTTCGGTCGCGCGGCACGGGATCCGAACCTTTCCGCGGGCCGCGCCATAGCCAGCGTCGCGACACTGGGCTATGGCGGCGTGCTGATCGGTCCGCCGGTGATCGGAGCTGTGGCCGCGGCCTTCTCGCTTCCGGCCGGGTTCGGTCTGATCGCCCTCCTTGCGCTGGGAATTGCGGCACTTGCCGGCGTGCTTGCACCGCCGCAAGCGACCGTGCCAGTCGGCCGGGCGGAGGCTTGACTTCGGCGTCCATGCGTCGCCGGATCACCCTGTCGAGACACCGCCCCGGAGAGAGCCATGCCGCCCCGCAAGATCATCATCGATACGGACCCGGGCCAGGACGACGCGGTGGCGATTCTGCTTGCGCTGGCAAGCCCCGAGGAGATCGAGCTGGTCGGGATCACCGCGGTTGCCGGAAACGTGCCACTTTCGCTGACAACCAGGAATGCCCGTATCGTCTGCGAATTGGCCGGGCGCCCGGACATCCCGGTCTTTGCCGGCGCGGACCGGCCGCTTCTGCGCCCCCTGCGGACTGCCGAGCATGTCCATGGCAAGACCGGGCTCGACGGCCCAGCGCTGCCCGACCCGACCATGCCGCTGCAAGCGGCGCATGCCGTCGATTTCCTGATCGAGACACTGCGGCGCGAACCGCCGGGCGCCGTCTCTCTCTGCCCGATCGGCCCCCTGACCAATATCGCGCTGGCGCTGATGCGCGCCCCGGACATTGCCAGCCGGATCGCCGAGATCGTGCTGATGGGCGGCGCCTATTTCGAGGTCGGCAACATCACGCCCACAGCCGAATTCAACATCTATGTGGATCCCGAGGCTGCGGCCAAGGTCTTTGCCTGCGGGGCACCGATCACCGTGATGCCGCTCGATGTCACCCACAAGGCGCTGGTGACCGCAGACCGGGTTGCCGCCTTCCGCGATCTCGGCACGGAGCCCGGCAGGGCGGTGGCGGAATGGACCGATTTCTTCGAACGATTCGACAAGGAGAAATACGGCTCGGCCGGCGCGCCGCTACACGACCCCTGCACCGTCGCCTATCTGCTGAAGCCGAAGCTGTTTTCCGGGCGCCATATCAATGTCGAGATCGAGACCCGCTCGGACCTGACCCGCGGGATGACCGTGGCCGACTGGTGGCGCGTTTCAGGCCGGGAGGCGAACGCCACCTTCATGGGCGACGTGGATGCCGACGGGTTCTTCGCGCTGCTGACCGACCGGATCGGGCGGCTCTGACGGGCGCCCGGTGGCAGATACGCGTCGGGCGCCCTATCTTGGACTTGGTGCGGCGACCGCCGCACCGACGGTGCATGACGGGAAACCCGGAGCCATGACCCTGCACATTCCCTTCGACAACAGCTATGCGCGCCTGCCCGAGCGGTTCTATGTGCGCCAGCCAGCCACGCCCGTCGAGGCGCCGCAACCGATCGTCGTGAACGCGGCGCTGGCGGCGGAGCTCGGTCTCGACGCCGAAGCGCTCGCTGGCCCCGAAGGGACACGCGTTCTGGCCGGAAACCAGGTCCCCGATGGTGCCGCACCGCTGGCGCAAGCCTATGCCGGCCACCAGTTCGGGGGATGGGTCCCGCAGCTTGGCGACGGCAGGGCGCTGCTTCTCGGCGAAGTCGTCGACATCCACGGGAAGCGCCGCGATATCCAGTTGAAGGGCTCGGGGCGCACGCCCTTTTCCCGCATGGGAGATGGCCGCGCCTGGCTCGGTCCGGTTCTGCGTGAATACGTCGTCAGCGAGGCGATGCACGCGATGGGCGTTCCCACCACTCGGGCGCTCGCGGCCGTCGCCACCGGGGAACATGTGATCCGGGAGCGTGGCGGCTTGCCCGGTGCCGTGCTGACCCGCGTCGCGGCCAGCCATGTCCGTGTCGGCACATTCCAGTATTTCGCCGCACGCCAGGACGTCGAGGCGATCCGCCTTCTCGCCGATCACGTGATCGCCCGCCACTACCCGGACGCCGGCAGTGTGCTCGACCTGCTCGACGCCGTGGTCGCGGCTCAGGCCGATCTGGTGGCCCGGTGGCTCGGAGTCGGCTTCATCCATGGTGTGATGAATACCGACAACACGGCCCTGTCGGGCGAAACGATCGATTACGGCCCCTGTGCCTTCATGGACCGGTTCGAATCCGGGAAGGTCTATTCATCGATCGACAGTTACGGACGGTACGCGTTCAACCGGCAGCCCACTATCGCCGCGTGGAACCTCGCGCAGCTTGCCACCTGCCTGCTGCCGCTGATCGACGCCGACCAGGATACAGCGGTGGAGATGGCCACCAACTCCGTCAACCGCTTTCCCGATGCCTTCGGCACAGCCTGGGCCCGCGTTTTCGCGGGCAAGCTCGGGCTGCGCGAATGGCGCGAGAACGACGCAGAGCTGGTGAACGATCTGCTGACCGCCATGCAGACCGGCGCGGCCGATTTCACCAACACCTTTGCCGGCCTCGCCGAGGGGCACGCACGCGATGCGTTTGCCGATCCGGATCCGTTCGACGCATGGATGCCGGTCTATCGGGCGCGGCTGGACGCACAGGGCGGGCCGGACCTGACCGCCATGGCCCGCGCCAATCCGCGCGTGATTCCCCGCAATCATCAGGTCGAGACCATGATCGGCGCGGCGGTCGCAGGGGATTTCGCACCGTTCCGGCGGCTGCTGGAAACGGTGACCCGGCCCTACGATTCGCCGGCCGCGGACCTCGCGGTGCCGCCAGAGCCCGAAGAAGAGGTCAAGATGACCTTCTGCGGAACATAGGCCGCGGTTTCGCCCTAATGCGCCGGCCTCGAAGGCCAGGTTCGCCCGTTTGGGATGCCTCCCGCAACCGGGGGAAGCCCTGGCCTCGGACAGCGCGACTTTCAGGCAGCGTCCCGTTCAGAGCGGCGAGGTCCGGATTTCGGGTGGAGCGCCACAGGCTTCTCGCCTAGAAAGATCCGCACCGGAACCGGGAACAGCCATGCGCACGACGATCAGCGATCTCTGCGAGGACAAGGGTCTGCGCATGACCGACCAGCGCCGCGTGATCGCGCGGGTCCTGGACGAGGCCGACGACCACCCGGACGTGGAGGCGCTGTATTCTCGCGCCGCCGCCGTCGATCCCCGCATTTCCATTGCCACGGTATATCGCACGGTAAAGTTGTTTGAAGAAGCCGGCATTCTGGAGCGGCGCGAATTCGGCGATGGCCGGTCGCGGTACGAAAGCGCCGAGCGGGACCACCATGACCACCTGATCGACCTGAATTCGGGCGAAGTGATTGAATTCGTCGATGCGGAAATCGAGAATCTTCAGGAGCGGATTGCCGCAAAACTCGGCTACAGGTTGAAAGGCCACAGGCTGGAGTTGTATGGCGTGCCCATCCGGAAAGAAAAGTGACGAATTCAACACATTGAACGGCACAAAGCACTTACCAAGATATCGTCAGATGCTCGACAGGATCCTCGCTTTCCGCTAGGAAAATCCGGCCAGTTTATGCAATGCTGTTCGCTGGAAATTTGGCTCGTCGATCCGTTTGTCGTCATGCGGGAGTATCAGGTTAGTGTGTCGCTTGCAGCCCAGGTCACCGTCGATACTGCTTTCCAGCCGACGTCCCGGCGCGTCTCGTGACCCAGCCGCTGCAGCTTTCCTTCTCCAACTTCGGGGATTGCCATGGCGGTAGCCGGGCTGTCGGTGAACGAGCCCGTGCGACATAGTTGGCGGACATTCGGGCTCGGGTTGGGGCTAGCGGTGGCCTGGCTGTGCTGCGCGCAAAGCGCAGGACTTGCGCAGGCAGTCTGGGCGGTGCGTGATCTTGCGGCGGGCCCTACCCCATGGTTCGTGGCTCCGAACGCGCTGCTACTCTACGTTCAGGTACCTGCCGCCGCGATTGCCGGCAGCCTCCTCCTGTTCGGCCCCGGTCTTCTGATCGCGCTGCGACTCGATGGCGGCCGGGGCAATTTCGGCGCCTGGCTTCTGCGCGGCTTTGCCCTGACGCTCGTCGGGCTGAGTGTCGCTCTGGGCGTTTTTGAGGCGCTCTTTCATGCCACGCTGACCGGATCCGCCTTCGCGACTTTCCTCGCGGGGCTCTGTGCGGCGGCGCTGGTTCCGGTGGCGCTGGCGGACTTGAACGGACGAATCGCCTGGTCGATGTTTGCCCGGCGCCGGTGGGATCTGGCGGCGATGCTCGCCGTTCCCCTGGCCGCGTTCTATCTGATGACGCCGAAATTCTTCTGGGAGGCGTTCAACGGCGACGGAGCGCACCTCTTCCTGTCGGCGCAAAACCTGATCCATACCGGTTCGCCGTTCTGGGATTCGTCGGCCGGCCCGGTCGCTGCCTATCCCAGCATCACCACCCTGATCGAGGTTCTTCCGAACGCCTGGTTCCAGCGTCTGTTCGGCGGATTCGAGCTTTCGGTGCGTCTGCCGGCGCTGCCCGGACTCGCCATTCTTGCCGGCCTCGTCCTCGATCTCGTCCGGCGGGGATATGACGAGCTGCCCGGTCGGGCCGCCGCCATCGGCGTAACCGCGGCGCTGACCCTCTATGCTTGGGTGCTGGGCTGGCACGCGAGCTACGACGTCTATTTCGCCGACATCGCCCTGCCGATGACGCGCGAACCGTTCGTGATGATCGCGTTCCT
The DNA here is from genome assembly GCA_020425125.1 of Paracoccaceae bacterium. Lineage (GTDB taxonomy): Bacteria > Pseudomonadota > Alphaproteobacteria > Rhodobacterales > Rhodobacteraceae > Meridianimarinicoccus. The sequence goes on along the minus strand of JAGQRV010000003.1, from coordinate 3,620 downwards.
CGGCTTCCTGAAATTCTTCCTCGACGAACGATTCGGCTGGATGGCGGTATTCGCGGCGCTTTCCTATGCCGCGATTCCCAGCGCGCCGATCTATTTCCTGTTGTGCATCCTGGCCGTCGGCCTGACAGAGACACCGCGCCCGTGGCGGCGCCTCGCCATTGCCCTCGGCATCATGGCCGCGGTCATTCTTGCGGGGCGCTATCTGCCGGCCGTACTTTCGGCCCTGAACCTGTCAGGTGCCCGCGACGAATTCAGTGCCGACAACCTTGCCGAACGTCTGCGATTCGTTACCCCGTTCGAACCCCAGCGAATGCTGTTCTGGATCCTGCCGTGCGGCATCCTGCCCGCGCTGTCTCTCGCGGCCTGGCGACAGCAGGACCGGCTCGGCCACGCCGTGACCTTGGTCACGCTGGGCTATGCGATGTTCTTCTACCTTCAGGGCTATCGAATCCTGCCGCATCATTTTGCCCCGGCGATGGTCCTTCCGCTGATCGTCTTCTGGCGCCTTGACCCTGTCCGTCGCATGCCGCGGAAAGCGGTCGTCTGGGCCCTCGGATTCGCGGCGGTGGCCGCACTCCTATCGCAACCGGGCAGTTACCGTCCGCACCTGTTCGGACGCGAATTCGCCGCGACGATCGCTATCGACGGTGCGACCGGCGGGCCCGCCGATGACCCGGCACTGATGCGAATCTCGCAAGATCTCCTGCGCGACGCCTTCCCGATGAGTTGGGGGGAAAATGCCTGGAAGACGCAGTATCTGGGGGCTCCGCTTGCCTGGTATGCCGAAGCCGTGCAGCCGAAGCCGGCCGGGCAGGAGATCGTCTACGAAATCCGTCCCGCGTCCGGGGCGTCCCTCAGCGAAGGGCAGACGGTTCTGGCATCGCAGGACGGATACGAGCTGGTCGGTAACGATGCCGCGAAATATGCCGCGGATCGCAACCGCGCGGGACTCGAGCGGACGATCGGTCCGCTTTACTATGTCCGGCGAGCAGCGGTTTTTGCGTCGGGAAGCCGCGGCTGGCCGCGGCCGGTAATTGATCTCTTCGGGATCGAAAAAGCCATTGATCTGAAAGGAACGACGAAATGACTCATTTGCCCGCCGGCGCTTCGGGTCCGGCCGTCAACAACCGAAAGGCGACCCCGCCGATGAGCGACTCGTTTGTCAAGATGATGCAGCGGCTGATCGACCGCGTTCCGGTCCTCCAGAAACCCGCATACCACGCCTATGTCGGCGCGATGGCGGTGAAGCAGGCGGCGTACCGGACTTCGTATCTGAAATATGGCCGTGTTCCGAAATACCTGTCCGACCGCGGCCAGGACCGCTGGGTCATCGACGAGGTGTTCCAGGGCAAGCGCGGCGGCTTCTTCGTCGAGTTCGGCGCCTATGACGGCTTCACCGACAGCAATACGTTCGCGTTGGAAAAGCATTTCGGCTGGAAGGGCCTGACCATCGAGCCGAACCCGGAAAATTTCCGCAAGATGACCGAGCTCTACAAGCGCGGCTGCACCTGCGTGCCGCTTGCCGTGGACGCGGAGCCGGGCACACTGGAATTCGTCATCGACGGCCAACGCAGCGGGCTGATCACCAAGGAAGGCGATTACGCCGATACCGCGCTGACCGCTGCCGCGCGGGCCGAGGGACGCATCTGCACGGTTGAGGTCCTGCCGCTGGCCGACGTGCTCGACCGTTATGGGGCGCCGTCGACGATCGACTATCTCAGCCTTGACGTCGAAGGGCTCGAGACGCGGGTGATGCGCCATTTCCCCTTTGACCGGTATCGCTTCCTGACCATGACAGTGGAACGCCCGACGCCGGAGTTGAACGAGATCCTCTTCGCCAACAAGTACCATTTCGTCCGCAATTCGCTTTACGACAGCTTCTACATCCACGAATCGTTGCCGAATTTCGACGAAATCCCGCGGATGCCGTTCGAGCAATTGCCCGCCAAGGCGTTCTGACGCCACGAAAAGTACCGCATCCCTGCGGCGCGGTTTCGCTTAACCGCGCTCAGCTTCCGGAAGACGACATCGCTCCGCCGCCCTCCCAGTGGGCGGCGGTTTGCGTTTTGGCGAACGCGGCATGGGGGCCATCCATGCAGCACGACCGACGCTTTCCCGCTGGCCAGTCGCCCCCCGGTCGCATAGGCAGCGGCGGGACTGGTACGGGGTACGTCATTGGACAACCTGAACGGCATTCTCCTGATGGTCGCCGCGATGGCCGGCTTTGCGCTGGAGGACATGTTCATCAAGCTGGTGGCGGTGGAGGTGCCGACCGGCCAGATCCTCGTGATGCTGGGATGGGGTGGGGCCCTGGTTTTCGGACTCTGGGCGCGCGCCATCCGACAGCGCCTGTTCGGAGCCGTCATGTTCACCCGCCCGATGTGGGTACGCAATCTGGGCGAGGTCCTGGGCACCGTCAGCTTCGTCACGGCCATCACCCTGACGCCGCTCTCATCGGCTTCGGCCATCCAGCAGGCGACCCCGCTGGCGGTCACGCTCGGGGCGGCACTGTTCCTCGCTGCGCCGGTCGGCTGGCGGCGCTGGACGGCGATCCTCGTAGGCTTCCTGGGCGTCCTGATCGTAGTTCGCCCGGGGCTCAGTGGATTCGTGCCGGCCTCGCTCTTTGCGGTGGCCGCGGTCGTCGGGCTGGCGATCCGGGATCTCGGCACGCGGGTAGCGCCGGCCGCGGTGTCCAGCATCGTGCTGTCGGCCTGGGGTTTTGCCATGGTCGGCATCGCCGGCCTCGTGCTGCTGCCGTTCGGCGCGCGCATGGTGATCCCGTCGCCACTGGCGCTGGCCGGGCTGACAGGAGCGCTCGCGGTCGGCGTCCTCGGCTATTACGCGCTGACGGCCTCGGTCCGGATCGGCGACATCGCGACGATCACCCCGTTCCGATACACCCGGCTTCTCTTCGCGCTGACCATCGGCATGACCGTCTTCGGCGAACGTCCCGACCGATGGACGCTGTTCGGGGCGGCTGTCATCATTCTGTCGGGCCTCTACACCATCCTGCGCGAGCAGCGCCTGCGCCGCAGGGCGCTTGACGCCGCCAACGCGCCGCGTGCTGCGGCAACCCGACCCGCAGACTGACCGTCCGGCGCCCACCCTGCCCCTTTCCACTCCGGGAGGGGCGCGGTATGAGGGCGCTAACACAAGGCCCAAATGCAGGGGGAAGTCCATGACGACCATCGTCGATATTATCGGCCGCGAGATCCTCGACAGCCGTGGCAACCCGACAGTCGAAGTCGATGTCATCCTCGAAGACGGCACCATGGGCCGTGCCGCCGTTCCCTCGGGCGCGTCCACCGGCGCCCACGAGGCAGTCGAAAAGCGCGACGGCGACCCGGCGCGCTACAAGGGCAAGGGAGTTCTCGAAGCCGTCGCAGCGGTGAATGGCGAACTGGCCGAGGCGCTGGTCGGCTTCGACGCGACCGAACAGACCGCCATCGACGCCGCGATGATCGAACTCGACGGGACCCCGAACAAGGGACGTATCGGGGCCAATGCAATTCTGGGCGTTTCGCTTGCCTGCGCAAAGGCCGCTGCGGATTTCACCACGCAGCCGCTCTACCGCTATGTCGGCGGCACCTCCGCCCGGATCCTGCCGGTGCCGATGATGA
>JAGQRV010000043.1 GCA_020425125.1 Paracoccaceae bacterium | reverse complement strand
TCAGGGACGCAGCAGAAGGCGCGCTGGCCCGCGCCGCGTAAGGCCGCCCGATGGAGCTTGATGCGCTGATCTTCGACGTGGACGGCACCCTGGCCGAGACCGAGGAGCTGCACCGCCGGGCCTTCAACGCGGCCTTCGCCGAGGCCGGGCTGGGATGGCTCTGGTCCGTCGGAGCCTATCGCGACCTGCTCCGGACAACCGGCGGCAAGGAACGGATCGCGGTTCATGCCGCAAGCATCGGGCTGCCCCTGGCAACGCAGGACATCGCCGCCCTCCATGCCCGCAAGACTGCGATCTATGCCGATCTTGTGGCGCGCGGAGACCTTCGTCCACGCCCCGGCGTCCGTGCGCTCATTGCGCTGGCCAGGTCGGCAGGCATGAAACTCGGCATCGCAACGACAACGAGCCCTGCCAATGTCGAAACGCTCTGCCGGGCGGTCTGGGCCCGAGAGGTCGCGGAGGTCTTCGACGCGGTCGCAGCAGGCGACGCAGTCGCACGAAAGAAGCCGGACCCGTCCGTCTACCTTCTTTGCCTCGAACACCTGGGCGTCTCGCCGGACCGGGCACTCGCCTTCGAAGACAGTGCGAACGGTCTTCGGGCGGCCCGCGCTGCCGGACTCCGCTGCGTCGTCACGCCAGCCATCTACACGGAGGGTGAGGACTTCGACTGCGCCGAAGCGGTGCTGCCTTCGCTCGAGTCGTTCCGCCTGCAGGTGACGGACTGACCGACCTCGGCAATCTCAGCTTTGGCGGTCGGCTTCCAGCGCATCGAGCCGGGCCTTCAGCGCCTCGTTCTCCTCGCGCGCCTTCTGGGCCATGGCGCGCACAGCGTCGAACTCCTCGCGGGTGACGAAGGCCCGATCCGCGAGCCAGCGATCCAGCATCCCCTTCATCGCTGTCTCGGCCTCGTCCTTCGCACCCTGGGCAACGCCCATGGCATTGGTCATGAGCTGCGACAGGTCGTCGAGAATCCTGGACTTCGTCTGCATCGCACCCTCCGTGGAATGTTCAGTCGGATATGGCCCCGCCGGCCCCGGACCTCAAGGTTGACTTCGCGTGTGCGGCCTTGCGAAGTGCCGCCATGATCTTCGCTCTGCCCTTTCCGCCCCTCAGTCCCGAGGTCTTCTCGATCCAGATCGGCGGCTTCGCCTTCGCGCTGCGCTGGTACGCGCTGGCCTACATCGCCGGGCTTCTGATCGGGCTCTGGCTGGCCCGCCGGACGTTGTCGCGTCCCGGCCTGTGGCCGAACGGGAAGGCGCCGATGACGCTGCCGCAGGCCGAGGCGCTGCTCACCTGGGTCATCCTCGGTGTGGTGCTCGGCGGCCGTCTGGGATTTGTGCTCTTCTACCAGCCTGCCCATTATTTCGCCCATCCTCTGGACATCGTGAAGCTCTGGCAGGGAGGGATGGCCTTTCACGGCGGGCTGGCCGGCGTGGTGGTCGCGGCGGCGATCTTCTGCTTTCGGCACCGGCTCGCTCCGGCGAGCGTCGCCGATGTCATGGCACTGGCGGCGCCACCGGGGCTGTTCCTGGGCCGGGTCGCGAACTTCATCAATGCCGAGCTCTGGGGGCGCCCGACCCACCTGCCCTGGGGCGTGACCTTTCCCGGACCGCTGGCCCAGACCTGCCCAGAGGGCTGGACCGGACCCTGCGCCCGGCATCCGTCGCAGCTTTACGAGGCCGGGCTCGAAGGTCTGCTGCTTGGCAGCCTTCTCATCTGGCTTGCCTACCGGCACGGCGCCCTGAAGGTGCCGGGACGGGTGACAGGCGTCTTCTTCCTGGGCTACGGGCTGGCGCGGTTCACGGTGGAGCTGTTTCGCCAGGCCGATGCCCAGTTCATCACGCCGGGCAATCCATGGGGCCATGTCCTGCGGCTTGGCGACTACGGCCTCACCATGGGACAGGTCCTGTCCCTGCCGATGATCGTGGTGGGTGTGGTCGTGCTCGCATGGTCGGAGCGCCGGCGCTTCGCATGACGCCATTGGGCGAGATCCTGATCCGGCGCATCGCGGCCACCGGGCCGATCTCCATCGCCGAATACATGGCTGAATGCCTGATGCATCCCGTGCACGGCTACTACACGACCCGCGATCCGCTGGGCCGGGAAGGGGATTTCACGACCGCACCCGAGATCAGCCAGATGTTCGGCGAACTGATCGGCCTTGCCATGGCGCAGGCCTGGGTGGATCAGGGTCGGCCATCCTCTTTCGTGCTGACGGAACTCGGCCCCGGTCGCGGCACGCTGATGGCCGACCTCCTGCGCGCGGCTGCACTCGTTCCGGGGTTCCGCGACGCGGCTTCGCTGCACCTCGTCGAAGGCTCGCCGGTCCTGAGGACCGCGCAGGCCCAGGCGCTCGCCGGGAGCTCTCCGAACTGGCACATGACGGTCGAAACACTGCCCGATGGTCCGCTTTTCCTGGTGGCGAACGAGTTCTTCGATGCGCTGCCGATCCGCCAGTTCCAGCGCGACCCGAGCGGCTGGCGCGAACGCCAGATCGCCGTCTCGGACGGCAAGCTGATGCTCGGCCTTGCCATGGCCGCCTCCTACGACACGCTGTCGCATCGCCTGGCCGACACCGGTCCGGGCGAGATCGTCGAAACCTGCACACCGGGGGCAAGCGTTGCTGCCGTGATTGCGGGTCGAATCGCCAGGTGGGGCGGCGCGGCACTGATCATCGACTATGGGGGCTGGCATTCGCGCGGGGACACCTTTCAGGCGATCAGCGCCCACGGCTTCGTCGACCCGCTGGCGGAACCCGGATCCGCCGACCTGACCGCGCATGTCGATTTCGAAGCCCTGGCCGGCGCCGTCCGAAGCGTTCCCGGCACCGCCAGCAGCGCCATGACGGCGCAGGGCGTATTCCTGGAAGGTCTCGGAATCACCGCGCGTGCAGAGGCGATCGCCCGGCGCCTGTCGGGCCCCGCGCTCGACTCGCACGTCGCCGCACATCGCCGCTTGACCCATCCCGAGGAAATGGGGTCACTGTTTCAGTGTCTCTCGGTGACGCCCGCATCGGCGCCACCCTTCCCGGGATTGGGTCCATGACACTGGAAATAATCACCGTCGAGGCTCTGAAGCCGGTCCGGCACGGCTTCTTCACCCGGCGCGGCGGTGCGTCGTCCGGCGTCTTCCAGGGCCTGAATTGCGGCCGCGGCTCTAGCGACCTTGCCGAAGTCGTGGAGATCAACCGCGACCGGGCCGCGCAGGCCATGGACGCAACGGCCCGAGATCTTCGCGGGCTCCATCAGACCCATTCCGCGCGTGCGGTGATCGCGCCGGACGAACCTGGTGTCGCCCCCGCAGACGCCGACGCAATCGTGACACGCCGTCCGGGGCTGGTGCTGGCCGTCCTGACCGCGGATTGCGCCCCGGTGCTGTTCGCCGACCGCGAGGCCGGGGTGGTCGGCGCGGCCCATGCCGGGTGGCGGGGCGCGCTGGAAGGCGTGCTCGAATCCACGATCGAGCGGATGGAAGAGCTTGGCGCCGACCGCAGCAGGATCAGTGCAGTCATCGGGCCGACGATCAGCCAGCGCGCCTACGAGGTTGGGCCTGAATTCTTCGACACCTTCATGACCGAAGACCCCGAATACGGACGCTTCTTTGCCGGGGGCGCCGGAGACCGCGCGCATTTCGACCTGCCGGGCTTCGCGCTCTGGCGGATGCGTGAGGCCGGGATCGGCAACGCAGAATGGTCGGGCCACTGCACCTACTCGGATCCGGCACTCTTCTTCTCCTATCGTCGCAGTCTGCACGAAAAACGGGCAGACTATGGGCGTCTGATATCATTAATCAGGCTCTAGAGCCGGTAAGCCAAAAGAAATCGCCGCGTTGCAGAATCTTCATGAAGATTCCCGTTTCGGCTGCCTATAACAGTGGAAGTGGGTCAGGTTTGCGAGTTTCGGCAATAGCCGGCGTTGCGTGAGCGCCCAGAGACGTATCGAGTAGTGTGAGTCTCGCCAGATTTTGTGGTAACCAGTGATGCGCAGAAGCGCAGGGATTGTGGGGGCCGTCCGGGTGCAGTCGGACGGCCCTTCTTCGTGGTCTAGTGCAGCGGGATCAGGCGGATCGGCTGAGCCGGTGTTCGAGGACCTCGAAGGGAACACCGGCTTCCATTTTCGCCGTCCGGATCACCAGCGATGTCTTCACCGAGCCGACATTTTCTGCCGCGGTCAGTTCGCCTGTCAGGAATGACTGGAAGGTGCTGAGGTCGGGCGCCACGCATTTCAGGATGAAATCGACTTCACCGTTCAGCATGTGGCATTCGCGGACGAGTGGCCATGCACGGCACCGCGCCTCGAACGCTGAAAGATCGGCCTCCGCCTGGCTCTTGAGTCCGACCATCGCGAAGACCTGCACTTCGAAGCCGAGTTCGCGGCCATCGACCTGCGCGTGGTAGCCGCGGATATATCCTGCCTCTTCGAGCGTCCGCATCCGCCTCAGGCAGGGCGGTGCCGAGATCCCGACGCGCTTGGCAAGTTCGACATTCGTCATCCGGCCGTTCGCCTGTAGCTCCGCAAGGATCTTTCGATCGATGGGGTCGAGTTTGGACGCGGCCATGGCAGGGACTCCTTCTCGCCGCGACATTAGCCAACCGGTCCGATACGCGCAATATTGTTTCGCCGGCACCCGCCGCCGCTTGCCGAAACTGGCGATTCGCGTCCGTCTGGCATCTCGTTTCTCACGGACCTTCCGTCGCGCCCGCAGGGGGCATATATGGCAACCGCGATTGCGGACGGGGCAAGAAGACGAGGAACCGGAATGTCGGAACGGAAACATGCACGCGTGCTGATCATCGGCTCGGGACCGGCGGGGTACACCGCCGCCGTTTACGCCTCGCGGGCGATGCTGGAACCCGTGCTGGTCCAGGGGATTCAGCCCGGCGGGCAGCTGACCACCACCACCGACGTCGAAAACTGGCCGGGTGACATGTCCGTCATGGGCCCCGACCTGATGGTCCGGATGGAAGGCCACGCGCGCGAGGTCGGCACCGAAATCGTCGCGGACATCATCACAAGGCTCGATCTCTCGCGGCGGCCTTTCGTGGCAACCGGCGACAGCGGCACGACCTACACCGCCGATGCCGTGATCCTCGCGACCGGCGCGCAGGCCAGATGGCTGGGCCTCCCGTCCGAGGAGAAGTTCAAGGGTTTTGGCGTCTCGGCCTGCGCGACCTGTGACGGCTTCTTCTATCGCGGCCAGGAGGTCGTGGTGGTCGGCGGCGGAAATACTGCCGTTGAAGAAGCGCTGTTCCTGACCAACTTCGCCTCAAAGGTCACACTCATCCATCGCCGCGACGCGCTCAGGGCGGAAAAGATCCTTCAGGACAGGTTGTTCAAGCACCCCAAGGTCGAAGTGCTCTGGAACCACACGATCGACAGCGTGGTCGGAACCGATGCCCCGTTAGGCGTGGAAGGCGTGCGCGCCAGGAATGTCCAGACGGGCGCGGTGACCGAGATTCCATGCAAGGGCTTCTTCGTAGCCATCGGCCACGCGCCCGCATCGGAACTGGTGGCCGACCAGATCGAGACCCATCACGGCGGATATGTCGTGACCCGGCCGGACAGCACGGCGACGTCGATTCCGGGCGTCTTCGCCGCAGGCGACATCACCGACCACGTCTTCCGGCAGGCGGTAACCAGTGCCGGGATGGGCTGCATGGCCGCGCTGGAGGCGGAGCGGTTCCTGGCCGAACAGGGTGTGGAAGTCGCAGCCTGAGAGCGAAGACCGACGCACCGGCCGTCGGACGTCCAAGAATCGGCGGCTTGCGGACGGCCGAGGCGGCGCCCGCCAGCAGCCGACAAGAAGGTCTCAGTGGACGTTGACGGGCTGCATGTCGTTCTGTCGGGCAAGCGCAAAGGCGAGCCGGCGCCCGTTCACCAGTGCCAGGCGGTCCCCGTTCGACGCGTGGACCGCGTAGAGATTGTCGCTCTCGCCAGTCTGGGCGCGAATCTCCTCGGGCAGATCGTCCACACTCACCGGACGGACATAGACGATCCTGTCCTCACCCGACTCGTTGGGAAATTTTTGCGGCGTATCCATCACGAAACTCCCTTACTGATCTCGATACGTTGCAGGACGCTTTCGGGCTTGGCGCGACTCAGGTCGATGTGCAGGAGACCGTTCTCCATCGACGCGCCGGTAACCTCGACCTTGTCAGCGAGTACGAAACTGCGCTGGAACTGACGTGCGGCGATGCCACGATAGAGGTAGGTCCGCTGGGTCGCGTCCTCCGCCTGGCGTCCGCGGATCACGAGTTGCCGGTCTTCGACCGTGATCGACAACTCGTCGTCCCGGAAGCCGGCGACAGCCAGTGTGATGCGGTAGGACCGTTCCGACGTCTGCTCGATGTTGTAGGGCGGGTACCCATCGTTCCCGGTCTTGGCGGTGTGTTCCACCAGCCGTTCAAGCTGTTCGAACCCGAGCAGGAAGGGGTGAGTCCCCAGCGTGAGTTTCGTCATGGACACGTCCTTGAACAAGCGACTGTGCGTTGGTGCCCCGGATTCCGGCGACATTAGCGAATATGGGTCTGCCCCGGTTACCTTGCAAGTCGGCCCGCCGCCTTGTGGCTTTTCAGAACAGCGGCTTTTCGGTATGTTGCAAGCCTCGGTGGAGTAGGGGTGGGGTTTCTGCGCCATGAATGCCTTCGGAAAGATGACGCACGACGACGTCCTGCGCGTGAAGCTCGAAGTGCTTCGCCGGGAGCACCGCGACCTCGACGAAGCGATCCACGCGCTCGAGATCTCGGCGCGCGCCGATCACCTGACGCTGCGGCGGCTGAAGAAGCAGAAGCTTCAGCTCAAGGACCGGATCCAGGTGATCGAGGATCAGCTTCTGCCCGACATCATCGCCTGAGCCACGCGGCGGGCAGTTGCGGCGGCGCTCGGCATCGCTATAGTCGCGCCCTTGCCGGACAACGGCCGGGTCTGTCCGCAGGTCGGGAGGGCGCATGAGCGAGGTCAGGGTCGGGATCATCATGGGCAGCCAGTCGGAC
>JAGQRV010000042.1:22402-40536 GCA_020425125.1 Paracoccaceae bacterium | reverse complement strand
GTGTCGCAGCCCTTGCCCTTGTCCCCTGCCATTCGCGCTCGCTGATATCGTTGATCACGCAATAGCCCGCGACATGGGACAGCGCGTCGGCCTCGTCGATATAGCGCCCGCCCTTGCCGATGACGACGCCCAGCTCGACCTCCCAGTCGGTCTTGACCGAGCCCCGCGGCAACTCCACGTCGTCGTTCGGCCCCGAGATCGCGCTGGTCCACTTGCCGAAGACGATCGGCTCGGTCGGGATCGCGGCGCCGGTCTCGGCCGCATGGTCGGCATAATTGAGCCCGATGCAGATGAACTTGCCGACCTGCCCGACACAGGGACCGATCCGCGGCGCCCCGTCCACAAGCGGCAGCGCGGCGGGGTCGAGCGCGGACAGCCGCGCCAGCCCATCGGGCTCCAGCGTCGCTCCGGCGATATCCGCCACATGCCCGGACAGGTCGCGGATCCGACCGTCTGCGTCCAGAAGTCCCGGCTTCTCCTGCCCCCTGGGCCCGTATCGCAACAGCTTCACGCTCGCCTCCCCTTGGTCCGTCGGGCACCCTGCCCCGCCATCGCCGCGCCGCCCGGCCTTCAGATCGTCACGCCGCCATCGACCAGCAGCGCCTGCCCGGTGACGAAGCGGCTTTCGTCCGACAGAAGGTAGACCACCAGCGGCGTGATGTCGTCGACCGTGGCAAGCCGGCCCATCGGCTGGCGGGCGATGAACTCCTTTTCGGCCTGGACCGGATCCGGCGCCGCGGCAATCCGGCCGCGCAGCGACGGCGTGTCCACCGTGCCGGGGCAGAGCGCATTGCAGCGGATGCCGCGCGTCACGAAATCGGCGGCGATCCCCTTGGTCAGCCCGATCACCGCCGCCTTGGTCGCGCCATAGGCGGTACGGTTCGGGAAGCCTTTGATCGAGGACGCCATCGACGCCATGTTGAGGATCGACGCGGTGCCGGTCTCGGCGGCGCGTTCCAGCATACCCGGCAGGCAGGCTCGGGTCAGCCGCATCATCGCCGTGACGTTCAGATCGAGGCTGAACGCCCAGTCCGCGTCACTGATGTCGAGGATGGTGCCGTGATGGACGAAGCCCGCGCAGTTGAATAGCCCGTCGAGCGGCCCGGCGTCCGCGGCGACGCGCAGGAGCGCGTCCCCGTCGGTCACGTCGAGAACCCGCGTCTCCACGCCGTCGAGCGTCTCCAGCAAGGCGGCGTCGATATCCGCCGCGATCACCCGGGCACCTTCGGCTGCGCAGGCCAGCGCACTGGCGCGGCCCATCCCCTGCCACGCCGCGGTGATCAGGATCGTCTTTCCCGACAGGCGCATGCGTCCCTCCCCTCCGCCGCGTCTCTTCTTATTTGAACAGCCTATTCACCAGTGAACACTTGACGCAAGTCCGTTTCCTGCGCTGCACTCGGTTCACGACGAGGATTCCGCAGGACGGACGCGCAGCGCAAGGAAATGATGATGGCTGACCGGCCTGCGAAGAGGGCGCAAGACGGAGGCGACGCGCCGGCGGAGCGCTACCGGGCCCCGGCACTCGACCGCGGTCTCGACATCCTCGAAAGTCTCGCACGTCAGGCACGCGGCCTGACCCGGGCCGAGATCGCCAAGGCGACCGGACTCGGCCCGTCGCAGATATACCGGATGCTGGAACGGCTGGTGGCCCGCGGCTACGTCGCCCGCCTGGACGGCGGCGACCACTACGCGCTCAGCATGAAGCTGTTCCTCGTTGCCACCAGCCACCCGCCCCTGCGCCGGCTCGTGGCGCAGGCCCAGCCGCAAATGGATGCCTTCGCCCGCACCACCCGGCAATCGTGCCACCTCGTCTGCCCCGAAGGCGGCAGCGCCATCGTCGTCGCCCAGTCGAGCCCGCCGGACAACTGGGAATTCCGGGTGCGGATCGGTGCCCGGCTCGACCTTTTCGGAACCGGATCGGGCCAGACGCTGCTCGCCTTCCAGCCCCCTGCCCTGCTGGACCAGTCCCTCGCCAGCTGGGGCATCGGCGACGCCCCGGCAGCGCTCGCGCGAATCGCGCCGCATCTGGCCGAGATACGGGCCGCCGGATACCGCGCCGCCCCGTCCGCGCAGCTTGTCGGCGTCACCGATCTCAGCGTGCCCCTCTTCGGCCCCGACGGCGCTGCCGTCGCCGCGCTGACCTGTCCTCATATCGGCCACCCGGACGACCCGGAGCCCGAAAGCCGCACCGACGCGCTGGCCCGACTCCGCGACCTGGGGCGCATGCTATCCTTCACGTGACCCGGCTCATGGCCGCAGCGCCGCGTCGGAATTGCCAATTGGCAAGATCTCAGATCGGGTTGGCCTCGGCGAACTTCCGGAAGAACGCCAGAAAGGCGCGGTCCGGGTCGCCCGGCGCTTCCCGGCCTTCCGACCAGGCTCGCCACTCGCCCTCGACAAAGTAGATGTCATAGCCCGGATGGCGCAGCCGCGCGGTCTCGTATGTCTCGGTCTTCAGCGCCGCGCCGCGCCGGTCCAGCCATGCAGGACGGGGCCGCGGCTCGGCGACCGTCACCGCTTCCTCTGCGCCGTCAATCCGGCTTTGCCGGCCGACCTTGGAATAGCTCAGCTCGCGCGCCGCCTCGCCCATGCCGTCGCCGTCCTTCCGCCACCAGCGCAGCTCCACATGGGTCACGCTGCGCCCGGTCTTGATCGGCGCGATCTCGACCATGTAGTCGCTCAGCGCGTTGACCTCGCGCACCGCCGGCTGGATGGCGCGGAGATTGAGGTTCGACCAGCTGGTCAGCTTGCCCTTCGCCACACCGAGCACCCCCCGAAGCCCCTCGACCGAAAACCGCTCGGACGAGCGATACTTCAGGTTCCCGCGCTTCTGCACCATCTCGTAGAGCGTCAGCGCGTATTTCGAGCTGAGCGCAAACATCACCTCGCGCTGAAGCCGGGCGAACACCGTCGAGTTGCGGATGATCTTCCTCAGGCGCGGCGGGATCTCGTATTCCAGCAGACCGTCGCGGCGGATCGTCTCCACGTTGCCACCGAGAAGCTGCACCCTCTCCACCGCCGGCTCGCCGTCCCAGACCACCTGAACCTTCACGATCGCGGACATCAGCCGCTCCAGGCTTTCGCCCACCCGGTCGTTGGAATTGTGGCTGCCGCGCAGGACCGACTTGGCGATGACATGGGTCACCGGCTTGTCGATCACGTCCCAGGCGTTCTCCAGAAGCTGGTTGTAGATGCGGCGGTCGGCCAGCGTCAGCGGCGTGACCTCGATCAGGTCGACCAGTTCGCCGGGCTTGATGAGACTCTCGGCGTTTGGCCGCGCGTCGAGAGTCCGGTAGGGTTTGATCGCTGCCACCTGCTCACCTCGATCTCTTACTTATGTTTTCTTTTGCACGTAAGATAACCCCAAGCGCCGCGTCGGTAAAGCACCCGATCCGTAAGCTTTCACGCCGCCGCGGCCCGGACACCGATTCGCAGCCGTCTGAAAAGGATGGGAAAAATCAAGCGCTTTCGCCCCGCCCCGCGGCCACCCGAAAGGTAAGCTTTGCGCCCCACCCGGGCCGTAAGCCAAACCGTCCCGATTCGTATCGCACACCCTCCCGATTCGTAGCCCTCAGCACCCGCAAGGTAAGAGTCCTCGCCGTTTCTCCTTTTCTTCTATCGACTTACCCGGCACGAACAGGAAGAACAAAAGGAATCTGGAATCCCTGCGGGGCGGTTTTCCTTGCGTGAGATTCGAATTTGGCGCCAGCTTCACGCTCCATCTTACGTTTCGGGTGTCGGCGCCTCTGCCTGGCACCGGATTTCCGGTCTCCGGGTGCCCTGAGCCGCGATTCCGCACGCTCCGGTCTTATACCCCCATTTCCCGTCTTTTCAGCGCATCTTGCCGAAAACCGCACTTGAGCGGTGCGACTCGGTCAGGCAATGTAACGGCAAAACAGTCGAGCAGGAGTTTCCCGTGGACAGCTATGTCCTGCCGCCTGTCGCGCTCGCCGAGCTCGACACGCTCTCCTCACGCGCCGCGACGGTCATTGCCCGCCTGCGCGAGCGGGTCTACGCCCCCGGCACCCGAAAGACCCTCGATATCCAGTTCAATGTCCGCTCCGCCGCCGAGATGGTCGGCCGGTCGGAAAAGCTTATCCGTGACGCGGAAGCCGATGGCCGCCTGCCCGAGCCTGACAAGGACCCGGACACCAATCGCAGGCTCGGCTATTCGCTGGCCGACGTGAACCGGATGCGCGAGGTATTCGGCACCCTGCCGCACCGGGCGCAGGACGACCCGCCCGCGGTAATCGCGGTGCAGAACTTCAAGGGCGGCGTCGGCAAGTCGACGCTGGTCACCCATCTGGCGCAGTTTTTCGCGCTCAAGGGCTACCGGGTCTGCGTGATCGACTGCGACAGCCAGGCCTCGACCACGGCGGTCTTCGGACTGAACCCCGATGTCGACGTGGACGAGGACGAGGACACGCTCTATCCGTTCTTTCGCCATGGCGGGCCGAGGACGCTGCATTATGCGCTGCGGGCGACCTACTGGCCCGGCATTGCGCTGATCCCGGCGAATCTGGGCCTTTACGATGCCGAGTACGAGTTCGCCGCCCGCATGGTGCGGGACCAGAAATTCGTCCTCGATCGGCTGCGCGAGGGCGTCGAGAGCATCGCCGGGCAGTTCGACATCGTCATCCTCGATCCGCCGCCGGCGCTCGGGATGCTGTCTCTATCGGTGCTGCGGGCGGCGAATGCGCTGATCGTGCCGGCACCGCCGAACAATATCGACTTCGCCTCGACGGCGCATTTCCTGAAGATGATGGCGACGACGCTGGCCGAGATCTCCGAGATCGGCGGCGCGCGGCAGTTCGCCTTCGTCAAGATCGCCGCCACCAAGATGAACGACCAGAAAAGCGCCCACGTGGCGATCAAGCGGATGATGGACGCGGTCTTCGCGCGCGACATGCTGGAGACGGTGATCAAGGATTCCGCCGAGATCGACAACGCAACGGCCAACCTGCGTACGGTATACGAGCTGACCGGGCCGGCGACACGGACCGAGACCCACCGCCGCTGCCGCGCCTATCTGGATGCGTTCGGCCGCGAGGTGGATCTTCTGGTGCGCAAGACCTGGCCCAGCCATCACGGCAAACTCAGGAAGGAGGGCATCCTGTGAGCAAGAAGCACGACGCCATTTTCGACGATGTCCTGAGCGGGCTGTCGCCGGACCCGACCGAAGCTCCGGACATGCCCGAACGCGGCGGGGCGCGGTTCCTGAAGCGCTCGACCACGCTGGCCGACCGTCTGACCGGGGAACGCGAGGAGAAACTGCTGCACTGGGTCGACCCGGCGCGCTGCCGGATGTGGGCGCGCCACAACCGGGACTACGCGCTGCTGACCGAGGAGAATTGCCGCGACCTGATCGACGGCATCCGCGCCCAGGGCCAGCAGGAATTTCCGGCAATCGTGCGGCGGCTGCGCGGCGAGGATGCCTTCGACTACGAGGTGATCTGCGGTGCGCGGCGGCATTTCGCGGTCAGCTGGCTGCGGGCCAACAACTATCCGCAGTTCCGCTATCTGGTCGAGGTGCGGGATCTGTCGGACGAGGAAGCGTTCCGGCTGGCCGATATCGAGAACCGCGATCGCGAGGATATCAGCGATTACGAGCGGGCGATCGACTATGCCCATGCGGTCGAGGCCTATTACGGCGGCCGCCAGAAGGCGATGGCCGAGCGGCTCGACGTCTCCGAAACCTGGCTGTCGCGGTATCTTCAGCTCTCCCGGCTGCCGAAGGAGATCGTGGCGGCCTATCCGTCGGTCCGCGAGATCCGCGAGCTGCATGCGCGGGTGCTGAAGCCGCTTCTGGCGGACGCCGCGCAGCGGGAGAGGATCCTTGTGACCGCGGCGGATCTCGCCGGACAGCAGGTGGCGGCGCGGGACGGGCAGGGCGCCGTGCTGGACGGTGCGGCGGTGCTTGCGCGGTTGCGGGCGGCTGCGGCCCCGCAGACGGAGAGCGGTCCGGTCCCGCCGGTCTTCCGGCGCAGCACCGGCGAAAGCGGCATCACCGCGCGCCGCAAGGGCAAGAGCGTGCAGCTGGAATTCCCCGAAGGCCTGGCGCCGGATTCGCTGTCCGCAGCCTTCGAGCACTTCCTCAGGGCCTATGGCGCGGCGGGCCGCAAGTGCCCGAAACCCTGATCCGTTTGCCGGTGCAGCGGGGAAATTGCCAATTGGCAATTTCCAGCGCGCGGTAAGGGCAGGGCGGCGGCGCGGTCAGGTGAGCAGGCCCTGCCGCGCAGCCCGGTCAAGCAGATAGCGCACTGTGCTGGGCCACCAGCGTTCCGCGCCGCGGGGCGGGGATTCGCCCATGGCGGTCAGCGCGGCGCAAAGGTCCCCAAGCGTGGCGTCCGGCCGGGTCTCGCGCAGGCCCGCGACGATCCGGGTGAGCCGGTCGGACCCTCTGGGACGTGCCCGGTCGAGCACGGTGTCCGGCAGCAGGCCTTCGGCCACAAAGCGTCGTGCCGCGGCCTTGATACGGTCGGCGGACCAGGGAGGATCGCCCGCGGGCATCCGCGCGCTGACCAGACGTGCGACGTCGGGCCAGGGAAAGTCCGGCCGGTAGCGCCGGACGATCGGCAGCCAGATCGCGGCGGTGCGGTTTACCGCTTCGAAATGTGCCTTCTGCCTTGCCAGACTGAGCCCGATCCGCGTCGCCTCGTCCATGTTGCGCAGCTTCGGATTGCCGCCGACGCGCCCTTCGGCTCGCGCCTGCGCCAGCCCGGCCAGAGTGCGCTCGCGGATCAGTGCCCGTTCGAACTCGGCCACGGCGCCGAGAATCTGGAGCACGAAGGTCCCCTGAGGCGAGCCGGTATCTACCGGGTCGCCCAGCGAGCGAAAGGTGGCGCCTTTCCGGCCGATGGTGTCCACCACCTCCAGCAGATGCGGCAGAGACCGGGCGATCCGGTCGAGCCGCACCACCACCACCCGGTCGCTGGACCCGAGCCCGGCAAGCAGGCCGGTGAGGGCAGGGCGCTTGCGGCTGCCGCCCGAGGCGGTCTCCTCGACGAGTGTGGAACAGCCGGCGGCCTTGAGCTGCGCCACTTGCGCGGCGAGGCTCTGGTCGCCGGTCGAGACGCGTGCATAGCCGATCATGCGGCCGGCCGGGGAGGACGGATCGGTCATCGTACGGCGCTGGCGCGAAGCCCTCCGGTGTGTTCGCCCCGATGATACAGGAATAAGCAGGTTTGCAAACGGATGATTGCCGCCGCGTAAAACATGTATGCGGCGCAGGGGCTGGCAGCCCCTGCGCCGGTCCGGTCAGGCACCCTGACGCGGCAGGAACGGCGCGCGGTATTCGCTCTGACGTTCCAGCATCCAGCCGGGATACTCCCGCGGAAGTTGCGTCACCCCATCCAGCGCCGCCAGATCCTCGGCCGAGAGGGATACGGTTGTGGCGGCGATGTTGTCGGTCAGCTGATCGACCCGTTTCGCCCCGACGATGACCGACGTCACGACCGGCTGGTGCAGCAGCCAGGCCAGCGCCACCTGGGCGACCGTGCATCCTTTCGCGTCGGCAATGCCGCGCATCACCCCGATGGCGTCGCTGGCGCGGTCCTTGTCGAGGGGCGGGAAGTCGAAATTCGCTCGGCGGCCGTCGGCGCCCTTGCCGTCGCGGTCGTACTTGCCCGACAGGAAGCCGCCGGCAAGCGGGCTCCAGACCATCAGGCCGAGGCCTTCGGATGTCAGCATCGGGACGATCTCGCGTTCCAGATCGCGGCCGGCGAGGGTGTAATAGGCCTGCAGCGACAGGATCGGCGCAAGCTTGCGGGCCTCGGCAATGCCAAGCGCCTTGACGACCTGCCAGGCCGCCCAGTTCGACAGGCCGATATAGCGGACATGGCCGTGCCGGACGAGGGTGTCGAGCGCCTCGAGCGTCTCGGCGATCGGTGTGACCGGATCGAAGCCGTGGATCTGGTAGAGGTCGATATGATCGAGGCCGAGCCGGGCGAGGCTGGCCTTCGCCTGGGCGAGGATGTGGTAGCGCGAGGCGCCGCGGGCATTCGGGCCCTCGCCCATCACGCCGAGCACCTTGGTGGCGATCACCACCTCGTCCCGCGGGACGCCGAGGTTCTTCAGCGACTGGCCGAGGATCCGCTCGCTTTCGCCCCCGGCATAGATGTTGGCGGTGTCGATGAAATTGATCCCGGCATCGAGAGCGGTGCGGACCAGAATGTCGGCCTCGTCCTGGTGAAGCTGGCCGATCTGGCCCCAGAGCCCGTCCGAGCCGCCGAAGGTCATGGTGCCGAGGCAAAGCTCGGAGACGAGAAGGCCGCTCGGGCCGAGGCGACGATAGCGCATGGTGACATGTCCTTGTCCGGTTGGCACCGCGTCCGGGGGGGCTGCGGCATGAGCCTAAGATGGGCCGAACGGGCTGGGGCGCGCCACGCCGATCCTGTCGAATTCCTGCCCGATCCTCTCATTCGCCAGATTGCAGGTCTGGTCGGCGGGGCAGGGGCGTGTATGGTCGCCGCATGGACAGGACCGACCTTGACCGGCTGAAGACGCAGGTACTGCAGCTCTGGCGCAGCTGCGGGCGCGAAACTCCCGTGCCGGGATTGACGCTGGCCTGTGCGGAGCGCCCGAGCGGGCCGTTTCACGGCGTCTACCGGCCGTCGTTATGCGTCGTCCTCCAGGGTGCGAAGGTCAGCCGGCTGGGTGAACGGGCGTATCGCTACGATGCCGGGAAATGCCTGATCGCATCGCTCGACGTGCCGATCCGGGCCGAGATCACCGGCGCGTCCCCCGGGGCGCCCTATATCGCCTTTGCCCTGAGCATTGATCCCGCGGTCGTGGCCGAGCTGATCCTGGAGCAGGGACGGGACGCCGCCGGGCCGCCGCCGGAGCCCGGCGCACTGGGGGTGCATCCGCTGCCGGCGGAGCTGACCGGGCCGCTTGAGCGGCTTCTGGCGCTTCCCGACCGGCCGCGCGATATTCCGGTGCTGGCGCCGATGATCCGGCGCGAAATCGTCTGGCATCTGCTGACCGGGCCGCAGGGGGCGGCGCTGCGCCAGATCGGACTGGCCGACAGCCGCATGGCGCGGATCGGCCAGGCGGTCGCCTGGATCCGCGACCACTTTGCCGAGACGCTGAGCGTGGCGCATCTGTCCGGGCTGGCGGGGATGAGCCCGGCGACCTTCCACCGCCATTTCAAGGCGGCGACCGGCATGACGCCGGTGCAGTTCCAGAAGCGGATCCGGTTGCAGGAGGCGCGGCACCTTCTGCTTGCCGGCGGCGCCGACGTGGCGCGGATCGGCTTTGCGCTGGGGTATGAAAGCCCGTCGCAGTTCAGCCGCGACTATCGCCGCCTGTTCGGGGCGCCGCCCGGCCGCGACGGGGCGCAGATCCGGCGCGAGGCCGCATCGCACGACGCGGCCTGAACGGAGCGGCGCGACGCGGCATCCATCTCAGCTGGGGCTGTCGGTGAACCTGATCTCTTTCAGCTTGCCGATGCCGAGCGCCTGCAGCGCGAGGTTTTCGTAGAACGGCTCCGGGTTGCCGCTGCGGACCTTGTGCAGGAAGTACTTCTCGAACGCGATCTTGGCGGCATGGACCCAGCGCCCCTCGGACGCCCAGTTGACGTTGCGGGGCGGGATCTGCGGCTGGGCGACAAAGGCCACGCCGCGGTCGCCGAAATCGGCCAGGCAGACCGCGTTCCAGGTCGCCTGGGCATCGGGCTTCTGGCCGGCGACCAGCCGCGCGATGTTGTGTGCCGTCGCAGTGACCATCGATTCGATCATGAAGCCGGTCTTCGGCACGCCGACCGGGACCGGGGACTTGCCGACCGGCGGGATCGCGACGCAGACGCCGATGGCGAAAATCTCGGGGTAGGCGGGGTTGCGCTGGTATTTGTCGATCAGCACGAAGCCGCGCGGATTGGTCAGGCCCTCGATCCCACGCAGGGCGGAGACGCCCCGGAACGCCGGCAGCATCATCGAAAAGGCCTGCGGCAGCGCGTGGCTGGCCTTGACCTCGCCGTCCGCGCCGATCTCGCTGACATGCATGGTGTCCGCCTCGACCCGGTCGACGCGGGCGCTGCAGATCCACTTGATGTGGTGCTGCCGCAGCGCGCTTTCGAGCAGGCCCTTGGTGTCGCCGACGCCGTCCAGGCCGAGATGGCCGATATAGGGTTCGGAGGTGACGAAGGTCATCGGCACGCGGTCGCGGACCTTGGCGTCGCGCAGCGCCTTGTCGAGGATGAAGGCGAATTCGTAGGCCGGCCCGAAGCACGATGCGCCCTGGACCGCACCGACGATCACCGGACCCGGTGCCGCGATCAGCGCCTCGACCGCCGGGCGGGCGTCCAGCGCATGGTCGACCTGGCAGACGGAATGGGTGTGCGCCTCGGGGCCGAGCCCCTCGATCTCGTCGAAGGCAAGTTCGGGCCCGGTGGCGATGACGAGATAATCGTAATCGACGGTGCTGCCATCGGTCAGCACGACCTGCCGCGCTGCGGGGTCGATCCGTTCCGCCCCCTGCGGATGCAGCGCGATATCGCGGCGCGCGAAGACCGGGGCCAGGTCCGCCTCGACCGCCGCACGGTCGCGCCAGCCGACCGCGACCCAGGGATTGGACGGCACGAAGGCGAACCGCGACCCCCGGTTGACGACCGAAATCTCATGCCCCTTGCCGAGCCGTTCTCGCAACTCGTACGCCATGATGGTGCCGCCAAGCCCGGCCCCAAGGACAACCACGTGCGCCATGGATCGCTCCCGATTCGAAATGCGTGATCCGCAACGGCGGAGAACCGACAACGCCCGACAGGTTCCGGAGATCATGACATATGAATAATAATATGTCAATCCGTGAATGCCTGACGGACGGCAGGGGGCGGCCTTGGATGCGCCTGCGCGGGTGATTAGGTCCGGACCAACGGAGGCCGCCCATGCAGCATTTCTCGCTTCTCGACCTGTCGCCGGTTCCCGAAGGCAGGACCGTGGCCGATGCGCTGGCCAACACGGTCGATCTGGCGCAGGCGGCCGAGGGCTTCGGCTATCACCGCTACTGGCTGGCCGAGCATCACAACATGCCCGGGATCGCCAGTGCCGCAGCGGCGGTGGTAATCGGGCAGGTGGCGGCGGCGACGCGGACCATGCGCGTTGGGGCAGGGGGCGTGATGCTGCCCAACCACGCGCCGCTGATGGTGGCCGAGCAGTACGGAACGCTGGCGACACTGTTTCCCGGCCGGATCGATCTGGGGCTGGGCCGGGCGCCGGGGACTGACATGGCGACGGCACGGGCGCTGCGGCGCTACATGGCGCAGGAAGACAGCTTCCCGCAGGACGTGCGCGAGCTTCTGGGCTATCTCGGCGATGCGGCGGAGGGCGCCAGCGTACGCGCGGTGCCAGGCGAGGGGACTCATGTGCCGGTCTGGATCCTCGGCTCCAGCCTGTATGGCGCCCAGCTTGGGGCGCATTTCGGCCTGCCCTATGCCTTCGCGTCGCATTTCGCCCCGGCCATGCTGGAGGAGGCACTGGCGGTCTATCGCCGGAGCTTCCGTCCCTCGCCCTGGTTGGCGCGGCCGCGGGTGATCGTCGCCGCGGGCGTCTTCGCGGCCGAGACCGATGCCGAGGCGGCGTATCTGAGATCGTCGCAGGTGCTGGCCTTCGCGCGGCTGCGGATGGGCCGGCCGGGCAAGCTGCCGTCTCCACGGGCCGATCTGGCCGATGAGGTACCCGCGGCCCTGATGGCGCAGGTCGCTGCGGCGCTGTCGTTCTCGGCCACCGGGTCGGCGGCGACGATTCGCGACCGGCTGCGCGAGATGATCGCGGTGCACCGCCCGGACGAGTTGATGGTGAGCGCGATGATCCATGACCACGCCGCGCGGGTGCGGTCGTTCGGCATCGCGGCGGAAGTCCTGTCGGAGCTCTGCGAGGCGCCGGCCACTGCCTGACCGCCGATCGCGCAGTGCCGAGCGGCGGTTTGACACCGCCCGGGCGATCTGCAATCGTGCCGCAACGTCAGGGGAGTCCCGCCACGGGGACTGAGAGGCTGACAGGGGGCGATCCGATGACCGCGCCCGGCGAAGCGACCCTTTGAACCTGACCCAGTTGACGCTGGCGTAGGAAGACCGAAGGGCGCCCCCCCGCATTGTTTCCGCGGCGATCCTTTCGGACCGGACGGGTCCCGTGCGCGCTGCGGGATCGGAAGGGTCGCTTTCTGCCTCTGCCTGAGACGGGTCCGTCGATCGGCCGAGGAGACGCCCATGAACCGGATCACGCCTGCAAATACCGTCACCACCGGCGCGCCGCCGGGCCAGCGAGGGATCGTCATCCTCGCCTGCACTGGTGCGTTCGCCCGCGCAGCGGAAGCGGCCGGATGACCTGGTCGGTGCTCGGGGCCGGGGTCGCCGGGCTCTGCGTGGCGACGGCACTTGCCGACCGCGGCGCCGCGGTCGAGGTGATCGTGCCCCGGGACGCGCCGCCGCCGGTGTCGCGGCTGGCGGGCGGGATGCTCGCTCCGTTCTGCGAGGGCGACGGCGCGCCGCATGCGGTCGTCGTTGCAGGGCAGGGGGCGGTCGACTGGTGGACGGCGCGGGTGCCTGGCGTGGTCCGGCGCGGAACCCTGGTCGTCGCCCCGCCGCGCGATGCCGCCGAGCTTGCCCGTTTCGCCCGCGCGACCGAGGCGCATGAGGCTGCCGATCCCGGCGCGCTGGAACCCGATCTCGCGGGCCGCTTCGCCCGCGGCCTGTTCTTTCCTGCCGAGGCGCATCTGGACCCGGTCGCGGCCCTGACCGCGCTGCGGGAGCGTCTGGAGGACAGGGGCGTCGCAGTGCACGCGGGCGCGCCCGCGGGGCGGATCATCGATTGCCGCGGCATGGCGGCGACGGATCGGCTGGGCGATCTGCGCGCCGTGCGGGGCGAGATGCTCTATGTCGAGGCGCCGGACGTGCATCTCGGCCGCCCGGTGCGGCTCCTGCATCCGCGGTTTCCCTGCTACGTGGTGCCGCGCGGGGCGGCGCGCTACATGATCGGCGCGACCATGGTGGAAAGCGCGCGCGAGGGGGCGGTCACGGCGCGCGCGGTGATGGAGCTGCTCTCCGCGGCCTATGCGCTCCACCCCGGCTTTGCCGAAGCGGCGCTGGTCGAGACCGGCGCGGGGCTGCGCCCGGCCTTTCCCGACAACGTGCCCGCGGTTCGCCGCATGCCGGACCGCATCCATGTCAACGGCATGTACCGGCATGGCTTCCTGATGGCGCCGGTGCTGGCCGAGACGCTGGCCGCGGACCTGACGAAGGAGATGAGACATGCAGGTTGAACTGAACGGACGGCCGGTGGAGACCGCGGCTCAGACGCTGGCGGCGCTGGTCGCGGAGCAGGGGTTCGATGCCACGGTCGTTGCCACCGCGCTCGACGGCGTGTTCGTGCCGCGCGGCGACCGGGTGGCGACACCGATTGCCGCCGGGGCGCGGGTCGAGGTTCTCTCGCCGATGCAGGGGGGCTGAGATGGTCTACGGCACGTCCCTGTCCTCGCGGCTGCTGCTGGGAACGGCCGGCTATCCGTCGCCCGCAGTGCTGGCCGAGGCCGTCGCCGCGAGCGGCACCGACATCATCACCGTCTCGCTGCGCCGCGAGGGTCCGGAAGGCGCGGCGTTCCGCGATCTCCTGGGCCGGGCGGGTCGGCGGATCCTGCCCAATACCGCCGGTTGCCATACCGCGCGCGAGGCGGTCACCACGGCACAGATGGCGCGCGAGGTCTTCGGCACCGACTGGATCAAGCTCGAGGTGATCGGCCATGCCGACACGCTCCAGCCCGACCCGTTCGCGCTGGTCGAGGCCGCGCGGATCCTCTGCGCCGAGGGGTTCAGGGTGTTTCCCTACACCACCGAGGATCTGATCGTCGGCGAGAAGCTGGTCGAGGCCGGCTGCGAGGTTCTGATGCCCTGGGGGCGCCCATCGGGTCGGGCCGGGGACTGGCCAATCCCGACGGGCTCAGGGCGATGCGGGCGCATTTTCCGGGCATGCCGCTGGTGGTCGATGCCGGGATCGGCGCGCCCAGCCAGGCGGCGCAGGCGATGGAGATGGGCTATGACGCGGTGCTGGTGAACACGGCAGTGGCCAAGGCGCTCGACCCGGTGGCGATGGCGCGGGCGTTCGGGCAGGCTGTGGCGGCGGGCCGCGCCGCGTTCGAGGCCGGGCTGATGCCGCGGCGGGACATGGCCGGGGCCTCGACCCCGGTCTTCGGCATGGCGGAGCTGGCGTGATGGCGGTGCTGGACCGGTTCTACCTGATCACCGGCAGTGCGGCGCTTCTGGAACGGCTGGTGCCGCTGGGCGTGCGTCTGGTGCAGCTGCGCGTCAAGGATCTGTCGCCCGAGGCGCTGCGCGGCGAGGCGATCCGGGCGCAGGCAGCGTGCCGGCGGCACGGGGCGCAGCTGATCCTGAACGACCACTGGCGGCTCGCGCTCGATCTCGGGATCGACTTCGTGCATCTCGGGCAGGAGGATCTGGACGCCGCGGACATCCCGGCCCTTCGCCGGGCCGGTGTGCGCTTCGGCCTGTCGACCCATGACGATGCCGAACTGGACCGGGCGCTCGCGCTGGCTCCGGCCTATGTCGCGCTGGGGCCGGTCTATCCGACGCTTCTGAAGACGATGCCCTGGGCGCCGCAGGGGCTCGCCCGGGTTGCGGCCTGGAAGGCGCGGGTCGGGGCGACGCCGCTGGTCGCCATCGGCGGGCTGACGCCCGAACGCCTGCCGGGGGTCTTTGACGCCGGCGCGGACAGCGCGGCGGTGGTGACCGACATCCAGCAGGCGCCCGACCCCGAAGCGCGCTGCCGGGACTGGATCGCGGCGACCCGTCCGGAGATGTGCCGGCTGCAGACCTGACCGCGGCGGCGCGGCGCGACCGGAATGTCGCGCGGGACAGGCCCGCCACACCGTCAAAACGGGTGCGATCGCCTGCGCGACGTGGCAGGCTCGCGCAAGGGGGGCGGGTTTGCGATGGAACTGAAGTGGCTTGAGGATTTCCTGAGCCTGGCCGAGACGCGAAGTTTCTCGCGCTCGGCCGAGGACCGCAATGTCACGCAGCCGGCCTTCAGCCGGCGGATCCGCGCGCTGGAGGTGTGGCTGGGTGCGGTGCTGATCGACCGCAGCAGCTATCCGATCGTGCTGACGCCCGAGGGACGGAAGTTCCGTGAGCGTGCCGAAGAGATCGTCGGCCTGATGAAGCTCAGCCGCGCGGAGTTCCGCGAAGCAGACCGGCCGTCGAACCTGCCCATCGTGGCGATCACCGCGCTCCACACACTCTGCATCACTTTCCTGCCGCGCTGGCTGACCGACCTCAGAGTGCGGATCGGTCCCGTCGCGACCCGCGTCCTGCCGGAGAACTTCCATCTTTGCGTGCAGGCCCTGGTCGAAAGCGGCTATGACTTCTTCCTGACCTTTCATCATCCGGAGGTGCCGAACCCGCTCGACTCCGAGCGGTATCCGCACCGCGTGGTGGGGCGCGACAGCCTTGCGGCGGTCACCAGTCCGGCGATGGCGGCGGAGGGCGCCGACCGGCTGCCGCTGCTGCAATATTCCCGCGGCTCGTTCCTGGGGCTGCTCGCGGCGATCGCCCAGGCGCAGGAAGGCGCGCCGCCGACCTACCTTGCACATACCAACGAAAGCTCGATGGCCGAGGCGCTGAAATTCATGGCGATCGAAGGCCATGGTGTGGCCTGGCTGCCGCGGAGTCTGGTTGCCCCCGAGATCGCGGCGGGGCGGCTGGCCGTCGTCGCGCCCGAACTGCCGATGGATATCCGTCTCTACCGCAGCGCTGCGCGGACCCGGCCGCTGCTCGACAGGGTCTGGGCCGCCGCCGGGGACGAGGCTCATGCAGGATCGGCATAACCCAGACGATCATGGCATTGGCCTTTGGCCGCCGCGCGGCGCATATCACGCGGCAAGAGGGCTGAACGGCAGCCGCCACCCGACCCGAGACGCTTTTCCCAACCGGCCCGCCTTCCGACGGCCGCACCTGACGGTGCGGCGTGCCGACCAGGGCGTGCCCGACACCCGACCCGACTTGCGGCCACACCGACCGTGACGGGTCCAGACTGGAGCCTGGCCAGATGACAACCACCGAAATGATCGACGCTACCCGGATCGACCACGACCTTCTCGGCGACCGCGCGGTGCCCGCAGACGTCTATTGGGGCGTGCACACGCTGCGCGCGGTGGAAAATTTTCCGATTTCCGGCCAGACCGTCGCGACCGCGCCCCAACTCATCTCGGCGCTGGCGGCGATCAAGCAGGCGGCCGCGCTGGCCAACCGCGATCTCGGACTGCTCGACGATGCCCGCGCCGCGGCGATCGCCGCCGCCTGCACCGAAATCCGCGGCGGAGCCTTGCACGACCAGTTCGTCGTCGACCTGATTCAGGGCGGCGCCGGCACCTCGACCAACATGAATGCCAACGAGGTGATCGCGAACCGTGCGCTCGAGATCCTGGGCGAGCCGCGCGGCGCCTATGCAAGGCTCCACCCGAACGAGCACGTCAACATGGGGCAGAGCACCAACGACGTCTATCCGACCGCGCTGAAGATCGCCGCCTGGCAGGGGATCGAAGGCCTGATCCACGCCATGTCGACCCTGCGTGACGCCTTCGCCGAGAAGGCCGTCGAGTTCGCCGACGTGCTGAAGATGGGCCGCACGCAGCTGCAGGATGCGGTGCCGATGACGCTGGGGCAGGAATTCGGCGCCTTTGCACTGATGCTGGCCGAGGATGAAAGCCGTCTGACCGAGGCCGCGGCGCTGCTGTGCGAGATCAACCTTGGCGCCACCGCGATCGGCACCGGCATCACCTCGCACCCCGAATATGCGGCGCGGGCCTGTGCGCACCTGCGCGAGATCACCGGGATCCCGGTCGTCACGGCGCAGGATCTGGTCGAGGCGACGCAGGATTGCGGCTCCTTCGTGCAGGTGTCGGGCGTGCTGAAGCGGGTGGCGGTGAAGCTGTCGAAGACCTGCAACGACTTGCGGCTGCTGTCCTCGGGGCCGCGCGCGGGTCTGAACGAGATCAACCTGCCGGCACGGCAGGCCGGATCCTCGATCATGCCGGGCAAGGTNNTCAACCCGGTGATCCCGGAAGTGGTGAACCAGGTCGCCTTCGAGGTGATCGGCAACGACGTGACGATCTCGATGGCCGCCGAGGCGGGGCAGCTTCAGCTCAACGCGTTCGAGCCGGTGATCTTCTACAGCATCGGCCGCAGCATCGCCCATCTGACTGCGGCCTGCGACACGCTGGAGAAGAACTGCGTGCGCGGGATCACCGCGAACCGGGAGCGGCTCCGGGCCAGCGTGGAAAATTCGATCGGCATCGTCACCGCGCTCAACCCCTATATCGGTTATGCACGGGCGACCGAAGTTGCGCTGGAGGCCCATCTCAGCGGGCGCGGGGTTGCCGAACTGGTCATCGAGAAGAACCTGATGACTCGCGAGAAACTGGACGCGGTGCTGCGGCCGGAACTGCTGACCAAGCCGCAGCCGCTCGGCTGACACGGGACGGCCCGGTCCATTTCGGACCGGGCCGCATTCCTCGTGTTCCGGCAGGTCGGGTGAGGGATCAGATCCCGCCGAGGCAGACGTACTTGATTTCGAGATAGTCGTCGCAGCCGTATTTGGAGCCCTCGCGGCCCTGGCCCGACTGCTTCACCCCGCCGAAAGGCGCGACCTCGGTCGAGATCAGTCCGGTATTGACCCCGACCATGCCGTATTCCAGCGCCTCGGCCACACGCCACACGCGGCTGAGATCGCGAGCATAGAAATAGGACGCCAGGCCGAAGATCGTGTCGTTGGCCTGGGCAATGACGTCGTCGACATCCTCGAAGCGGAACAGCGGTGCCACCGGGCCGAAGGTTTCCTCCTGCGACACCTTCATGGCCTTGGTGACCCCGGTCAGGACGGTCGGTTCGAAGAACGTGCCGCCCTTCGCGTGCGGATGACCGCCGGTGACGATCTTGGCGCCCTTCGCGACCGCGTCGGCGATGTGATCCTCCACCTTCTCCATCGCCTGGGCCGAAATCAGCGGTCCCGCGACGACGCCCTCCTCGAACCCGTCGCCGACCTTCATCTTCCTGACCGCAGCGACAAGCTTTTCGGCGAAGGCGTCATAGACGCCGGCCTGCACATAGAGGCGGTTGGCGCAGACGCAGGTCT
>JAGQRV010000042.1:0-22319 GCA_020425125.1 Paracoccaceae bacterium | reverse complement strand
CGCGTTGCCGCCCAGTTCCATCGAAGTCTTCTGGATCCGGTCGGCGGACCGGCGCATCAGGATGCGGCCGACTTCGGTCGATCCTGTGAAGGTCAGCTTGCGCACCTTCGGATTGGCGCAGAATTCTTCGCCGATCGGCGACGAGCGTGAGGAGGTGACGACACTGAAGAGCCCGGCGGGAAGCCCGGCTTCCTCGGCCAGCTTGGCCATGGCGAGCGCGGAAAGCGGCGTTTCCCCGGCCGGCTTCGAGACGAAGGCGCAGCCCACGGCCAGCGCCGGGCCGACCTTCCGGGCGATCATCGCGTTCGGGAAGTTCCAGGGCGTGATCGAGGCGACGACGCCCACCGGCTGCTTCATCACGACGATGCGCTTGTCCGGCTGATGGCCGGGGATGACGTCGCCATAGATGCGCTTTGCCTCTTCCGCGAACCATTCGACGAAGGAAGCGCCATAGAGGATCTCGCCCTTCGCTTCGGCCAGGGGCTTGCCCATTTCCGCGGTCAGGATCGCGGCGAGATCGTCGGCATTGGCGACCATCAGGTCGTACCATTTGCGCAGGACCGCCGCGCGTTCCTTGCCGGTCTTCGCAGCCCAGCCTTTCTGCGCCTCATAGGCGGCGTCGATGGCGGTGCGGGTTTCCTCGACGCCGAGATCCGGCAGCGCGACGATGACCTCGCCGGTCGAGGGATTCTTGACGTCGAAGGTGCGCCCGGAGCCGGCCTCGACCCACGTGCCGCCGATATAGGCGGCGCGGATCAGGAGCTCGGGCTTCGAGAGCCGGTCAGCGAGCGTCGTGGTTGTCCGTTCTGCGAGCGTGGATGTGGTCATGGATCGTCCTGTTGGTTCGGTTCGTGCGGGCTGCCGAATGCTGGCCCTTTGCACGGGGAATTGGCCGGGTCCGGATACGGGCCGGCTGCGGCAGGTGGTCCGCCTTGCGGACCGGCGGGCCCGCGATGGACGTCCCGGAAGGGAAACGGTCCGAAGCGGGCGCCGCCGTCCCTGTCGCAGAGTCTACCGGATCGGGTCGGAGGGCAAGGGGCAGCGGGGCGCCCGCGCCCTCCGGTCGGGTTCAGGCGGCGTGCGCCTCCACCATGGCGGCTTCCATGATATCCAGCGCTTCGGAGAAGACCGAGTCCTGGATCGTGATCGGCGCGAGGAACCGGATCACGTTGCCGTAGACGCCGCAATTGAGCAGGATCAGGCCCTTGCCTTCGGCCTTCATCCGCACCGCGTTGGTGAAGGTGGGGCTCGGGGTGCCGGTTGCCGGATCGTTGAACTCGACCGCGTTCATGAAGCCGGGGCCGCGGATGTCGACGATCTCGGGCACCCGGTCGCGCAGGCCTTCGAGCCGCTGCTTGAGACGTGCGCCCAGCGAGTTGGCGCGGTCGCAGAGCTGTTCCTCGGCGATCACATCCAGCACTGCGTGGGCGGCGGCGATGGCCAGCGGATTGCCGCCATAGGTGCCGCCGAGACCGCCCGGCGCGGGCGCGTCCATGATCTCGGCGCGCCCGGTGACCGCCGAGAGCGGGAATCCGCCGGCCAGGCTCTTGGCCATGGTCATCAGGTCCGGCACCACGCCGTGATGCTCCATCGCGAACATCTTCCCGGTGCGGGCGAATCCGGTCTGGATCTCGTCGGCGATCAGCAAGATGCCGTGCGTGTCGCAGATCTCGCGCAGGGCCCGCGTGAACGCCGGCGGCGCGGCATAGAAGCCGCCTTCGCCCTGCACCGGTTCGAGGATGATCGCGGCGACCCGCGCCGGATCCACGTCGGCGGCGAACAGCCGGGACAGCGCGGCGAGCGACTGCTCGACCGAGACGCCGTGCAGCTCGTTCGGGAACGGCGCGTGGAAGACATCGCCGGGCATGGCACCGAAGCCCAGCTTGTAGGGCGCGACCTTTCCGGTCAGCGCCATGCCCATGAAGGTGCGGCCATGGAAGCCGCCGCTGAACGCGACGACGGCCTGGCGGCCGGTCGCCGCGCGCGCGATCTTGATCGCGTTTTCAACCGCTTCGGCGCCTGTCGTGACGAAGAGCGTCTTCTTGGCGTGGTCGCCGGGCGTGAGATCGTTCAGCCGCTCGGCCAGGTGCACGTAGCTTTCATAGGGCAGCACCTGCGGGCAGGTATGCGTGAACCGGTCGAGCTGGGCCTGAACCGCGGCCATCACCCTGGGGTGGCGGTGTCCGGTATTCACCACCGCGATGCCGCTGGCGAAGTCGATATAGCGTTTGCCTTCGCTGTCCCAGATCTCGGAATTCTCGGCGCGTTCGGCGTAGATTTGCGTCGCCATGCCCACGCCGCGTGCGATTGCGGCGTTTTTTCGGTCGGTCAGGAGAGCTGAAGTCATCGGGATCCTCAGATTGCGACGGATTTCTTGCATTTCTGCTGGAAGATTGTTGACAGGCGGATTACCTGCATTTTTGCTGTAGAAACGCAATCGGATTTTTCGTGACCGGAGACCGGGAGACGATGCCGGAGACGAACGAGGCGGCGCCGGCCGTGTTCAAGATCGCTGAAGTGGCGCGGCTGGCCGGCGTCTCGGCCTCGACCCTGCGGCTGTGGGAAAGCCAGGGGCTGATCGTGCCCGAGCGCGCGCCGTCCGGTCACCGCCGCTATCGCGACGCCGAAGTCCGGCGGGCAAAGCGGATCTCGTGGTACCGGACGGAACGCGGTCTGAACCCGGCAGCCATCCGCGCGGCGCTTCAGGCTGAAGCGGCGGGCGAAGACACCCCGCCGCAGCGGCAGCCCGCGGTGACCGAGATCGGACGCAAGCTGCGGGCGCTGCGCCGCGCCTCGGGCCAGACGCTGGAGCAGGTCGCCGAAGCGGTCGGACTGACGCCATCGGTGCTGTCGACACTGGAGCGGACGTCGCAGGGCGTCGGGTTCCGGATGCTGCATGAGCTGGCCCGGCATTACGGCACCACGGTGTCGAAGCTGTCGGGCGACGCGGTCGGGGACAGGTCGCTGGTCCGGTCCGGCGAATGGCAGAGCTGGCCGCAGACGACACCCGGCGTGACGGTCCAGATTCTGGCCGAAGGCGACTGCAGCATGGACTGCCACCGGTTCGTCCTTGCGCCCGGCGCGTCGAGCGACGGTGCCTACAGCCACGACGGCGAAGAATTCCTGCACGTCCTTTCGGGCGGCATCGAGATCATGTTGGAGGGTGAAGAGTTTCATGTGCTCGGTCCGGGCGACTCGCTCTATTTCAGCAGCCGGCGGCCACATGCCTGGCTCAATAGCCACGACGGAGAGACGGTCCTCATCTGGATCAACACGCCGCGCAGCTTCTGATCCGGCGCCGCGCGATCGCCCGGCACGGCCGCAATCGCCCGTTTCTTCCGCGTCTCGGGTCTTGTGAAGCGCAGTTGGCGGTGCAACGATGGGGCCGGCCGAACCGGAGGGGAGCCGTTTCGGAGAGTGCGCCACGGCATGATGCGGGCGAAATGGGCGCTCAAGCTGGGGTGCAAGGCACGCGACCATGGGGGAAGCGGATGCACGGAGGGGCCGGCCAGGACGAGCCGTGCAAGCCACCGGCTGAGCGCCGGACGTGACATGTAACGATTGCAGGATCGGCCCGTCAGGGCAGTTTCAAATTCATGGCGGTGACCGGCAGTCGGAACCCGCCCAAGGTCCGGCGATGTCCGGATTCCGATGGAGTACCTGAGACGATGACACCTTTTGCGATTGCCGGAGTTCAGATGCATGTGGACGCGCTCCAGTCCAATGTCGACGCGATGCTGCATCGTATCGACATCCTGATGGCGCGTTTTCCGTGGACCCAGATGGCGCTGTTCAGCGAGCTTGCCCCGTTCGGGCCGCTGCACCGCTTCGCAAAGCCGTTTCCCAACGAGACGATCGAGCGCTTTCAGGACAAGGCGCAGCAGCACCAGATCTGGCTGATCCCCGGCTCGATGTTCGAGCGCCTGGAGGACGGACGCATCGTCAACAGTTCGGTGGTGATCAATCCCCAGGGCCGCATCGTGGCCAAGTATTCGAAGATGTTCCCGTTCCGCCCCTACGAGGCCGGCGTCGAAGCGGGCACCGAGTTCTGCATCTTCGACGTCCCCGGCGTGGGCCGGTTCGGCCTGTCGATCTGCTATGACATCTGGTTCCCCGAGACCACGCGGCATCTGACCAGCCAGGGCGTCGAGGTGCTGCTGCACCCGGTTCTGACCGGCACCACCGACCGCGACGCCGAGATCGCCATCGCCCGCGCCACGGCGGCGCAGTTCCAGTGCTTCGTCTTCGACGTCAACGGACTCGGCTCCGGCGGGGTAGGGCGGTCGCTGGTGGTCGATCCGACCTCGACGGTGCTGCACCAGTCGGCCGGGCAGGACGACATGTTCCCGGTCGAGATCGACCTCGATCTGGTGCGCCGCCAGCGCGAATTCGGACTGCGCGGGCTCGGCCAGGTGCTGAAGAGCTTCCGCGACCGCGAGGTCGACTTCCCCGTCTACAACCGCGGCAGCGGCGCCGACGCCTATCTCAAGTCTCTTGGGCCGCTCGAAATTCCCAAGCAGGGCTCACGGGCTGGCCTCAGCGCGGCCGACCCCCGCACGATCCTGGCGGAAGCCGACCTGCGCGCCGAGGCTGACTGGGAGCGGCGCAACGAGGAGGGGCGCGCGTCCGCGCCGCTGCCCTTTCCACACAACAGGGCCGGGTGACACGGCCCCATAACTGGGAGCGATCAAGGCAGATGAACAAGCCAACGAACCAGATTCCCGAAGGGCAATCGACGCAAGCGGGGAACCGCCTTCTGCCGTCCATCGGCGACTACTACAGTGCCACCCAGCTCAGGGCCGACCGATGGAGCGCCTTGCGCGAAGTGGCGGAGGGACTGGGCCTCCAGGGCATCGAGACCCGCAAGGGCAAGCGGCTTCTGGGCGACGCGGAAGAGCTTCTGGCCGCCTTGGCGCCGATCGAGACCTACTGGGCGTTCCCGGGCGCCGCCGCGTTCGACCACATGCGCCGGCTTCTCGAACACCGCAACATCGACGACTTTTCCCACGCGGTGCGGCGTGTGGCGCGTGCCCTGTCGTCGGGCGCCTATCGCCGGCGGAGCATCCCGCTTCTGTCCCAGGACACGGATGTCGAGGATTTCGAGGACGAGGTCGCGCTGTCGCCCGACGCCCGCGCCCTCGGACGGCCGTATTTCGAGGTCCTGATCGTCGACAATCTGGGCGAGCATCAGGACCGCTGGCTGCGCCAGAGCCTGCAGCGCGTCCGCCGCTCCGAGGACGCCTTCATCTACGAGCCGGTCATCGTGCCGAGCCTCGAGGACGCGCTGGTCGCCATCCTGTTCAATCACAACGTTCAGGCCGTGGTGGTGCGGCCGGGGCTGTCGCTCAAGTCCCACAACGACGTCTCGATCCTGAACAAGTACCTGAAGCGCGTGAGCGAGGACGAGGACGTCGATGCGCTGCATCCCGACGAATACGGCCCCGAGACCTGCCGGCTGGTGCACAAGATCCGGCCTGAGCTTGACATCTATCTGGTCACGGACCGGTCGGCCGAGACCATCGCGGCGATGGATCTCGGAGGGTGCCGCAGGGTCTTCTACAATCAGGAAGACTTCCTGGAACTGCACCTGAACATCCTGCGCGGGCTCAACAGCCGCTTCAAGACACCCTTCTTCACGGCGCTGAAGGAATATTCCAAGCAGCCCACCGGCGTCTTCCACGCGATGCCGATCAGCCGCGGCAAGTCGATCGCCCGCAGCCACTGGATCCAGGACATGGGCGCGTTCTACGGCCCGAACATCTTCCTGGCCGAAACCTCGGCGACGAGCGGCGGGCTCGACAGCCTGCTGGAACCGCGCGGCCCGATCAAGAAGGCACAGGAGGCCGCCGCGCGGGCCTTCGGCTCGAAGCAGACGTTCTTCGCCACGAACGGTACCTCGACCTGCAACAAGATCGTGGTGCAGGCGCTGGTGCGGCCGGGCGACATCGTGCTGGTGGACCGCGACTGCCACAAGTCGCACCATTACGGCATGGTCCTGGCCGGGGCCAACGTGGTCTACATGGACAGCTATCCGCTGCACGAACATTCCATGTACGGGGCGGTGCCGATCCGCGAGATCAAGCATACCCTGCTGCGGCTCAAGGCGGCAGGCAAGCTCGACAAGGTTCGGATGGTGTTGCTGACCAACTGCACCTTCGACGGGCTGATCTACAACGTCGAACGGGTGATGGAGGAATGCCTCGCGATCAAGAAGGATCTCGTCTTCCTCTGGGACGAGGCATGGTTCGCCTTCGCGCGGTTCAACCCGGCCTACCGGCAGCGCACCGCGATGCATGTGGCGGATACACTGCGCGAAACGCTGCGCAGTTCGACCCGCGCGGCGGCGTGGGAAGCCCAGCAGGCCGAACTGGCCGATGCCGACGATGATGTCCTGCTCGACACGCGGCTGATCGCGCCGCCGGACGCGCGGGTCCGCGTCTATGCGACGCAATCCACCCACAAGACCCTGACCTCGCTCCGGCAAGGGTCGATGATCCATGTCTACGACCAGGACTTCAAGGGCGAGACCGAACAGGCCTTCCACGAGGCCTACATGACCCATACCTCGACCTCACCGAACTATCAGATCATCGCCTCGCTCGATGTGGGGCGTCGCCAGGTCGAACTGGAAGGCTACGAGTTCGTCCAGCGCCAGATCGAGAGCGCGATGTCCCTGCGCCGGGCGATCTCGACCCATCCGCTGCTCCAGAAGTACTTCCGCGTGCTGACGCTGGCGGACATGATCCCGGCGGAATTCCGCGAAAGCGGAGTCGAGTCCTATTACGACAACAAGCGCGGCTGGACCGACGCCTGGGATTACTGGGGCACGGACGAATTCGTGCTCGATCCGACGAAGATCACCCTCGCGGTCGGCGGGACCGGATGGGATGGCGACACCTTCAAGACCAAGATCCTGATGGACAAGCACGGGATCCAGATCAACAAGACGTCGCGCAACACCGTGCTGTTCATGACCAATATCGGCACCACGCGCTCCTCGATCGCGTACCTGATCGAGGTTCTCGTGGGGATCGCGAGGGATCTGGACGACCTGCTTGACGACGCGTCGAAGATGGAACGGCGGTCCTTCGAGAACCGGGTGAAAAGCCTGGTGGAACACGTTCCGCCGCTGCCGGATTTCAGCCGCTTCCACAGCGCCTTCCGCAAGAGCGAGACGCCGGAAGGGGACATCCGGTCGGCCTTCTTCCTCGCTTATGACGAAGAGAATTGCGACTATGTCGACCTCGACGAGAAGCTGATGGAGAGGCTGAATGGCGACACGGAGCTGGTCTCTGCGTCGTTCATCATCCCTTATCCGCCCGGCTTCCCGATCCTGGTTCCGGGTCAGGTCATCAGCCGCGAGATCCTGACATTCATGCGCGCGCTCGACGTGAGCGAGATCCACGGCTACCGGCCCGATCTGGGCCTCAGAGTGTTCACGGCCGACGCGCTGGAGCGCGTCGCACAGAGCTGAGCCAACGAGAAGCGAGAGGACAGACCCATGGCCAAGAAGACGCTCGACAACATTTCGGAGATCCGCCGGTACTTCCATACCAATGCGGACCCGATCTATTTCGTGTCAGCGACCAACTTTAACCTGCTCGGGCTCGACGAGTGGGTGAAGAATTTCAAGTACATCTGCTACATGGACTGTTTCGACGGCCGGCACCCGAACGTGCTGGTCCCGTCGGAGCTTCCGCATGACGAGTTCCAGTCGATCGAGGACATCAACAACTACCTCCTGCAGCACAAGGAGGTGATCGACTTCGTGAAATCCCGCGGCGGCAAGCCGAAATTCGTCTTCCTGATGTTCGACGAGAAGACCGAAGCGCTGGTGAAGGAGCTTGGCGGCGAAGTCTGGTTCCCCAAGGCCAAGCTGCGCACCGCGATGGACAACAAGATCGAGACGGTGCGGGTCGGCGACAAGGCCGGCGTCCCGTCGGTGCCGAATGCCCTGTCCGAGGTGGAAAGCTACAGCCAGCTCATGAAGGTCTGCGACAAGGCCGGGCTGGGGAGCGACCTCGTGCTGCAATCGGCCTTCGGCGATTCCGGCCACACCACTTTCTTCATCAAGAGCGAGGCCGATTTCCGCCGCCACGAGCACGAGATCGTTGGCCAGGGCGAAATCAAGATCATGAAGCGCATCGATTGCCGCGGCTCGGCGATCGAGGCTTGCGCGACCTCGCAAGGCACGATCGTCGGCCCGCTGATGACCGAACTCGTCGGCTTCAAGGAACTGACCCCCTATCGCGGCGGCTGGTGCGGGAACGAGATCTTCTCGACCGCCTTCCCGCCCAAGGCCCGCCAGCAGGCCCGTGAACTGACCTTCAAGTTCGGCGAGCAGCTCCGCCAGGAAGGGTATCGCGGCTATTTCGAGCTCGACTTCCTGATCGACAAGAAGACCGGCGAGATCTGGCTGGGCGAGCTGAACCCCCGCATCACCGGCGCCTCGTCGATGACGAACCACGCCGCCTTCGCCCACGCCGATGCGCCGCTCTTCCTGTTCCACCTGTTGGAATTCTCGAAGAAGCCGTTCCACCTCGACGTGGAGGAGCTGAACGCCCGCTGGGCCGACCCGGACATGATCGACAGCTGGTCCCAGATGGTGATCAAGCATACCGAGGACAGCGTCGACATCGTCACGCACGCGCCGCAGAGCGGGATCTACCGGATGGATGCGAATGGCCGCGTCACCTTTGACCGCTTCGACTATCACCGCCGCGCGGTCGAGTCCGAGGAGGAAGCCTTCTTCCTGCGCATCCTCAAGCCGGGCGACTATCGGTACGAAGGCGCCGATCTCGGCATCCTGGTCACCCGCGGCCGCTCGATGACGCCATCCTTCCAGCTTACCGACCGCTCCAAGGCCTGGATCGACGGCATCAAGAGCGCGTTCGCAACGCGCCCGCTGCCCGCCGCCCGTGTCGCCGAGGAGCCTGCCTTCAAGATCATGTAGCCGAATGGGGCTGCTTTTCCGCGCGGTCAGCGAGGACGCGCCGGGCCCGAAATGGGCCGATCTCTTCCGCACCTACTGGCCGGCCTACCGCCGCTGGTGGATGCGCGAAGGGGTGGCGGCGCGTCCCACCTATCTGGAATCGACCAAGGCGATCCGGGCGCACATGCCCGAGATCATGCCGCTCTACGAGTCGCTCTGCGAACTGGCCGGGGGCGGCGACGCACAGGCGCGGTTCCTGAGCTTCTTCTGCCCGCCGCCCTACCTCTCCGGCTGCAGCCAGGCGATCTGGCAGGGCGATACGCCGCTGATCGTGCGGAACTACGACTACGACCCGACGGCCTTCGATGCGGTGCTTCTGAAGACCCGCTGGCAGGGCCGCCGGGTGATCGGCATGACCGACGGGCTTTTCGGTCTCGTCGACGGCATGAACGATGCCGGTCTTGCGGTATCGCTGACCTTCGGCGGCCGACGCGAGACGGGGCAGGGCTTCGGCGTACCGCTGATCCTGCGCTACGTGCTGCAGACCTGCGAAACGGCCTTTGACGCGGTGGCGGTGCTACAGCGGGTGCCATGCCACATGAGCTACAACGTCACCGTGCTCGACCGGGAGCGGCGCTTCGCCACCGCGTATCTCGCTCCGGACCGGCCCACGATCGTGGCCAGGACCCCGGTCGCTACCAATCACCAGGAACGAGTCGAATGGTCGAGCCACGCCCGGTTCACCGCGACTGTGGAACGCGAGCGCTTCCTGCTCAACCAGCTCACTCTGCATCCGGAGACCGAGGAACGCTTCATCTCCACGTTCCTGCGCCCGCCGCTCTACTCCACTGCCTTCAACAAGGGCTTCGGCACGCTCTACACCGCCGCCTACCGCCCCCATGCCGGCCACATGCAGCTCTGCTGGCCGGGGAAGGTATGGGACCAGAGCTTCGACAATTTCACCGAGACGACCCAGCGGATCATGATCCCGGAATGGAACCCCGCACCGTCCACGATGGAACCCTGAGGCGGGCGCCGCGGACCATCCTTCTATGGGCGGTGTCTCAGCTCAGGCTGTCAGCCCGAACAGCTCGCCGGCGACATCCGCGACATGCGCGGCGATCGGCATCGCCGAGGTCGCCGCGGGAGACGGTGCATTGCAGACATGGATGATGCGACGGGTGGTGCGGATCATGAAGTCGTGAACCAGCGTCCCATCCGCCATCACGGCCTGCGCGCGCACGCCGGCCGGATGGGGCTGCAGGTCGCGCGCTTCCAGCGACGGGCAATAGCGCTGACAGGCCGCGAGGTAACGGGACCTGAGGAGCGAATTCGCCAGCTCCGAAACACCATGGGACAGGTTCTTCCGCAGCATCTTCCGCAGCCCCGGAAAGCGGGCCATCCCGCCCAGATCGCGAAGCGAGACGTCGCGCAGACGATAGCCTTCGCGCGCACCGGCCAGCACGGCATTGGGGCCCACGGTCACGTACCCGCCGATCATGCGGGTCAGGTGGATGCCGAGGAAGGGCAGGGCCGGGTCGGGGATCGGATAGATCAGCTGACGGACGATGTCGTCGCAGCGCGGCGCCAGACGGTAATACTCGCCCCGAAACGGCACCATCATGAAATCGCCGCCCAGCCCGCTCATCGCCGCGAAGCGGTCCGCCTGAATGCCGGCACAGACGATGACCTGCCGTGCGGTCAGGGAGCGGTTGCGCGTCTCGACCGTCACCCCTGCCTCGTCCTCCACCAGATGCAGCACCTCTTCCCCGGTCGAGACCGTCCCGCCCGCCGCCGCGACGAGATCCGCCATGCGCCGGGTGATGGCGGCGTAGTCGGCGATCCCGGTACTTGCGCTTTCCACCGCGCCCAGCCCGCGGATATTCGGCTCCCGCTCGCGCAGTTCAGCTTGCGACAGCCGGGTCAGCGCGACGCCGTTGGCACGTGCCCGGTCGTGAAGGGCCTCCATCCGTTGCAACTCGGCCTCGCTCGTCGCCACCAGAAGCTTGCCGCAGCGTTCGGCCGGCAGCTCCTGTTCGGCGCAGAAGGCATAGGTTGCCGCAAGCCCCGCGCGGCAGAACCGCGCCTTCAGGCTGTCGGGCGCATAATAGATCCCGGCATGGATCACGCCGCTGTTGCGGCCGGTCTGGTGCCGGGCCAGCCCGGTTTCCTTCTCCAGGACTGCGAGCGCGAGATCCGGGTGCCGGCGCAGCATCTCTCGTGCGGTCGCGATGCCGACGATGCCGCCCCCGATGGCGATCAGATCCAGCATCAGCGAACCCGCACCGAACGGAGCGGCCGCCATGGTCCGCGCCCCTGCACTTCCGTTGACGGGCCAAAGCGATTTTCGGTCATCTGCGGTCGCGGCCTTCCTTCCGGTGACCAGCAGTACCGACGCGCGCGGCCAAGTCACGCCCTTTGAACCCGCCAAGGCGTGAAGGCCGGCGTGCTGGGGTGTATCTCCTTGACATAATCCGCGTTACGGCCCGCAGAGCCCCACACCACCCGACCGGGAGGAAAACCGACGTAGTGCGACCTCGGGCGCGGCGCAGAGGCGCAGAGGCGCAGAGGCGCAGAGGCGCAGAGGCGCGTGACAACGCCCCTCCCCGTCATGCGGTTCCCAAGAAAAGACACATATTTTCAAGGGCATTTCCGGGAACCGACCGGGACCGGCCATGGTTCTCGAAATGATCGCACGATGGACGATCGCAATCACACGGAGAATTCCATGCACAAGCTTTTCGCTGCCACCACTGCTCTGGCGCTCGTTCTCGGGGCCCCGCTGGCCGCAGAGACCGTCGCGACAAGCGGGTTCGCGTACAAGCCGAGCGGCGAGGAGATCCGGGCATCGGACTTCATCGGTACGCGCGTCTACGTCACGGATACGGACATGTCGGCCACGACAGATTCGTCGGCCAATGCGGACATGCCGGCAAAGACCGACGGGACGATGCCCGATTCGACCACCGCGGCGGCCGACCCCAAGGCCGGCCGCACCGATATCGGCGAGATCGGCGATATCCTGATGTCGAAGGACGGCGAGATTGACGCCATCATCGTCGATGTGGGCGGCTTCCTCGGGATCGGCGAGAAACAGGTCGCGGTGT
The DNA here is from genome assembly GCA_020425125.1 of Paracoccaceae bacterium. Classification (GTDB taxonomy): domain Bacteria; phylum Pseudomonadota; class Alphaproteobacteria; order Rhodobacterales; family Rhodobacteraceae; genus Meridianimarinicoccus. The sequence continues at coordinate 10,280 of JAGQRV010000042.1, read as the reverse complement.
CGATGGACAAGCTGAAATTCGTTTCGGACGGAAGCGACCCGGAAGACTATTTCGTGGTCTTCACCGCGAGCCGCTCGGCGCTGGAAAACGCGCCGCCGTACGAGCCGGACACGCATGCCGACGCGGCGGGCACCTCCAACGCCCCCGAAGGTACGCTCGGTACGCAGACCCTGTCGGATGACGAGCCGCAGACCGCGGCCAGCGGCGGTGCGGCTGTCGCTCCGGCCGTCGGCACCGCCCCGTCATCGACGGATCACGACGGCTATTCCAGCATCGAGCGCGCAAGCGTGAGCACCGACGAACTGAAGGACGCACCGGTTTACGATGCCGAAGACAAGCATATTGGCGAAGTCAGCGAATTGATCGCCGGCCCGGACGGCAAGATCCAGAATGCGGTGCTCGAAGTCGGCGGCTTCCTCGGTCTGGGCGAAAAGAAGATCGAAGTGAAGTACGATGCGCTCGACATCCGCAAGGAGACCGATGGCGACGACCTGCGCGTCTACATCGATGCGACAAAGGAGGGGCTGATGAACATGCCTCAATACGAAGGATGATCCCACCCCGGGGCGGCGGCGAGAGGCGCCGTCCCGACTCGCCTTGACTGGTCCCCGCGCCATGACCGACCCGCCCCCCCTTGTGACGATCGCCGACGGCCCCAGCACGGCCGCGCCGATCGTTCTCTTGCATGGGTTCCTGGAGAGCCCGTCGTTGTGGCGCGACCTTCCCCCGCGCCTCTGGGCAGATCGGCACGTCGTTTCACTGCCCCTGCCGGGCCACGCGCCCTGGCGGACCACGCGGACCGGGCTCGCCGCCCTTCTCGAGGATGACGCGTTCCTGGATTGCTATGCGGAAGCACTTTCACGGCACCGGCCCGGAACGCGATGGCGGCTCGTGGGCCACTCCACTGGCGCCATGGTCGCTCTGGCGCTGGCGCGCCGACATCCGAACCTCGTGGACGTTGTCTGCGCGGTGGCGCCGCTGCTCTCGGGATCGGTCTGCGCGCGCGGCCTGCAGGGCGCGGTCGTGCGCCTTCCTATGGTCGGCCTGGTGACCTTCCGCTGGCTTGTCGGACGGTGGCTGGCCGATGCGGAGAGCTTCGCCGCCGGTCTGCGGACGGTGACAGGCGGCCCGACTGCCCCGCTGCCCCGCCTCGAAGGAATGCAGGCCGAGCTGGCGCAGACCGACCTCGAATGCCTCTACCGCTTCGGCTGCTGGATCGGCACCCGGGACATGGAAGCGCACCTGGCGACCCTCCGCCATCCCGTTCTCGCCATGGTCTGCGATCATGACCCGGTGATCGATCCGCGCCACCAGCTGCGGCTGATCCGGGCCGCGCCGCTCGCCTCGGCGGTGGTGTTGCGGAGCGGCCATCTGCCGATGTTCGAAACGCCCCGTGCCTTTGCCCGGGTCTTTGCCGCATGGCGGGATCGGCCCCAGGAGCGGCCCGGCGCGGGCGGTTCGGCAGTGGCTGAGGCGGACCGAGAACGGCCGGACGAAACGCCGGCCGGCTGCTGATCGGGAGAAATTCCCTGCCGCACGCCGGGATCCCGGAACCTTCGCCTCGCCCCAACGTTGATTGAACGTGACGGATGATTGCGGCGATTCACCTGCGCGCCGTCGTCTGCCTGCACGTTTGCCGTCTCTTCCCCGATGGCAATCGCCCCGTCCTGGCACTGTCAGGGCGGGGCTTTCTTGTATCCCCGCCACGGTCCGCACGGCGCGGGGGACCCGCCAGCGGCAGAAAAAAAACCCGCAGGGCCTTCACCCTGCGGGATCTGCGTCGTGGTCGGGACGGGGGGAACCGCGTCAGTTGACCCGATTCATCCAGTCATCCACCTGACGGTGAACTTCGTCCTTCGACTTGCCGTATTTTTCCTGGAGGATCCCCTCCAGCTCCTCGCGGTCGCCCTTCATGCGGGCAACCTCGTCATCGGTCAGTTCGCCCCATTCCTGGCGAATCTTGCCGGTCATCTGTTTCCAGTTTCCCTTGATGGTATCCCAATTCATGCGGGGGGTCCTTTCTGGTCGCTTTCGGTACCAAATCAACGTTTGGCTGCGCTGCCGGTTCCGACAGAAAGTCTTTGATGTTACGGATTTAGACGATTTTTGCGGAAGCTGTTCGCGTCAGTTTTGGTGCCCGATCAAGGTGGTCCCAGGCCTGCGCGCCGCAGCGGCGCGACACGCCCGCGCCGTCACATCGGTGCGTCTGCGTCCTCAGGCACCAGCGGCGGACGGTCGTCCTCCGCCTCTCCGTCAACGAAGCCAAGGACCTTGAAGCGGCAGGACAGCCTATAGGATTCCGGTGTGTCGTCGATCTCGATCACCGCATCGAGTTGGCCCGCGAATGCCCGGATCAGACTGGTTCCAAGTCCCGAGCCGGTCCGGCTTTCGGCATCCATCAACGGGACCGGCCCTTTCGAATTGGCGGCCGTCAGCCGCGCCCATCCATGATCCTCTTCGATCAGCGAGATGCGAACCCATCCCGACTCGCCCTGGCTGATGCCGGTGTGCTTCAGCGCGTTGGTCACCGCTTCGGTGGTCAGAAGACTGACCGGAACCGCCTGGTCGGGGTAGAGCCGGATGGAATCGAATTCGGTCTCAATCCGGACGCGGGTATCGGCCGACGCCAGCGCAGCCAGGTTGTTGACGACCTGTTCCAGCAGTGGTCCGGCGTCGACGGAGCCCAGGTTTTCCGTATTGTAGAGCGTCCGGTGAATGGTCGCGAGCGACAGCACCCGGCTTTGCAGGCGCTTCAGCGCGTTCTTCGCCTCGGGTGCGTGCACCTTGCGCATCTGCATGTTCATCATCGACGAGATGAGCTGAAGATTGTTCTTCACCCGGTGGTGTACTTCCTTGAGAAGCACGTTCTTGTCATGCACCAGCCGCTCCAGGTCGGCTTCGTCCCGGATCACCGTTTCGGTCATGACCCGGAATGCGTCATTGATATCGTAGATCTCCGCCGCCATGTCCGGCGTGGCCTCATGCGGCAGACTCCGGTTCGCGGCGAAGCGGCGCATGTCCACGCGCAACCGGCGGATATGGCGAAGCGCGAGCCGGTCGACGGCGGCATAGGCCACGATCAGACTCGTCAGCCACATCAGGATCGGAAAGAGCGGGACCGACGCCGCGAGGCCGAACGCCCTGTTCCCGGACGATTGCGGCGACCAGATCCCCATCGCGTAGACCGTGCCGTTGATGATCGGGATGACCGAATAGATGCGGGTATCGCCGCCCCGGCTGACACCCGTGAACGTGATCTCGCGGTTCGAGGCAAGCTCGGACAAGGCGACGCCCTGAGGCAGAAGTGCGGTGGCGCTGCTGTCCTCGTCGCTGCTGCTCAGGATGTCGCCATCCGTGTTGAAGGTCTTGAAGGTCGCGCCATTGATCCCGTCCCCGTCGGATTGCAGCCCGTCATGGGCCTGCGAGACGAAGACGAACCCGGCCAGCCGCTCGGAATCGTAGTAGGGGACCGTTGCGGCAATGACCGGCTGGTGCGAGACCAGCCCGGACGGGCTGTAATTCACCACCGTGCGGGGGTGAGCCATCAGGTCCTGCATATCCGCATTGTCCGCAAGGTCGGCCACTGCGCCGTTCGAGGCGCACCGCATCTGACCGTCCGGCCGGATTGCTCCGGCTGCGACGACCCCGTCGCGGCTGTGGACGAATTCCGTCAGGCGCTTGGCGCATTCCGGGTTGTCGTCGCCGACGGCCAGCACGAACGGGCCGAGCCCGTTCGCGGCACCGACCGCCCACAGCAGGCCCTCGCGCATCGCGCGCGCGGCCGACCGGGTGCGGTCTGCAAGCTGCCGCTCGCTCTGGACGTTGATGCGGTTCACCACCTCCTGGGTCTGCAGGACCGCCAGAAGCCCGACCGGGATCAGCGCCAGTGACAGGAACAGCATCAGCCGGACACCCAGCCGGCGCCGGAACCGGATCTTCGAGTTTGGCACGCAGGGGCCTCAGGCCAGACTGGTCGGCCGCGCCGACATCACCGCCACGGTCGACGCGTCGGTCATGTCCATGCTTTCGCCCTCTTCCATATGCAGCAGTTCGGCGAGCCGCGCCCGGCCGCGATTGATGCGGCTCTTGATCGTGCCGACGGCGCAGCCGCAGGTCTCGGCCGCTTCCTCATAGGAAAAGCCGGACGCCCCGACCAGGATCAGCGCTTCGCGCTGTTCGTCGGTGAGCTGGTTGAACGCCACGCGGAAATCGCGGAACTGCAGCCGCCCGTCATGGGCGGGCTTCTCCGACAACTGCCCGGTCAGCGCTCCGTCCGCGTCCTCGACCTCGCGCACCTTCTTGCGGCGATCCGAGTAATAGGTGTTGCGCAGGATCGTGAACAGCCAGGCGCGCATGTTGGTTCCGGGTTCGAACTTGTCCAGATTGCTCCACGCCTTCACCACCGTATCCTGCACCAGATCGTCTGCCGCCGCGGACTGGCGGGTCAGACTCATTGCGAAGGCGCGGAGTGAAGGCAGCAATGTCACGAGTTCGGCGTCCAGAGTGGGCACCGTCATTTACGGGTCTCCTGATCGCGGAGACGCGCCAACAGGTCCGTCAGCTCGTCAGGCAACGGTTCGCTGGCCGTCTCATCGAAAATCCGCTTCAGATTCTCGTCGATCTGCCTCTGAATGGGATTGTCCTCGGGCGGGTCTGGCAACATGGCGGCCTCGTCACGAATTTCGCAGCGCTTGCAGGGAACATAACGCGCTGCGCGGCGTTGGGTTCCGGAACTGAGCAAAAAAAGTGATGCGATGAGCAAAGACATGACACTGGCGGATTCAATCGCAACCGATCTTCCCTATCTGCGCCGCTATGCACGGGCACTGACCGGAAGCCAGTCGAGCGGCGACCGCTATGCCGCCGCGACGCTCGAGGCGCTGTTGCAGGATGCCGCGCCCGTCCACGACGCGTCCACTCCGCGCGTCGGCCTCTACCGCGCATTCCATACCATCTGGTCCAGCGCCGGCAGGCATGTGGAGCAGGGCGAGACCGGCGCGGTTGCCCAGGCGCAGAAGCGGCTCGACCCGCTGAAGCCGGGCGCACGCGAAGCGCTCCTGCTGAGCAGCATCGAGGAGTTCCGTCCCGAGCAGGTGGCGGAAATCATCGGCCAGCCGCTCGGCGACGTTCACGCCCTGATCCATGCCGCGCGCGCGGACCTGGCCGAACGCACCGTCGGCCGCGTCCTGATCATCGAGGACGAAGCGATCATCGCGATGGATCTCGAAGGGATCGTTGCCGGCATCGGACATGACATCACCGGGATCGCCCGCACCGCTTCGAAAGCGGTGGAACTGGGCAAGGCAGACAGGCCGGATCTGGTTCTGGCCGACATTCACCTGGCCGATGACAGCTCCGGAATCGACGCCGTCAACGCCTTGATGAGCCATTTCGGCGAACTCCCGGTCATCTTCATTACCGCCTATCCGGAGCGCCTGCTGACCGGCGAGCGGCCCGAACCCGCCTTCCTGATCGCCAAGCCCTACAACGAGGACCAGGTCCGCTCCGCCATCAGCCAGGCATTGTTCCTCGCCTCGACCGAGGAACTGAGCATCTAGGTCGCCAGCGTCCCGCGCCGCAGGTGCGAAGCCGCCGAAAGAACGGCTTCGCTCCAGCACTTTCGCTGCCGCGTGCCGGGGCGCGGCCGCCTTGCCTTGCCGCGCACTCTCAAGCGGCCGCTACGCGGCGGTCGCCGTGGTCAACTGGCCGCCAGAGACCGCAGCATCCACGCTGCCTTTTCATGAAAGGCCGAGCGCGCCACCGCGAGGTCCTCGGTCACGATATCCTTGTTCTCGGCCGCCAGTGCCGCCAGGTCATGGAGCCGGGCCGCCATCGCTTCGTGATCGTCCATCAGATCCGCGATCATCGCGCCCGCAGGCAGCTCCCCGCCGCGATCCTTGATGGAGGACTTGCTGGCCATCTGATCGAATCGCATCGGCGTCAGATGGCCCAGAGCACGCATCCGTTCGGCCAGCACATCTGCGGCCGCGAACATGTCCTGGTACTGGCTTTCGGTCAGGTTGTGCACGGCATAGAACAGCGGTCCTTCCACGCACCAGTGATAGGCATGCGTCTTGAAGACCAGGCGATACGTATCGGCCAGAATGCCTTCCAGCTTCTTCGCCAGCTTGGCCGTATTGGCCACGCCGGTCTCGACATTGTGCTTCTCGGGAACGACGTCGAGGGCGTCAGACATGACGCGGTCCTTTCTCACTCTGCGATATCGGGAAGTGGCGTCGGAGGCATGCGCCTATGCGTGGCTTGTTCAGAGCGCCCTCGCGGGACATCCCTGCGCCTCGGGCCGCATCTGCCTCACGCAGCGGTGATCCTGCCGTACAGCGAACTGCCCGGCAGGCATCTTTTTGCGATCGCCGGCTACCGGTTCAGCGCGGGACCTGCCCGCGAAACGCCCGGACAAGAAGCGCGACGACGAACAGCACCAGGAACACGAAGAACAGGATTTGTGCGATCCCGGCAGATGCGGAGGCGATGCCGCCAAATCCGAATAGGCCGGCGATGATCGCGACCACCAGAAAAACTAGTGCCCAGTAAAGCATGGCTTTCTCTCCTTCCTTGCACCTCTCTCCGAGGCTTGCGTCGGATCAACGGAGAGGTGCGGAAAGAGTTCCGTGCGGTTTCAAATTCACTTCGACAGGATCGCCGAGAGCGCGGCGCGGAGCGTGTCCTCGCTGAACGGCTTTTCAAGCCGGAGCCAGCGGGGCTGGGCAATGGCCATCTCTGCGGGCCGGCTGTCAAGATGGATGACCCCCGTCCCGCGCCGTCCCATCTGTTCTGCCAGCCCGGAGGCCAGGATCTCGTGGTCGGACGCGTCGATAATGGCCAGGTCCAGCGTGTCGAGCGGCGCGATCAACGTCATCGCGTCGGTAACGGAGCCGCAGGGGTAAAGCGGCGCATCGGGAAATACCGCGCCGACGATGCAGCCGATATCTTCCTGAACGAAAAGGTCGGACTCCACGACCAGAATGCCGTCGAGGCTCAGAAGGGGTCTCATTGTCATGGGTGATGCCAATCTTGCATGCCCCATCATGGAACCTGTTGCGGAGATGCGCATTTAACTGCGACATAGGGGGGCACATTTCTTTCCGCCGCCTGTCCACCCTTCCGATACAACCAGACGCATCGTGTCCGGAGACCGCCGATGAGGTACAGCTGCCGGAGCTGCCCGCTGAGAAAGCAGGAATTCTTCGCGCCGATGAGCGGCGACGAGATTCAGGCGATGCAGCGGTTCAAGGTCGGCGAACTGGCCGTGGAAGCCGGCACGCCGCTATTGATGGAGGGATCGAACAGCCCGCAGCTCTTCACGGCGCTGAGCGGCCAGGGGGTGCGCTACAAGACCCTGCCCAACGGCCGCCGTCAGGTCATCACCTTCGTCTTTCCCGGCGATTTCCTTGGTCTTCAGGCCGGAGTGATGGCCGAGATGCAGCATTCCGCCGAGGCGACAACGGACATGCTGCTCTGCGTCTTCGACCGCAGCGAGCTCTGGACGTTCTTTCGCACCCATCCCGAGCGCGGCTATGACATGACCTGGCTCTGCGCGGTGGAGGAACATTTCCTCGGCGAAAGCATCCTGACGCTCGGCCAGCGGTCGGCGCTGGAACGGGTGGCCTGGGCCTTCCTGCAGATCTGGGCCCGGCTCGAAGCGCTCGGCCTGCGGCAGGACGGCTGGGTGCCCCTGCCCCACCGCCAGCAGGATCTGGCCGATGCGCTCGGGCTGTCGCTCGTCCATACCAACAAGACCATTCGCCAGCTCAGGAACATGCAGGTGGCGACATGGAGCGACGGGCGGCTCAGCGTCTCGGATATCGACCGGCTCGAAGAGATCGCCCAGACCGAACGGGACGAGGCGGTGAGGCTGCGGCCGCTGTTCTGACGCCCAGGACCGCGCGCGCTCAGCGGGTACCGATCGCCCGGTCCAGATGGGTATAGCCGCCATCCGCGAACAGCCATTGCCCGGTGGTGTGGCCCGCGCGCTCGGACAGCAGGAAGGCGCAGGTATCGCCGATTTCCCGTGCCGTGGTCATTCGCTGGCCGAGCGGGATGCGGTGCCTGATTTCGGCCAGCGCCACCTCGGGATCTGCCATCGTTTCCAGCCAGCGGCGGTAGAGCGGCGTCATCACCTCCGCCACCACGATGGCGTTGACCCGGACCCCGTCGGGCAGGAACTCCACCGCCCATTCCCGGGTCAGCCCCAGCTGCGCCGCCTTCGCCGCCACATAGGCCGAGGTGCCCCCCTGCCCCGTCACTGCGGTCTTCGAGCTGACGTTGACGATGGCGCCGCGCGACGCGCGCAGGTCGTCGCGCAGCAGATGCACCAGGGTGAAATAATGGACCAGGTTCTGGTCCAGACTGGCCCGGAACGCCTCGGGTCCCTGGTCAAGCCCCACACCGTCATTCGCTCCGGCATTGTTGACGAGCCCGTGGATCGCAGGATGCCGTGCGCGCACCGCCTCCACCGCGCGGCGGCAGGCCGCGTCGTCGGACAGCTCCACCTGTTCGAACTCCGCGCCGGTCCCGGCCAGCCAACCGGCCTCGGGCGGACGGCGGGACAGGATCACCACCTGCGCGCCTTCGCCGGCCAGAACCTCGGTGATCCCGGCGCCGATACCGGACCCGCCGCCGGTGACGATGACCACCCTGCCCGCCAGACCCAGATCCATCACGCCCCTCCAAACCGGTAGGCCACGAGACTTTCGGCCTTCATCTCGATCGAGAAGCCGGGACGCTCGGGCGGCATGTAGGCGGCGCCGCGGATCACGCAGGGATCGACGAAATGCTCGTGCAGGTGGTCCACGTATTCGATCACCCGCCCCTCCCGCGAGCCGGAGATACAGACGTAATCGATCATCGCCAGATGCTGCACGTATTCGCACAGCCCCACGCCACCGGCATGGGGGCAGACCTTCAGCCCGTATTTCGCCGCCATCAGCAGGACCGCGAGGATCTCGTTCACCCCGCCCAGCCGACAGGCATCGATCTGCACCACGTCGACCGCGCCGCCCATGATGAACTGCTTGAAGAGCACCCGGTTCTGGCACATCTCGCCGGTCGCCACCTCGACCGGGGCGACGCCCGCGCGGATCCGGCGGTGTCCTTCCACATCGTCGGGGCTGGTCGGCTCCTCGATGAACCAGGGATCGGCGAAGGCCAGTGCCCGCACCCATTCGATGGCCTCGCCGACCTCCCAGACCTGGTTGGCATCGATCATCAGCCTGACATCCGGTCCCACAGTCTCGCGCGCGATCGTCAGGCGGCGGATGTCGTCGGCCAGGTCCCGGCCGACCTTCATCTTGATATGGCGGAAACCCGCATCCACGGCCTCACGGCAGAGCCGCCGCAGCTTGTCGTCGCCATAGCCGAGCCACCCCGCCGACGTGGTGTAGCAGGGATATCCCTCGGCGCGCAGGATCGCGATCCGCGCCTCCCGGCCGCCGTCCTGCCGGCTCAGGAAGTCGAGCGCCCAGTCCGGCGTGATGCAGTCGGTCAGGTAGCGGAAATCGATGCAGCGGACGATCTCGGCCGGGCTCATCTCGGCCACCAGGCGCCAGACCGGCTTGCCCTCGATCCGCGCCCACAGATCCCAGACCGCGTTCACCACGGCCCCGGTGGCCAGATGGATCGCGCCCTTTTCGGGGCCGATCCAGCGCAGCTGGCTGTCCGAGGTCACATGACGCCAGAACCGGCCCATATCCGCCGCGACCCAGTCCATGTCGAGCCCGACGACACGCGGACGCAGTGCCTCGATCGCGGCAATGCAGATCTCGTTGCCGCGGCCGATGGTGAACGTCAGCCCGTGCCCTTCGAGGCCGCCATCGGTCTCGAGGATCACGTAGGCGGCGGAATAGTCCGGGTCCGGGTTCATCGCGTCGGACCCGTCAAGCTGCGCGCTCGTCGGGAACCGCACGTCGACGGTCCTGAGCCCGGTGATCTTCACGTCTTGACGACCCTCTGGGTCTGCTCGCCCAGACCCTCGATCCCCAGCCGCATCACCTCGCCCCCCTTCAGGAAGACCGGCGGCTTCTTGCCCAGCCCGACCCCCGGCGGCGTCCCGGTCGAGATCACGTCGCCCGGCTGGAACGACAGGAACCGGCTGAGATAGGCGATCACCTCGGGCACCTTGAAGATCATCGTTGCGGTCGACCCGCTCTGCTGCCGCTCCCCGTCCACGTCCAGCCAGAGTTTCAGGTTGTCCACGTCGCCGGCCTCGTCGGGCGTCACCAGCCAGGGCCCGATCGGCCCGAACGTGTCGCAGCCCTTGCCCT
>JAGQRV010000041.1 GCA_020425125.1 Paracoccaceae bacterium | reverse complement strand
ATTTCCGGGGTGGCTTCCCAAAAAATCGGCCCTGTCGCTGGCGATATTGCGCGCTGCGCCCTCCCGTATACGGAATGGCCCAGAAGGAACCAGAAACTTCAACGGGTTGGCGGGGTGGACCCCGACTGGACCCCGGTGTGGATTCCGGGGTTCAGAGGGAGTCCGGTCACGGCTGCTGCGCATCGGCCTCGCGGTTTCTCGGCCTATACAACTTCTCGCCCAGTTGTCGGACAAGCTCCCGGTCCGGCCAACTCAGACGCTCGTCATCGATGGAGATGGCCAGCACGCCTTGGTCGCGCCAGCCGTCGCGTTTCACGCGGTCCGGGTCGCGGCGCTCGCCACCATAGCCCGGAGGATGCCAACGCATGGTCTTCATGCCCGCCCCTCTTGCCTGGCCCGCTCCATTGCGGCTCGGGCCTGCTGTGCCCGCCGACGATCGCGGTCGTTATCGAGGTCGATCCGGCTCTGGCCGGTCTCGCGATCGACATGGGTGCCTTCGCCATGGCGCGCCCAGGCGATGAAGGCGTTGCCGATCCTGCCGTGGAGCGCGATCAGGGAACTCTGGTTGGCCACCCCGATGAGCGGTGCGAGATCGCGCGAGAGGAAGGGCAGCCAGTCCGCCGGGTTCGGGACGATGACATGCTCGACGAAGGAGAGCGGCGTCTCGATCAGGACGAAGACGCCGTGGATCTCGCTCGGCCAGAACCGGATCTCGAGCGCGCCGCCCAGCAAGCCCTCCTCGGTCAGGAGCGTGTGCTCGCAATCGAGCACGCGGTCGAAGGCCCGGTGGAAGTCCACTCGTTCGCTCTCGCACAGCCGCTCGGCCTCGCGGTACCAGTCGGGCAGCTCGGTGTCGTGGAAGCGGCCGGCGTCGTAGAGGCGGATCCTGTCGTAACTCATGCCTCGGTCTCCTCTTCTGGTTGGGGGTGATGGGGGTGTCGCAGGGCGGCAGGCTTTGCGGCCTCCAGCCGAGCGGACAGCGTATCGAGGGCTGCACGGCGCGCGGCGAGCACGGCCTGCATGCTGGTGGTCAGGCGGGATGCGAGAGTGTCGAGATGCGCAGCGTAGGCGGGATCGGGTGTGTCGGCATTGGTGCCTGCTCTGGACCGCATCTCGAAGCTGGCGAGCGGGCCGAGCCGGTTGGTGAGCCAGGCTTCCGGATCGGGAATGCTGGAGAGATCGACGGGGGCGGTACGGGCGCGATGGCCGGCCCCCTCCGGACGATAGGTCACCTCCGCGGAGGAGTGTGACATTTGGCTATTATAGAGGTCTCTACAATAGCAGTTTGTCACACTCCTCGACCGATCCTGCCGGGCTGCGGCGGCCGAGGACCAGAGCTCCGGAAAGCAGGCCGCCATGTCCGCGGCGTTCTCGAGCACGATGCCGGTCAGCGCCATCAGGTCGCGCCTGGTCGGCCGGAGGTCCGACCACGGCACCAGCGCGTCGACGGTCACCGGCAGGACCACATCCGTGAGCAGGTCGATCTCCAGCGGCGTGGCAGCGGTGCGGTTGACGCCGCGCCCGCGGCCCATCGCCTGAATCAGTTCGCCCTCGCAGATGCTCCAGCGCACCGCCTCGGCGATGGAATCCGCGTGTTCCTCCATCACGAGCGGGGCGGTCCGGTTGCCGGCAAGCCGGACCCGGCGCTCGACCATCGGATACCACCAGCCCGCGTCCGCCGGGTTCGGCGCTGGCGCGCGGCCGGTCAGCGCCGTGGCGATCAGTTCGACCGTCCGCGGCGCGGGCAGCGTGCGGCCGAGCACGACTATGCCGCCGATCCCGCCCCAGCGGTCGAGACCGCTCAATGCGTTGAAATGCACCGCCTCGACCCCCGACGGCAGCCCCGCGGACCTGAGCGCATCAATGGCGGCCTTCTGTCCGACGATGAGCAGATCGATGGGCTGGCCGGGGCGATGGCACTGGCGCGCGCGGAGGTCGATCCAGGCGCGGAGGTCGCGCAGCCGGGTCGCGGCGGCCTTGCGGTCCCGCTCGGGCGCATCGGCCGAGGGCGTCAGGGCGCGGGCCGAGGTCGGGCTGCCGGTCACCTGACGGACGCGGACATGAGGCTGGCGCGCGGCGACGGGCGCGCCGATATCGATCCGCGGCAGGTAGGTCTGGACCAGTTCCGGCCGCAGCGTGGCGTCGAGATGCAGGATCGGCGCCTGGGCCGCCCAGCCTTTCCTCATTGTGCCGCGCCAGCGCAGGCGGAGCGCGCGGACCGAACCGGCCTCGGTCATCTCGTGCACGAGTTCCGCGCCGGCCGCGTCGTGGCCGTTCTCCAGCGCCTCGGCGAGGATCAGCCAGAGCGTGGCGCAACGCCCGGGCGGAGCCCATGGCTCGCCCGCGGGCGGCAGGACCGCCTCGACGCGCTTGCGCCGCTCGACCGGTGACATGCCGGGGCGGAGGCCCGCATCACGCATGCGACGGTGTTCCAGCGTGGCTGCATGACGGCAGTCGTCGGGCGTGAGCCCGACGGCCTCCAGCAGGCCGAGACGCAGAGGACCGGGCTCCGTGACCCGCAGCGGCTTGCAGAGCCGCTCCCGCGCGGCGATCAGGTCGGCCGTGGCGCCGACATCCATCTTTCCCTTGCCGGTGTAGCAGGTGAGCGAGGTGCGGCCGGGCTCGAGCCCGTCCTGCGTGAGCGTCGCCTTGCCGTCGAGACCGCGCAGGCCCGACTGCCAGAAGGCTTCGTCGATCACGAGCAGCCCGACCGCGCCGATGGCCTCGGGCTTCATGTGAAAGAGGCTGTCATGGGCGCAGACGATGACCTGCGCCGCCTGCGCCAGCGGCTTCTGGCGCTGGTAGCCGCAATCGTGGAACCAGGGGCAGAGCAGCAGTTCCGCCCCGTTCTTGACCTTGCAGCAGCTCTGTTCGACCGGGTGCTCGATCTCAAGCGCGTCGAAGGTGGCCTCGGTATCGAGGCACATGAGCTGGTCGGGATTGGTCTCGGTCGGATCGGGCGCGGTGCGGCCCTTCCAGAGCATCGCACGGAGGCCCAACGCCCCGAAGGCCGAGACCTGCTCCGCGCCGAGATCGTGGCGCGGGACGGCATAGACGACCTTGCGCGTGCCGAGTCCGCCCGCGGCGATCAGTTCTGCGATGGCGGCGCGCGCGCTCGAGGTCTTGCCGAGACCCACGTCGACCGGGAGCCCGAGGAGCGGCGGCAGCGCGGCCCGTGCGACGATGTTGAAATCTAGCGGGTC
>JAGQRV010000040.1:185-92931 GCA_020425125.1 Paracoccaceae bacterium | reverse complement strand
AGATCGCCGAACACCGATTTCTTCCAGCCGCCGAAGGTATGATAGGCGAGCGGCACCGGAATCGGAACATTGACCCCGATCATGCCGACATTGACGCGGGAAGCGAAATCGCGCGCCGCGTCGCCGTCGCGGGTGAAGATCGCGGTGCCGTTGCCGTATTCGTGATCCATCGCCAGCTTCAGCGCCTCTTCGTAGTTCTGGGCGCGCACGGTGGAAAGCACCGGGCCGAAGATCTCGGTCTTGTAGATGTCCATGTCGGGGGTGACGTGGTCGAACAGGTGCGGGCCGATGAAAAAGCCGTTCTCGTAACCCTGAAGCGAGAATCCGCGCCCGTCGACCACCAGTTTCGCGCCCTGATCGACGCCGGTCTGCACCAGCCGTTCGATATTGGCCTTGGCGGCGGCGGTCACGACGGGGCCGTAATCCACGTCGTCGCCGGCGGTGTAGGGGCCGACCTTCAGCTTTTCGATGCGCGGCACCAGCTTTTCGATCAGCGCGTCGGCGGTCTTGTCGCCCACCGGGACCGCGACCGAGATCGCCATGCAGCGTTCGCCGGCAGCCCCGTACCCGGCGCCGACAAGCGCATCGGCGGCCTGGTCCATGTCGGCGTCGGGCATGATAATCATGTGGTTTTTGGCGCCGCCGAAACACTGCACCCGTTTGCCTTGCGCACAGCCGGTGGCATAGATGTATTCGGCGATGGGCGTCGAGCCGACAAAGCCGACCGACTGGATGGTGGGGTGATGCAGGATGGCGTCCACGGCTTCCTTGTCGCCGTTGACGACCTGAAGGATGCCCTTGGGCAGCCCGGCCTCCTCCATCAGTTCGGCCAGCATGACCGGCACCGAGGGATCGCGTTCGCTGGGTTTCAGGATGAAGGCGTTGCCGCAGGCGATGGCGGGGGCGAACATCCACATCGGGATCATGGCGGGAAAGTTGAACGGCGTGATACCGGCGCTGACGCCCAGCGGCTGACGCATCGAATAGATGTCGATGCCCGGGCCCGCGCCGTCGGAATACTCGCCCTTCAGAAGCTGCGGCGCGCCGATGCAGTATTCCACCACCTCAAGCCCGCGCTGCACGTCGCCCTTGGCGTCGGGAAAGGTCTTGCCATGCTCGCGCGACAGCGCCTCGGCCAGCTTGTCCATGTCGCGGTTCAAGAGCGCGACGAATTTCATCAGCACGCGGGCGCGGCGCTGCGGGTTGGTCGCGGCCCAGCCCGGCTGGGCATCGGCGGCGACATCGACGGCAAAGGCCAGTTCCTCGGAATTGGCCAGCGGCACGCGGGCCTGAACCTCGCCGGTGGCGGGGTTCATGACATCTGCAAAACGGCCCGACTGTCCCTTTACATGCGCGCCGTTGATGTAATGCGTCAGTTCCTTCATCGGTTCGGTCCTCCTGAAAATCGACTCGCGTTGCGTGACATGCCGAGGATAGAGTTGCAAATATCCCGGGAACAGGGGCAAGATTCCAAAAAGGTTTTGCAATACCGCATAAGGGGGATGGATGGATCCGCACTGGGACGACATGAAGATATTCCTCGCCGTGGCCCGGGAAGAAAGCCTTTCGGGCGCGGGGCGGGTGCTCAGGCTCGACCCGGCGACGGTGGGGCGGCGCATCGCACGGCTGGAACAGGCGATGGACACGCCGCTGTTCGTCAAGTCGCCGCAGGGCTATGCGCTGAGTGCCGCGGGCGACCGGCTGCTCTCGCATGCCGAGGCCGCCGAACAGGCCATGCGCGCCGCCAGCGAGGCGCTGAGCGGGCCCAGCGGCAGCCTGTCGGGGCAGATACGCATCGGGGCGCCGGATGGCTGCGCCAACTATCTGCTGCCCCGGGTCTGCGCCCAGATCAGCGAGGAAAACCCCGATCTCGATATCCAGATCGTCGCCTTGCCCCGCGTGGTGAACCTGTCGCGCCGCGAGGCCGACATGGCGATCACGGTCAGCGCGCCCACCGCCGGGCAGCTGCTGGTGCAGAAGATAACCGACTACCGGCTGCATCTGGTCGCCTCGCGCCGCTATCTGCGCGACAATCCGCCGGTCGAAACCGTCGCGGATCTGCGCGGCCGCCGCATGATCGGCTATATCCCCGACATGATCTTCGATGCCGAACTCGACTATCTGACCGCGCTGGGGGTCGAACGCGTGCCGCTGGCATCCAATTCGGTCCCGGTGCAACTGAAGCTGGCGATGCAGGGCGTGGGCCTTTGCGTTGCGCATGATTTCTGCCTGCCTTCCTACCGGCCGCTGCGCAAGCTGCTGGCCGACGAAATCTGCCTGACACGCGCGTTCTATCTGGTCCGCCACCAGGGGGACCAGCGCAGCGAGCGGCTGACCCGCTTTTCCGACCAGCTTTGCGAGGGTTTGCGCGAGGAGGTCGCGCGGCTGGAAGCGGCCACTTGACTTGACGGCCCGTTGCGGCAAGCTTTGAGAAAAGAAGGAAATTCGCAGAGGTATTCCGGGATGCTCGTTCAACAGATACTGAATTCCAAGCCGATCGCCGAGACACTGACGGTCACGCCCTCTGCGACCGTGGCGCAGGCGGCCGCGCTGATGGCGCAAAAGCGCATCGGCGCCGTTGTCATATCCGCGGACGGCCTGACGCCTGAAGGCGTGTTTTCCGAACGCGACATCGTGCGCGAGCTTGCCAAGATCGGTTCGGGCTGCATGGATCATCCGGTCAGGGACTACATGACGCGCGAGGTCGTCACCTGCACGCGCGAGACCTCGGCGCGCGAACTGCTTGAACAGATGACCCAGGGGCGGTTTCGCCACATGCCTGTGGTCGAGGATGGCAAGATGGTGGGGCTGGTATCCATCGGTGACGTGGTCAAGGCGCAGCTGACCGAGCTCGAGATGGAAAAGGGCGCGCTGGAAAGCATGATCAAGGGCTACTGAGCGAAAGCTGCCGGACCGCGTTTTTCTTGCCATTTCCGGCGCGGTCGTGTTTGCGTGTGCAGCATCAGCAGGACCGCAGGAGAGCACGCCATGCGCATCGGCCTTTACCCGGGCACGTTCGACCCCATCACCCTGGGCCATATCGACATCATCCGCCGTTCGGCGACGCTGGTCGACCGGCTGGTGATCGGGGTCGCGATCAACCGCGACAAGGGGCCGCTGTTCACGCTCGAAGAGCGGGTCGCGATGATCAAGAGTGAGTTCGACCGCGGATCATGGGGCGGGTGCGAAATCCTGGTTCACCCGTTCGAGAACCTGCTGATCGACTGCGCTGGCGACGTGGGCGCGTCGATCATCATCCGCGGCCTGCGAGCCGTGTCGGATTTCGAGTACGAGTTCCAGATGGTCGGCATGAACCGGGCGCTCAGCGACACGGTGGAAACCGTGTTCCTGATGGCAGGGGCGCAGCACCAGGCCATCGCCTCCCGGCTGGTCAAGGAAATTGCGCGGCTGGGCGGGGATGTCTCGAGATTCGTCAGCCCCGACGTGGAACGGGCCCTGAAGGCGCGCTTTGCCAGGCCGAAGGGGGCAGTGGCCGCAGGCGGCTGAAACGTGAAGGACGCGCAGCTATCGGCGCGTCCTTCGAAGATTGGTCTTCCAGGTCAGTTGCGGATCGTGGCCGCAGGTCATGCGCCGTAGACCGCGTCGTGAGCGATCCGCGGCAGATCGTTCGGCGCGAGGTCGAGGTCGAGCATGGTGCTCAGCGGCATGGCGCGAAGCTCGGTCAGGGTGCGGCGGTATTCGGCATGTTTGCGGGCGGCGGCCTTAAGCCGGGTTCCGAAGGTGGTCATCGCAAGGCTCCTTTCTGCATGTCGGTTGCGACGCCCCTTATCTGGACCCGATGGTAGCGCATGACAATGCGCGTTTCTGCAGTGCAGCAATGCGCGGAGGGAATGGCGGCGGGCCGCCTGCCCAAGCGAAAAGGCGCCCCGCAGGGCGCCTTCCCGAAGTCTCAAGCCCTGATGGTCAGATCAGCTTGGCCAGCGCAACCGCCGTGTCGGCCATGCGGTTCGAGAAGCCCCATTCGTTGTCGTACCAGCTGAGGATGCGGACCATCGAGCCGTCCATCACCTTTGTCTGATCCGTGTGGAAGACGGAAGAATGCGGGTCGTGGTTGAAATCGACGCTGACATTCTTTTCGTCGGTATAGCCGAGAACACCCTTCAACGGGCCGTCGGCGGCGGCACGGATCGCCTTGTTGATCTCATCGACGGTGGTGTCCCGGGCAGCTTCGAACACGAGGTCGACGACGGAGACATTCGGCGTCGGCACCCGGATCGCCACGCCGTCGAGCTTGCCCTTGAGTTCCGGGAGCACGAGGCCCACGGCCTTGGCAGCGCCGGTCGAGGTGGGGATCATCGACATCGCGGCCGCACGGGCGCGGTAAAGGTCCTTGTGCAGCGTGTCGAGGGTCGGCTGGTCGCCGGTATAGGAGTGGATCGTGGTCATGAAGCCGCGCTTGATGCCGATAGCGTCGTTCAGCACCTTGGCCACGGGGCTCAGGCAGTTGGTGGTACAGGAGGCGTTGGAGACGACCAGATCGTCCTTCGTCAGCGTGTCGTGGTTCACGCCGTAGACGATGGTCTTGTCCGCGCCGTCGGCCGGGGCCGAGACCAGCACCCGCTTCGATCCGTTCTCCAGATGGAAGGCGGCCTTGTCGCGGGCGGTGAATATTCCGGTGCATTCCATCGCGACGTCGACGTCGCCCCAGGGAAGTTCCTTGGGATCGCGGATCGCGGTGACCTTGATCGGGCCCGTGCCGACGTCGATCGTATCGCCGTTGACGGTGACGGTTCCCGGAAAACGCCCGTGCACGCTGTCGTACTTGATGAGGTGGGCATTCGTTTCCACCGGGCCGAGATCGTTAATTGCCACCACCTGTACGTCGGTGCGGCCGCTTTCCGCGATCGCGCGCAAGACGTTCCGTCCGATCCGACCGAAGCCGTTGATTGCCACTTTGACCGTCATGATAATCCTCCGTTGCCGCCGAACGGCCTGTTCTCCGACAGCGGCCACCGCAACAGGCAGGCCCGGCCATCGGTGGTCAACCCTTGGCCCAGTGCGCGGGAAATGTCTAGCGGGGCAATTGCCTAGGCAGCTTCGCTGGATTCCGGGATCAGCGGATCGTCGAGCAGGTCCTCGATCAGGACGGCCAGAAGGCCGCTGCGGCCGACCACCCCGGCTTTGCGGTAGATCGCGTTGAGCTGCGACTTCACGGTTCCCGGCGAGGAGCCGCGCAGTTGCGCGATGTCATTGATCGAGCAGCCCTTGATGGTGAATGTGGCGACGTCCTGTTCCGCCGGGGTCAGGGCCCAGGTGCGGAAATGCTCCGCGATCACTTCCTGCAAAGCCCCCGAGGCGATCGAGACGCTGCGTTCAAGCCGCGCATTGCTGCGGAACATGATCAGGAGGTAACGGGTCTCGACCGCGATGGCTCCCAGAAGCGCAAGCGCCGCACCGCCCTCGATCGCAAAATGCCAGCTGTTGAGGAAATCGCGTCCCATTTCGTTGGCATCCTGCATTCCGTCCAGAAAGAACAGGACGACACAGATCAACTGTAGGGAGATAAGTGCGATCAGCAGTCCCGAACGGGATTCGCCGGCAATTTTGCGCATCAAGGGCCAAGGCTCCGACTCATGGAGCAAAGCTTGCCTCATCCGGCACAGATTTGACACCAGTCATCATTGCGCGCGGTAAATTGACGCCAGTCCGCCGACTTTCCAGGATCACTGCCGTGATGTGCGCAATGACCGAAAGCTCGGCCCAGGTGACCGCTGCCGCGTGCAGTTCCTCGGTCCATTCGGTGCCCCAGAAACGGTCCGTGGTCATCAGATAGCCGGAAATGCAGATCACCAGTATCGTGGCCAGAAGATTGTAGATCATCAGCCCGCCCAGCGGCGTGTGTCCCAGATGCACCCGGCGGCGTCCGGTAAGTATGTCCTGGAGTTGCTCGCGAGCGCCCTTCAGGTCTGGCGGGAAGCTGGAGAACCGGGCGAAACGGGAGCCGACGACCCCCCAGACGAGACGGAAGAGGACCAGCGACAGGACGGTATATCCGATCCAGCGGTGAATCTTGCTTTCGGGATCGGTGATGATGGCGTTGGCGGCAAAGCCCGCGACCAGCGACCAGTGAAACAGTCGCACGGCGGGATCCCAGACCTTGTGGAGGGTCATGACAGCAATCCTGATCGGGAAGGGAAGCGGCGACCGGCGCCAGGGTGACGCCGGTCGCCCTTTGGCTCAGTCTTCCTTGAGATTCACGATCTGGAGCTTGTCGTCCAAGTAGATCTCGTACTTCTTGCCGTCCTTCAGCGCATAGGCCTCGAACATGCCGTCCTCGGTCTGCACCTTGCGGACTTCGTAGCCCTGCTCGGTCAGCATCGTCTTGATCTGCCCCTCGGTTTCGGGGGTCAGGGTGACGTCTTCCTCGGCATGGGCGAGGCTGCCAGCGAAGGCAAGGGCAGCCGCAAACGCGACGGGCAGAACGCGAAGGGTCATAGTCACGGGTCTCCGAAAAAAAGGACGCTGCTGTCTGGATGGTGTGCAAGTTTCCAGTGGTGCAGTCCTGGTACAGGTTCGTTGGATGCCGGATTCTTCCAGCGCCCTTGATCTGCCCGACGCTGCATGTGCAGCCTATACATCGGCAGTTGCCACCCGGCGCCACGCCTCCCTTACAACTGCAGTTCAGACGGTAAATTGCACCGGACCGGCGACGCGCGAGCGCCCATCCGTCCCGGTCAGGGTGACCGCGGAGACAGAAATTGTCCTTATTTCAAAATTGGGTAGGAGGACCGTACGGCTCCAGAGCCTGGGTCGCGCACATCCGCCGCCCGGCGACGTCCCGGCATTGCCGGGACGCGCTCACAAAGTTGTCAGGCCGTTAGCCAAGGAGCGATTCCGCCTCCGCCGCCACGGCTTCCGGGGTGATGCCGAACTTCTCGTAGAGCACTTCGTAGGGGGCCGAGGCGCCGAATCCCTCCATACCGACGAATGCACCCTTGCCGCGCTTGCCGCGCTCGCCGAACAGCCAGCGGTCCCAGCCTTGCCGGACCGCAGCTTCGACCCCGACCCGGACCGGGCCGGCCGGCAGAACCTTGCGGCGATAATCTTCGTCCTGCTGCTCGAAAAGCTCCCAGCACGGCATCGACACGACGCGCGTGCCGATATGCTTCTTCTGCAGAAGGTCGCGGGCGGCCATGGCGATGGAGACCTCGGATCCCGTGGCCATCAGGATCACCTGCCGCTTGCCCTTGGCGTCAGCCAGAACATAGGCGCCGCGTCCCACTTCGTTCCGGCCGACGAACTCGGTGCGCAGAGACGGCAGGTTCTGCCGCGACAGCGCCATCGCCACGGGCGTCTCGCGGCTTTCGACCGCGATCTCCCATGCCTCGGCGGCTTCCGTCGCGTCGGCCGGGCGGATCACCAGCAGGTTGGGCGTCGCACGCAGCATCGCCAGGTGCTCGACAGGCTGATGGGTCGGTCCGTCCTCGCCCAGACCGATCGAGTCGTGGGTGAAGACATAGGTCACCGGTTGCTTCATCAACGCGCTCAGACGGATCGACGGGCGGCAGTAATCGGCGAAGCAAAGGAACGTGCCGCCATAGGGACGCAGGCCGCCGTGGAGCGAGATCCCGTTCATCGCGGCGGCCATGCCATGTTCGCGGATGCCGTAATGGAGATAACGGCCCTCGCGGTTGTCGGGGCCGAAGATGCCGAGATCGGCGGTCTTCGTGTTGTTCGATCCGGTCAGATCGGCAGAGCCGCCCACATGCTCGGGCATGATCGCGTTGATCACTTCCAGGGCATTCTCGCTCGCCTTTCGGGTGGCAATCTTGGGCCCGGCTTCCGCGATCTGCCGCTTCAGCGCCTTGATCGTCGCTGAAAGCTTCTTCGGGGGCTCGCCCGCCATCACCCGCTCGAATTCGCGCTGCCGGCCGCCCGACAGGGACTCGAACCGCGCGGCCCAATCCGACCGTGCCGCCGCCCCGCGGCGTCCGATCTCCTCCCATTTCGACTTGATCTCGGGGGGGACGTGGAAGGCCGGCCAGTCGACCCCGTAAGCCGCCTTCGTTGCCGCGACGACCTCCGGATCGGTCAGCGCACCGTGGCCCTTGGCCGTGTCCTGGGCGCTGGATCCGAGCGCGATATGCGTCCTGCACGCGACCAGCGCAGGCTTCGAGGTCTTCTTTGCGGCCGAGAGCGCGTCGTCGATATCCGCGGGGTCATGGCCGTCGCATTCGTGTACCGACCAGCCGGACGCCCGGAAACGCTCGAGTTGGTCCGTCCGGTCGGAGATCGCCACCTTGCCGTCGATGGTGATGCCGTTGTTGTCCCACAGGACGATCAGCTTCGACAGCTCCTGCCGTCCGGCAAGTCCGATCGCCTCCTGGCTCACCCCTTCCATGAGGCAGCCGTCGCCCGCAATCACATAGGTATGGTGATCGACAACCTTCTTGCCGTACTGGGCACGCAGGATTTCCTCGGCAATCGTGAAGCCAACGGCGTTGGCGATGCCCTGACCCAAAGGTCCGGTCGTGGTCTCGATCCCCTTGGAATGACCGAATTCGGGGTGGCCGGCTGTCCGCGAGTTCCATTGCCGGAAGTTGCGGATCTCGTCGAGGGTCATGTCCTCGACGCCGGTCAGGTAGAGCAGCGCGTAAAGCAGCATTGAGCCGTGCCCGGCCGACAGGACGAACCGGTCCCGATCCGGCCAGTCCGGTGCCGCCGCGTCGAATTTCAGGTGCTTGTCGAACAGAACCGTCGCGACGTCGGCCATGCCCATCGGCATTCCGGAATGGCCGGAATTGGCGCCGGCGACCGCATCGAGCGTGAGCGTACGGATCGCGCAGGCCAGGGACCAGTGTTCGGGGTCCCGCTCACGCAGGGGCTGAAGGTTGTTCACGGCTGGGCTCCGCTGTTCGGTTTATGGTTCTCTTGGACGGCAAGGTTCGTCGTCAAACCGCCGTATCGGGTTCAAGCGTCTTAACAAGTCGTCTTGGAAGTGCAAGATATCGCACCGGTGCCGGTCTTGTTCCGGTCGGAATTGTCCTGTCATTTGGGACGAACGGGAATCGCGCATGCCGGAACGGCGGCGCAGGCTGGGGCGCCGCATCAATTCGGCCGGCGCTTCGCGAGGTCAGGGCAGGCAAGGGAGCAAACCCGATGTCGGACATTTCGGAGCACGAGGCGCGGTTGATCGGCGCGTTGGACCGGATGAGCGCAGCCTTCGAAAGCGTACGCCAGAAGCTGGTCCACGCGCAGGCGCGCGCGGCTGAACTGGAAACGCAGAATGCGGATTTGGCGTCCGAACTGGACACGGTGAAAGAGGCTCTGGCCAAGGTTGACGAGACAGCCATCGACGCCCTCAAGGTTGAGCTTGCGGTGACCTCCGGGGCCGCGGAGGCTGCACGAGCCGAGGCCGAGGACCTGACCGGACTACTCGCGGCCGAGCGGGACACGCTTTCCCACCTGAAGCGCGAAGCGGAATCCGACCGCGCGGCGCTTGACACCATTGCCTCGGAACTCACTGCGCTGAAAGCCCGTGACCGGCTGGAGGCACTCCAGTCCGGCGCCATCGCAGAGGAGACCGTGCGCCGCCTGAGCGATCTCGAAGCGCGTCTTCAGCAGGTCCAGGTGGTCAATGCCCAGTTGCGCCAGAACAATGCGGCGTTGCGCCGGGCGCATCAGGAGGGGATCTCGGATGCCGGGCTCGTCAACGAGGGCCTGCAGGTCGAACTGGACGCTCTATCCGCAGCGCGGGCCGCCGATCGCGCCGAGATCGAGAGCATCCTCGCCGCACTGAAACCGCTCGTGGAGGAGACGGAAGATGCCTGAGGTCAATATTGCCATCGGCGGGCGGCTGTTCGAGGTTGCCTGTCAGGAGGGCGAGCAGCGCTATCTCGAGGCCGCGGCGCGGCTCCTGGACCGCGAAGCCGCCGAGATGACCGACCAGCTTGGCCGCATGCCGGAATCGCGCATGCTGCTGATGGCCGGGCTCATGCTGGCCGACAAGACGACGGGGCTGGAGGACCGGCTGCGGGAACTCGAGCGGCAGATCTCGGATCTTCAGGCCGAACTGGATGCTGCCAATTCCCGGCCGCCCGTTCGCGTGGAGGTGCCGGTGATTCCGCAGGCATTGGGTGACGGGCTTGCCGAACTCGCGGCGCGCGCCGAAGCGCTGGCCGACGACATGGAATCCCCGGATCTTGAAAGCGCGGCGGCGGAGTGACCCGCCGCCAGCGATCGGTGCGCTCAGGCGTTGGCTGCCCGGATCTTGTCGGCCGCGGCCTTGTCGAAGGCGACCGCCTTCTGCGTGAACAGGTCGTCAAGCTCCCCTGACAGGGTCATCTCGGTGACGATGTCGCAGCCGCCGACGAACTCGCCCTTCACGTAGAGCTGGGGGATCGTCGGCCAGTCTGAAAACTCCTTGACGCCCTGACGAATCGCGTCGTCGGCGAGCACGTTCACGTCGACGTATTCGACGCCCATGTAGTTCAGCACGCCGGCCACGCGGCTGGAAAAGCCGCATTGCGGCATCGCTTTGGTGCCCTTCATGAACAGCACAACATCGTGGCTGTTCACGGTTTCGCGGATCTTGTCCTCTGCGGTCATTCCGAAAGTCCTTTCAGCGGTTCGGCGCGCGCGGCGCCTCGCGGTCATGTCTAGGGAGGTCCGGCCGGATGACGGCCCGCCGCCCTGGTCAGCCTGGTGCCTTGGTGGTCAGCGCAAGCGCGTGCAACTCGCCATCGCTGCCTTCCATCTTGCCTTTCAGAGCAGCGTAGACGAGGCGCTGCTGCTCTACCCGGTTCTTGCCGCGGAAGCTTTCGTCGATCACTTCGGCTGCGTAGTGATTCCCGTCTCCGGCAAGGTCCGTGATGGTGATTTTCGCCTCGGGAAAGCTCGCCCGGAGGAGGGATTCGATTTCCTGGGCTTTGATTGGCATGGGCAGGCTCCTTTGGTGCGATGGAAATGTAGGCTTGGCCGGGTGCGCCCGCAAGCCGGATCGGCCGGCCCACGCGGTGTGCGGACCACAAACCCGGCGCCGATTTTGCTAGCGCAGCATCCGGAATGCCCCGGAATGTCGCCCCGCATTGTGCCGCGACACTGGCAATCCGTGCTGAGAGGGGTCAGGGTGTGCCGACGGGTCCTGGCACAATGGGGGCAGGGATGAAGGACGAAGGTTGCGGCCCGGTCCAGAGGCCGCGCGACGGGGTGATCTACGTGGCCACGGGGCCCGAGTATCTCGACCTCGCACGCCGTTCGGCGCTGTCCGTCCGCAAGGAAAATCCGGGGCTTGCGATTGATCTTTACACCGATTCCGACCCCACGGCCTGCGGGGATGCCTTCGACCGCGTCCATCCGGTGCCTCGCGTGCATCCGCGGGTCAAGATCGACGTTCTCCCGCTCAGCCGGTTCTCGCGGACCCTCTATCTGGACTGCGACACGCTCGTTCTCGCGCCTTTCGGCGATCTCTTCGACATCCTCGAGCGCTTCGACCTGGCGCTTGCGCACGACGTCCGGCGCGACTCGGACCTGGTGCAGGAAGGGCATGCCGAGCGCACCCCATATGCGTTTCCACAGCTCAATTCGGGGGTGATGCTGTACCGGCGGTCTGCGGCGATGCGCGGGTTCCTTTCGGAATGGCGGCGGCGCTACCGCGCCGCGGGACGGTTGAGGGACCAGATCACGCTCAAGGATCTGCTCTGGGCCTCGGACATCCGGTTCTATGTTCTGCCGCCCGAGTTCAATCTTCGCCGCGTGACCGAACTCGACGCCTGGGAGCCGCTTGACGCGCGTCCCACGATCATCCATTCGCACCGGTTCATGGATCACATGCGGAGCCCGGGGGCGGAGAAGATCACCACGCTCGCGCGTCTGCGCGAAGTGGAGCGGGAGGCGCTGAGCCGCGAATGGTCCACGGCCGCGCCCCGGCGGGTCACCGCCGATCCGGTGGCAGTCAGGTGACCTTGTCGGCGAAACTCGAGCGGTAGATGGCCACAAGCTCGGCCAGTGCTGCGCTGCGGCCGGCGAGCGTGACCTGATCGCCGCCGAACTTGCCGACAGTCGATATCGGGACCTGCAGCTTTGCGGCAACCGCCAGCAGCGCTTCGGCATCGTCGAAGCTGCAGGCCAGCAGATAGCGCGCCTGATCCTCGCCGAACAACGCGGCGGTATCGCCGTCGTCGATCGTCACGCCGATGCCGCCGGCTGCGGCCATTTCGAACGCGGCAAGGGCGAGCCCGCCATCGCCAAGATCGGTCGCGGCCTGGATGAGCTTGCGATTGTTGCGCACGAAGATGCCATGGCGCCGTTCCAGCGTCAGATCGACCGCCGGGGCATCGCCGTCGGCCCTGTGGAAGACCTCGCAGAGCAGCGCCGACTGGCCGAGATGACCCGCCGTGTCGCCAATCAGGACGGCCACGTCGCCCGCCTGCGGCGCCACGCCGATCAGGTTCCTGGCGTTCCTGAGCAGACCCACTGCACCGATGGTGGGCGTCGGCAGGATCGGGCTGCCGTCGGTTTCATTGTAGAGGCTTACGTTGCCAGACACGATCGGCATGTCCAGCGCCGCGCATGCCTCACCGATCCCCTGAATGGCGCCGACGAGCTGCCCCATGATCTCGGGCTTCTCGGGATTGCCGAAGTTCAGGTTGTCGGTCGTGGCCAGCGGCTTGGCACCGGCAGCCGAGAGATTGCGATAGGCCTCCGCGACGGCCTGCTTGCCGCCCTCGTGCGGGTTGGCACGGACATAACGCGGGGTGACGTCACAAGTGAAGACCAGTGCCTTCTGTGTGCCGTGAACCCGCACCGCCCCGGCGCCCGCACCCGGCAGCCGGACGGTGTCGCCCATCACCATGTGGTCGTATTGTTCCCAGACCCAGTGCTTGGACGCGTAGTTAGGGCTGCCGATCAGGATCTTCAGCGCGTCGATCGGATCGACCTCGGGAACCGGTTCCATCGGCGCGGCGGGCGGGGTCGCGATCCAGGGCCGGTCATATTCCGGCGCGGTTCCCGACAATGCCTTGAGCGGCAGATCCGCCTTCGTCTCGTTGCCATGGACGACGATGAAGCGGTCCTCGGCGATGGTCTCGCCGACAATGGCGAAGTCGAGATCCCACTTCTCGAAAACCGCCTTGGCCTCGGCCTCCTTCTCCGGGTCGAGCACCATGAGCATCCGCTCCTGGCTTTCCGAGAGCATCATCTCGTAGGCGGTCATCGCCGCTTCGCGGACCGGCACCGCATCGAGGTTCAGCCGGATCCCGAGATTGCCCTTGTCGCCCATCTCGACCGCCGAACAGGTCAGACCGGCGGCGCCCATGTCCTGGATCGAGACCACGGCGCCGGTGGCCATCAGCTCCAGACAGGCCTCCATCAGGCATTTTTCGGTGAAGGGGTCGCCCACCTGCACGGTGGGGCGCTTCTCCTCGATGGTCTCGTCGAATTCGGCCGAGGCCATGGTGGCGCCACCGACACCGTCGCGCCCGGTCTTGGCGCCTAGATAGACGACCGGCCGGCCAACGCCGGAGGCGGCCGAATAGAAGATCTTGTCTGCGTCCGCGAGCCCTGCAGCGAAGGCGTTGACCAGGCAATTGCCGTTATAGGCGGCGTGGAAGCGCACCTCGCCGCCGATCGTCGGAACGCCGAAGCAATTGCCGTAGCCGCCGATCCCCTCCACGACGCCGTGGACAAGCTGCCGCGTCTTCGGATGATCCGGCGCCCCGAAACTGAGCGCGTTCATCGCCGCGATGGGACGGGCGCCCATGGTGAACACGTCGCGCAGGATGCCCCCGACGCCGGTCGCCGCGCCCTGATAGGGTTCGATGTAGGAGGGATGGTTGTGGCTTTCCATCTTGAAGACCACGGCCTGGCCGTCGCCGATATCGACCACGCCTGCGTTCTCGCCCGGCCCGCAGATCACCTGCGGCCCTGTCGTCGGCAAGGTGCGGAGCCATTTCTTCGAGGACTTGTACGAGCAGTGCTCGTTCCACATCGCCGAAAAGATGCCGAGTTCTGTGAAACTCGGTACCCGACCGATCAGGTCGAGAATGCGTTGATATTCGTCGGGGTTCAGCCCATGGGCCTCGACGAGCTCTGACGTGATGTCCGGTTCCTGCATGGTGCTCCCCTTTGCGGCTGCGGTTTTAGGGAAGACCCGGCACAAGGAAAAGCCCTGTGCTGCGTCCGGGACCGCGTCATGCGGCCGTTCGATGCAACGATCTGCACCGAGCCCGTTGCTGCGGCGTTTGCGGCACGGTGTGGTCGCCGAAAGCGCGAGCACCCGCGAAAAAAATGGCCGAGCGTCGAGCTCGGCCAAGTCCAACAGGGAGGTAGAAGAAGAGACGCATGCCTCTTGCTTCCAGAATGCACATAAACCGCGCGCCCCTCTCGTTCAAGGCGTATTATGCCGCAGTCGCAGCATGACGCCACGGAGGCGCCGAAGTGTCGTCATAATGACGCAGTCGGTGCCGTCACTCGCTGATCTTGCGGCGGCTGAGGCTCAGTTCCTCAAGCACGAAATCGCGGAACGCCTCGATCCGCCGCGAATGGCGCAATTCCTCGGGATAGGCGAGGAAGACCGGGACCTGGCCGCCCACGATCTCCGGCAACACACTGACCAGGTGGGGAAAGTCCTCGGTCACGTAATTCGGAAGAATGCCGATGCCAAGGTCATTGATGACGCCCTGAAGAACGCCGAAATAGTTGTTGACCGTCAGCAGCGAGCGGATCTCCTGTGTCAGTAGCATCTGCGCCATGCGCGCTGCGGCTGCGACCTGGATGCTGTTGGGGTTCTGGCAGATCAGCCTGTGATCCCTCATGTCGGTCACCGAATCCGGCGTTCCGAACTTTTCCAGATAGGCCGGCGTCGCATAAAGCCGCATGTGCACGTCCATCAGGCGCTTGCGGATCAGGTCGGCCTGGCTGGGCTCCTTCATGCGGATCGCCACATCGGCCTCGCGCATCGGCAGGTCGAGAACCCGCTCTTCCAGCATCAGGTCGATCTTCAGATCGGGGTACTTGTCATAGAGCTTGGCCAGGCGCGGCGCCAGCCAGAGTGTGCCGAAGCCGATGGTCGCGGTCACCCGCAGTTCACCGAAAACCTCGTCCTCGCTGTCCCGGATGCGCGCCGAGGCCGCGTCGAGCCGCTTCGCCATCGACGACGTGGCGTCGAACAGAAGTTCGCCCTGCTCGGTGAGAATCAATCCCCGCGCATGGCGGTGGAAAAGCGTCGTGTTGAGGCTTTCTTCCAGACTGCGGATCTGCCGGCTGACAGCAGATTGCGACAGGTGCAGCGCCTCACCGGCATGGGTAAGGCTGCCGGCATCCGCGACGGCATGGAAAATTCGAAGCTTGTCCCAGTCCATCTTTGCCTCCGGAGGCGACGGTAGACCGTGTACCATGAAATGACCGTCCCAGATGTAGGGGTATTCGGCGCCGGAAATACTGTCAGAGGCGCTTTTTGAGCGACCGCGTGGCCGCCGTGCTACACTTAAGTCCGACTGTCGACGCCGGGCAGGAGCATGGAGCCAAAATAGAGGCGCCCGGCGCGACCGCAAGTCTCGGTGGGTAACGGCACGGTTACGCGCAGGGGGCGACCCTCTTGCCGGTGGCTCGACAGAAATGATAATCCAGCCCACCCGGGTATCGCCAGCGGACCACATACGTGCGCAAGAACAGGAACAACGTCACCCGCAACATCAGCTATTCGCATTCGGCAGTGACCCGCGGCGGGCGGGCCGTGATCCGGATCATGGAAAATGCGACCGGCCGGCTGCGGCTGATCCGCCGCGCCAAAGGGTATGAGAGCGAGGTCGCCTGCGGTCGCGACTTCTGGGAGGTCATGACCGAGCGGTACGGCCTCACGCTGGACGTGCTGAACGGTACCCTTGACGACATCCCGCGCGAAGGGCCGCTGGTTGTGATCGCCAACCACCCCTACGGCATTCTAGATGGCCTGATGATGGGGCGGATCCTGTCGGCCACACGCGGCGATTTCCGCATTCTCGCACATCAGGTCTTCCAGAAGGCCGAGGAACTGAAGCGGGTGATCCTGCCGATCTCGTTCGACGAGTCCAAGGAAGCGGTGGCGCTGAACCTCGAGACCCGCAAGGCGGCCATCGGATATCTCGCCGAGGGAGGGGCCATCGGCATCTTTCCTGGCGGGACCGTCTCCACGTCGGCCCGGCCGTTCTCCGAACCGATGGATCCGGGCTGGCGGTCGTTCACGGCCCGGATGATCGTGAAATCCCAGGCCCAGGTGGTTCCGATCTTCTTCTGCGGCCACAATTCGCGCTTCTTTCAGGTGGCGAGCCATCTGCACCAGACGCTGCGGGTCGGGTTGCTGATCAAGGAATTCCGGGCGCGGGTGAACAAGCCGGTCGAGGTCGTGATCGGCAAGCCGATCCCGCGCGACGCCCTGCAGCCGCTCTGCGGCGATGCACGCGCCATGATGGACTTCCTGCGGAAAGAGACCTATGCCCTGTCTCCGGTGCCGGTCCGAGATCTGGGCTACGGCTTCGAATTCGAGGACAGGTACAGGCACTGATGGCGGTAGGCATCTTCGATTCCGGACTGGGCGGACTGACTGTCCTTGATGCCGTCGCACGGCGGTTGCCGCAGATGGCCTTCGTCTATTACGGCGACAATGCCCGCGCGCCCTACGGCGTGCGCGACGCCGAAGACATCTTCCAGCTGACCACCGCCGGGGTGGAGCGGCTCTGGGACGCCGGCTGCGATCTGGTCATCCTTGCCTGCAACACCGCGGCGGCGGCGGCGCTGCGTCGGATGCAGGAAACCTGGGTGCCGGAGAACAAGCGCGTGCTGGGGGTCTTCGTGCCCCTGATCGAGGCGCTGACCGAACGGCGCTGGGGGGACAACAGCCCGCCGCGCGAGGTGGCGGTGAAGCACGTGGCGCTGTTCGCCACACCGACGACCGTTGCGACCCGTGCCTTCCAGCGCGAACTTGCGTTCCGGGCGATCGGCGTGGACGTCGAGGCGCAACCCTGTGGCGGCGTGGTGGACGCGATCGAAGACGGCGACGAGATTCTGGCCGAAGCGCTGGTGCGAAGCCATGTCGACGCGCTGAAGCGGCGCATGCCGCATCCCGAGGCCGCGATCCTCGGCTGCACGCATTATCCGCTGATGGAGACGACCTTCCAGCAGGCGTTGGGACCGGATGTCAAGGTCTACAGCCAGGCCAATCTGGTCGCCGAGAGTCTGGCCGATTATCTGGAGCGGCGTCCGGAAATGGCGGGGATCGGAAAGGACTCAATGTTCCTCACCACCGGGGACCCGGCGAAGGTGTCAGAGAAGGCAACCCAGTTCCTACGACGAAAGATCACTTTCCAGGCGGCCTGATTGCAGGCAGGAGCGAAGGGAACTAACTGATCCGGAAAAGGACGGAGGTGGGAGATGGCCCACAGGGTCGCCGTACTCGGCGCCAGCGGATATGTCGGAGCGGAACTGGTCCGTCTCGTCGCGACGCATCCTTCGATCGAAATTGCTGCGCTCTCGGCGGACCGTAAGGCGGGGCTTGCGATGGGGGCGGTGTTTCCACACCTGCGCCATCTCGACCTGCCGGGGCTGGTCGCCATTTCCGAGATCGATTTCGGCACGGTCGACCTGGTCTTCTGCGCCCTGCCGCATGGCACGACCCAACCGGTCATCAAGGGGTTGCCGCGCGACATCAAGGTGGTGGACCTGTCCGCCGACTTCCGGTTGCGCGATCCCGAGGCCTACCGCAAGTGGTACGGCAAGCCGCACGAGGCGCCCGACCTCCAGCGCGAGGCGGTCTACGGACTGACCGAGTTCTACCGCGACGCGATCCGGTCCGCGCGGCTGGTTGCCTGCACCGGCTGCAATGCCGCGACCGGCCAGTTCGCCCTGCGCCCGCTGATCGAAGCCGGGCTGATCGACCTGGACGACATCGTCATCGACCTGAAGGCCGGCGTCTCCGGTGCCGGGCGGGCACTGAGAGAGAACCTGCTGCATGCCGAACTCAGCGAAGGCACCCATGCTTATGGCGTCGGCGGTACGCACCGCCATCTGGGCGAATTCGACCAGGAGTTTTCGGCGCTGGCGGGGCGGCCGGTCGAAGTCGTGTTCACGCCGCACCTGACGCCGGCGAACCGGGGTATCCTCGCCACGGTTTATGTCAAGGGCGAGCCGGAGGCGATCCATGCGGCACTCTCGGCGGCCTATGCGGACGAACCCTTTGTTGTCGTACTGCCCTTTGGCGAACACCCCTCGACCCGTCATGTGCGCGGGTCGAACCTCGTTCATTTGGGCGTGGTCGGGGACCGCCGTCCGGGCCGCGCCATGGTGATCGCGGCGCTCGACAACCTGACCAAGGGGTCGTCCGGGCAGGCGATCCAGAATGCCAACCTGATGCTGGGCGAGGACGAGACCGCCGGGCTGATGCTGGCGCCGGTCTTCCCATGAGCGGCCTCAAGAGTCTCAAGAAGCGGCGGCGGGTCCAGATCATCCTGGTGGCGGCGGTGGCGCTGGCGACGGCGACCGGGCTGATCGGATATGCGCTGCGGGACGGGATCAGTTTCTTCCGCAGCCCGAGCCAGGTGGCCGAGACGCCGCCGGGGCCGCGTGAGGTGTTCCGGATCGGCGGTCTGGTCGAAAAAGGTAGTCTGATCCGTGGGATGGGGGAGACGATCCGGTTTCGCGTCACCGATGGGGGGGCGACGATCCCGGTGGCGTTCACCGGGGTTCCGCCGGATCTTTTTGCCGAGGGCCAGGGCGTGGTGGCGACCGGAAGCTACGTGAACGGAACGTTCGAAGCCACGGAAATCCTTGCGAAACACGACGAGACCTACATGCCGAAGGAAGTCGTGGACGCGCTGAAGGAGCAGGGCGTCTACGTCGCGCCGGAAGACAAGGGCGGGTCCTGACCGGGCCGCCGGACCGCGTCGGACTTTCATCGGACTTTTATCGGAATTGCATCGGACTTTGATCGGCCCGCGCAGGCTGGGTCGGGGTGCTCGAAGTGTTGCGGACCGACGAGCGGACAGGCAACGTGAGGTCAGGATTGCCGCGAAGTGCAAGATCCTGCCTTCTCGTCGCGGTGAATTGCCTGTTGAATGGTCAATTCAATAAGTTCTAATATAGGAATATCATGATGGGGAGAGATTCAGAATGAGACTCACCACGCTCGCGATATTGGGTGTATGCGGGGTTGGATGTTCGAGCGCCGTCCTGGCTCAGGACGATCCGCGGAACGACGCCACGGAGGCCACAAAATCGGCGAACGAGTTGCTGCTGAACCGGCTGCCGTTCGACGACACGACCGATTTCGAGACCGCGAAGAAGGGGCTGGTCGCGCCGCTGCCGACCGATGAAATCAAGGGAAGCTCCGGCAACCCGATCTGGAACCCCGGCCAGTACAGCTTCATCACCGAGGGATCCGACGCGCCCGATACCGTCAACCCGAGCCTGTGGCGGCAGTCGCAACTGATCAACATCGGTGGCCTCTTTGAGGTGACCGACGGTATCTATCAGGTCCGCAATCAGGATCTGTCGAACATGACGATCATCGAGGGTGAGGGGGGCATCACGGTGATCGATCCGCTGATCTCGGCGGAAACCGCGAAGGTGGCACTCGATCTCTACCGGGCCAATCGGGGCGACAAGCCGGTGAAGGCGGTGATCTACACCCACAGCCATACCGACCACTACGGCGGCGTGCGCGGCGTGGTCGACGAGGCCGACGTCACGTCCGGCAAGGTCAAGATCTACGCGCCCGTGGGCTTCATGAATGCGGCGGTGTCCGAAAACGTCATGGCCGGCACGGCGATGAGCCGGCGCGCCAGCTATATGTACGGCAACCTGCTTCCCGCCGACGAAAAGGGCCAGGTCGGCGCCGGACTCGGCACCACGACCTCGAACGGGACGATCACGCTGATCCCGCCGACCGACATCATCACCACCGATTTCCAGACCGAGACCATCGACGGGCTCACCTACGAGTTCCTTCTGGCGCCGGATTCCGAGGCGCCGTCCGAGATGCTCTGGTACATCCACGAGAAGAAGGCGATCGAGGCGGCGGAGGATTCGACCCACACGCTGCACAACACCTACAGCTTGCGCGGCGCCAAGATCCGCGATCCGTTGAAATGGTCGAAATATCTCAACACCGCGCTCAAGCGCTGGGGCGACGAGGCCGAGGTGATGTTCATGCAGCACCACTGGCCGGTCTTCGGCACAGCCGAAATCAAGGACCACCTGGCCAAGCAGCGCGACCTCTACCGCTACATCAACGACGAGACCCTGCGGCTGGCCAACCAGGGCTATACGATGCGCGAGATCGCCGACCAGGTCGAATTGCCCGAGAGCCTGGCGACCTACTGGTCCAACCGCGGCTATTACGGCTCGATGTATCATGACGTGGCCGCGACCTATGTGCTTTATCTCGGCTGGTTCGACGGCAACCCGGCAACGCTCCACGAGTTGCCGCCGGTGGAGGCGGCGCAGAAATACGTCGATTTCATGGGCGGCCCGGAGGCGGTGCTGGAGAAGGCCAAGCAATCCTATGACCGGGGCGAATACCGCTGGGTGGCCGAGGTGGTGAAGCAGGTGGTCTTTGCCGACCCTGACAACCAGCAGGCCAAGGATCTGGAAGCCGACGCGCTTGAGCAGATGGGGTATCAGGCGGAATCCGGGCCGTGGCGGAATTTCTACCTGACCGGCGCGCAGGAGCTGCGCAAGGGTGTCGCCGAGCTTCCGGCGCCGAACACTGCCAGCCCCGATACGATCCGCGCGATGGATCTGGACCTGCTTTTCGACTACATCGCCATGCGGCTGAATGGCCCGAAAGCAGCGAGTGCGGCGAGCGTGCTCAACCTCGATTTCAGCGATACGGGCGACAAGTATGTGCTGGAATTGGAGAACGGCGTCCTGAACCACACCAAGGATCTGCAGTCGGACAAGGCCGACGCGACGCTTACAATGTCACGCGAGACGCTGAACAACGTGATCCTCGGTCAGACGACCATGGCCGAGGTCGTGAAGGCCGGCGACGTGACCATCGATGGCGACCAGGGTCGGCTGGAGCAGCTGGTATCGTATCTCGACACCTTCCCGTTCTGGTTCAACATCGTCACGCCGTGACCGATGTCCGGCCGCCTGCGCGCTTGCTGCGCAGGCGGCCCACGCCTCGGCGTGCGGGCAAGCGGCGCGAGCGCGCGCTGGCGGGATCAGCGGAACGGAACCGCCAGAGAACCGCGCTGGCGCCGGCGGTCCCTCAGGTCTTGACGGTCAACTTCAGCGTGATTGCGGCGTTCAGCACCTTGGAGACCGGGCAGCCGGCCTTGGCGGCGTCGCCGATCTCGCGCACCTTGGCCTCGTCGGCGCCGGGCACGGTGGCGGTGCTTTCCAGCAGCACCTCGGTGATGTCGGCGCCCTGAGAGGTGTCGAGCGTCACCGTCGCCTTGGTCTCGACCGATTCCGGGTTGAGGCCGGCCTTGGCAAGCTCGTTCGAGAACGCCATCGAGAAGCACCCGGCATGGGCGGCGCCGATCAGCTCTTCGGGGTTGGTGCCGGGCTCGTCGCCGAAGCGGGTCTTGAACGAGAACGGCAGCGATTTGATCGCGCCGGACTGCGACGACATTTCTCCGGTGCCGGATTGCAGATCGCCTTTCCAGACTGCGGATGCGTGACGTTTCATTGGGGGCCTCTCCTGTTGCGTGCGGGACCGTGGTCCGGGGGCACTTAGAGCATCGCACCGCAATGTGAACAAGCGCCGGGACATATTCGCCGAATGGCGGGCTTGGCGGGGGGCGCGGCACGGGCTACACCCCATCCATGATCACCGAGCTCGGCCATTTCGCCCTCGTCCTCGCCTTTCTCGTCGCCCTCGTGCAGTCGGTGGTGCCGATGATCGGGGCCGCCCGCGGCTGGCCCGGCTGGATGGCGGCGGCGGTGCCCGCGGCCACGGCACAGTTCTTCCTCACCGCCTTCGCCTTCGCGGCCCTGATGCACGCCTTCGTGGTGTCGGACTTCTCGCTGAAGGTGGTGGTGGAGAACTCGCACAGCCTGAAGCCGATGCTCTACAAGGTCACCGGCGTCTGGGGGAACCATGAGGGCTCGATGCTGTTGTGGGTGCTGATCCTGACGCTGTTCGGCGCCTGTGCGGCCTGGTTCGGGGGCAACCTTCCGCCGGCGCTCAAGGCGCGGGTGCTGGCGGTGCAGTCCTGGATCGCGGTGGCGTTCTTCGCGTTCATCCTGTTCACCTCGAACCCGTTCCTGCGCCTGGCGATGCCGCCGCTCGACGGGCAGGACCTGAACCCGCTGCTGCAGGATCCGGGGCTCGCCTTCCATCCGCCGTTCCTCTACCTCGGCTATGTCGGCCTGTCGCTGACCTTCAGCTTCGCCGTCGCCGCGCTGATCGAGGGGCGCGTGGACGCGGCCTGGGGCGGCTGGGTGCGGCCCTGGACGCTGGCGGCGTGGATCTTCCTGACCGTCGGCATCGCGCTCGGTTCCTGGTGGGCCTATTACGAACTNNGCTGGGGCGGCTTCTGGTTCTGGGATCCGGTCGAGAACGCATCGTTCATGCCCTGGCTCTTCGCGGCGGCGCTGCTGCATTCCTCGATCGTGGTGGAAAAGCGCGAGGCGCTGAAGAGCTGGACGATCCTGCTGGCGATCCTGGCCTTCGGCTTCTCGCTGATCGGCACCTTCATCGTCCGCTCGGGGGTGCTGACCTCGGTCCATGCCTTCGCCAACGACCCGGCGCGCGGCGTGTTCATCCTGGCCATTCTCGCGGCCTTCGTCGGCGGCGCGCTGACGCTGTTCGCCGCCCGGTCCGGGGCGATGCAGTCGAAGGCGGTGTTCGCGCTGGTCAGCCGGGAAAGCGCGCTGGTGGCGAACAACGTGCTGCTCGCCGTGGGTGCCTTCGTGGTCTTCATCGGAACGGTCTGGCCGCTTCTGGCCGAGATGGCGTTCGGCCGGAAGCTCTCGGTCGGCGCGCCGTTCTTCGACGCGGCCTTCACGCCGTTCATGGTGGCCGTGGCGGTCATTCTGCCTGTGGGGGCGCTGCTGCCGTGGAAGCGCGCGCGCCTCGGCCGGGCATTGCGGCAGCTTGTGGTGCCGGCCCTTCTGGCGCTGGCACTGGCGGCACTGGCCTGGACTTTCGGAACCGGGCGGAGCCTGCTGGCACCGGTGGGAACCGGGCTCGGGGTCTGGCTGATCGCGGGCGCGGCGGTCGATCTCTGGTCGCGAAGCGGGCGGGGCCGTCCTGCCGCGCGGCTGTCGCGGCTGACGCGGCTGCCGCGGGCGGACTGGGGCAAGGCGACCGCCCATGCGGGGCTGGGCGTGACGATCCTCGGCGTGGCGCTGGTCACCGCCTGGCAGGTGGAGGACATCCGTGCCGTGAAGATCGGCGAGCCGTTCGACGTCGCCGGCTATCAGGTTGTACTGGCAGACGTGCACAAGGTCGAAGGGCCGAACTATCATTCCACGATGGCCGAAATCCGGGTGTCGAAGGATGGGCGCGAGGTTGCGGTCCTGCATCCCGAGAAGCGCCTCTATCCGGTGGCCCGGATGCCCACGACCGAGGCTGCCATCGACAACGGGGTGTTCCGCGACCTCTATCTGGTGATCGGCGATCCGCAGGCCGACGGCGGCTGGGCGGTGCGGACCTACGTGAAGCCCTTCGCCAACTGGATCTGGGTGGGGGCGATCGTGATGGCCCTCGGCGGGCTCATGAGCCTCTCCGACCGGCGCCACCGCGTCGCGCCGGGAGCGGTGCGGGAACGTGCCGTGCCGTCCGCCCCGCTGCCGGCGGAATAGGCCATGCGCTGGCTTGTCCTGCTCGTGCTTCTGGCGCTGGCGCCGGTTCCGGCCGTCGCGGTCCAGCCCGACGAGATGCTGTCCGACCCGGCGCTTGAGGCGCGGGCGCGGGACATTTCGGCCGGGCTGCGCTGCCTCGTCTGCCGTAATGAAAGCATCGACGAATCGAATGCCGATCTGGCACGCGACCTGCGCATCCTCGTGCGCGAGCGGCTGAAGGCCGGGGACAGCGACGCCGAGGTGGTGAAATACCTCACCGACCGCTACGGCGAATACGTGCTGCTGCGGCCCAGGACCACGGGGACGAATCTGGTCCTGTGGCTGGCCGGTCCGCTGCTTCTGCTGGCCGGGGCGGGGATCGCCTTCGCCTATGTCCGGGGACACCGGGCGGCGCGGCTGGGCGAGCCCGAGCGGCTGAGCGACGAGGAAACCGCGCGCCTGAACGAAATCCTCGGCCGGTGACCCGCGCCCGCCCTCACTGGGACCATTCGGGCGCGCGCTTGTCGATGAAGGCCGCGATGCCCTCGGCGGTGTCGCGGTCGAGCATGTTGGCTACCATCACCTCGCCGGTCAGCGCGTAGGCGTCGGCCAGAGGACGCTCCAGCTGATCGTAGAAGGCGCGCTTGCCGATCCGGACGGCGGAGCCGAGCTTGGCTGCGATCGTGTCGGCCAGGCCCTGCGTTTCCGCTGCGAGTCTCTCCACCGGGACGACCCGGTTGACGAGACCGAGCCGCTCGGCCTCGGCCGCGGGGATGAACTGCCCGGTCGTCAGCATCTCGAAGGCCTTCTTGCGCGGGACGTTGCGCGACAGCGCGACCATCGGCGTCGAGCAGAAGAGGCCGATATTTACCCCGTTGACGCCGAACCGGGTCCCCTCGGCCGCGACGGCGAGATCGCACGAGGCGACGAGCTGGCAGCCGGCGGCGGTGGCAATGCCGTGTACCTCGGCGATCACCGGCTGCGGGAGGCGCGGAATGGCCTGCATGACCGCCGAGCAGCGCCGGAACAGGTCGCGGAAATAGGCCGCGCCGCCGTCCTCGGCCGCGCGGCCGCGCGTCATCTCCTTCAGGTCGTGTCCGGCGCAGAAGGCCTTTCCTTCACCGCGCAGGATCACCACGCGGATCGCCGGGTCCTGCGCCAGCGCGGCGAAGCCGTCGCTCAGCGCCGCCAGCATGGCGTCGGACAGGGCATTGAGCCGCCCCGGTGCATTCATCGTGAGACGGGCCACCGCCCCGGTATCCTCGCGGATCAGAATCTGGTCACTCATGTCGCCTCCTGCCTTGCGGGGAAAAGACTAGGGCGGGGCGCCGGAGTCGGAAAGCCGCGAAACCGCGCGCCTCTCCGTCCGGACGCACCTGAACGGTCAGAATCCCGGCCGAAGGATATGGTATCATGATACCCAAATTGGAAGGTATTGAAACAATGAAGGTTTTCCCGCGCATTGGATATTGACCTTGCGTGCGAAGTCGCTAGAAACCGCCAATCCGAGATTCAGGGCGGTGCCGCCTGCGAGCGCCTGCCGGACAAGGGACCGGGAAAGGGACCGACGAATGAAGACCTATACAGCCAAGCCGGCTGATATCGACAAGAAATGGATCCTGATCGACGCCGAGGGCGTCGTTCTGGGCCGGCTCGCCTCGATCATCGCGATGCGCCTGCGCGGCAAGCACAAGGCGACCTTCACGCCGCACATGGACATGGGCGACAACGTGATCGTGATCAACGCCGACAAGGTGCAGCTGACCGGGCGGAAGCGGACCGACAAGGTCTATTACCGCCATACCGGCCATCCGGGCGGGATCAAGTCCACCACCGCGGGCAAGATCCTCGAAGGTGCGCATCCCGAGCGTGTCGTCGAGAAGGCGGTGCAGCGGATGCTGCCGGGCAACCGGCTGAGCCGCCAGCAGATGACCAACCTGCGTGTCTATGCCGGTACCGAGCACCCGCACGAGGCACAATCCCCCGAAGTTCTGGACGTGAAGTCCCTCAACCGCAAGAACAGCCGGAGCGCGTGATGGCCGAGGAAATCAAGTCTCTCGAAGAGCTCAAGGGCCGGCTTGCCACTCCGGCGGCCGCAACGGCCGGGGACGCCGTTGCCGAACAGGTCGCGCGCGCGCCCGTCCGCGATTCTCTGGGCCGGTCCTACGCGACCGGCAAGCGCAAGGATGCGGTGGCACGGGTCTGGATCAAGCCGGGTTCGGGCAAGGTGACGGTAAACGGCAAGGACATGAGCGCCTATTTCGCGCGTCCGGTGCTGCAGATGATCCTGCGCCAGCCGTTCACGGTGGCCGGGGTCGAGAACCAGTTCGACGTGATGGCGACGGTTGCCGGTGGCGGCCTGTCGGGTCAGGCCGGCGCGGTCAAGCACGGCGTGTCGAAGGCGCTGCAGCTCTATGATCCGAGCCTCCGCTCGGCACTGAAGGCCGCGGGCTTCCTGACCCGCGACAGCCGCGTCGTGGAGCGCAAGAAGTTCGGCCGCCGCAAGGCCCGCCGCAGCTTCCAGTTCTCCAAGCGCTGATCGCGACGGCCCGGCCGTCCGGGCGGGGAGCGTTCGATACGGAGGGGGCCCGGATGTGGCCCCCTATTTCGTTGCCGCAGTCCCGGACGGGACCCGGTGCGCCGGCGTCGACCCGGGGCGGCGTGACGTTGACGGCCGGGGGGTGGACGGGCGGTGC
This sequence comes from Paracoccaceae bacterium, assembly GCA_020425125.1. Lineage (GTDB taxonomy): Bacteria > Pseudomonadota > Alphaproteobacteria > Rhodobacterales > Rhodobacteraceae > Meridianimarinicoccus. The sequence goes on along the minus strand of JAGQRV010000040.1, from coordinate 66,508 downwards.
GGCGCTGTCGCCCCGCCGCTGCGATGCACGCATAGCAGGCAATTTACCGCTCCGCGCTGCAGCGACTTCACGGGCAGGGTGCCGCGTGGTAATTGCGGCGGCGGGGCGCTTGTCTCGCCCCGCCTTGAGGGATTTATGTGGTTATGAAATGTGTGATCCTCGCGGGCGGTCTTGGCACCAGATTGAGCGAAGAGACGGTGCGGATCCCGAAGCCGATGGTGGAGATCGGCGGCCGGCCGATCCTCTGGCACATCATGAAGATCTACTCCGCGCACGGCATTACGGACTTCATCGTCTGCCTCGGCTACCGCGGCTACGTGATCAAGGAATATTTCGCCAACTATTATCTCCATAACTCTGACGTGACGGTGGACCTGACCAGCGGCGGGATCGAGATCACCCGCACGGCGTCGGAGCCCTGGCGCGTGCATCTGGTGGATACCGGCGCCGACAGCATGACGGGGGGGCGGCTGAAACGGGTGATGCCGCTTCTCGAAGCAGAGGAAACCTTCTGCCTGACCTACGGTGACGGCGTGGGCGACATCGACATTTCGGCGGAACTGGCCTTCCACCGCGCCCATGGCCGGATCGCGACCGTGGCGGCGGTTCCCCCGCCGCGGCGGTTCGGCCAGCTTGAGATCGAGGGCAACAAGGTCGAAAATTTCTCGGAAAAGCCGCTGGGCGAAGGCGGGCTGATCAACGGCGGCTTCTTCGTCCTGTCGCCCAAGGTGGCGCGGTACCTCGACGGCGACGCGACGATCTGGGAGCGTGAGCCGCTGATGGGGCTTGCGCGCGACGGCGAGCTGATGGCGTTCGAGCATCACGGGTTCTGGCAGCCGATGGACACGCTGCGCGAGCGCCAGGAACTCGAGGAGCATTGGGCGACCGGCAAGGCGCCGTGGAAGATCTGGGCATGAGGGTAGCGGATTTCGCCGGCCGGCGGGTCCTTGTCACCGGACATACCGGATTCAAGGGCGCGTGGCTCGTCGCCTGGCTGTCTGCAGTCGGCGCGCGGGTGACCGGCTTCGCCCATGCCCCCGAGACCGAGCCGAACCTCTGGTCGCTGCTGGACCTCGACGGCGTCACGTCGGTGACCGGCGATCTCAACGATCGCGCCGCGCTCGACGCGGCGATCGCCGATGCCGATCCGGAATTCGTCTTTCACCTTGCGGCCCAATCGCTTGTGCGCCGTTCCTACCGCGAACCGGTGGAGACTTTCGCGACCAACGTTGTCGGCACGGTCCAGCTTCTCGATGCCCTGCGGGCCGCGCAGAACCTCGTCTCGGTGATCGTCGCCACGTCGGACAAGGCCTACGAGAACGTCGAGCAGGTCTGGGGCTACCGCGAGACCGATCCGATGGGGGGGCACGATCCCTATTCGGCGTCGAAAGGCGCGACCGAGATCGCGGCGGCGGCCATGCGCCGCAGCTTCTACCGGGGCAGCGGCAGCCAGGCGCATCCCGCCGGCATCGCCTGCGTGCGTGCCGGCAATGTCATCGGCGGCGGAGACTGGTCCGAAGACCGGCTGATCCCGGATATCGTGCGCGGCTGTCTCGGACCGTCCGGGACCGTGGTGCTGCGCCAGCCGAACTCGATCCGGCCGTGGCAGCATGTTCTTGAACCGCTGCGCGGCTACATGCAGCTGGCCCTTGCGCTTGCGGACCGCCCCGAATTCGCCACGGGCTGGAATTTCGGTCCCGACCGTGCCGACGAGCGTCCGGTGGGTGCCGTCGCCGAGGCGGTGGTGGCCGCGCTCGGGCAGGGGCGGATCGAACGCGATCCCGCAGCCGCGGACCTTCACGAAGCGAAGATGCTGCGGCTTGACGTCTCGAAAGCCCGCGCCGAACTGGGCTGGCGGCCGGTCCTGTCCTTCGAAGATACCGTTGCCATGACTGCCGACTGGTATGGCGGCTGGGCGCGCGGCTCCGCGCCCCGCGATCTCTGCCAGACCCAGATCGAGGCCTATCAGCGCCGAGTGGAGAATTTTCAGTGACCGTTGACTCCGAACCGACCTGCCGGCATTGCGGCGCCCCCCTGAAGCTGACCCTTGTCGACCTCGGCCTGTCGCCGCTGGCGAATTCCTACGTTCCGCCGGAGCGCGCCGGCACGCCGGATCCGCGCTACCCGCTACATGCGCGCGTCTGCGAGCACTGCTGGCTTGTCCAGGTTGATGACGTGGTCCCGGCAGACGAGATCTTCTCGTCCGAATATGCCTATTTCTCGTCGTTCTCGGACAGCTGGCTGGCCCATTGCCGTGCCTATGCCGAGACGATGACCGACCGGCTGGGGCTCGGTCCGGACAGCCTGGTGATCGAGATCGCCTCGAATGACGGCTACCTGCTGCAGTATTTCGTGCAGAAGGGGATCCCGGTCCTCGGGATCGAGCCGTCGGGCAGCGTTGCGAAGGCCGCCGAGGAAAAAGGGGTGCCGACGCTGGTCGAATTCTTCGGCACCGCGCTGGCCAAGCGGCTGGCGGCCGAGGGCAGGAAGCCGGCGCTGATCGCCTCGGCCAACGTGCTGGCCCATGTGCCCGACATCGACGATTTCGTCGGCGGCGTGGCGGCGCTGCTGACCGGCGACGCGGTCTATACGGTGGAGTTCCCGCACCTGCTCAATCTCATCGACAAGGTGCAGTTCGACACGATCTACCACGAGCATTATTCCTATCTCTCGCTGCTCGCCGTCGAGGAAATCTTCGCCGGTGCGGGCCTGCGGGTCTTCGATGTCGAGGAACTTCCGACCCATGGCGGGTCCTTGCGCGTCCATGCCTGCCTGAACGGGGCCAGCCGGGCCGAAGGGCCGGGTCTCGCCCGGGTCCGGGCGGCGGAAGCCGCGGCGAAGCTGGGCGAGGCCGCGGGATATCAGGGCTTCACCCGGCGGGTCGAAGCGGTGCGAGACGGGCTTCTGGACTTCCTGAAGACGGCGAAATCCGAAGGCCGTTCGGTCGCCGCCTATGGTGCGGCGGCGAAGGGCAACACGCTTCTCAACTATGCGGGTATCGGTCCCGATCTGATCGCCTATTGCGTGGACCGGAACCCGGCCAAGCAGAACACCCTGCTGCCGGGCAGCCATATTCCGGTTCGTCCGGTCGAAGCGCTGCGGGCGGATCCACCGGACTACGTGGTGATCCTGCCATGGAACATCCGCGACGAGGTCATGCAGCAGATGTCGGATCTTGCAGCCAAGGGGACCCGGTTCGTCACCGCGGTTCCGGAAATCCGGGTCACCTGATGGCGCGGGTCCTTCTCACGGGATCGTCCGGACTGATCGGCCGTGCGACGGCACGGGCGCTGCTGGATGCCGGGCACGAGGTCGTGGCCCTGACCCGCAGCGGCACGGCCGAAGCCGGCCTTCGGGCACTTGCCTGCGACCTGCTTGATCCCGAGGCGACGGCGCGGGCGGTCGACGCGGCCCGGGCAGACCATCTGGTCCATCTCGCCTGGCATGCCGATGCCCGCGACCGCTGGGTTTCGCCGGCCAATCTCGACTGGATGACGGCCACGATCCATCTCGTGCGCCGCTTTGCCGAAGCCGGGGGCACACGCGCGGTCTGCGCCGGAAGCTGCGCAGAATACGACTGGACTTTCGCCGATCTGTCGGAGCGGACGCCGCTGAACCCCGCGACGCTCTATGGTGCGGCCAAGGCAGGAACCGGGCTCGCGCTGTCTGCGGCGGCGCCGCGGCTCGGGCTGTCGCTCGCCTGGGCGCGGATCTTCTTCGTCTACGGGGCCGGCGAGCCGCGCGGACGGCTGCTGGGCGACCTGATCGCCGGGCTTCGGGCCGGCGAGCCGGTCGAGTGTACCGACGGTCTGCAGGAGCGGGACTTCCTGCACGCCGACGATCTGGGCCGTCTTCTGGCGGCGCTTCTGGCCTCGGAGCTTGCTGGGCCCGTCAATGTGGCCAGCGGGCAGGCCATCCCGGTTCGCGTGCTGATCGCGGAGATCGCGCGCCAGCTCGGCCGGCCCGATCTTGTCCGGCTGGGCGCCCGTCCGCGCCCGGCGGCGGATCCGCCGCGCCTTGCCGCCGACGTGTCGCGACTTGCCGGCGCGCTCGGTTCCATCCAGACCTGCGATCTGTCCACCGGGGTCGCCGCCATTCTCGAAGCCGAGGTAACGGCATGATTTCGAACCTGCTGCACAATCCGCGCTTCGCCTTCCTGCGGTTCATCGCTGTCGGCGGACTCAACACGGTCTTCGGCTATTCCGTCTACACGCTGCTTTATCTGCTGGGTCTCACGCCCCACAGCGCTCTGGCGGGGGCCTTCTGCGTCGGCGTGATCTGGAACTATTTCACCCATGCCCGGCTGGTCTTTGCGACCAAGGGGCTGTCCCGGATGCCGCCCTACATCCTCGCCTATGTGGTGCTCTATTTCCTGAACGCTGCCGGGCTGGAGGCGCTGCTGGGCGCCGGTGTCTCGCCGGTTGTTGCGCAGGGGCTGCTGGTGCTGCCCGCCGCGGCGCTGGCCTTCATCGTGATCGGCCGGGTGCTGACCGGACGCTTCCCCTGGACCCGGCCGGCCTGACCGGACCGGGGAGACCCGCGGCTCAGTTGTCCCTTGGCGGGAAATAGGTGACGCCCCGGCCGGGATAGGCGGCGATGGTTGCGGCGTTCTCTTCGTCGCCCTTGTCGCGGGCGAAGACCGGGCCGTCCGTGGTCAGATCGGGGCCGCGCATCGCGATCGCGATGCCGAAGGGGTTGATCATCTTCACCAGCACGAGGTCGTTGCCGAACTCCCCGGCGGCCAGCATCTCGACCAGCTTCGCTTCGTACTTGTTGTAGCTGTAGTACTTGGTGACGCCGCGCCAGGGCAGGAAGATCAGCACGGCGAACAGGCAGAGCACCCAGAGCACCGGTCCGGCGGCGGTTTGCGCCTGGCCGGACAGCCTGTCGCGGAAGGCCAGCAATCCGGCGGCCGAGAGTCCGAGCAGGCTGGGCAGGGCGACGTACCAGTAGCGGGGCCCGACATAGAAGGCGCCGCTGAACCAGTAGGTGAACATCACCGCCACAACGATCGTCAGGAGCACGCCGAGGAGGGCGTCGAACCGGGTCAGGCGACGGGGCCAGACGAGGGCGGCGAGGATCGGAAGCAGCGATCCGATGACCCAGCCATGCAGCTCGATATTCAACGCCGCGAGGTTTGTCAGCGTGTTGACGAAGCCTTCGAACGGGCTGTGACCCTCGCTCATGTCCAGCGCCCCGAACGCGTTGACCGGGGGGCCCACATGCGGGCCGAAGCCGAACGAGTTGCTTGACCCTGCCCATTCCCGCGCGAGGTAGTCCTGCAGGGGGGCGTGAAGCGGGCTGCCGGTGATTGCCCAGTTGAACGCGAAGTAGACGAGACCGGTGGCGATACAGCCCGCGCCGTAGATCGCCACGCGATCGAGGCGCTTCCGGTCCTTCGCCAGCACCCAGATCCCTGTGAGCCCGCCGACGATCACGCCTTCCAGGGGGCGGGTGGTGAACAGCCAGCCCATGGCGAGGCCCGCGGCAAGGTAGCGGAGGCCCATCGGCCCGGTGCGGGTGGCATCGGGCGCCACGACCAGAAGCCGCCAGGCGAGAAGGGTGAGGAACAGCGCAATGGCGTGGGTCATCATCGACCCGCTGACCGCCAGAAACCAGGGCGAGGTCGCCATCAGCGCCGCAACGAGGAGGCCGCGGTCGCGCGAAATCGTGCGGCTGAACACGGCGTAGGCCAGCCAGACGGAGAGGCCAGCCAGGACCGGATTGACGAGCCACGGCTGCCCCAGCAGCACGCCCAGTGCCAGCAGCGTCGGCCAGCCGGGCGCGGTGACCGCCATCCACCGGCCTGCGTCGATCGTCACGAGGTAGAAATAATAGGCCGAGACCGGTCCCGGCGGTGCCGGCATCGTCAGATGTCCGGCGGCGAACGTCTTGGCCTGGAAGAGGTAGGCGACCTCGTCCTCGACATGGGGAATGTACTGGAATGCGAAATGCGCGAGAAAGGCGCTGGCGACAGTCGCGAACACGGCAAGTCCCGCAACCGGAGGTCGCCACGACCAGGCCGGGGGTGTAACCGACAGCATTGCGGCGATGCAGCCCAGGTGGAGGATCGTCAGGGCGCCCCCGGCCGCGGCCTGCAGGATGTAGGAGGGCGCGTGGCCGAAGGCGATATAGGGGGTGGGCGCGGCCGAAAACGCGGCGGCGGCGGCCACCAGAACGACGAGGGCCGGCAGGCCCAGGCGGCGGAGCCCCGCCAGACGCGCCGGATCCCCGCGTAGCCTCTCGGCCAGGACGAGCGCGGTGACCGCGGCCTCGATCAGCAGGGCGAGGAGCGCGATCGCCGTCCCGGGATGGGCGAGAACGCCCTTGGAGACAGCGAGTGCCGGGAACCAGAGCGGTTCGGTCAGCCAAAGCTGACCGGCAGCACCGGCGGCAAAAGCCGCCGCGAGAACGCCAAAACGCCCTGAGCCGCGCAGGCCGGCAACGGCCCAGATGACCACGGCCAAGGCGCAGGAGGCGGCCAGCCAGACCAGCTTCTCACGGTCACCACTGCCTGCGAAATATCCCAATGCGCCGGACGCGGCACCGAGAATGGCCAGCCCGGCAACGGCGGCCGGAAGGATGCGGGTCATGCGGAGCGGGCGGTCTTGCGATGCGTGATTTCAGCCGGCTGATCGATATTGAGCCGTTCGCGTTCCGTCACCAGGGGGCCGCCCCTGACCTGATTGTGGATTGCCGTGATGTACTCGCCAAGCATGCCGATAAACAGAAGCTGAATGCCCGAGAGGAAGAACAGCGAGACGATGATGGTCGTCGTGCCGCGCGGCGCCGCATCGGGCAGGATGATGTGCGCGATCGCCGAGAAGATGGCGAATACCATACATGCCAGTGCGATGACCAGACCGCTGATGGTGCAAAACCGCATCGGCGCCCGCGAGAAGGCGAATATGGCGTTCAGGGCGATGTCGGCGAGGTTGTTCACGTTGTGCTTGGACAGGCCCCGCTTCCGCGCGCGCCATGTGTAGGGCACGATGATCCGGCGGAACCCGACCGAGGCGATGATGCCCCGGATGTACGGGTAATAGTCGTCGTGCATCAGCACGGCCTTGAGCACACGCCGGTCGATCAGCTGGAACTCACCCACGGCCGGTTCGAGTTCCACGTCCGACAGCCGGTTGATGATTCCGTAGAACATTGCGCGTGCATTGCGCAGGAAGAAGCCTTCCTCGCGGGTGCTGCGGGCGCCGGCGACGACCTCGTAGCCGCTTTCCCAGAGACGCACGAATTCGGGGATCATTTCGGGCGGATCCTGAAGGTCCACCGGCAGCATGACGACAACCGCGTTCCCCGTGGCGTAGCGCAGGCCGTTGAAAGAGGACCGGAACACGCCGAAGTTGCGCGAGTTCATGATCACCTTCACGTTCGGATGCTCCGCCGCCATCTCGCGCAGGATTTCCTGGGTGCGGTCCTGGGAATCATTGTCGACGAAAATGTGCTCCAGCCGGTAATCGGGCAGCTGTTCGGCGAATATCTTCGCCACCGCCTGCTGGCAGGTCCGGACGTTGTCTTCTTCGTTGTAGCACGGCGAGACGACCGAGATCGTCTTCTGCTGGTTGAGTTCCACCGGCATGGCCGCACACCCCAATTTCAATGGTCACAATTCGGGTGTTTTCGCCCCGATACGATGCCCAAGGGGATACACGATCCGGGCCGCGATAGCTCGAAATTTATCGCAATTTGGTTTCCGGACACCTGCCTATTCGCTTCGATGACACCGTGCCGTGTGTCCCGGCCGGAGTGTTGGCGCCGGTCACGTCAGGCGTGCCCGCTCGACGACTACCTTGACGTGTGAGATCGGAAACCGCGCGCCGTAGGTCAGGGCTCCGGCAAGGCGTCCGCGAAACGCGTCTGAGACCGGCGCGGGCGCATCGCGAATCAGTAGCGCGGCCTGGAGGCGCAGCGCCAGGGCTTCGGCCATGTGCCGGGCCGATCCTTCGGTGGAGTTTGCAACGAGATCGCGCATTCCGCCCGCCAACTCCGCGTCGGTGTCTGCCAAGAGGCCGAGGAGCACGTCCGCCGCCTCGGGCGCCCGCGCCAGCGTCCGAAGGATGTCGAGCGCGATGACGTTGCCCGATCCTTCCCAGATTCCGTTGAGCGGGGCCTCGCGGTAATAGCGTGCGAGCGGCCCGTCCTCGACATAGCCGTCGCCGCCATGGCATTCGAGGCATTCTGCGACGAAGGCCGGGCAGCGCTTGGTGAGGATGTACTTGGCCAAAGCCACGGCCAGGCGGCTGTAGGCGCGCGTCTCGGGATCGGGGGCGCCGAACCGTGCCGCGACATGCATCACCAGAGCCGCCGCCGCCTCGTATTCGACCTGAAGATCGGCCAGCACCGTCTGCATCGCCGGCTGATCGATCAGCGCCTTGCCGAAGGCGTGGCGGTGGGCGGTGCGGTGGAGCGTTTCCGCCAGGGCGCGACGCATGATCCCGAGCGTCGCGGCGATGGTGCCGAGCCGGGTATGGTGCACCATCGTGATGATCGTGCGCACGCCGTCCCCGGAAGCTCCCAGAGGCCAGGCCAGCGCGCCGTGGTATTCGATCTCGGCCGATGCGTTGGAGCGGTTGCCCAACTTGTCCTTCAGCCGCATCAGCGCGATCGCGTTGCGGTCGCCATCCGGCAGGACGCGCGGGACAAGGAAGCAGGACAGGCCGGCATCGGTTTGCGCCAGCGTGAGAACCCCGTCCGACATGGGGGCAGAACAGAACCACTTGTGGCCGGTCAGGCGGTACATGCTGCCGTCGGGTTCCGCCCGGGTGCTGTTGGCGCGCACGTCGCTGCCGCCCTGCTTTTCCGTCATCGCCATGCCGACGGTCAGGCCCGCCTTGCTGCCGATCGGACGCAAGTCGGGGTCGTAGCGCCCGCCGACGATCCGGGCGGCCCATTCGGCGCTTGCCGGATCGGCGCGCAGCACCGGAACCGCGGCGTAGGTCATGTTGACCGGACACATCACGCCCGCTTCGGCCTGCGTGAAGACCGCCAGCATCGCCGCGTGGCCGGCGTGGGGCGCCCGCGGTGGCGCCTCCGCGCCGTCTTTCCAGGCGATGTCGTGGATGCCGGCGGACATCGCCAGATCCATCAGCCGGTGGTAGGCCGGATGGAACGACACCTCGTCGAGCCGTGCACCGCCGCGGTCGAAGATCCGGGGAGTGGGCGGATTGCGGTTCGCATCGTCGCCGAGCGCCAGCACTTCGGCCGATCCCGCGAGTGCGCCAAGACCGGTGAGTGTCGCGTCCAGCCAGTCGCCGGCCTCGCGCCGGACCGCTTCGCGCAGGGCCACATCGTCGAGATAGAGGTTGCGGTCGCCGAAATCCGGCGGCTGGTTGCGGACCTCATGCGTGGTGAGGCGGGTGCGCGGCGCGGCCTTGGTCATGGCCCAGCCTGTCATGGGCGGCCTTGGCCGATCAAGCCGCGCAATCCGGGCGACGGAGGTCCGGTGCGGCAGGGCGTCGCGCGCGCTGGATCGCAGACGCGGAACGACTGGACGTCGCGGTGCGTTGATGCCCAGGCCGCGACCGAACGGCGGGGCTGGCATCCTTCCGGGGCAAGACTAGATTCAGGTTGGAGAATGTCAGGTAAGTATCGGACACTACGATGTCTGTGACAGGAGCGGAATGGCAATGGTGACCAAGCGCGAACTTGAAGAAGAGGTTTCTGTCCTGCGTGACCAACTGACGGAAGCTGCGTCGGATGCCGTCGATGCAGGCAAGGACGCGGCTGAAACGGCCCGCAGGGCGCTGGCCGCCACGGTCGAGGACAAGAAGGATCAGTTGCGTGCCTATGCCGAGGCGAAGGGGCTGACGCCCGACGATCTCAAGGGGCTTGGGCAGAGGCTTGCGACCGAAATCCAGGAGATGCCCCAGAAGAAGCCGCTGATCACGCTGCTGGGCATTTTCGCGCTCGGCGTCGTGGTCGGCCGCATGAGCCGGAAATAGCCTGTCATGGCGCGACTCCTACGAGATGTCAGGATCGTCCTGCAAAGCGAACGTCTGATCGCGCAGCGCCAGTTCGCGGTGCTGCGCGTCCAGACCGGATTGCTGGCGCTGGCCGGCGGTGCCGCCGCGGTCGGCGTCGTGATGCTGAACGTCGCCGGGTTCTTTGCGCTGCGCACTGCGCTCGGCGGAGGCGGCGCGGCCTTGGTGGTTGCGCTGGTGGACTTTCTGCTTGCCGCGATTCTGGTCGCGGCTGCCGGACGACAGAGTGTCGAGCGCGAGACCAAGGCAGCGGTCGAGGTGCGGGATATGGCGATCGCGGATATCGAACGCGAGCTGAACGGGGTCGTGAAGGAGGCCGATCTGCTGCGCAGTCAGATCCAGATCTTCGCCCGGGATCCGGGGCGCGTGCTGCTGGGAGGAGTGGTTGAGGCGATCCTTGCCTTGCTGACACGCAAATCCGACTGACCGAGGCACGGAAGGGAAGGTGTCTCCGGCTGCTGGATTTCCGCCATGGGATCAGCGGGAATGCCATGATAAGTTGAGCGCGACACCTCGGGCTTCTCGTCGGATTCGAACCTCTCATGCGCCATTCGGTCATCCGTGCAGTCGTCGCTGCGCTTTCGATCTTGCTTGTTCCGGCCGGGGCTGCCGTCTCTCAGGACTTGCCTGAACTCGCGCTGGATCTGGCGCAGACGACGGTTTCCGGCCTGTCGAGTGGCGCCTTCATGGCCGTCCAGATGCACGTTGCGTTTTCCGAACATATTGCCGGTGCGGGGGTCGTGGCCGGCGGCCCGTATTTCTGTGCTCAGGGTTCGCTGCTTCTGGCCCTGAAGGATTGCATGGAAACCGACCCGGCCGGCCCTGACGTGGCGCCGCTGCTCGCCGATGCCGGCCACTATGCCGCGTCGGGAGAGATTGATCCGCTGACGGGCCTCGTCTCCGATCGCGTCTATCTTTTCAGCGGCACGAACGATCACACGGTCGCGCCGCCTTCGGTCGATGCGGCACGGCGCTTCTACATCCAGGCGGGCGTGGCAGAGGCCGATATCCGCCTTGTGACCGATGTCCCGGCGGGCCACGGCTTCCTGGCGCCGGGCGGGCCGGTTCCCTGCGCCGAGACCGGGCCGCCGTTCATCAACGATTGCGGAGAGGATCAGGCGGGCGACATCCTGACCTGGCTCTATGGCGATCTCGACCCGCCGGTTTCCCCCGATCCATCGCGGCTGATGGAATTCTCGCAGCTTCCTTTTGTCGGCAATGCCGGCGTCGAGAGCCTTGACGGCATGGGCTATGTCTACGTGCCCGAAACCTGCGCCGCGGGCGAGACCTGCCGGCTCCACATCGCGTTCCACGGCTGCCAGCAGGGCCGCCAGCAAATCGGGGACCTCTATGCCCGCACAACCGGGTACAATGGCTGGGCCGAGGCGAACCACATCGTGGTGCTCTATCCGCAGGCCATCGCCTCGTCTGGCGTGGAGAATCCGAAGGGCTGCTGGGACTGGTGGGGGTACGGCGACGACGATTACGCGACGCGGAACGGGCCGCAGATGGCAGCGGTCGCGCTGATGGCGTCCCGGCTCGGCGCCCCGCTGACATCGATGCCCGATGGCGCGACATGCATCAGCCACGAGGAATTCAACTGGGTGCACTGGGAACAGAACCGGGCCGAGGACTGCGGCTTCTTCGACCTCTGCGCGAAGGGCTCCGGCGACAATGTCGGCACGATCTGGGGGGCCTCGACCCTGTACGAGACACGGCCGGACTACTACACGCTGACGCCATGCCGGTAGCGCCGGGTCAGGTCGGATCGTCAGGCGGAATGAGCCCGAGGCCGCGGAGATAAATCCCGATTCCGGCTTCGAGAAGGTCTTCGGGCGGAAACGGCGCCTGTGTGCCGGGACCCGAGCGGGCGAACAGCTCAACCACACCGTGGCTCATGGCCCAGATATGGGCGCTGACCATCGTGGCAGGCGGGCGCTTTCCGGGCGGGATGTGTTGCGACAACTTGCGCGCGGCCTCTTCCAGCACGCTTCTGGCGCGGGCCGAAACCCTGGCGAGATCGGGATTGCGGTTCACCGAGATGCCGCTTTCGAACATCGCGACGTAGTGGCCCGGATACTTGCGGGCGAAGGCAAGATAGGCGCGCCCGGTGGCCAGAAAGGCTGTCAGTGCCGAGGGACGGCCGCTGTCATAGGCGTATTCCATCAGGTCGGCAAAGATCTCGTAGCCCTGCCGCGCGGCTTCGGCGATCAGATCCTCGCGGCCTTCGAAATGGCGGTAGACCGCGGCGGGGGTGACCCCGGCGGCCTTCGCGGCTTCGGTGAGGGTGAAGCCGGTCGGGCCGCGCTCGGCAATCAGGTCGAGTGCGGCGTCCACCAGCGCCTGGCGCAGATTGCCGTGATGGTATCCTCGCTTAGCCATCCCAGAGGTCCGGACCGCCACAGATGGCCGGGTCCGGCGGGCAGGCGACCTTGTCGTCGCGGCCGTCATAGGGAACCGATGAAAGCACCCGCCGAAGGGTCGCGATCCGGGCGCGGCGCTTGTCGTCCGCGCGGATCACCGTCCAGGGCGCGTGCTCGGTATGGGTCGCGGCAAAGGTCTCGCGGATCGCCACGGAATAGGCGTCCCAGTAGTGCAGGCCGTCCACGTCGATCTGGCTGAGCTTCCACTGCTTGAGCAGATCGTGTTCGCGATCGAGAAACCGGCGCAGCTGTTCGGCGCGGTCCACGTTGAGCCAGAGTTTCACCAGGTGAACCCCGTCCTCGACCAGAGCGCGCTCGAAGCCCGGGGCCTGACGGAAGAACAGATCGCGTTCGGCCGTCGTGCAGAAGCTGAAGACGCGCTCGACCACCGACCGGTTGTACCATGAGCGGTCGAACAGGACGATCCGCCCGGCTGTCGGGAGTTGCGCGACGTAGCGCTGGAAATACCATTGACCGGCCTCGGTGTCGGACGGACGCCCCAGCGCCACGACCCGGACCACCCTGGGATTGAGGTTCTCGACGAAGCGCTTGATCGCGCCGCCCTTGCCGGCGGCATCGCGGCCCTCGAACAGGACGACAATCCGCGCGCCGGTTCTCTGGACCCAGTCCTGGAACTTCGCGAGTTCGATCTGGAGTGCATAGATCGTCTGGTCGTATTCCTTCTCGTCCATCCGCTCGTCATACGGATAGGACCGGGAGAGGATCGTCTTGCCGCCGCTTTCGATGGCCTCGCGCACCTCGGACGGCGCTTCGGTTTCGAAAAAGCGCGTGATTGCACCGTCATAGGGCAGTGTATCGGGATCTGTCATGGAGACCAGAGGTAGAGCCTGATCGCGGAGGGCGCAATCGCCTTCGCCGTCAGGCCCCGATGGCGGAGATGTCGTAGGGCGTGCCCTGATATATCTCGTTGATCCAGTTTCCGTAGAGCAGATGGGCATGACTGCGCCAGAGGTTCAGGGGAACCCGGCTGGGGTCGTCGTGCGGGAAGTAATTTCCCGGCACGTTAATCGGTTTTCGAGCCGCCACGTCGCGGTCGAATTCCTCTTTCAGGGTGCCGCTGTCGTATTCGAAGTGATTGAAGATGTAGAGCGCGCGGTGCGCCGGGTCCTCGACCAGACAGGGGCCGGTCTCGTCACTGGCCAGAAGCGTGCGGAGCCCGGGCGCGGCAGCGATCTCGGCTTCTTTCATCTCGGTCCAGCGGCTGACCGGAATGACGAATTCGTCCGAGAAACCGCGCAGATACGGCGAAGTGGGGGCCGCGGTCTCGTGCCGGAAGCAGCCGAAGGCCTTGTGCGGCAGCATGTGTTTCTCGACGCCGTGGAAATGGTGGATCATCGCCATGCCGCCCCAGCAGACGCCGAAGGTCGAGAAGACGTTCGTCTGGGTCCAGTCGAAGACCTCGCAGATCTCGTCCCAGTAGGTCACCGCCTCGAACGGCAGATGCTCGATCGGTGCGCCGGTGATGATGAGCCCGTCGAACTTCTCTGTCTTCACGTCCTGGAACGGGCGATAGAAAGCCTCCATGTGCTCGGCCGACGTGTGCTTCGACTGATGTTCGGTCATCCGGATCAGCGTCAGGTCGATCTGCAGCGGGGTCGAGCCGATCAGCCGCGCGAACTGCGTTTCGGTCTGGATCTTCTTGGGCATGAGGTTGAGCAGACCGATCCGGAGCGGACGGATGTCCTGCTGCGCCGCCTCGAGATCCGACATGACCATGACGCCTTCGCGCGACAGCACGTCGAAGGCGGGCAGGTCGGAAGGAATCTTGATCGGCATGGGGCGGTTCCGGAAGACGCGACAGGGCGCTCAGATAGAGCCTTGCTCAGCGAGCCTCAAGGGTCCGGCTGACAAGTTGGCAAAATCCGTCGGCGTCGCGAATGGCGGCGATGTCTTCGGCACGGACCTTGATGCCCCAGTTCCGCGCCATTGCCGCATAGCGCGGCTGGCGGTGGGCGAGCGCCTGGGCGTAGGTCCAGCGCACGAAGGCGTCCGGGTCGACCTCGTCTTCGCGCGCGCGATTCGTCTCCAAATACTCGGCCCATTTGGCGCGCAGGAACGCCGGCATGTAGTACATCGGTTTCGGATTGCGGTCGAAGCGGCGGACCAGTTCCGCGGTGTGCGCCTCCGAGCCTTCGATCCAGACCAGCAACAGATTTTCCGACAATGCCTTCAGGACCGGGTCGCGCGGATCGTCGGGGTCGACGACCTCGCAGATCGAGCCGCCGCTGTCGCAGACGAAATTGGTGTAGCCGTAAAGATCCTCGGCGCGATCGGCGAAGAAGGGCGTGTCCATCAGTGCCGCGATCTCGGCCTGGCGGTGCTGTTCCTGCCGCCGCATGTATTCCTCGAAGGGAAGTCCGCCCTTTTCGGGATTGCCGGGCTTGCCAAGATAGGTCGACAACGGGGCGAGGTTGTTGAATGTGATGTTCGACGCGATGTAGATCGAATCCGACAGCAGCAGATCGCGCAGGAACGGATTGCGCATCGCCTCGCGCTTGAAGTTGTCGACGATGTGGTCGCCCATGTACCGCGTGCCGATCCGGTAATCGATCGAGTAGTGGAACCAGTTTCCGGCGTCGCGCAGGAGGTTCGACACATAGGTCTTGCCGAGCCCGGACATGCCGAAGAGAAGCACGTGCTTGCGGTCGTCTGCGCGCCATTCTTCAGCGGTGGGAATTGCCATCCTGCCTCACCTCGTCGATATCTGCCCGCCCGCCTAGCAGGGCCAGCAGCACGGGTTCAACGGCAAAGCGCAGGAATGGTGACGGATCGGCGGCGCACGCTCAGAAATAGAAGCCAAGCTTCACGCCCACAGATACGGCGTCGTTGTCGGCGAACTTGGCCCGCGCCACATCCGGCGTTCCGGTCTCGGGAACGGCTTCGGCGAGCCAAGCGTACCGGATGCCGCCCGAGAGTTCGATCTTCTCCCACCGGTAGCTGGCGCCGAGCGCGAGTGCGGTGAATCCGTTCGTCGGCGCAAGAGGCGAGACTAGGTCGTCGCTGCCGCCATCCTCGTAGAGGACAGCGGCCGAGGCGGCAAAACTCGGATTGAAGCGGTAGGCGACACCGAGGGTCCAGGTCGTCGAATCGTCAAGCTCTACCAAGTCCCGACCGAGTTGCTCCGGCTTGATCTTGAATTGCGACCATTCCACCCAACGCATGCCGGCGAAGGCTAGCGTGTTCGGCGCGATGCCGGTCTGGAAATTGACGTTGATGGCCTGCGGCGCATCGACATTCGTGTCCGAACTCGCGCTCGTCGTCGAAAAGGCGCTGTTCGGCACGCCGGCAAAGGCGAATGGCAGCGTTTCGGTGGTGCCGAATTCGTGCGTGATCTTCGAGTAGTAGGTCACGTTCAGGCGCAGCGCGATATCGGGCCGCTCATAGGCGGCGCCGATCAAGTAGCCGTAGCCAACATCGTCATCGAATTTTACCCGGTAACCGGATGCGCCAAGCCTGACCGGCTGGAACGTGGCCGGATTGAGCAGGGTCGGACCGCCATAGGCCAGTCCGTTGAGCGCGATGGTTCCGTTCGCCCGGTCCGCCCGCGCGCCGCCATAGACGCTGAAGTTCTCGTTCGCGACGTATTTCGCAATGAGGCTCAAGGCGTAATTGTTGGCCTCCGCCTTGGTGCCGGCAAGCATGCTTGCGGCCGGGTCGCCACCATAAAGGATATCGGCGCCGTAGTCTTCGCCGCCGATGAGTGCGAGCGCGAGCGAGTCGTTCACATCGTATTTGAAGCCGAAGCCGACCGTTCCGAAGTCATGGGCCACGTTTGAGTACTTGGCGCCGGTGTCGAGCGTGACGGGAAATCCCGGCGGACTTTGCGGAAGGTCGTAGCCCGTCACAGAGGGCGTCGTGCTGTTGTAGCTGACCTCGGCATAATTGCCGTCCTTGAACAGGATATCGACGTTCTGACCGTAGCGGTCGATCCCGCCGGCCTGTGCGGCAGCGGTCGCGCACACCGTTACCGAGACTGCGGTGGCAGCTAGTCGTGTTCGCATTCGATGCCCCCCAGAAAACCTTGGTTTCCCTCCGCATCGCATCGTTGGGTCAGGCCGGGGAGGCGGTCAAACAAATCACGGCGTCGCGAGGTGCCATGCCTTCGATTTGTCCCCTGTGCTGCAATTATGCAGCGAATCTGTCGCAAGTTGAGCACGGCCGGTCACCTGCGGCGCCGCGCGCGATCCCCGCCCTCCGCGCCGGCAGCCGCCGAGCACGTTCATGCCGGGCCGAACGCGTCCCGATTTCCGTCGCCAGGCGCGGATTTTCAAGGCGCGAGCGGATCGCGGTACATGACCCCGAATTGACGTGGCGGGGATGGGCCCCTGCGAAACTCCCGTGTCCTTTCCACGGGGAAGGACGAAGCGATCCCGTATCCGATGCTCTGGTGCGTTCCGGGTCGACGCTAGCCGTGGTGCGCGATGTGCGACAAGACGTCGATCAGCATCGTGCCCGACAGAACCAGAAGCCCGAGAAATATCAGGAGTTTGTAGGGCGCCACCGTCATCATGATCGGCTTCTCGGCGTAGCAGCGTGTGCAGCGGTAGCCGCGCAAGCGCATCCGATGACCGCAGGACGGACATTTGAAGACACGCATCTCCACGAACACTCCAGCACCCACAACAAGTCTACAGAGTACAGGAGGTGCCTCCGCGCTGACAATGCCGTCAATTCCGCTTCAGCTGAATTTTACTGCAGTGCGGCGTCTCATTCCCACTCGATGGTTCCGGGCGGCTTCGACGTCACGTCATAGGTCACGCGGTTGATGCCCGGAACCTCGTTGATGATCCGTGTTGCCGTTTCGCCCAGGAAATCGTGGCAGAACGGATAATAATCCGCCGTCATGCCATCGACCGACGTCACCGCGCGCAAGGCACAGGCAAAATCATAGCTGCGCCCGTCGCCCATGACGCCAACGGTGCGGACCGGCAGGATCACCGCGAATGCCTGCCAGATCTCGTCATAAAGCCCGTGGCGCCGGATCTGGTCCAGATAGACGGCATCGGCGCGGCGCAGAATGGCGAGCTTTTCGCGGCTGACCTCGCCGGGGCAGCGGATTGCAAGCCCGGGGCCGGGGAAGGGGTGCCGGCCGATGAAGTGCGCAGGCAGGCCGAGTTCGCGGCCAAGAGCGCGCACTTCGTCCTTGAAGAGCTCGCGCAGGGGTTCAACGAGCTTGAGGCCCATCTTCTCAGGCAGGCCGCCGACATTGTGGTGGCTCTTGATCGTCACCGAAGGGCCGCCCGAAAAGGACACGGATTCGATCACATCCGGGTAGAGTGTTCCCTGCGCGAGGAACTCGGCACCGCCGACCTCCGCCGCATGCTTCTGGAACACGTCGATGAAGAGCCGTCCGATGGTCTTGCGCTTGATCTCGGGATCCGACACGCCCGCAAGCGCGTCGATGAAGAGGTCGGCCTCATCGGCGTGGACGAGTGGGATGTTGTAATGGTCGCGAAACATCGACACGACTTCGCTGGCTTCGCCTTCACGCAGGAGGCCGTGATCGACGAAGACGCATGTCAACTGGTCGCCGATGGCCTCGTGGATCAGCACCGCGGCGACGGAACTGTCGACGCCGCCCGAAAGTCCGCAGATGACCTTCGCGGTGCCGACCTGCGCGCGGATCTTCGCGATCGCCTCATCCCGGTAGGCACCCATCGTCCAGTCGCCCTTGAACCCGGCGAGGCGCACGAAGTTCTCGTAGAGCTTGCTGCCTTTCGGTGTGTGATGCACTTCGGGGTGGAATTGAACGGCAAAGAAGTTGCGGTCCGGATCGGCGGTGATGGCAAACGGGGCGCCGGGCGAGGTTCCGTAGACTTCGAAGCCGGGAGCGACTCGGCTGACATGGTCGCCATGGCTCATCCAAACCTGTTCCCGTCCGGTTTCGAACCAACCGTCCAGCAGGTGCGACTTCCGGTCGGTCGGAGTCACGAAGGCACGGCCGAACTCGGCGGTTCCATCACCGGATTCCACCAGCCCGCCCAGCTCGTGCATCATCACCTGCTGTCCGTAGCAGATCCCGAGGATCGGCACGCCCAGCGAGAATGCGGATTTCGGCGGACGCGGAGAGCCCGCGCGCGTGACACTGTCGGGGCCGCCGGAGAAGATGATCGCGCGTGGTGCAAAGCCCACCAGAAAGGCATCGGTGACGGTCTGGTAGGGATGAATTTCACAGTAAACGTTCAATTCGCGCAGGCGGCGCGCAATCAGCTGGGTGACCTGGCTGCCGAAATCGATGATGAGGAGGCGATCGTGATGCTGGGCTGTCATGGCCGGTGCCTAGGGCGAAGGCGGGCATGGTTCAAGCAGGATCGCGCGCCCTGACACAAGTCGATGTCGCTTTGGTCTGCGAAGTGGCGCAATTTCGCGGAGAACGCGACGCACTTGCGCTAACACTTGTCTGGAATATCTGAAATTTGGCCCCAGGAGCAGAACGGATGACGGAAGTGGCGGACAGGCGCCGGGGGCGCGGAGGCGGTGCGGCGCGGCGGGCAGAGCGCAGTGCGCTTCATGTTGAGACGGCCCGCTTCATCGAGCGCAAGATCCCGACCTTCGATCTCTTCAGCAGCGAAGCGATGGAGCTGATCGAGGACGCGGCCGAAGATGTCCTTTCCGAGATTGGCGTCAACTTCCTGGAAAATCCGGCCGCGCTCAGCCGTTGGCGCGATGCCGGCGCAGACATCGAAGGCGAGCGGGTTCACCTCCCGCGCGGTCTTGCCCGGGGGCTTTGTGCGACCGTTCCGGCACAGTTCACGCAGACGGCGCGCAATCCGGCGAAATCCGTCGACATCGGTGGAAACACGCTGGTCCTTGCGCCGGTTTACGGACCGCCCTTCGTGCTCGACCTTGACGGACGGCGGCGATACGCGACGCTCGCGGACTTTCACGACTTCGTGAAGCTGGGCCAGATGACGCCCTGGTTGCACCATTCCGGCGGCACGGTCTGCGAGCCGACGGACATTCCCGCAAACAAGCGCCATCTCGACATGCTGCGCGCGCACATGACGCTGTCGGACAAGCCGTTTATGGGCTCGGTGACGGCGCCCGAACGCGCGCGGCACAGCGTGGAAATGTGCGAAATCCTGTTCGGCCCAGGCCGTGTCGGCCCCGAAACGGTGCTGACCTCGCTGATCAACGTCAATTCGCCATTGAGCTTCGACAGCACCATGATGGGGGCGCTCGAGGTCTATGCGGCCGCGAACCAGGCGTGCATCCTGTCGCCCTTCATCGTCGGCGGGGCGATGTCGCCGGTTTCGGTGGCCGGCACGCTGGTCCAGGTCATGGCAGAGGTCCTGGCGGGACTGGCCTATTCGCAACTTGTCCGGCCCGGCGCGCCGATGATCTTCGGCGCCTTCGTGACCTCGATCGACATGAACTCCGGCGCGCCCACCTTCGGAACGCCCGAAGCTTCGCAGATCATCTATGGGGCGGGACAGCTGGCGCGGCGGCTTGGCGTTCCATTCCGTTCGGGTGGCGCATTCACGGGCTCAAAGCTGCCAGACGCGCAAGCCGGCATGGAAAGCGCGAATTCGCTGAACACGGCTCTGCTGGCAGGCGTGAACTTCATGCTGCATGCCTGTGGCTGGCTTGAAGGCGGGCTGGTCGCTTCGCCCGAGAAATTCGTGATCGATGCCGATCAGCTCGGTGCGCTGCACCGCCTTGCCGGCCTGCCGGGGGCCAGCACGGACGACCTGGCGATGGACGCGATCCGCGAGGTCGGGCCGGGCGGGCACTATCTTGGATGCGCGCACACTCAGGCGAACTTCAAGACGGCCTTCTGGCGGAGCGACGTGCTCGACTACCGCCCGTTCGAAACCTGGGAGGAAGCCGGAGCCCCCGATACGAGGACACTGGCAAATGCGCGGGCGCGAAAGCTGCTGGCAGAGTATCAGGCCCCGACGCTCGATCCGTCCGTGTGCGAGGCCCTTGACGATTACATCGCCAGGCGCAAGGGCGAGGTCGCTGACGCCTTCGCCTGAGCGTCGCTGCGGCGGGCTTTCAGAATTTCGGCTTCGTGCATGAGCGCGGCCAGTGCCACGACGTGGCGGGCCGCGCTGTAGGACGCGTCGCGTTCGCGCCGGGCGCGCTCCAGCCCGGCCTCCACTTCCATCAGCTTGAGTGCGGCTTCTGCGGGACCGGGCACGTCCGCTGCGGCGAAGAGGCGCCGCAGATGGCGTGAACGATTGTACTCGGCACGTGCGAAACGCGCGGCCTGGACCAGGAGTCCGGGCCGATTGAGGCGTTCGAGCAGGGTCAACGGATCGGTCATCTCGGTGCTCCGGTTGAAGGTAACCGGGCAAATTTGGGGCGCGTCTGCGCGGTGTTGCACAGACAGCGATTGACCGGACGCCCCCCTCATCAAGATTTAGCCATTATAAACAATGCTTAACGTTGTATTCGATTTTAATAAACCTGAAACAAACGTTGCGACAGGTTCTGGGTACGCCTTTTCGGCGAGTTTTCGCCGCGGGGGCCGTTAGCGAGGAGACGGAGAGTGACGAGACCGGCGACGATCTCATCTGGGTCTGTCCAGGACGCGGAAGGCTTCGACATCATCCCCGAAGCTGCAGTCCACTATGTCATCCATACCGAACTGGGCAGATCTCTGCGCGATATCGCGCGTGAGACAGGCTGCCACGCATCAACGGTTCTGCGGCGCGTGCGACGCTGCGAGAATCGACGTGACGACCCGCTCGTGGACGGTGCTTTTGATCGGCTGAGCGCCGCGGGCACCCCCGGCTCGAATGTACCCTGTACGACGGAGGATAGCAGAACCATGACGGCAACGATCCAGGCGCAGTTCGGTGGCGCGGACCCCAAGGACCTGTCTGCCGGAGCCCTGCGGGCACTGCGTCGGCTGGCCGAGACTGGTGCCATCCTCGCGGTGGCCAAGGAACTCGACAAGGCGGTCGTGGTTCGCGAACTTCCGGGCGGGCGCAGTACGCAGACAACGGTAATCGACCGCGAGGTCGCCGAACTGATGGCCCTGAACGAATGGATCTCGGGAAGCGTCGCGGGCCGCGTTGCCCGATATTCGATTACCAGCGTCGGCCGGGCTGCGCTCAAGAGGATGCTGTCGGAAACCGGTACGGAAAGCGTCGACGGAATGGCAGAAGCAGCTCAGCCCTTTGCTGCTCAGCACCGCGACTGGGAAAGCCGCGCTGAACCGGGCGGCGGCGGGCGGCGGATCAAGTACAATCTCGCCGAAAGCCCGCTGACGGCGCTGGCGCGGCGGCGCGACAAGTCCGGTGAACCGTTCTTGTCGGACGAACTGGTTGCTGCGGGGGAGCGGCTGCGAGAGGATTTCGAACTGGCCCAGATGGGCCCGCGGATCACCCAGAACTGGGACAGCTTCCTGACCGGACCGCGTCCGAACGGTTCGCGCATGCAAGGCTCGCGTTCGGATTCGGCGCAAGAAGCCCGCGACCGGGTTCATTCGGCGCTCGCCGATCTGGGGCCGGGACTGGGAGATGTCGTGCTGCGTTGCTGCTGCTTCCTCGAAGGCATCGAGACCACCGAGAAGACCATGGGGTGGTCGGCGCGATCGGGAAAGGTCGTGTTGCGGATCGCACTGCAGCGGCTTCGCAGGCACTATGAAGAGCGGAACGGGAAGTTTGCGCCGATGATCGGCTGACGCCTTCGCCGCGGGACCCAAGTCCTTACGGGCGAGCGGAACGGCTGTTCTGTGCGCCCGTCACCGTGATTGTGGAAATGCCGCGAATCTCGATCGAATTCGCATAGGCCGCAGCCTCGATCCGGCGGCTTGCCGGGGTCCCTGCCGGCATCGCCTCCAGTGGCGGGCGGGCGCGGAATTCGTAGACGAGGCTGCCTTTCGGTGTCCGGTCACTGGTCACATTCACGAGGCCGGCATTCCAGTAGCCCTGGACCGTTGGCAGGCCTTCGGCCCGAATGATCACTCCGCCGGCCGTGCGTTCAAGTTGGAGACCCGTGATCTGAGCCACAAGCGGCCGTCCGTCGGATAGCGGCGCAGGATAGCCGCCCTCCGGCGCGAGGCTGTTTTCGGCATAGCGGGTGCCGCAGGCCGCAAGCAGCGCCACGCCCAGAACGGCGGCAATTTGGGTGAGATGGCGCGCAGTATCTGTCATGCCGCTCTGCTAACTCAAAGAATACGCCTTGGAAAGATGGCGTCGGTACTGGACGCACGACGCCCTGCCGCATAGGTCGGGAGCGGGAAAGGACATTGTCTCATGGCTGCCGATGCATTCGAGGAAATCGCCGAGACCTTCGAGTTTCTTGATGACTGGGAGGAGCGGTACCGTCACGTCATCGAACTCGGCAAAGCGATGCCGCCGCTGGACGAGGCGTTTCGCGTGCCGGCGACCAAGGTCGACGGTTGCGCCAGCCAGGTCTGGATCCTGCCGCAGATCGACGGCGAAGGGCCGGATGCCCGGTTCGATTTTCAAGGCGAGAGCGACGCCATGATCGTGCGCGGGCTGATCGCCATTCTCCATGCGCTCTATGCCGGACTGCCCGCCCGCGAAGTGATCGAGGTCGATGCCGGGCGCGAACTGGCGCGGCTTGGACTCAACGATCACCTTTCGGCGCAGCGTTCGAACGGGCTCAGGGCGATGGTGGAACGGATCCGGACGATCGCCGGCCGGACGGCGGCGGCGGCCTGACTCAGTCTGCCGCGCGTGGCGCCAGAAATGCCGGCAGGTCACCGAACCCGGTGAGGCGGCGTTCGTATGCCAATCCCAGTCTGTCGGCACAGGCGCGTGCCTTGGTGTCCAGTGCCGGTTCGTCGGTCTGGGCGAGGTAGACGAGTGTCTCGTAATGGGCGAAATAGGCGTCCCGGAGGTCGGGATGGCGGTCGAGCCCGAGCGGCCTCCACACGAAGGCGTCGAACTGCCGAACCAGGAAGTCGGTGAGGTAGAACGCCGAAATCTCATCCGCATGTTCGGCAAACCGCGTCGTGCCCTCGTAGAAGGCATAGCAATGTGGACCCGCGATCATCCGAGCGCCGAACCGGTCGCAGACGACCTGAAGCGCACCGCCGGTGCCGCAGTCGCCGTAGACGACCAGCACATCGTCAAAGCCCGCCTGACGAGCGCGGAGGACGTCTTCCACGGCCGGAGCAATCCGTTCCGGGCGATTGTGCAGAATGGCGGGAAGGCAGGTCAGGGTCAGATGGGTCCAGCGATTGGTGTCCCGCAGGGCAATGATCTCGCGGGCGAGCGCGCCGCAGGCGATCACAAGAACCCGACCCTGGCCGGTTTCCGACTCGAGGCCGCGGTGGGTCAGCGTGGCATCGTCGGGTACGGCCGTCATGATTTGGACCGATGCAGCAGCCACGCCACGCCCGCTGCCAGCGGAAGCAGAGCGGCGAGTGCACCGGCGCCTCCGGCCGCATGAACCGCGGCGACGCTCAGCGCCCCGGCTACAATGACGCCCATGATGAGCGCGGCAAACAACTTGATCGGCATAACGGCCTCCTCGGTCCGATATGGGTCGAGAGGCCAGTCCTTCCAATCCCGCAGGCGCCGTCAGGCGCCCGACTGGGGTTATGTCCGAATCCGTGCAATCGGACCGCACTTGCGGGCCCCCGCAACCGGGTCCCGGTTGGCCGCACGCAACGGGCCCCGCTGATTCTGTCGTGCAGGTCTGTGCCTACCCGGCCGCGGCAATGCGGTTGTGCTTGCGCGCGATGAAATCCTTCGCTGTCTGCACCGCGACGGCGGCGTCGCGGCAATAGGCGTCGGCACCGATGGCCTTGCCGAATTCCTCGTTCAGCGGCGCACCTCCGACCAGCACAATGTAATCGTCGCGCAGTCCTTTCTCGGACAGCGTGTCGATCACCACCTTCATGTAGGGCATCGTGGTGGTCAGAAGCGCGGACATGCCAAGGATGTCAGGCTGCTCGCGCTCCAGAGCTTCCAGATATTTCTCGACGGCGTTATTGATGCCGAGGTCCACAACTTCGAACCCGGCGCCCTCCATCATCATCGATACGAGGTTCTTGCCGATGTCGTGAATGTCGCCCTTGACGGTGCCGATCACCATCTTGCCCACGCGCGGCGCGCCGGTCTCGGCGAGCAGCGGCTTCAGGATGGCCATGCCGCCCTTCATCGCGTTGGCTGCCAGAAGCACTTCGGGCACGAAGAGGATTCCGTCGCGGAAGTCGCGGCCGACGATGGTCATGCCGCCGACCAGCGCCTCGGTCAGGACGCGGTAGGGTTCCCAGCCGCGGTCGAGCAGGATCCGGACGCCTTCCTCGATCTCTTCCCTGAGGCCGTCATAGAGGTCGTCGAACATCTGCTGGACGAGGTCGTCGTCATCGAGATCGGCGAGGATGATGTCGTCTTCGTCACTCATGGCGCTCTCCGTGGCTCGCGACCGCTCTGATGCTATTTCTGTCGCACCGCATCCGTCAACCGACTGTCACAATAACGACTTGTCCGGATCTGAGAGCGACGCGCCGGCCGGCAGCCGTGACGGCGCTTGAAATGTTCTTGTAATGTTCCATAATGGCGGGCATGGCACGGAACAATGATCCCGAAGCCGCGCGGCGGCGGGGGCGCGGGGCGACCGGAAACCCCGACGCCCGGTTCGAGCCCTACACGCGCGTGGCCGAACACGTCGGCTGGGAGACGGACGAGGATCTGCCGCCCCTGCGCACGGAGCTTGCCTTCGAGCGGCCGCGAAAGATCATCACCCACAACAAGTCGCCCGACATCTTCTTCGACCGGTCCGTCAATCCCTATCGCGGATGCGAGCATGGCTGCATCTATTGCTATGCCCGTCCGACCCACGCCTATCTCGGTCTGTCTCCGGGGCTGGATTTCGAGACGAAGTTGACGGCGAAGCCGGAGGCGCCAGCTGCATTGGTCCGCGAGTTGGGTCGAAAGGGATATCAGCCTGCCCCGCTGGCGCTGGGCACCAATACCGACCCCTACCAGCCGGTGGAGCGCGATCAGAAGATCACCCGGCGTCTGCTCGAAGTGCTGGCCGCACACCGGCATCCGGTCACGATCGCCACAAAGGGCAGCCTGATCGAACGCGACATCGACATTCTTTCCGAAATGGCAGCCGTGGGACTTGTCCAGGTTGGAATTGCCGTGACCACGCTGGACCGCGACCTTGCGCGGCGTATGGAGCCGCGGGTCCCGGCACCCGCGAGACGGCTGGCGGTGATCCGGCGGCTGGCCGAGGCGGCGGTTCCGGTCCGGGTCATGTTCTCGCCGGTGATCCCGGCGCTGACCGATCACGAAATCGAGCCGGTCCTGACCGCGGCGCGCGAAGCCGGGGCGCAGGCGGCAAGCTGGGTGTTGCTGCGCCTGCCGCTCGAGGTTGCACCGCTGTTCGAGGCCTGGCTTGCCACGCATTATCCTGGCCGCGCGTCCCGCGTTCTGGGGCGCGTGCGCGAGACTCAGGGCGGGCGGATTTACGATCCGCGCTTCGGCAAGCGCATGCGAGGAGAGGGCGCGCATGCCACGCTGATCGCCCGGCGCTTCGAGGTGGCGATGGCGCGGCTCGGGCTGGCACGGGACCTGCCGCCGCTGCGCAATGACCTGTTCCGGGTGCCTCAGGCACAGCTTTCGTTGTTCTGAGGTGGACGTGTCGCGGATTCGCCGGGGGGCGGCAGCGGCCCCGATCAGCCTCGCGGTCGGGACCCCCGCCGCGTCGCCCGGCGGGTCGCGCCGGGGATATCGGTGCCGCTGCCGTCGCCGGGCGAGGAAAACGGACCGACCTCGGCCACGATCTGTTCGAGGCTCGGTCGCAGTCCCGGCTCGTGGGCCTCAAGCGCCGCACGCATGGCGCGCAGATGTTCGGATGTCGTGCCGCAGCAACCGCCGATGACGGTCGCACCGCAATCCCTCGCCAGAGTCGCATACCGCGCCATCAGTTCGGGCGTGCCGTCGTAGTGGACATGGCCGTCCACATATTTCGGAATGCCAGCATTGCCCTTGGCGATCACCGGCCGCTCGGGACCCTGCGCGGCGAAGCCGAGCACGGTCCGCAGGAGGTCCGACGCTCCGACCCCGCAATTGGCGCCGAAGGCCAGCGGCGGGTGCGGCAGGCTTTCTACCAGCCCCACGAGATCGGCCGGCGCCAGTCCCATCATCGTGCGGCCCGCCGTGTCGAAGCTCATTGTCCCGCACCAGGGCATGGCCGCACGTCTGGCAGCTTCGGCTGCGGCACGGAACTCGTCAGCGGCCGAAAGGGTTTCGACCCAAAGCAGGTCCGCGCCGCCCGCTTTCAGACCTTCCGCCTGTTCGTGGAATATCTCCACCGCACTTGCCATCGTCAGGCTGCCCATCGGCGACATGATCTCGCCGGTCGGTCCGATCGAGCCAGCCACAAGCACCGGGTGAGACGCCGCATCTGCGACTTCGCGGCCCAGTTCTGCCGCGATGCGCGACAATTCGAACGCGCGGGATGCGGCGTCGTGGAGTTTCAGGCGCGACGCATTGGCGCCGAAGCTGTTGGTCAGGAACAGATCGCTTCCGGCATCGACGGCCGAGCGATAGAGATCGCGGATCCTGTCAGGGTAAAGGTCGTTCCAGAATTCCGGGGGTTCTCCCGACGCGAGTCCCATGTTGAACAGGTTCGTTCCGGTCGCGCCATCGGCCAGAATCCAGTCCCGGCCGACTAGAAGTGTGGAGAGCGGGTCGCTCATGCTGAGGCTCCTTGCCGGGATGTCCCGGGGAGGCGGATTCGGCCCGGTTGCGGGCGCGCAGTGGGGCTTCGGCGTTGGCGCCTACTTTGCGGGTCCGATCACCCGCTCGCGCGCGCTGGCCAGGAATTCCGCCATCTTGGCACGCACCGTCGCCTCGTCGGCGATCCCGTCCAGGTCCGAGATCACCCGCCGGATCAGGGGTTCGTGGCCGGGTGTCTCGAAGTCGATGCGGATCAGCTCCTTCGCGTATTGCGCCGCTTCCATTGCAGATTTTCCCATCAGCTCTGCGGCCCAATAGGCGACCTGCTTGTTTCGTGCGGCCTCGGCAAGAAACTCGAGCTCGGCGTCGCGCGCGAACTTGTTCTCGAAAGCGTTCTCGCGTTCGTCGAAGGTCGTCATCCCGGGTCTCCTCTCCTTCGGACTGGTTGCGGTTATGCAGACTAGATCCTAACTGCACAAGAGCTTGCACCGGGCCGTTCTTGCGACACTTGCGGCATTGGCATATACGCCGGCCTATACGGAGTTGCCCCCCAAGCGACCTTTGCCGAAACGGAGACCACATGGCGCGCCGAAAGAAGATTTATGAAGGCAAGGCCAAGATCCTGTACGAAGGGCCGGAACCGGGCACGCTCGTCCAGTATTTCAAGGATGACGCGACGGCGTTCAACGCGCAGAAGCATGACGTGATCGAAGGGAAGGGGGTTCTCAACAACCGCCTGTCCGAATTCTTCATGACCGGACTGAATGAAATCGGCGTTCCGACGCATTTCATCCGGCGCATCAACATGCGCGAACAGCTCATCCGGCAGGTCGAAATCATTCCGCTTGAGGTTGTGGTGCGCAATCGCGCCGCGGGTTCGCTCGCCAAGCGGCTCGGCATTCCCGAAGGGCAGGTGCTGCCACGGCCGATCGTGGAATTCTACTTCAAGGATGACAAGCTCGGCGATCCGATGGTCACCGAGGAGCACATCGCCGCCTTCGGCTGGGCCAGCCAGCAGGACATGGACGACATGGTGGCGCTGGCGCTGCGGGTGAACGACTTCCTGTCGGGCCTGTTCCTCGGGGTCGGGATTCGCCTGGTGGATTTCAAGATCGAGATCGGCCGGATCTGGGACGGGGACTATCAGCGCCTGGTCGTTGCCGACGAGATCAGCCCCGATTCGTGCCGGCTCTGGGACGTCAATACGGGCGCCAAGCTCGACAAGGACGTGTTCCGGCATGATCTCGGCAATCTGGTCGATGCCTATACCGAACTGGCGCGGCGGCTTGGCGTGTTGCCGAAAACCGTGCAACCCATCACCAAGCCGACCCTGATCAATTGAGGGTGCGATGAAAGCGACCGTTCACGTGATGCTGAAACCCGGCGTGCTCGACCCCCAGGGCGAAGCGGTGCGTCATGCGCTGGGCGCCTTGGGCTTTGCCGGGGTCGCCTCGGTGCGCCAGGGCAAGGTGATCGAACTCGACCTTTCGGGCGAGGATCGGGCTGCCGCCGAAGATGCGGTACGGAAGATGTGCGAGAAGCTGCTCGCCAACACGGTGATCGAGACCTACCACATCGAGATCGCCTGATGCGCGCTGCCGTCATCGTCTTTCCCGGCTCGAACTGCGACCGCGATCTGGCGGTCGCGTTCCGGCGCGCGTCGGGCGTCGAGCCGGTGATGGTCTGGCACAAGGAAACCGCGCTGCCCGACGGGATCGACGTCGTCGGCCTGCCGGGCGGCTTTTCGTATGGCGACTACCTGCGCTGCGGGGCCATTGCCGCACGGTCGCCGATCTGCCGCGCGGTGGTGGATTTCGCGGCGCGGGGCGGTGCGGTTCTGGGTATCTGCAACGGCTTCCAGGTGCTGCTTGAGGCTGGCCTTCTGCCGGGCGCGCTGATGCGCAATGCCGGGATCAAGTTCCGCTGCAAGTCCGTGGCCCTGACCGTGGGCACGGCGGGCAGCGTGTTCACCTCGACCTACGTTGCGGGTCAGACCATTACGCTGCCGATCGCCCATCACGACGGCAACTACACCGTCGATGCAGACCTGCTGGCGCGTCTCGACGCGGAAGACCGCGTTGCCTTCCGCTATGTCGACAATCCGAACGGATCCGTCGGCGACATTGCCGGAGTCCTGTCCGAGAACCGAAGGGTTCTTGGATTGATGCCGCACCCGGAGCGGGCGGTCGAGCCGCTGCAGGGGGGAACGGACGGTGCGGCGCTGTTTGCGTCGCTCGTGTCTGCCCTGGAATCCGCCTGAGCCGGTGCGGAACGGCGCACATCGCTGATGATACAGCAAAGAATGCGCTGGATTTGCGGATGTGGCGGAGTCACGCTGAAGCATGACATCGGTGGATGATACCGCAACCGCGCCGGATCTGCCCCCGGTGCGCTTCAGGCCGCGGCTGGTTCTGGCGCTGCTTGCGGTCGTGGCTGTCGTTGTCATCTGGATCAGCGTCGCCGTGCTGACCGCCCGCCACACCCAGATCGTGAGCAACCAGGCCGAACTGCGCCTGACGCTGTTCTCGGGCAACGTCATGAGCGAACTGAGGCGGAATTCGATCGTGCCGCAGCTTCTGGCGCGCGATCCGCTTCTGACCCAGGCGCTGGAGACGGGCGACTATTCCGGCACGTCGGAGCGGCTAGTGGAATTTCGCGACGAGATCGGTGCCGAGCGGCTGATGCTCCTCGACCGCAACGGCATCGCCGTCGCGTCGAGCGATCCGGCCGATCTGGGGACCGATCACCGCAGCATGCCCTACCTGCTCGACGCGCTGCGTTCGAACGCCACCGTCTTCACAACGGTCCTCGACGACCCGGACAGGCCGTTGTTCACTTATTCGCGCCGGATCGACTCGGGAACCGAGCCGGTCGGCGTGATCGTGACCGAAGTGGACCTGCGCAAGTACGAACGCAGCTGGGACGGGATCAGCGAGGCGGTGATCGTCAAGGACAGCGCCGACCGGGTGCTGCTGACCACCGAACCGCGCTGGCGCGGCCAGACCGAGGCGCAGGCGCTGGCCGCGGAACCGCCGAAAAACACGCTTCTCCGCGCGCTTCGTCCGCAATTGTCGGCGGACGACCCGTCGCGGCGGGTGCTGGACGGCCAGTCGGTCTTGCGCAGCGAGGCGCGCATTCCGTTTCAGGGCTGGAAGATCGTCAGCTTCTCGACCTTCTCTATGGTGCGCGAGCGCGTCGTGTCGGTCGTGGCGCTGGAGATCATGGCCTTCGCGCTGCTCGCTGCCGGGCTGTTCTATCTGACTTCCCGCGCCGCCGAGCGTCGATCGGCCCGGCTGCAGAGGGAATCCGACGAACTGAAGAAGCTGAACTCTCTGCTTCAGAGAGAGATCGCCGAGCGGGAGAAGGCCGAGAAGAACCTTGAAGTGGCCGAACTGACCATCGCCCAGTCCTCGAAGCTCGCGGCGCTCGGCGAGATGTCGGCGGCGGTCAGCCACGAGCTGAACCAGCCGCTGGCCGCGATGAAGACCTACCTCGCCGGGGCCCGGCTTCTGGTCAGCAGGCAGCGCGCGGAGGAGGCGGTGGTCTCGTTCCACCGCATCAACGACCTGATCGACCGGATGGGCGCCATCACGCGGCAGCTCAAGTCGTATGCCAGCAAGGGCACCGACGCGACCGGCCGGGTCGACCTGCGCGAGGCCACAGCCACGTCGCTGGCCATGATGGAGCCGCAGTTCCGCCAGCGCACCATCCGGCTGAATGTCGGTCAGCCGGACAGGCCGGTCGAGGTGCTGGCGGAACGGTTCCGTATCGAACAGGTGATCATCAACCTGCTGCGCAACGCGGTCGATGCCACCCGCAAGGTGAAGGAGCCGCAGATCGACGTGATCATGGCGGTGGGTGATCACGTGTCTTTGACCGTTCTGGACAATGGGGCCGGGATCGCCGATCTCGATTCGCTGTTCGAGCCGTTCTACACGACCAAGGCGGCTGGCGACGGACTTGGCCTCGGGCTGGCGATTTCCAGCAGCATCGTACGGGATCTCGGCGGCCGGCTGACCGCGCGCAATCGCCCCGAAGGCGGCGCGGCGTTCGAGATGATCCTGCCGCGGTTCGGCGAAGACAGCATTGCCGCGGAATGAAACACTTGCCCGGTGCCACAATTGCGCGGGCGATGACAGGAGGATGCCGATGAAGGTGGCCATCGTCGACGATGAGCTGCACATGCGTCAGTCGATCAGCCAATGGCTGGCGCTGTCCGGCTATGACACCGAAACGTTCACGAGTGCTCGCGAGGCGCTAACGGTCGTCGGGCAGGGCTATCCCGGCGTGGTCCTGACCGACATCCGCATGCCCGAGATCGACGGGATGACTTTCCTGAAGCGGCTGATGCATCTGGACAGCTCGCTGCCCGTCATCATGATCACCGGCCATGGCGACGTGCCGATGGCGGTCGAGGCAATGCGGATCGGCGCATACGATTTCCTGGAGAAGCCGTTCGATCCCGATCGGATGACCGAGATCGTCCAGAAGGCGACGCAGGCGCGGAGGATTGCGCTGGAGAACCGGGCGATCCGCAATGAATTGTCCAGCGGCGATGCCGCGATGTGCCGCCTGATCGGCACCAGCGCAGCGATGGCGCAGATCCGCGAAGACATCGTGAATATCGGCCAGGCCGACGGCCACGTCCTGATCGAGGGGGAGACCGGCACAGGCAAGACCCTGGTGGCGCGGGCGCTGCACGCGGTGGGCGCGCGCGCCTCGAAGCCGCTGGTGCAGGTCTTCTGCGGTCGCCATGACGAGGACGCACAGATCGCCCGGCTGTTCGGCAGCGGGGCGGACGACCGCGAAGGTGCCGCCATGGTCGAGGCGCGGGGCGGGGTGCTTCTGCTCGAGGACGTACAGGCGCTCGCGCCGGCGACGCAGGCACGGCTGATATCCGAGATCAGCGATGGTGATCCGGCGCAGGCGCCGAGGATCATCTCGATCTGCGCGGCGGAGGATTTTGGTCCGCGCTGCGAGGATGTGCTGCGGCCCGATCTGTACCATCGCTTGTCGGCGCTGCGTCTGACCCTGCCACCGCTTCGCAATCGGGACGAGGACGTGCTTGCGCTGTTCGCCGAGTTCACCCGCAACTTCGCCGAGGAATATGGCGTCGACGCGCCCAAGGTCAGTGCCCAGGAAGCAGCTCAGCTCTTGCAGGCGCCCTGGCCCGGCAATGTGCGGCAGCTGATGAACGTGGCCGAGCGCGCGGTGCTGCAAAGCCAGCGCGGCGGCGGGTCGATCACCTCGCTGCTGATTTCCGACAATGAGGCGGTGCCGCTGCCGATCACCCAGGAAGGCAAGCCGCTGAAACAGTATGTCGAGGCCTTTGAGCGGATGCTCATC
Source organism: Paracoccaceae bacterium (assembly GCA_020425125.1). Classification (GTDB taxonomy): domain Bacteria; phylum Pseudomonadota; class Alphaproteobacteria; order Rhodobacterales; family Rhodobacteraceae; genus Meridianimarinicoccus. The sequence continues at coordinate 34,108 of JAGQRV010000040.1, read as the reverse complement.
GACAACACGATGCGCCGCCACCAGGGATCCATCACCAAGGTGATGGAAGAACTGGCGCTGCCCCGCCGCACCCTGAACGAGAAGATGGCCAAGTACGGTCTCGTGCGCAGCAACTACACCTGATGGCTGGGCGCGGACGCATGCGGCGTCGGGCCGATGCGGGTGCGAAATTGCGCAGACGCATGTAAATTCCATTGTCAACTCTCGCACGAGCAGTTTAATGGAATGTCATGGCGATGTGACGCCATGCAGGTTTCCCTGCGGCTTCGTGTGTGGCTGCGCTGATGCAGCCGACCGGGACGCAGACGAAAGACGCCCCCAGGGGGCAAGAAATTGTCCGGACCGCTCTGTTCGGTGTCGGATGCATTCATGGGCGCCGGTTGGCGCCAAGGACCAGTACGCGTTGGACCCCGAACCGACAGCCGCAATCTCCACGCTCCCTGAGGGAGCGCTGCGGAGCATGTGCCAGGTCGCCGGGCTCCGCGCCGCAACAAGACACCCCCCGAGCAGGCATTCCCGGCGCGACCGGCCGCCCGGTCAGGGAGGGTGCGAAGAGATTTCATGGCTAAGAAGATGCTCATCGACGCGACCCATGCGGAAGAAACCCGCGTGGTCGTGGTGGACGGAACCAAGGTCGAGGAATTCGACTTCGAATCCGAGAACAAGCGCCAGCTAGCTGGCAACATCTATCTCGCGAAGGTCACCCGGGTCGAACCGTCGCTGCAGGCGGCCTTCGTCGATTATGGTGGCAACCGTCACGGCTTTCTGGCGTTTTCAGAGATTCATCCCGACTACTACCAGATCCCGATTGCCGATCGCGAAGCGCTGATGGCCGAGGAACAGGCCTTGGCGGATGCCGAGCGGTCCGAGGACGACGGTGAGGGGGAAAAGCCGACAAAGGTGCGGCGGACACGGTCCCGGTCGCGCAGCCGGTCCGGCAGCGAGACGCCGAAGACCGGAGCGGCGGCGCCGGAGACGGCCGAGGCCGCCGGCGGCCCAGACCGCAGCATTCCCGGTATGGACGTGGTCGAGCTTTCCCCGGATGACGGGGAAGAGCCGGGCGGCCTGTCCGACGACGTGATGCCGGTTGAACCGAGCCCATCCCCCGAGGCGAGCGCCGAACCTGTACCCGTGGCCGAGGACGACGCGACGCCGGTTCTGGCAGCGGCGTCCGAGAGCGAAATCATGGAGCCTGCGACCGACCCGTCGCCTGCGGAAGATCAGGTCGAAGACCTCCAGGCTGCTCCGGCCGAGGCAGCCGCCGTGCCGGCAGACGAGACCGAACGTGCGGCCGAAACGACAGACCCGGACGCGGCGCTCGACGGTGTGGCGGATTTGGACGAAGGCTCTGACGACAACGACGGCGACCGCCCTTCGGCGACAATGGCGGCCGCTGCGGCCGGCGATCATGTCATTACCGAAGAGATCGAGACCGCCGAAGCGGACACCGATATCGGTTCGGGCGATGCGGAGTCCGGGACCTCGGTTGCTTCGGATGACGACGACGACAACCTTCCGGCGAGCGCTTCCACGGACGAGTCCGACGACACGGACGAAGAGACGGCAGCCGAGGATACCGCCAGCGGCGAAATCGAGGCGGTCGCGGATGATGACAGTCCCGAGGAGATCCGCACCCAGCAGCGCCCCCGGCCACGGCGCTACAAGATCCAGGAAGTCATCAAGGTCCGTCAGATCATGCTGGTGCAGGTGGTCAAGGAGGAGCGCGGCAACAAGGGCGCCGCACTGACCACCTACCTGTCGCTCGCCGGGCGCTATTGCGTGCTGATGCCGAACACGGCCCGTGGGGGCGGCATCAGCCGCAAGATCACCAACGTGGCCGACCGCAAGAAGCTCAAGCAGATTGCCGGCGAACTCGATGTGCCGCGCGGCGCCGGGCTGATCATCCGCACGGCCGGGGCACAGCGCACCAAGGCCGAGATCAAGCGCGACTACGAATACCTCCAGCGGCTCTGGGAGCAGATCCGTGAACTGACCCTGAAATCGGTGGCGCCGGCGAAGATCTATGCCGAAGGCGACCTGATCAAGCGTTCGATCCGGGATCTCTACAACCGCGATATCGAAGAGGTGCTGGTCGAAGGCGAGACCGGCTACCGGACGGCCAAGGACTTCATGAAGATGATCATGCCGTCCCACGCCAAGAACGTGAAGCACTACGTCGATCCGATGCCGCTGTTCGCGCGGTACCAGGTGGAGAGCTACCTGTCGGAGATGTTCAATCCGGTGGTGAAGCTGAAATCCGGCGGCTACATCGTGATCGGCGTGACCGAAGCGCTGGTGGCCATCGACGTCAACTCGGGCAAGTCGACCAAGGAAGGCTCGATCGAGGATACGGCGCTTAAGACGAACCTCGAGGCGGCGGAAGAGATCGCGCGTCAGCTGCGCCTCCGCGACCTCGCCGGTCTGATCGTCATCGACTTCATCGACATGGACGAGCGGAAGAACAACTCGGCGGTCGAGAAGAAGCTGAAGGACAAGCTGAAGACGGACCGGGCGCGGATCCAGATGGGCCGCATTTCGGGCTTCGGACTTCTGGAAATGTCGCGCCAGCGCCTGCGTCCCGGCATGATCGAGGCGACGACGCAGCCTTGCGCCCATTGCCATGGCACGGGGCTGGTCCGGTCGGATGACAACCTGGCATTGTCGATCCTGCGCGAACTCGAGGAAGAGGGGGTGCGCAACCGGTCCCGAGAGGTGCTGGTGAAGGCCCCGATCGCGATCTCGAACTACCTGATCAACGAAAAGCGCGAGCATGTCGCCCGGATCGAGACCCGCTATGGCATGGCGGTCCGGATCGAGGCCGACATGCATCTGATCAGCCCCGACTTCACCATCGAGAAGTTCAAGACCGCGACCCGCAAGGTGGTGGCCGCCGCGCCGGTCGTGTCGCTCGACCCCAGTGCGCTTCCCGTGATCGAGGTCGAGGAGGACGATTTCGTCGAGGAGGCGGACGAGATCGAGGAGACGGCGGCAGAGGTGCCCGCCGCCGCGACCGAGGATGAAGAGTCGCCGAAGCCCAAGAAGCGCCGCCGCCGCCGCCGCCGCCGTCGGGGCGGGGCAAACGGCGAAAATGGCGATAACGGGAATGGAGCGGACGACGGCGAAGGCGGTGACGGCGACGAGGAGTCCGGAGACGACCAGCCGGACCTGACCGAGGAGCAGGCACCGGAGATCGCCGCGCAGGCATCCGAGCCCGAGCCGCAGGACGAACCGGAATTCGCGGCGTCCGAGGGGCCCGAGATGGGCGAGGCCGCCGTTGCGGAAGCCGGGATCGTCTGGCAGCCGGAAAGTCCGGAGATGACGAATGACGCCGTGGCGGCATTCGGATCGCTTTCGGATGCGCCGACGGATGGCGAATCCACAGATGCCGCCGGCGAAATGGCTGTCGCGCTGTCGGAGCCGGTTGCCGCCGCGGGGCCCGAAGCCCTCGAGGCCATCGAGCCGCCGGACGCGAACGAGCCTGAGCAGGCCGGACCGGCGGACGTTGCGGCCGAGTCTTCTGCGGATCTGGCCGAGGTTTCGGAAGCCGAACCCGAGGAGCCGCTCTCGGGGGCTGAACCGCAGATGTCCGGGACGGACGAAGAAATGGCCGTTTCACCCGGCGAGGAACTGGCACCGATCGCAGCCAATTCGCCGGAACCTGCGGAGGATGAGCCGGCCAAGCCCAAGCGGCGCGGCTGGTGGTCGGTGGGCGGCTGATCCGGCCGCTCAGCCCTTGCGGATCAAATAGCGCCGCGCGGCGCCGTCCTCGTCGGCCGACAACAATTCGTGCCCCGCTTCCCGGCAGAAGTGGGGCACGTCCACGACCGCAGCGGGGTCGTCGGCCAGAAGACACAGGATCTGCCCGGTCTTCAGACCCATCAGCCGCTTCCGCGCCTTTAGCACGGGAAGCGGACAGAGTAGCCCTATCGCATCGATTTCGAGATCGGCCTGCATGGGGCGCGGTATAGCGTCCGGGTGGCCGCGCTGCCACGGCTTTGTGACGCACGCCATCGTGACGGGGCTGGCCGGCTGGTCTATGGGGCAGGCATGTTTGGAATCGAGATCCTCAGTGCGGGGCTGATCCCGGCGATGCTGGTTGCGCTGGCCGCCGGGATGCTGTCGTTCCTGTCGCCCTGCGTTCTGCCCATCGTTCCTCCGTATCTGGCCTATATGAGCGGCGTCTCGGTGGCCGACCTGTCGGCCGGTGCCCGCGACTCGCGGGGTCGTGCGCTGCTGCCGGCGCTCTTCTTCGTGCTGGGCCTTTCCACCGTCTTCCTCTTCCTCGGCTTCACCGCCTCGGCCATCGGTACACTGTTCCTGCGCTACCAGAGCTGGTTCAACGTCGCGGCGGGGCTGATGGTCATGGTGTTCGGGGCGCATTTCGTGGGTGTCTACCGGATCGGCTTCCTGGACCGCGAGGCGCGGCTCGACGCCGGCGACCGCGGCGGCTCGGCGCTGGGCGCCTACGTTCTCGGGCTCGCTTTCGCCTTCGGCTGGACTCCCTGCATCGGCCCGCAACTCGGCGCGATCCTGTCGCTGGCGGCATCCGAGGCCTCTCTCGCCAGGGGAACGCTGCTGCTCGCCGTCTACGCGGTCGGCCTTGGCCTGCCGTTCCTTCTGGTCGCCGCCTTTCTGCCGCGGCTGACCGGCGTGATGGGCTGGTTCAAGCGGCACATGGAGCGGGTCGAACGCACCATGGGGCTGCTGCTCTGGACGATCGGTCTTCTGATGCTCACCGGCGGATTCTCGTCCTTCTCCTACTGGTTGCTGGAAACCTTCCCCTCGCTGGCGGCGCTCGGCTGAGGCGACCCTTCGGGTAGCGCGAAATGTGCTGCCATGAAGGCAACGAGTGCGTCATCGCGCACGAGGTTCTTCGGCAGGTCGAAGCGCTTCGCCTTCCACCCTGTCGACGTGCCGCGGCAGTGGAGCAGGCCGAAATCCGTCTGCTGTGTGAGGAGCGATTGGAATACCTCGTCCACCCGGTGCACCGCCCAGCCGAACCGGTCCATCAGCCCTCCGGGACGCAGGCACCATTTCTGGTTCGTGCGCCGGTCCGGATCGCCGCGCCAGACATGCGCGGCATGACCGACCGGGCCCTGGGTGTCCGGCGCGGGAAAGATCCAGCTTCCCTGGATGGTGACCAGGCCCAGCCGATGGTGCAGGGCCGCGTCGAAGACGGTGCCGTCGGCCCGGGCGGCCACCAGTTCGTCGATGTCGATGCTCAGCACGGCGCGGGCATTCGCCAGCGGGTCCCGCCGCGCGAGGTTCAGCATCGCGGTCTGGAAGAAGCGGGGGCTGACTTCGTGCCAGCGCGAGCGGTCGGCCGGTCCGTAGGGGTAGGGGACGCGGAAGACCGCGGCGCGCGCGATGCCGGGCACGGCTTCGAGCCGTTCGAGGATCGCCTCGGCCGGATAGGCAGTGGAGCCGTTGTCGAACAGGACGACGCCCTCGGCGCAATGAACCTCGGCATGGTAGCGGGCCCAGTCGGCAATCCAGTCGAGCGCGTTGTCGCGGTTGACCGCGACAAGGCAGTTGAGCCCGGCAAAGGCGGAACTCGTCGCGCTGCGTACCGCCACCGCCTCCGCTCCGGAGCCAAGGTCGAGCGTCAGCGCGCCGCGGGATGCGGGCACTTCGACCTGTTCGCAGCGGAGCCATGTCCGCCGGCGCAGGCGGCACACCGGTTCGCCACGGACCGCAAGGCCGCGCCGGAATGGCTGCCAGAGGTTCAGAAAGCGCGGCGCCGTGAACAGATAGCTGTTCTTCTCATCGAGATAGACGCAGTCGTAATAGAGCGTCGTCCGGTCGTAGCGCTCCAGATATTGCGGGCTGCGTCTGGATTGTGGGCGCACATGGCGGCGCAGCAGCGGGCCATCCGCGGGCAGGATCCACCCAGGCGGGTCGACGACGAAATAGTCCTCGGGCAGGGTCGAGGTCATCGGTCCGCCTCCAGCGACGCCATCATGGCCACGAGCTCGGGGTCCTCGACGCTTTCCGCGTTGTCCCTGTAGCGGCTCTTGAAGGGGTGCCAGCCGGTCGAGGCGGCACGGCAATGCACAACTTCATGCGCCCGGTCCTCGGGAATGAGCTTGAAGATCTCGCCGCCGATATGGTGCACGTGCCAGCCGCCGATCCGGCTCAGCCAGCCCCCCGGCACCGCGCACCATTTCCGGGGCGTGCGCTTCTGGTCCGCAAGGCGAAAGCGATGCGCCGTCTGCGGTGCGGGGCCGGTCGCGCCTGGTCCCGGCTCGGCCCAGTAGACAGGAAGCCGCGCCGCGCGGAACGGGCTCCGCGCGGCCGAGTCGAAGACTGACGATCCGTCGCGGCACATCACCAGTTCGTCGACGTCGCAGTTCAGCACGGCGCGGGCATGGCGCAGAAGATCGGACCGGGCCAGGTTCAGCATTGCCGGCTGCAGGTAGTTGGGCCGCACCTCGCCCGCCTCCACCTTGTCGGTCGTGCCATAGGGGAACGGCGCGCGGGCGATAACGATGCGGGTCAGGCCCTGTGTCGCGCAAAGGACATCGGCGAGGTCCGCTGGCGAATAGGCGGTGGAGCCGTTGTCATAGATCAGCACCGCTTCGAGCCGATGCCGGCGGACGTGATACCGCGCCCAGTCGCCGATCCAGTCGAGCGGATTGTCCTTGTTCATCGTCACCGCGCAATTGAGCCCGCGAAACCGCTGTGCAATGTCCGGGCGCACGGTGAGCGGGTGGCGCGTGCCGCCGATGTCCAGCGTCAGTTCGCCCGCCGGACCGGGCAGCACGACCTGATCGTATTTTGCCTGCCGCCTGAGCCGTGCCTGGACCGGCCGGCCGTCGCGGCTCAGGCCATCGCGAAGGAGCGGCCAGAGATTGGCGAAGGGTGGCGCCGTGAACAGATAGCGGTTCTCGGTCTCCTGACGGACCAGATCGTACCAGAGGGTGGTGCGGTCGAAGCGTTCCAGGTAATGCGCCGTGCGCCGCTCGGGCGGGCGTACATGGTCGCGCAGATGCGGTCCCGCTTCCGGCAGCACGAAACCCGGCAGGTCGAGGATATCGCAGGCGGGCAGGGCCATCCGGGCTCCGCAATCAGGGACGCTGATCTCCCGTAGCGGAGGCGCGTGGGCCAGCGCAAGGGTGCCTCCGGACCTCAGCTGCCGCTCCGGCTGCGGTAATGGCCGAGAACGAAGACCCGGATCGCCGAGGCAAGCCCCGTCTCCAGACCCCGCGCTTCGTCGATCCTGGCGGCCAGGGCGCTGAGCGACTCGCCCCGTTCCTCGGCAATGGCGCGGAACGCGGTCCAGAACTCGTCTTCGAGCGACACGCTTGTGGCATGTCCACGCAGGGTGAGCGAGCGCTTGCGGGGCCGCGCGCCGGTCATGCGGTCCGGTCGGGGCCGGCGTGCCGCACCCCGGGACGCAGGGCGCGGCGCACTGCCCGCGACACAGCGTAGGCACGGAGCATCGTCGGATCGTGAAAGCCGGCAGGTGCGCGGCCCGTCGCCGGAGGGTTCGGCACCCCCCTCACCGCGTTCGCGCCGGCGCTGCGGTTTTCAGGCGGCGGCCGTGATCTCATTCCTTCGGGGTGTCTTCGCGTCGGTGGCCGTCAATGAGGCGCCGCGCGCGACTCCCTTCTGCCTCGTCTGCCGTTCTTTCCGCCTTTGTCCGGCCGAATTTCAGAGAATTGGCAGTTGCTTGCACGGCCTTCTTCTCGCGCTCCCGGGATTTGCGGGCCTTGGACAGACTGATCGGGCGGTCGGATCCGGTCACAGCGACGACGCCCCGAACGTGTCGCAGGCATTGGGATCGCCGTTTTGATAGCCGGTGTAGAACCACTTCTGCCGCTGTTCGCTGGTCCCGTGGGTGAAGCTGTCGGGAACCACGATGCCGCGCTGCGCCTTCTGCAGGGCGTCGTCGCCGATCCGCGCGGCGGTATCGAGCGCCTCCTCGATGTCGCCGCGTTCGAGGACGCCGAAGCGGTCCTGTTCGGCGCGCGCCCAGACCCCGGCATAGCAGTCCGCCTGCAATTCGATCCTGACCGACAGCGCGTTCGAATCGGCCTGCGAGCCGCGCGCGCGCAGCGCGTTCACCTTCTGGAGCGTGCCGAGCGAGTTCTGCACGTGATGGGCAACCTCATGGGCGACAACATAGGCCTTGGCGAAATCGCCGCGGGAGCCGAGTTGCTGCTCCATGATCCGGAAGAAATCGGTGTCCAGGAAGATCTTCTGGTCGTTCGGGCAATAGAACGGGCCGACCGCCGCGCTGGCACTGCCGCAGGCAGAGTCGGTCACCCCGGAATAAAGCACGAGCACCGGATTTCGGTAGGTCATGCCGGAGTCGCGGAAGGCCTGCCCCCAGACCTGTTCGGTGTCGGCCAGGACAACGCCGACGAATTCCTCTGCGGGGTCGTCGATGGAATTGGGGCCGCTCGGCGCGCGCGACGTCGGCACGCCGCCGCCTCCCGACAGGAAGGGCGTCACGTCGACACCGAAGAACATGCCGATGAGGACAACCGCAACCAGGCCAAGTCCGCCGATCCCGGCTCGGCCGCCCATGCCGCCCATCCGGCCGGAGCCGCGGCGGTCCTCGATGTTCGAGCTTGTCTGTCGTCCCTTCCAGCGCATCCCGCCGGCCCCCTCCGATGCCCTTCCAATTGATGCCCCGTGAGAGCGCATTCCGTCAATGTTCAGGCGCCTGCCGTTCGGGTCTGGCGGAATGCGTGACGGAGCGCATCCTCGAGCCGGTCATCGCCCCAGAACAGCTCGCCGTCGACAGTGAAGCTCGGCGCGCCAAAGAGTCCCATCTGCATCGCCGTCTCCGTCGCGCGCCGTAGCGCGGCCTTGTTGTCCGGCGATCCGGCGTCGTCGAGAAAATGTTGCGGCAGGCCGGCCCGGTCGAGGCAGGCGGCAATCGTGGTGCGTTCGGCAATGTCGGCGCCATCCGCGAATTGCGCCCCATAGACCGCCCGCACGAAGGCCGGCCCCTGGGGACGGAACAGCGCCAGTTGCGCGACCCGGGCGGCCAGAACGCCGTTCTGCGGAAAGGTCTCGGGCTGGCGGAACGGCACGCCGTAGAGCGCGGACCTGCGGGCCAGATCGCGCCACATGTAGCGGCCCTTGGCCGGGTAGATGTTGAAGGGGGAGTCCGGCCAGCCCTGTGCGGCGAAGATCGGTCCCAGCAGGAACGGCCGCCAGATCACCCGGACGCCGGCAGCCGTCGCGGCGTCTGCGATGCGCATTGCGGAGAGGTAGGAATAGGTCGAGGCGAACTCGAACCAGAACGTGAGGCGCGCGGCCATTCGCAGAGAGGGGCGGGGGAACACCCCCGCCCGATCCCGATCAGTCTTCCGGGCCGACCATCTGTTCGGGCCGGACCACCGCGTCGAAGGTGGCTTCGTCGACGAAGCCGAGGGCGACGGCCTCTTCCTTCAGGGTCGTGCCGTTCTTGTGCGCTGTCTTTGCAACCTTGGTGGCGTTGTCGTAGCCGATGGTCGGCGCGAGCGCGGTGACCAGCATCAGGCTTTCCCTCATCAGCTTCTCGATTCGGGCCTCGTTGGCCTTGGTTCCGAGCAGCATCCGCTTTGTGAAGCTGTCCGCGGCGTCGCCCAGAAGCTGGATCGACTGGAGGAGGTTGTAGGACATCATCGGGTTGTAGACGTTGAGCTCGAAATGCCCTTGCGAGCCGGCGAACTTCATCGCCGCATCGTTGCCCATGATATGGGCGCAGACCTGGGTCAGGGCTTCGGCCTGGGTCGGGTTGACCTTGCNNGGCATGATCGACGAGCCCGGCTCGTTCTCGGGCAGGATCAGCTCGCCCAGGCCCGACCGTGGGCCGGAGCCGAGAAAGCGCATGTCGTTGGCGATCTTGTAGCAGCTTCCCGCCACGGTCGCGATCGCGCCGGACAGGAATACCATCGCGTCGTGCGCGGCGAGGGCCTCGAACTTGTTGGGCGCGGTGACGAAGGGAAGACCCGTGATCTTCGCCATGTTGGACGCGACCGACTCGCCCCAGCCCTTCCGGGTGTTGAGACCGGTGCCGACCGCCGTGCCGCCCTGGGCCAACTCGTAGATCCCGGGCATCGCCGCCTTGATCCGTGCGATGCCTTGGCGGATCTGATGTGCGTAGCCGGAGAATTCCTGACCCAGGGTGAGCGGAGTGGCGTCCTGGGTATGGGTCCGGCCGATCTTGATGATGTCCTTGAATTCCGCCGACTTCTGTTCGAGCCCGGCGAGCAGCTTCTCCAGCCCCGGCAACAGCACGTCGCGCACGCTGGTCGCGGCGGCGATGTGCATCGCCGTGGGGAAGGTGTCGTTCGAGGACTGGCCCATGTTGCAGTGATCGTTGGGGTGCACCGGCTTCTTCGAGCCGATGGTGCCCCCGAGGATCTCGATCGCGCGGTTCGAGATGACCTCGTTCGCGTTCATGTTCGACTGGGTACCCGATCCGGTCTGCCAGACCGCCAGCGGGAAGTTGTCGTCGAACTTGCCGGCGATGACTTCCGACGCGGCCTGCACGATCGCCTTGCCGAGCTCGGGATCGAGCGTGCCGAGGCTCATGTTGGCTTCGGCGCAGGCCTGCTTGATGACGCCGAGCGCCCGCACGATGGCGACCGGCTGCTTTTCCCAGCCGATCGGGAAGTTCTCCAGCGACCTCTGGGTCTGCGCTCCCCAGTACTTGTCGGAGGGCACCTCGATTGGGCCGAAGCTGTCGGATTCGGTGCGGGTGTCGGTCATCGCGCGGGTCCTCTCGGCTTGGATTTGCCGCGAGGTTTAGGCGGGGCCGGAGCGAAGGGCAATCGCCCGGTCGCCGCACCCTACTTGCGGAAGCTGTCGAGACTGACGATCTGCGCGTCGCTCTTCGCCGCCTCCGGCTCGACGTCCTGGGCCATCGGCGCTTCCGCATCCTCGTCATCCTCGCTGTCGGAGGTTTCGAAGCGCAGACCGAACTCCACCGAGGGGTCGACGAAGGTGCGGATCGCGTCGAACGGGATGAACAGCGGCTCGGGTCGGTTGCCGAAATTGAGCGTGACCGTGAACCCGTCGTCATTGACCGCGAGGTTGTCGAACCAGTGCTGGATGACGATGGTCATCTCCTGCGGATAGCGCTCCTTGAGCCAGTCGGCCATGTCGACGCCCGCTTGGCGGGTATTGAAAGTTATGAAGAAATGGTGCTCGCCCGGCAGTCCGTCTTCGGACACCTGGGTCAGCACCTGCTGGATCAGCGAGCGCATGGCACGGTGCATGAGATTGCCGTAGTCGATGCTGCGGGACATGTGCTGACCTTCCTCTTTCCTCCGGTCTATCGGAAGCAACGCGACGTTGAAAAGAGCCTAAGCATGAATCGGTGCGACTATCCCGACAGAAGCGTGAGGGTGCCCGCTGCCGCGGCAAGCGCGAGCACAACCGGCAGGGGCCACCGGCGCCACAGCAGCGCCGCAGCGGCCAGTGCGCACAGGGCCGCAGCGGCCGGATCGAAGCTTTGAAGGACCGGCCGGATCGTGCCGAAGGGACCCCATCCGGTGCGGTCCACTTCGGCAAAGAAGACATGCGATGCAAACCATAACGAAAGGTTAAGGATGACGCCGACGACGGCCGCGGTGATGGCCGAGAGCGCCCCCGCCAGCCGGGGCTGACCGGCGAGCCGGTCGATATAGGGCGCGCCGGCGAAGATCCAAAGAAAACAGGGTACGAAGGTCACCCAGAGTGCCAGCAGACCTGCGGCGAGGCCAAGCTCCCAGCCTTCCTTCAATTCGCCGGCCAGCATGGCGACGAACTGGGTGACGAGGATCAGGGGGCCGGGAGTGGTTTCGGCAAGACCGAAGCCGTCCATCATCTGCGCAGTTGAGATCCAGCCGTGGCGGGACACGACCTCCTGCGCCATGGAGGCAAGGACCGCATACGCGCCACCGAAGGTCACGACCGCAAGCTTCGAGAAATAGAGCGCGAGGTCAGTCAGGAATACGGCCTGCAGCGCCCAGACCAGAACGATGGGCGCCAACCAGAGGCTGCCCCAGATCAGCGCGGTCCGGCGCAGGTGGCCGTCCGGCACGGTCGGCTGCGGCCGGGTTGCGCTGGCAGCAGGCGTCACCGCGAAACCGTAGGCTGCGGCTGCCAGAACGATCAGCGGATAGGGCGCGTCGAGGAGGAAGATCGCGGAAAAGGCCAGCCCGGCGGTCCACCAGCGGTCGGGGGTCTTCAGCGCCCTGCGGCTGACCTTGAGAAGCGCGTCGAGCACAATGACCACGACCGTCGCCTTGATCCCGAGAAACATCGCCGAGATCACCGGCAGCGTTCCGAACCGGGCATAGATGGCCACCAGGGCCGCAATGACCGCCGCGCCGGGCGCCACGAACAGCCCGCCAGCGATCAGACCGCCCGGCACGCCGCGGAGCCGCCAGCCCGCATAGGTGGCGAGCTGCATGGCTTCGGGGCCGGGAAGCATCATGCAGAAGGACAGCGCGCGCAGGAACCGGTCTTCGTCCAGCCAGCCGCGGGCCTCGACCAATTCGCGATGCATCAGCGCGATCTGTGCCGCTGGCCCGCCGAAGGACAGGACTCCGATCCGGGCGAAGACACGGGTCAGCTCGGAAAGCGACGGTGCGATCATGGCGCGGCAAGGCGGGTCCGGCGGACCGGCCGCGCGGCGTGGACGCAGGAGCGCCGGAGCCTCATCCGACCTCCTGGATCCGGTCGGCACGGACCTGCGTGTCGCCGGGCTCGTACCGGTATGCCAGCAGGGGGCCGCCGATACCGGCTGAGTAGTCGAGGCAAAGCGCATAGGGCGCCTCGACCACCGGCACGCCGGTCATCCAGTAATGGCCGAAAAAGACCGGGACTGGATCGACGTAGCGAAATGCATGGAGGTCGCGGGGTGCGTCGCCCTCGGGCAGGACCGGATCCGGCACGCCAGTCGCGGCCAGGTCACGCCAGGACGTGGCGTCCTGGCGCCACCATGCGATCCGGGTCATCTCGCGCCAATGGCCGCCCCCGTCATGAAATCCGAAACCCTCCGGCAGCCGTGTCTCCGGCCCCTTGGTCAGACGCTCCAGATCATCGAAGAGCCGCGACGCCGTAAGGCCGGGCCGGTTCAGGATTGCCTCGTCTAGCCGGGCTTCGGGCAGGGAGGCGCTGACCTCAGCGATGGTCGGGCCGTGCCAGCAGGCATGAACCGCCCGGATCCCGCCGGTTTCAAGCCAGATCGGCAGCGTGCGCATCCAGGCGACCGCCTCGGCGAGGGCGGCAGAGCCAAGCGGAAATTCGGCAATAAAGGCGGCGTGCTGCGCGAGGTTCTTCGGCGAATGCGGGCGCAACGGGCCCGAATCCGTCTCGGTATGGAACAGGATCGCGTTGAATTCGTGGTTTCCCATCACCGCGTCGGCCTTGCCGCTGTCGAGAAGCGACCGGACGGTCGCCAGCACCTTCTTCTGCTCGGGACCGCGGTCGATGAAGTCGCCCAGAAAGACGAGACGCGCGCCGGGCGAAGGGCCATGCCAGCCGCTCGCCCTCCGGCGCCATCCCAGACGGTCGAGCCCGGCCGCAAGCTTGGCGTGCTGGCCATGAATGTCGGGAAGGATATGGATCATGCGGAAAGCCCCGTTCTGCCGGCCGGAGGAAGACGGGCGACTGCGTACCCGCATCTTCGCGGACCCTGCCAGAAATCGAGGGAAAGTGCAGGCTTCTGTTGCCAGGTGCCTGCGGACCCCGCCAGACGCTGCTAAGCGCCTGGGCTTCAGGTTTCGGTTTGGCTACCGCTTACGCGGCAACGGCCACCGGAGCATGATTGTCGTTGGCAATTATGCTTTTCGGACCGATAACGGTGGTACCTCACCGAGCGAAAGCTAACCCCTTTAGACGTCCGTCGATCCTGTTTCGGCCCCATGTCCCGCCAACGCCGGGTTTCTGGTGGAGCCGCCGGGTACCGCCCCCGGGTCCAGTCCGCTTATTACGGGCGCGTTTATCGCCATAGTTCCGAAGAACGCCCCAAAGATAAGCGCGTCCAGCCCGCCATGCAAGATGCCGGACGGGCCGGTTTGTCCCATTGCGCCTGCGGGGCAGCCGGGTAGAACGAAGCCAGCTTAGAATGATTCCAAGGTTCCGGCCATGCTGCCCATGTTTTCGTCCCGCCGCAGATTCTCGCAGTTGAGCGACCAGGAGATCCTCGGCCTCGCGATTTCCTCGGAGGAAGATGACAGCCGCATCTACCGCAGCTTCGCGTCGCGTCTGCGCGACGAATATCCCGCGACCGCCAAGGTGTTCGAGGGCATGGCCGAGGAAGAGGAAGCCCATGCCCAGCGGCTGATCAAGATGCACCAGCGCCGCTTCGGCGACGAGATCCCACTGATCCGCCGCGAACACGTGGCGGATTTCTACACCCGAAAGCCGGTCTGGCTGATGGAATCCCTGTCGCTCGACGACATGCGCGAGCAGGCCGAACTGATGGAGCAGCAGGCCGAGCGGTTCTACCGTGCCGCTGCACAGCGCACGCCCGATGCGGATACGCGGGCACTTCTCGACCAGCTTGCGGCGGCCGAAAGCGCCCATGAACATGCCGCCGAACAGCTGGCCGAAACCCATCTCACCGAATCGGCCCGCGATCTGGAGGCTGAAAACGCGCATCGCCAGTTCGTGCTGACCTGGGTTCAGCCGGGCTTGGCTGGGCTGATGGACGGGTCGGTGTCGACTCTGGCACCGATCTTTGCGGCTGCATTTGCCACTCACGACACGATCCAGACCTTCCAGGTCGGTCTTGCCGCGTCAGTGGGCGCCGGGATTTCGATGGGCTTTACCGAAGCGGCGTCGGATGACGGCCGGCTTTCGGGGCGGGGGGCGGCGTGGAAGCGCGGGATCGCCTCGGGCGTGATGACCGCGCTGGGCGGCATGGGCCATGCGTTGCCCTACCTCATCCCGCATTTCTGGACCGCCACGACGATCGCCGCCATCGTGGTGTTCGTGGAGCTCTGGTCCATTGCCTGGATCCAGAACCGCTACATGGAGACGCCGTTCTTCCGTGCTGCCTTCCAGGTCGTGCTTGGCGGTGCGCTGGTGCTGGCGGCGGGCATCATCATCGGCAGCGGCTGAGCCGGCTTATCGGCGGTCGGACGACGTCTCCAGACGCGCGCGCCGCCAGGCTTGGGGCGACAGTCCGGTCTCGCGCTTGAAACTGCGGCTGAGAGCCGTCTCGGAACTGTAGCCCACCTCCTCGGCAATGGCGGCGAGCGGACGCGCGGGATCGAGAAGCGCGGTGGCGGCGAGCTGCATCCGCCAGCGGGTAAGGTAGCGCAGCGGTGGTTGTCCGAGCCTGGCTGCAAAGCGCGCGGCCAGTGCCGAGCGTGAGAGGCCGGCTTCGCGTCCCAGATCGGCGACGCTCCAGTCGCGGGCCGGATCGGCGTGAAGCGCGTCGAGCGCGCGGGCCACCGGTGCGTCGCCAAGTGCAGCAAGCCAGCCGGGCGGTTTCTCCGCCGGCGAACCGGCGTACTGACGCAGCAACTCCATGAACATGAGCTCGCTCAGGCGCAGGCTCACCGAACTTCGGCCTGCGCGGCTGGCCCGGGCTTCCTCCATCGTCAGGTCGATCAGCCGGTCCAGAACGTCTCCGCCGCCCGCACCCGGACGCGAGAGGTGCAGCATCCGGGGCAGGCTCGCGAGGATCGGATTGAACGGCCGGGCCTCGCAGCCGAGGAACCCGCAGATGAACCGGGCGCGCGGCTCCGCCCCGCCGCCTTCGGGGATGACGAAGGGAAGTGCGCCGGCGGAAAGCGCGCGGAAGAAATCGAGGGTCTGGCCCCGGTCCAGTTCGGGCGGGGTCCCGGGCCGCGATTCCATCCGGTAGGCGTCGCCTTGGGGAAACACCACGATGTCGCCCGGTCCGAAGCGGACCGGGTCCGCCCCGGGCACTGCGGCCCAGCCCTCGCCGTCGACGATGATATGATAGGACAAGATATGCGGCGCTTCGGGCAGCAGGATCGCAGCATAGTCGCGCGCGATCGGCACGTCCACGCACCAGGGCGAACTGGCATCGACAGCGAAGAATACCGCGCCGGTCAGCCGGACCGCCGAAAGGACCCGGCCCAGCACGTCACCCGGCGCCGTGGCGTTGAGGCGAGCGGGAAGGGCGGCCGGCAGAGAAGGCGGGCCGGACGATCGGTCAGGCGAAACGGCGCCCGGGTCATTCGCGGCGGCGGTGGGCGATCCTAGACTGGCCATCGTTCCAACCCTAGCGCCCGGAGGAAATGCCATGCAACATTCGAGCATCCGCGCCGCGTCCCCGGCAGAGATCTACGACTCGCGCTTCGTGCCGGCCCTGTTCGGTCCCTGGGGGCCGGTCGTGGCGCGCGAGGCCGGTGTGACCGATGGGCACAGCGTCCTCGACGTCGCCTGCGGCACCGGCGCGGCGGCCCTTGCTGCCGCACGGATCGCCGGCACGAACGGCGCGGTGACCGGCCTTGACCTCAATCCCGAGATGCTGGCAGTGGCGCGGCGCAAGCCCGTCGCGGTGACGTGGATCGAAGGCCGGGCAGAGGCGCTTCCCTTCGCGGATGGGAACTTCGATGCCGTGATCAGCCAGTTCGGCTTCATGTTCTTCGGCGACCGTGCGGTTGCCCTGCGCGAGATGTGGCGGGTGCTGAAGCCGGGCGGTGGCATGGCCGTGGCCGTATGCGACGGTCTCGACCGCTCGGACGGATACGGCCGGTTCGCGGCGCTTCTGGCCGAATTGTTCGGTCCGGACGTCGCCGACTCCTTCGCGGCGCCGTTCGTCCTCGGTGACATTTCGGTCATGCAGGCGATTGCGGATGATGCCGGCCTGCCCGATGTTCGCGTCAGCCGCCATTCGGGAGAGGTGCGGTTCGACTCGATTGCCGATCTGGTGTCGACCGAACGTGCCTGCGTCTGGACCCTCGGCGGCGTTCTCGACGACGACCAGTTCGCCAGGCTGAGCGACGCCTGTGAAACTGCGCTCGCCCCGTTCCGGGGCCCCGACGGCCGGGTCAGATTCGAGATGCCGGCGCTGATCCTGAGCGCAACGAAGCCGCGCTGACCGGAGCGCTGCCGCGGCGCCGCCGGCGGATGCAGGCATTCCAGGGGCAATGTCGGCGAGAGCCTCGACAAAGCCGCCACGGCACATGCCGAAACTGCCGGAAATCTGGCGCAGGAATCGGGCGCCTTTCGGCCAGTCCGACCTGATGCGTCCTTGCCGGCCGGATTTCGGATTGCTGCGCGGGGCGAATCCTGCCACTCGATCAGGTGGGGGAACTGCGCATGGAATATGCCGACACGGAGATGGCACGGGGGGCCATCAGGGCCGATTACTGCCGCCTGATGGCGCGCTATGGCGCCTGGCAGAACCGCAGCCAGATGGGCGCCGCAGGGCGGCTGGACGACGCGGATCGGTTCATGGACCGGGGGGCCTTCTTCCGTTCCATACAGGGAACGTTCTCGCACCTTCTGTGGAGCGACGCGATCTGGATGAGCCGGCTGGCGGGGACGCCGCCGCCGGATGTCGGGCTCGAGGAAAGCCCGGACTATCTGTCGGACTGGTCCGACTTCTCTGCGGAGCGCGCCCGGCTCGACGCGGTGATCCGTGACTGGGCCGAAGCGCTGCGGGACATGGACCTCGCGGGGGACCTCACCTTCCACTCCGCTTCGGCGCAGCGAAGCCTGACGCGGCCATGGTCGGTCTGCGTCGCGCATTTCTTCAATCACCAGACGCACCACCGGGGCCAGATCCACGCCATGCTCACCGCGGCGGGGGTTGCCCCCGGCGCGACCGACATCATCCTGATGCCAAGCGGCTACTGAGGAGAAACCCATGTTCCGAGCAATGGTTGTCGAGAAGGACGAGGCCGGCAATACGGCCGCCTCGATCCAGGAACTGTCCGAGGACCGCCTGCCGGACGGCGACGTGACCGTTGCGGTCGAGTATTCCACGGTGAACTACAAGGACGGTCTCTGCCTCGGAAATGGTGGCGGGTTGGTCAAGACATGGCCGCATGTGCCGGGCGTCGACTTCGCCGGCGTCGTCGAAAGTTCGGACGATTCCCGGTTCGCTGCCGGCGACCGGGTGGTGCTGAACGGTTGGCGCGTGGGCGAGATCCGCTGGGGCGGGTATGCCGAAAAGGCGCGCGTCAAGGCCGACTGGCTGGTCAGGCTGCCCGATCCGATCTCCACGCGGCAGGCAATGGCCATCGGCACGGCGGGCTACACCGCGATGCTCGCGGTGATGGCGCTGGAAGATCACGGTCTGACCGCTGAGAGCGGTCCAGTGCTGATTACCGGGGCGGCGGGCGGCGTGGGCTCGGTGGCCACGGCCATCCTGGGACATCTGGGATACGAGGTTGCGGCCGTGACCGGACGACCCGAGACCGAACCCTATCTGCGCGATCTCGGCGCCGCCCGGATCGTGCCTCGCGAGGATCTGGCAGAGACCGTCAAGCGGCCGCTAGAATCCGAGACCTGGGCAGGCTGCATCGATGCGGTCGGCGGGGCGATGCTGGCCCGTGTGCTCGGACAGATGAAATACGGTGCCTCGGTCGCTGCCGTGGGACTTGCCGGGGGGGCGCAGCTTCCGACGACGGTCATCCCCTTCATCATCCGCGGCGTGAACCTTCTGGGGATCGACAGCGTGATGCGGCCCCACGCTCAAAGGGTACGCGCCTGGGACCGGCTGGTGACCGACCTGCCTATGGACAAGCTCGACGCGATGATCGAACCCGCCACGCTCTCCGACCTGCCGCAGTTGGGCGCGGATATCCTGAAGGGCAAGGTCCGCGGCCGGGTGGTGGTGGACGTCCGCGCTTGACGCGCTGAGGGGCGGGCTATCTGCGCCGGAGGCTTTGAGGCACGACGCGGAGCGAAGCGATGACGGACCGGCGGCCGGTGATCTGGTGGATCCGGCGCGACATGCGCCTGTCGGACAACCCGGCCCTGTCCGCCGCGGTAGATGCCGGCGGACCGGTGGTGCCGGTCTTCGTGCTGGACGAGGTCGTCGATGCATACGGCGCGCTGCCGCGATGGCGGATGCTTCTGGGCGCGGCCAAGCTGGCGGACGCGCTGGAGGCGAAAGGCAGCCGTCTGATCCTGCGCCGGGGAAAGGCGCTGGAAACACTTCGGGCGCTGATTTCCGAGACCGGGGCCCGAGGGGTCTTCTGGTCGCGGCTTGTCGATCCGGATGCGCGACGCCGCGATGAGCACGTCAAGGCTGAGCTGAAGGCGGACGGCGTTGAGGCACGCAGCTTTCCCGGGCATCTTCTGTTCGAGCCCTGGACGGTCGAGACAAAGGAGGGTGGCCCCTACAAGGTCTTCACGCCCTACTGGCGGGTGGTCTGCGGGCGCGAGGTTGGCGCGCCGCTTGCGACGCCGACGCGGATGCCGGCGCCCGAGACATGGCCCGGCAGCGACCGGATGCGGGACTGGCAGCCCGAGGCGGGCATGAACCGCGGAGCTGCTGTCGTGGCGCCCCACCTGACCGTCGGGGAGCACGCGGCGCGCGGGCGGCTCGGCGGTTTCATCAGCGGAAAGGTCGAAGACTACGCTGCGCTCAGGGACGTTCCGGCCGCGGCCGGAACCTCGCTGCTGAGCGAGAACCTGACGCATGGCGAGATCAGTGTGCGGACCTGCTGGCTGTCGGCGATCGAGGCCGGGCGGCGCGGTGCCGAAGGAGCCGGGGCATTCCAGCGCGAACTTGTCTGGCGCGACTTCGCGCACCATCTTGCCTATCACACGCCGCGCCTCACGACGCAGAACTGGCGTGAGGAATGGGACAGCTTTCCCTGGAGCGCGGACGCATCCCGGCCGGAGGTGATCGCCTGGATGCGGGGACGGACCGGCATCCGCCTTGTGGATGCGGCGATGCGGGAGCTCTACGTCACCGGGTTCATGCACAACCGCGCGCGGATGATCGTTGCCTCCTATCTGACCAAGCATCTGATGGCCGATTGGCGGATCGGCCAGCGCTGGTTCGCAGAGACCCTGCGCGACTGGGATCCGGCGTCGAACGCGATGGGCTGGCAATGGGTTGCGGGCAGCGGCCCGGATGCGGCGCCGTATTTCCGCATCTTCAATCCCGATGGTCAGGCCGAGCGCTTCGACCCCGAAGCTGCCTATGTGGACGCCTGGATTGCCGAAGGCAGCGCTGCCCCGTCGGCGCAGTCGCTGAGCTATTTCGACGCGGTGCCGCGACGCTGGGATTTGCGCGCGGACGACGCTTATCCCGATCCGGTCGTGCGTCTTGATGCCGGTCGGCGGCGTGCGCTCGACGCCTATGAGGCCTGGCGGAGCTGATCCCGCAAACACGCAAGATTGAGGCCCGCGGCGTTCCGGGGACTGGACGCCTGCGCCGCGACCCGGCAGGACCGGGACGGCGCAGGCCGCCGAGGAGAGACAGTGTGCAGGTATTTCTGGTTGGACCCTTTGCCGATGTCGAGATCGCGGCGCAGGTGTTGGGATCCGGATCGGCGGCGGTTCCGGCGACGCTCGACGGATCGGCCGGTCCGGACGGCCTTGGTGTCCGTCCGGCAAGTGCCGAGGCGGAACGGCGCCTCGACTTCTATGCTGCGGTCCATGACGCCGAGATCAGCCAAGGGACAGTTGGCGGGGTGCCCGTTTCGGTCGTTGCACCTTCTGCCACGGCTCTTGCCGGCCGCCGCTTCGACGGTGAGCCCTCGTCCGAACGCTGGCGCGCGATCTGGCGCGAGGCGGCGGAAGAGATCGTCGACTGCGCCGGGGTCCAGGATGCCGGCACCGTGCGCAGCCGCCTCGGCATGATCTGGGCCCGGGCCGAGTCGCGGCTGCGGGCGCGCGAGGCTCCACGACGGCCGCCGAGCGGCCTTGACGAGTCCGATATCCGGATGCAGTCGGTGGAACGCCCCTATCGCAAGTACTTCCTCGTCGAGGACTACGTCTATTCGCACCGGCGTTTCGATGGTGGCGACAGCGGGTCTCTGGTCCGGGCGGCCTTCGTGATGGCCGATGCGGTCACGGTTCTGCCCTGGGATCCGGTGCGGGACCGGGTGCTGGTGATCGAACAGATCCGGGTCTCGCCCATCGCGCGGCACGATCCGTCGCCCTGGGTGCTCGAGCCGATCGCGGGGCGCATCGAGCCGGGAGACACACCCGAGGCGACGGCGCACAAGGAGGCGGCCGAAGAGGCGCGGTTGAGCCTCAGCGCCGTGCACAAGATCGCCGAATACTATCCGTCCACGGGCGCCTTCTCGGAGTACATCTATGCCTATCTGGGAATCGCCGACCTGCCGGACGACGCGGCACAACTGGGCGGTCTCGATGTCGAGGGCGAAGATATCCGTGGCCATGTGATGTCCCGTGACGCTCTTCGGGAGCGGATCGCCGCCGGGGACGTTCCGGTCGGGCCGCTGATCCTGTCGGCTTGGTGGCTGGATGCAAACGCCGACCGACTGCGCGGCTCCGGTTGAACAGAACGGCCGCGGTCAATAGAGAAAGCAGTGTTCTGGAGAAGCGGAGGATATCATGGCGGTCTACGGCGATCTGGCCTCGGCAATCGGGCATACTCCGCTCATCCGTCTGAACCGGGTCAGTGAAGCGACCGGTTGCGAGATCCTCGGCAAGGCGGAGTTCCTCAATCCCGGGCAGTCGGTGAAGGATCGGGCGGCGCTCTACATCATCCGCGACGCCGTGGAGCAGGGCAAGCTGTCGCCCGGAGGCACCATCGTCGAGGGGACCGCCGGGAACACAGGCATCGGTCTGGCACTGGTCGGCTGCGCCATGGGCTTTCGGACCGTGATCGTGATCCCCGAAACCCAGAGCCAGGAAAAGAAGGACATGATCCGGCTGGCCGGCGCGGAACTGGTGCAGGTCCCCGCCGCGCCGTACCGCAATCCCAACAATTATGTGCGCTACTCCGGCCGCCTTGCGGAGAAGCTGAACGAGTCCGAGCCCAACGGAGCGATCTGGGCAAACCAGTTCGACAACGTGGCGAACCGGCATGCCCATGTGGAGACGACCGGCCCCGAGATCTGGGCCGACACCGGCGGCCGGGTGGACGGATTCATCTGTTCGGTCGGGTCCGGTGGAACTCTTGCGGGGGTCGCGGAAGCGCTTCAGCCCAAGGGCGTGAAGATCGGTCTCGCCGACCCGGAGGGCGCCGCGCTCTACAGCTATTACACCACCGGCGAGCTGAAGGCCGAAGGAAACTCGATCACCGAAGGGATCGGGCAGGGGCGGATCACCGCCAATCTGGAAGGTTTCCGACCGGACATGGCCTTCCAGATCCCGGATGCCGAGGCGCTGCCCTACATCTTCGATCTGCTGGCCGAAGAGGGGCTCTGCCTCGGCGGCTCGTCGGGGATCAACGTCGCGGGCGCCGTTCGCATGGCCCAGGAGATGGGACCGGGCCACACGATCGTGACGGTTCTGTGCGACTACGGCACCCGCTACCAGTCCAAGCTTTTCAACCCAGCCTTCCTGAAGGAGAAGGGCCTGCCGTTCCCGGTCTGGCTCGACGGTCACGACAGGACATTGCCCAGCGTATTCGAGGATTGAGCATGTTTCGGGCGGTTGCGCGGACGGCCAGGATCTGGCTTCTGGCGCTGTTACTGTTCACCGTACCGCTGGCAGCGCTGGCGCAGGGGCTGACCGACGACGACTACACGGCCTGGTCCGAAATGGTCGGCCGGGCGGACCGGGTACTGGATGCCGGCCGGGCCACGGAACCGACGCTCCTCCGGCTGCGCGGGGAAGTGGCGAAGTTCCGGGATCGGTTCCTGGATGCTGAGAACGCCAATTCGGCGCGGATTTCGCGGGCGCAGCGGCAGCTCGACACGCTCGGCCCGGCGCCGGCCGAAGGCCAGACCGAACCCGAGGAAGTCGCAAGTCGCCGCGCCGCATTGCTCAAGGAGATCGGCGATCTGAAGGCACCATCGCTGCGGGCGACCGAAGCCTTCGTTCAGGCCGACGCGCTGGTGGCCGAGATCGACAAGGTTCTGCGTGAACAGCAGGCCAGCAAGGTCCTGCAGCGCTATCCGGTCCCTCTCAACCCGCTGAACTGGACACCGGTCCTGTCCGAAGTGAACGGCGCCTTCCTCAAGTTGCCCCGAGAGGTGATGGAAAATCTGAAGGATGCGGGCCGCCGCGGCGACGTGATCTCGCAGCTACCGGCTTCCGTCCTTCTGCTTCTTGCCGGGACCTTCATGGTGTTCCGGACCCGATACTGGACCGACCGCCTGGCCAAGGTGATCGACGCGATCCGCAGGCGGCCGCTGCGCCGTGGGCTGCGCCTTCTGATCGTCATCAGTCAGCTGGCTTTGCCGCTGCTCGGACTTCTTCTGCTTCTCGCGGCGGTTCAGTTTTCGCGGATTCTGGGCGATACGGGCGACAAGGTGATCCTCGCCGTTGGCAGCTTCGGGCTGATGATGATCACCAGCACCTGGCTCGTGCGGCAGATCTTTCCCCGCGGCCGGGCCGAGGCGGTGCCGCTCCGAATTGCCCCGGAATATGTCCGCAGGGCACGCCGGCTCAGCTATGTGCTGGCGGGAATCATGGCGTTCCATCACGGCGTTGACAGTCTGAACCAGAGTCTGGGTTTCTCTCCGCAGACCAGTGCCTATCTCGGGTTTGCTCTCGGGATTGTCGCGGCTGTTGTGCTCTATCGCATCGCGCGGCTGTACCGGCTGTCGCAGCATCAGGGCGAAGATGTGGCGGATGAATCTGCCTTTTCCAGCGGCGTCATCAGCGTGGTAGCGGCCCTGACTCAGGCCCTTTGTGTTGTGACGGTCCTTGCCGGAGCGGTCGGGTATGTCGCGCTCAGCAAGCACCTAGTCTACCCGGCGATCGCAACGTTTTTCCTGTTCGGGCTGATGACGCTGATCCAGCGCGCCGTCAGCGAGTTCTACGCAATCGCCACGACCGGGGACATCGCGGCACCCGGCGAGGAGGGGCTGTTTCCCACGCTGTTCGGCGCGCTTCTGATGTTTGCTTCGCTGCCGGTCATCGCGCTGATGTGGGGCGCGCGGTGGACCGACCTGACGGAAGTCTGGAGCCGCGTCCGCGAAGGCTTCCAGGTCGGCGACCTGCGCCTGTCGCCGAGCGAGTTCGTAATCTTCCTAGCCGTGTTCCTGTTGGGCTATGGGATCACGCGGCTGATCCAGGGGGCGCTCAAGACCACGATTCTGCCGAAGACCCACCTGGATACCGGCGCACGTACCGCGCTCGTCGCGGGAACAGGCTATGTGGGGGTGTTTC
Source organism: Paracoccaceae bacterium (assembly GCA_020425125.1). Classification (GTDB taxonomy): domain Bacteria; phylum Pseudomonadota; class Alphaproteobacteria; order Rhodobacterales; family Rhodobacteraceae; genus Meridianimarinicoccus. Next base: position 9,922 of record JAGQRV010000040.1, on the reverse strand, counting down.
TCGCGGGGGTCGCCGCAATTACCATGGCCGGCATCGACATGTCGTCGCTGGCCATTTTCGCCAGTGCGCTGGCGGTCGGCATCGGCTTCGGCCTTCAGACCATCGTTTCGAACTTCGTGTCGGGCATCATCCTTCTGGTCGAGAGGCCGATCTCGGAGGGCGACTGGATCGAAGTCGGCGGGCAGATGGGGTATGTCCGGAAGATCTCGGTCCGGGCGACCGTGGTCGAGACCTTCGACCGCACCGACGTGATCGTGCCGAATGCCGATCTCGTGTCCGGCGTGGTGACGAACTGGACGCATGGCAATCTGATCGGCCGGGTGATCGTGCCGGTCGGCGTTGCCTACGGCACCGACACCAGGAAGGTGGAACGAATTCTGATGGAGATCGCGAAGGCCCATCCGCTGGTGGTGATCTCGCCGCAGCCGACAGTAATCTTCACCGGATTCGGGGCGAGTTCGCTTGATTTCGAGATCCGAGCGATCCTTCGGGACGTCAATTACGTGTTGAGCGTCAAGTCGGACATGAACCACGAGATTGCGCGCCGGTTCAGCGAAGAAGACATCGAAATCCCGTTCCCTCAACGCGATCTCTGGGTGCGTAACGCCAGCGAACTGCGCCCGCACCAGCCCGATACCGGGCCGCGGCCGATGGCGCCGGAGTCCGAACGCGTGCCCGACATCGATGCGTGACAGGACGCGCGGGCGGAGGATGCGAACTTCCGTCCGACGCAGGGCGCAACGACGCGTCAGGTAAAGCCCGAAGCCCCTTGCCCTCGTCGCGCCGCTACGGATAGAAGGGCCGCCAGCGGAGAGGTGGCCGAGTGGTCGAAGGCGCACGCCTGGAACGCGTGTAGGCGGGAAACCGTCTCCAGGGTTCGAATCCCTGTCTCTCCGCCACTTGCCCTCGCGAAAGCGTTCTCCCTATCCGGCTGCGGCCGGATTTTGTCGTTGTATTCGAGGGTTATGCGGGAGGGGTTGTTAACCGGCCCCGCGCCAGGTGGCCCGGAAGTGGTCTCTCAGGGTCGATATTCTCCAGACCTCATGACTGCGCCGATTTGGTGAATAGCTTGTAAGGTTCTGTAATAAATGGATTTTCGGAGGGGCGACCAGAAGACTTCGATCGGAGTCTCGTTCGGCCAGATGGAACGGAAATCGAACGTTCGCTGGTCGGGCAACGTAGCACAGCACCAGGACCTCCGCAGTGCAGCATTTTGCCAAGCACGGTACGAAGAGCGAGAAGCTGGCGTTCGCTGCTTCTTCGAAGAGTGGCAGTTCCGGTAAAGTGAGCAGATTGGCAATTCTGGCGGCAGATCTGCGGTTCTTAGCCATCAAACTAAGAGTGACGGTCCGAACCAGGTTCGACGAAATGCTGGATCTTGGAGTTCCGCAAAGAATGGTTCCCAGAGGCGCCGTTGCGCTTTCTCGATTACCGTCAGATACTCGGGGATGTTCTGCAGACGCCGCCAGACCGTCCCGTTGCTTTGGCTGAGGCAGAAGTCTAATGCCAAAATTGGATCAAGAGGCAGCACCGGCACCCGTAGACCTGGGCTCTGCAACAGCCCCTTCCATACCCCTTGTATCGTGCAAGGCGTTCCCGGCAAAAAATCGCTCGACGCGAACGCGTCCTGCGCATGGCCACCGCGTTGAAAGTGGAAGAGTGGATGTGGTTCCTTGGAAGGGTTTTGTGCCGCGCCTTCGGCCACTCGGCGTGACGGCGCGTACATATCGGTATCTAGCCGCCAGTGATCCTGTAGTTCGAACAGCGCGTCGCCAGCGTCCAGAAAGCCCTCCACACGGACTTGATATTCCGCGCGCCACGGCATCACATCACCGTCGCGCCATTCATATTCAAAATCGAGCGAAGCTGATTGCAGCGCACATCCGACGGGATGAAGCCCTTGGTTGCGCGGAACCGGCAATGCGAGCCCACTGCCACGAAGTCGCAGGTTGCTTGCCCAGTCGCTCTTAAAGCGGCCAAGGTTGGTATAGATTGAATTGGAAGTGCTCTCGGTCGATGGCTCCCGCTGCAACGCTTCGGCCAATCGTTCCAACTCTTCGGGCAATGCAAGCGTCATCAGGCCATCCGCGCGTATGGCTGGAGCCGCTTTAGGTCCTCCTTATCGAGCCGGGGATCGTCACGGTTCCGCAATGCCTCGCCCAACGAAGCGTACAGAGGATCGAGCCAAGAAGGCATTGGGCTCCGCGGTTTGATCCTTACCGCTCTGGCAGGATCAACCGGGACAAGATCTTGCCGCTGCTCCCAGCTCAACAAACAATACCGCCAAGGACGCTTGCCCATGCTCCCTTTCGGCATCCCTAACGGCACAAGGTCATCAAAGCTCTTGCTCAACAGCTCGACCCGTTGTTCGACCTCCGTGCCAGCTAGTGGAAGCGCTCCACCGACACTTTCTTGCCACCATTGCTCAATCCCGCGCGCCCACCAACGTCGAAAGCATCCATGAGCAACGCCGCAATAACTGAAATCCGATACCGCATCGAGCACGGCAGACCATCCTGGTGACGCCCCTCTGTCGATTCCGAGCCTAAATCCAAGGAGTCCTTCCTCAATGAGCAAGCCGGGGTGGACCAACAGCCTAATCAATGGATATACGCGAAGGTGGACGCGGTCTGCGACCTCAAAAGTGTCTTGAAAACCGGAACTACCCCATAGGCTCCAGAAATCTTCACTGAGACCTATAACCGACAACAGGTTCTGTTCGTCCCGTTCGAGCACATCGTAAATCTGGCGGACGCCTACAAGCTTGCTCCGCACGGCATCGCGCACAACTGGATTGCTGAGACCGTCTTTTTCGATCTTCAGGTCGAATATATCGTCGCTGCTGGAATCCTGGCCGATATTCCGTAGAACCTTTTCACGAAGCGAAAAACGGACGATGGGGAAAGGCGGAAGGGATTGATTTTGTTGCGCAACGCGAATGCTTTGAGACATCCCGGGGCCAGTCTGTTGCGGACCGAGCTCATTTGAAAGATCAACATCCATAAGCAGGCCTGCCGGTATGAGATCCCCGCTCCGAAGCCTCTCTGCTGCATCCGCTACGCTCATGTATTCGATCGGCAGTACATCATCCTGTGCGAGGTTTTGCGCATATGCCTTTGCCTCTTCCGGACTGTCGTCGATCAGAAACCAAGGGGGCATTGTCATTCTTCCACTTCCGCAGGTAAACGCACCTCGATGCAAGTTGCAAAGCCTGCCGCCGGATCGACTACCTCGATATCGCCACCCGCCTTAGATACAATCTGATGCACGATCCAAAGCCCGAGGCCTGTACCAGAGTATTGCTCGGCTGTACTTGCGTTGGCTTGTGCGGCGACGCGGGTAGTAAAAAAAAGATCAAATACGTTTTCTCGAATTTCCTCTGGAATACCATCGCCCGAGTCACTGAACCGTATGACGATGTGGCTGTCGTTTTCGCGTTCCGCTTTCACCTCGATGCAACGTTGCCCATCAATTCGTCGAAGCGCCTTGAGCGAGTTGGAAAAGAAGTTCAGTAATATTGATGCAACTTCAGCCGCGTGCATTGGTCGGGTATAAAGTGGATCAAACTCAGGAGTATGAACATCCAAATTGATACCGGCCTTTTCCGCTAACTTGCGAACACCATGTGCGAAATCATCCACCGCCTTGCTAACGCTAATTGCCGAAAGTTCGCGCACCGAACGGGCAGAAGCCAACTCGTTAAGGTACGCAGTTAAAGCGTCGAGGCGACTAAGCATTGCATCCGCCCGCTCGACCTGGCCAGCGAATTCGTTATCTCCGACCTTCGCCTGTAGCGCCACTTCGAATATGGCGGCGAAATCCATCCGGACAGCTTCGAATGTCATGCCAGTTTCATGGCTGAACTCGGATGTGGTGAGCCCAAGTGTTGCGAGAAGGCGCAGAAGCGCGGCCTCATCCGCTAGCTCGGCCTGTTGCCGCTCCAGCAACGCAATGGATTCTTGGATCAATGCAGCCGTGCTTTCGTCCTGGGGTGACCCCGAGTTGTCAGTTTGCCTGCCTGTATCCGGGTCAAGATTCTCGTCTCTGGCCGATGACTCGTTCCCTGCTTCGCGCGCGAGGCGACGAGCTTCCTCAGCCTCGTGAACACTCTGCGCCGCCTTGCGCAAACGATCTAGCGTCTCCTCCGACTTGCGTTGGGTAGACCCGCCCGCGCTTTGTTTGCGGCCACGGTCCTCGGATATCCGATTTACCGCGGTTGCCAAAACGGTTGTCGCGAGCCCCGTAAGTTCGCGAAACGAGTCGGTCTCGATTAGGCCCTCCCGCGATGTGTGCTCTTCGAATTGCACCCCTTCGGGATCGTTAACTTCGATCACGCCGAAGAAATTGCGGTTGGCGACCGGAGCCAGCACCGCGCTGCGCTGCGTATAAAGGTAGTCGAGGTTCAGCCAGTCATTCTCTGGCTCGCCATACGGCACAACCCGGAAACCATTACGGTAAAGCCTGATCCCGCCTTCACTGCGCAAGACGTCGCGCACTCGCGAGAACGCGAGCTTTGGAAGAAGCTCGGGCAAGAGAATGAAGTAGTGCGCCTTCATCGCGACATCGCGAAGATGATGATAGGCAGGGGGGGGCACGTCATCACGGTGGTCATGATGAATGCGGCTCCAACCCCGATCAGGTCCAAACTGGTTCTGGGTCAAGCGCCACTCGGCGATCCCCTCGCCGTTGACCCGAAACTCGACAATCGCGTGCCGGTGGGCGAGGATCTCGCTTTGGAAATCCGCTACCAGTTTGGGATCGTTGAAAAGATCGCCACCGCGAACGAAGCGAACCTCGAAGCCTGGATCGATGTCTGGTCGGTTCTCGACAGGCGCAACGGGAAACGGCTGTTGAAGCGCGAGCAAACCGCGCCAGCACCGGCGGATTTGGGCATCGGACCATTCATCGCGGAGCAATTCAATTCTAATCTTGGTGCCGGGCGACGCTGGCGGCACCGTCCCCAGATGGACCGGCACGTCATCGAGACTGCGGCCACTCTCGAACTCTCGCCAGTCCACGACCAACTCGATCCCAGGTTCGTTGGCATTCACCCAAGTCTTGAGGCGAAGCACGCTTCCGAGACGCTGTGTGGAGAAGCGCCCAATGCCCTTTCGACCAGCGCGCTGGCGATTAAAAACGCGCGATCTAGGCTCCTGCACCTTGAAAGTGCTCGCGAGACGCAGAAAGCCTTCGACGAGCTCATCACGGGTCATGCCGGTGCCGTCGTCTTCAATAGTCAATGCATCACGTTCAAGCGTGACGGACACGCTGCGAGCGTCGGCGTCAAAGCTGTTCTTAACGAGCTCGATTAACGCGGTCTCTTGACGCCCAACAAGCTCACGGCCAAGCCGATCTATGAGTCCTGCGTCTGTTGTAAAATGTAGTTTCTCGCTCATCCGTTAACGTTGCCCTGACAAATTTGGCGTGGCTGCTCTTATGCGCCGCCGAACCTCAGGATGCATATCTATTGGAGTAGCTTCTAGAACTTGGGTCGCAATAGTTGCCAGAAATCGAGCAGGTTGAAGGGCATCCGGGGCACGATCTAGCACTACGCTGACTATTGGGTCATGAATTATTCTATCTATAATGTTAGGATCGACTACGTCTTCGTAGTGATGTTCTGTGGCATCTTCTTTATCCCTCTCCAATTTGACAGAGGTACCCTGTTCTTCATTCTCCTCTGAAGGCGAAGGATCTGAATATGACATGAGTATTACACAAGTGGCATGATACGCGTCCTCTTCCCTCCCGAGCTTTATAAGAAGGTCAAACAACCACTCTGCAGTGTTCGGCTCTTTGAGTAATATATCTGCGTTTAGTCCGAACAAAAATCCAGTTGCTGCAAGTGGGTGTCGTAATCGCAGGTTCTTTGCGTCACCGTAGGATTCTTCAATTCTATTCGGTGCATTCTTTCCATAGGACGAGTCCATTCGCTTGGTTGAAACAAGGAGTTCCGGCCCGGTCGACCAGTCGGAAATAATAACGTCTACTTGTTTCAGATAATTTTTGCCAAGAATTGTACCTGCGGATGACGTTACGCCTCTAATCGATGTCTTATTGGAAACGCGATCTGCGATCTCATTCCTCAACTTCGAGGGGAGAGAATCAATCAGAGCTGATGCGGCGGCTGGAAATATCCGAGGGTTGGTCGGACGGGGCCACACCTGATTGGGGTGAAAGCCTGCACGACGCAGTTCGTAGCTCAGCCACACATCAAGTGCCAAAGCCGGGACGCCAGACTGGGTGCCCGCGCTCAATACAAGGGGGACGCTCAGAAACTGCTCCAGGACCCGGTAGTCTGGAGAAAAGCAAATCTCGCCGTCCGAACTCGTCTGCCAAGGATTGCTGTGCTCCTCATCTGGCGCCGCTGCTGCAGCGATCGCGTCAAAATACTTCCAAGCCTGCGCCTTCTTGGATTGATTTTCTGCCACGATTGTCTCTCAGTCTGCAGGTGATCGTTAATTTATATGCTGCCCTTTAGTTTAAGGCATCGAAAAACGCATCCGTCTTCACATGAAGTCTACGCGGTGAAGCGGACGCATCAGTTCTCGATGCCGCTCCCGCGTGCGCGGCGGCGCTGGAAGAGTATCTCGCGCGCTAGCTTCAGGGCATTGAGATCTTCTTCGGGTATATCCGCCAAAATAATGCGATCGACTGCTTCAACGGCCGCAGCTACATCACCTTTTCTCAATGCACCTGCAATTCTCGGTCTCGCCTTGCGAAGCTGCTGCTCGCAAGCCTTTATCCGCGTTAGCGACGGCAATGGCAGGTTGTCTGCCTCCCGTGGCTCCATCTTCAGAAGCCCACCCCCGTATGCACGCCCCACAATCTCTGTGCCGAGAAGCGTGATGCTGTTCAAGCTGGCGATGGGTAGCAGGTCGCTCCCAATTTTGCGCCTGCCATCCGCCAGCCGTACCCCGTAAACCGAATTCAGAATGTGCGCTCGGGCCGCGTTTGTTACGAGGCGTGGCCTGTCGTGGTTCATGTATGTCAGGAACAGATCGGGCGCTTCTACGAGAGGAACTCGCCACCAGGGGCTGCGGACCCGGCATTTGTATGCACTCGACACACCTGCCTCTGCTCCGGCCTCAATGTAGCGCAGAGCCGCAGGCGATGGGTTCGCACCTGGATAAAGAAGCAGGCACCGTGAGCCCTCGTTGGCCAGCTGCTTCCAAGCCTTATCAGTGAATGTGAGCCCACGAAGATGCCGTGCGCCAGGAGGCGAAATCCGAACCAAATCCTCATCGGTCAGCCCATGCCTCGCAGCATCCGCGCGTGACATCGAGAAGTATTTGTTGTTTCCAGTTACAGCACCAAGATAGGGGCGGCCCCAATCACGCAGCTGCTCAAAACGATCGTCGATCAAACCCTGGTAAGTGGCAAAAGCCTCTTCCGCCACCAGCGCATTCGTCCACTTGTCACCGCTGGGAGTGTGTTGGACCCATTCGGCTACGTCGACCGAAGCAAGAGAGCCAACATCCTTGGTTTGGTGAACTTCAAGGCAGGACGCACCGCCAGTACCTTCGGCAAGCAACAGCACAACTTCTTCCAGCACACCGGGAAACACACGCTCTTCGAACATGATGAGGCGAACGCGGGCGAAGCGACGTAGAAGGAAACGTCTAACCTCCTGCGCGTAATTTACGCTCAGCAGTTCGGCAGGGAGCACTAGTGCAAGGCGACCGCCTGGAGAAAGGTGAAGCGCTGCCTTGACAACAAATGCTGCCCATGAGCTTGCAAGCCCCGAAAGACGCACTCCCTGAGCAAGGGCGGCTTCCATGCTTCGTGAACGGGCCGCTCCGGTGAAGTTCTGGTATCGTACGAAAGGCGGGTTGCCTACGATGGCATCGTAAGTGATTGGCGGTTCATGCTCGAAAAAATCGCCCACAGAAACGCGAGCATCGAAGCCTGCGTCCTGTAGCAGAACCTCAGCGTTGCGGGCAGATGTGTCGAAAATCTCCACGCCCTGCAATTGCTCGCCCCATAGCAGCGGGTTTGCCCCGAGAGATCGCAGTCTCTCACCGGCCGCCAAGAGGAAGCTGGCTTCGCCACACGAAGGCTCAAACACGGCGTCACAGGGTTTACGAACGGCCCAGTCGCAAAGGTAGCGCGCGATTTCCGGGGGCGTGAAGAACGCGCCGCGAGCCTTCCGTTTTTCGCTATTGTCCACTCAGCCCTCCTTGCCGGTTCTTCCGTGCCGGCTGATCCGCACTTTGACAGACTCGTCGAATGCGGCCAACCACATAGTTACAATGTTCATGGTACGTTCTCAAGACTCCCATGCAGCCGCGGGGGGATTTGGGCAGCCTCGCGCCATGGCCATAGCGTCGAACTGCTCCGGCCACTGCATCGGAAACGGCTCAAGCACCCGCGCCAGCGTCACCTTCGGTCCCTGCTTCCCGTCCAGGATCGCCTCGACGATGTCGGGCGCCAGCAGCGTGAGACGCAGGACGCGGGTCATGTACGAGGGCGCGATCCCCTCGCGCTCAGCCAGTTCGGCGATGGTGGCGTATTCGCCCGACTCAAGCATCCGCTTCCAGCGGAACGCGCGAGCCAGCGCCTTGACGAGGGTACCGTCTGTCCGGCGCGGCTGCACGGCACCGTCCGGCAGCTGCATCTCCTTGCGCCCACCGCGCTTCACGATCCGGAACGGGACGTGGAGCGTCACCGTGTCAGGTATCGGCGCCCCGCGTGTCATGCTGCGGCCTCGATGCCGCCGGCTAGCATCTCGCGGGCGAGGTTGCCGAGGCCGTCTACGCGGAGGCTGACGTTCAACCCGTCCGTGCCGATGTCCACGCGCTCCACCAGCAGCGCCACGATGCGCGCCTGCTCGGCGGGGAAAAGCTCGTCCCACAGCGGGTCCAACTGCTGCAGGGCCGCACGGGCGTCGGCCTCGGTGATCTCGCCATCCCGCGCCCGCGCCGCCTTCCATGTGCCCGCCACGATCTCGGGCTGACGGAACACGGTGCGAAGCTGGCCGATGACAGCAGCCTCGATTTCGCCGGCAGGGACGCGGCCCACGGGGCATGACCCGGCACCATGCTTCAGCACCGTTTGGCTGACATAGTAGCGGTAGAGCCTGCCGCCCTTGCGCGTATGGGTCGGCGAGAACGCCGCGCCGTCGGGACCGTAGAGCAGCCCCTTCAGCAGCGCGGGCGTGTCGGCGCGGGTGCGGGCGGCGCGCTTGCGCGGGCTCTCCTGCAGGATGGCATGGACCTTGTCCCAGGTTGCGCGGTCGACGATCGCCGCGTGCTCGCCGGGATAGCTTTCACCCTTGTGCACCGCCTCGCCGATNNNGCGGTTGCTGAGCATCCGGTAGATGAATTTCTTGTCGATCCGGTTGCCCTTCGGCGTGCGGATGCCGCGTGCGCCGACCTCCCGCGCGAGTTCCGTGCAGGACCCGATCTCGAGGAAGCGGGCGAAGATCCAGCGGACCTGTTCGGCGCGCGCCTCGTCGATGACCAGCTTCCGGCTCTCGACCCGGTAACCGTAAGGCGGCACACCGCCCATCCACATGCCCTTGCGCCGGGAGGCGGCGACCTTGTCGCGGATGCGTTCCGCCGTCACTTCCCGCTCGAACTGGGCGAAGCTGAGCAAGATGTTCAGCGTCAGCCGTCCCATGGAGGTGGTGGTGTTGAACGACTGCGTCACCGAGACAAAGGTCACGCCGTTGCGGTCGAAGATCTCGACCAGCCGGGCGAAGTCGGCCAGAGACCGGGACAATCTGTCGATCTTGT
>JAGQRV010000040.1:0-141 GCA_020425125.1 Paracoccaceae bacterium | reverse complement strand
CCTCCAGCAGCCGCTTCAGGCCGGGGCGCTCCAGCGTGCCGCCCGAGAGGCCGCCGTCGTCGTACGGGTCGCGGACGAGTACCCAGCCTTCCGACCGCTGGCTGGCGATGTACGCTTCGCAGGCCTCGCGTTGGGCGTGGA